>JBKBMG010000027.1:0-34870 GCA_046295975.1 Rhodocyclaceae bacterium
ACTCCTATCGACTCAAGGAGAAACTCAAGTCCGGACTCGTCCGGTCATTCGACGACCAACCTCAACCGGGTGGGGAAATTTGAATTACCACGCTGGGGACAATTCGCTTGCCCTTGACAGATGACTTCGCTCTGCGACTCGGAGCGCTTTCCCCTCGAGGCCTTCGCCCAGCTCTACCATGAGCGCTGGCGCATCGAGGAGGCGTTCAAACGTCTCAAGCATCGCCTCAACCTCGAACACACCAGCGGCTTGTCCTGGCTTGCAGCCCGCCAGGACTTCGGGGCCAAGGCCGTGTGCGACAACCTCGCCGCGCTGGCTGCGTGGTGCGCCGCCGAGCGCCACCTCGAACCCGACACGGCTTGGCGCATTAACCGCACATTAGCGTTCAACGTCCTGCGCCGCATCCTGCCACGCGCACTCGTCACCGCCACCCTGGGCGCACGCATCGTTGCCGAAGTGCTTTCCCAGATCGCACTCAACGTCCAGAAGTTCGTCCCCGAACGCCATCGACCTCGAACCCCGCGCAACAAGCCTCACAAGTTCCATGCTTACAAGTCTGCTGTATGATCAATGCCTAAGTTGAGAGGATTGGGATCTCACCTCCATACCAAAGGCAATGTTCAGCAGCAGTAGAGCAGGTGCCGGGATCTCACGCCCCTACTCGTACCACTCGTACCGACTCCCGCAACTTTGCGAAGTCAGGAAGTGGTTCCATAGCTTCCACAACTCGACCTCGTTCAACTCAGATTTCTGGCGTAACGTGAGGACCTCGAGGCCAAATAGACTTTCAGTGTCATAGCTTACGAGACAATGCCGGATGTTTCTAGTCACTATATCGAAAATTGCAGCGTAACAGACTATCCGACCCGACCGCAATTTCAAGCGGTGTGACTTATTCCCCTTCTGTAACACCAATCTCGACTCACACGCCCAATCCCGCCCCACTGCCCCACTCCGGATTCCACTCCTTCGGCAACGCCGCTACCAACAACATCTCCTGCGTCACTGTCTGCGTAAACTGACCGGCCAGCGCCGCCTCCACAATCACCGGTGCCAAGCGCGCCAAGGGCTCGACGCCATCGTGGTTGCGCTCGCGGGCGACTACCCATTCCGAACGGTATATCTGCAGTACATGGCAATCAAAAAGCCGATCGAGCGCTCGTTCGCATCGGTTCGGAGCACCTACGCATCGCGTTCGATCAGGTCTGACGGGGCTCGGTACACCACGGCGCCTGGAGCGTCGCCGCACAGCTGCGCCTCGGACTATTCGGGCAATGGAATACTCAGCGGTCAGAGTGCTCCGCCTCGTGTCGTCGTGCTATTCGTCCTTGTCCGACTGCTGCCCTCCGGCCAGCCGCGCTTCAGTCTCCGCCATCAGCGCAGTCGCGCTACACCCCAACGCGCGCGCGATTCGGATGATCAACGCCAGAGTAGGCATATGCTCACCGCGCTCGATCTTGCCCATGTGGGATCGTTCGACGCCGGCACGGTGCGCGAGCGTCTCTTGCGCCACCCCTTGAGCGGTCCTGGCCTCCCGCACGGCAGCACCGAAGGCCAAGGCGGGCTCAGCTTCAAAGGTGGTGGAACCGAGCGGACGGCCACGTTGTATCGGACGCTTCTGCATCCGCAGAAGCGTCGAAGATCAGCACATCTTAAACCACGTTAAATTTAACTCAATAATGCTAATCTTCGGATGCCCATCCACTCGGACGATGCCGATGTCGACGCATGCTCCCGGCGCCTCCAGGCTCCGACTTGTCATCAGTGAGGTCGGTGCTCAGCCACCACTGGCTCGTTTGCTGGCCCTCCAACGCAGCGAGGCGCCGGACATTGAGCTTTCCCTGTCTGAAACCAGCCTTGGCCGCCAGGTCGACGGCTTGCTGACTGGCTTGTACGATGTCGGCCTGGCGATGTCCGGGGACGAGAATCGCGGATTGACTGCGGAGCCCATCTGGCAGGAACCGCTTGTGCTCGCCGTGCCGGCGCGCTCACCTCTCCTCACCTATACGCACGTCCCGTTGTCCGAGGCGTTGTGCTACCCGATGGTGCTGTGGCACCCAACAGCCTGCGCGGGCATCGATCGACAGGTCGCCCGCATCCTTGACGACGTCACCGAACCCCCAATCGTGGCCGAGCGGGTCACATCCTCCGACTTGATGATGACCCTGGTGGCCGCCGGCTACGGCATCGGCCTGGCGCCGGCCGCGCAGATCGTAGCCTACCGCCCACTCGGCGTGGTTATGCGCCCGCTGGCCGGCTTGTCGCCGCAGTTGATCACCTACCTGCTGCGGCCAAGAGCCGAGGCCAGCGACAGTTTGTGCCGGTTTGCCCGGCGCGCCATGCGCGTCGGCTCGATGCGCATGGGCGATCGGGACGGGGCGTCATCACCGACGTCGGACTAGAAATCCAGCTACCTAAGTGCCGTCACCGCGTACCCTGGTGTCGCCGAGCAAACCCAGGACGCCAAGTACCGTTTGCATGGCTTCACTGGCATTGCCGGCGACCACCGCCTCCAGCGGGGACAGGCCGCCCAGGGCGTCCAGCGGTTCGCACAGGACGCGATACAACATCCAGCTGTCGAGGTCACCAACGCGCGCCAGGACGGCGCGAGTGAAGTCCCGGCGCACCGGGTCCAGTTGCCAGTCCGGAATGCGCTGCCCCCGGTTGCCCATGCTGAGCGACAGCAGACGGCGGGCCTGGATGTCCCGGTTGGTCTGGTGACGCGACTTGCCCACCAGTTTGGCGAACGCCGGTAGCGGGAGGCTGTGGGGCGACTCGAAGGTCGCCAGCATAATTGCCCGTTCGCGCTGGATGTCGGTCAGGATCGGCTGAGGACGCTGATCTCTGCGCGCGATGAGCGAGAACACCGGGGATCTTTCTTGTTCACCGTCCTCGCCTGCCGCCACGTCGGCTGACGCGATCTCCACATGACCATCGCGGACCGGAAGGGGTTCGACGGCGGGAGCAGACGACAGCGGATTGTGATCGTTGCGTCGCCTCCGCCGCATGGAGGGCGCCATTTGCGGATCGGCCTGCAGGCCTTGCATCTCCCACTGATCCAAGCGGTCCGCCCAGTCCCGCATCATGGCCCGGCGCTGCTCCACGTACTCGGCGTAGTTGTAGCTCGCCCGAATCTGATTGGTGTCGGCATGGGAGAGCTGGGCCTCCACCCAGTCCTTGTGGTAGCCCAACTCGTTGAGTGCGGTGGAAATCGTCGCCCGGATACCGTGCCCCGTGAGCAGGTTCTGGTAGCCCATGCGCTTGAGCGCGGCGTTGAGGGTGTTCTCGCTGATCCGTTCCCTGGGCTTGCTGCGGTGCGAGAGCAGGTAGCGCTGGGCTGGCGTCATGGTACGGAGCAGCTCCCGGACGATCGCGATCGCCTGTCGAGGCAGTGGCACCACATAGGGCGGAATCTCCGTGCAACACTTGTTCTCCTTGCGCAGTTGCTCCTGCAGTTGCTTGACGTTCTCCGGCGGGATGATCCAGAGGCCGCGCTCGAGGTCGAACTGCTTCGGCACTGCCGAGCGTAGCTCACCGGTGCGTACACCGGTGAGCAGCAGCAACCGCAATCCCAGTTGCGTGTTCAGATCGCCGCCATAGCGATGCAACTTCGCGAGGAGTTCCGGCATCTGCTCGATGCGAAGGAAAGGATTGTGCTTCACGCGCGGCTTCGGCATCGCCACGATGTCGAGGTCTGCGGCCGGGTTGCTCTGCAGATCGACTTCGACCATCGCGTAGCGGAACAACTGGTTCAGCCAGGTGCGGCATTTCTCCGCCGTGGTAAACGCACGACGGCGCTCGATCTTGCGCAGGGCCTCCAGCAGGTTGCTACGGGTGATGCCGAAGACCGATTGCTGGCCCAGCGTCGGCAGTAGGTCCTTCTCGAAGATGCGGTCGATCTGCGACAGAGTGCTCTGGCGCCCGGTCTTCAGGCTCAGCGACTTGAAGGCGCGCCAGGCTTGGAAGACCGCCTCAAAGGTATTGGACGCGGCCACGAGCGCCGCCTCGCGCTCCTGTCGGCGGTGGATGCGGGGATCGATTCCCTTGGCGACGAGCGCGCGGGCTTGGTTGCGGAGTTTTCGGGCTTCCTTGAGGCTGATCTCGGGATAGGCGCCCAGCGAGATGCGGGGCTGTTTGCCGGCCCAGGAGAAGCGGAAGTGCCAGTGCTTGGCCCCGTTGGCGCCGACGAACAGCGCCAGGCCGTCCCCGTCCTTGAGCGTGTAGTCCTTGCCGGCCGGCCTGGCCTGGCGGAGGGTCGTGTCTGTGAGTGGCATCGTACATCTCCCCGTCTCGTTGGATTGAGGAGAGATGTACTGCCTGCAGCGGTACCACGCCCGAAGGAAACCGAACCGCCGCTCGCCCCGATTGATGTACTGAAAAATGTACTAAAAACTCGTGGCTAGGTGTGGCTTCCGGTGGAACTCGCTGGAATGAAAAAAGGGACCGAAGTCCCTTTATTCAACCGCTTGTGGAATTCAGTGGAACTCCATAGCAGTGCATCTGGAGCGGGAAACGAGTCTCGAACTCGCGACCTCAACCTTGGCAAGGTTGCGCTCTACCAACTGAGCTATTCCCGCTCGAAAGACCGCCATTATAGCTTCGATTCCGACTCTGTCAACCACCAGTTTTTCGTATCGAGCCCCGCATCCATTCTTTTGCCTTCCCGAGTCACTACCCACTCGGGCATCCAGGCTCACTTGTTCCGGTCTGCCGCGGTGAGCTGCGGAACAGCGCGGTGCAGATAATACCCCATGGACCACAAGGTGAGCGCGGTCGCGACGTAGATCAACACCGTACCAAGCAGCTTCACATCGATGAAGAGAATACGCTCGTAGTAAAGCAGCATCGGAATGGCAATCATCTGCGCGGTGGTCTTGAGCTTGCCGATGGTGGCGACGGCAACGCTGGCGGCCTGGCCAACGCGGGCCATCCACTCCCGCAGTGCCGAAATCGTAATCTCCCGTCCGATGATGACGACCGCGATGATCGCGTCCACCCGGGACAGCTGCACCAGCACGATCAGGGCCGCGGCAACCATCAGCTTGTCGGCAACTGGATCAAGAAACGCGCCAAAGGCCGATGTCTGTCCGAGCGAGCGCGCCAGATAGCCGTCAAACCAGTCGGTGACCGCAGCCGCGACGAAGATCACGGTCGCGACAAGATTCTTGGTATGGGGGGCGATGAGCGTGTCGGGCAGGTAGAACACCCCGACGAAGATCGGAATCAGGGCGATACGCGCCCAGGTGAGAAGATTGGGTATGTTGATCGGCATGAATCGGGCCTCGCGGCCGTTCCCGGATTGGCGTCAATGCAGAGCATTGTATATCTGTTCGGCGAGCTTTCGACTGACGCCGTCCACCCGGCACAAGTCCTCCACCGTGGCGGTACGTACGCCGTCGAGCCCACCAAAGGTGGCCAGCAGGTTTTTGCGACGCGTTGCGCCGATTCCTGGAATGTCTTCCAGTCGCGAACCGATGCGGGCCTTGGCGCGCTTGGCGCGATGCCCGGTGATCGCGAAACGGTGGGCCTCGTCGCGAATTTCCTGAATGAGGTGTAAAGCGGGGTGTTCTCCCCCCAACACCAGGGGTGGGCGACCATCCGCATACACCAGTGACTCCAGTCCGGCCTTTCGCCCTTCGCCTTTCGCCACGCCGACCATGGCCAAGCCCTCCAGGCCCAGTTCAGAGAACATGGCGTGGGCTGCGCTCACCTGTCCTTTTCCGCCATCGATCAGCACCAGATCCGGGCACACGCCCTCTCCCGACGCGATCTTGCCGTAGCGCCGTTCCAGCACCTGACGCATGGCAGCAAAGTCATCGCCGCCGGTAATGCCAGTGATGTTGTAGCGACGATACTCGGATCGCTTCATCGTGCCTTCCTCGCACACCACGCAGGAAGCGACCGTCGCTTCGCCCATGGTGTGGCTGATGTCAAAGCATTCGATCCGTTGCGGTGCCTCGGGCAGGTCGAGCGCATCACGCAAGGCCTCCAGGCGTGCCGCGACTCGCCCCGTGTCACGCAGGCGCGACTGGATGGCAGTGCGTGCATTGCCTTCGGCCATCTCCATCCACGCCCGTTCCGCCGCGCCGCGTGGCGACACCACGCCACAAGGTTTATCGGCAGACTCCTCCAGTACCGCGCGCACGATGTCCGGCACGGCGTTCACGATCAACCTCCGCGGAAGCGGATGATCCCGATAATGCTGCTCGACGAACGCAAGCAGGCCGTCCACCGCGGAGCAGCCGGCTGCAGCGCTCGGAAACTGCGGACGGTCGCCAAGATGGCGTCCGCCGCGCACCATCGCGATGTTGACACACACATCCCCGCCCTCCTCCACCGCAGCGAGAATATCGACGTCCTCGTCCTTGCCGCTGTCGACGAACTGCTTGTGCAGCACCGCCTGCAGCGCACGCACCTGGTCGCGGCAAGCCGCCGCCTCTTCGAACGCCAGGCGCTCCGCCGCGGCCTGCATGCGCCTGCTCAGATCGTCGATCACCTCTCCCGAATGGCCATCCAGAAAACGCGTGGCCATGCGCACGTCGGCTGCGTAGTCCTCGCGCGACACCAGATCGACACAGGGACCGGAACAGCGTTTGATCTGATGTAGCAGACAGGGCCGCGAGCGGTTCTGGAACACCGAGTTCTCACAGGTGCGCAGCCGGAAAGTCTTCTGCAGCAACTGGATGCTCTCGCGTACCGCCCAGGCATTGGGAAATGGTCCGAAGTAGCGCGCACCCTTGGCGAAGGCCCCCCGGTGGTAAGCCAGGCGCGGATATGCGTCGCCCGAAAAACAGATGTAGGGGTAGGACTTGTCGTCGCGGAAGAGGATGTTGTAGCGCGGCGCGAGACTCTTGATCAGGTTGTTCTCGAGGATCAGCGCCTCGGCTTCCGAGCGTGTCGCAGTTACGTCCACCCTCAGCACCTGCGCCACCATCATTGCGATGCGCGGACTCGGCTGCGTGCGTTGAAAATAGCTCGACACGCGTCGCTTGAGGTTCTTGGCCTTGCCGACGTACAAGACCTTGTCGCCCTCGCCGATCATCCGATAGACGCCAGGCTCCTCGGGTACGGTGCGCAGAAACGCCTTGGCGTCGAAAGCGGACCGCCCGGTCGGTGCGGCGGATTCGTGCTCGCGGCTCATGCCCCGCTCACATGCCGGAATCGACCAGACACCCCACCCGCTCGCGTGCATCGCGGTAGGCCGGGTTGAGTTCGAGGTCGAAAGCATCGCCGAGTCGCTTTCGCGCCTTCAGCGCTGCAATGCGCGCACGTACCTCCGGCGAGACTTCCGGCGCCCAGCGATCCAGCAGATCCGACGCGAGATCCGGCCGGTTGCACACCAGCACCATATCGCAACCGGCAGCGAACGCCGCCTTGGCCCGGGCAAGAATGTCGCCGACGACCGTCGCACCTTCCATCGTCAGATCGTCGCTGAACACCGTGCCGGTGAAGCCCAGCCGTCCGCGCAGCACGTCCTGCAGCCAGAAGCGGGAAAAACCGGCCGGCTGGGGATCAATGTTGTCGTAGCGCACGTGGGCGGGCATCACGCCGCTAAGGCGGCGCCCCACACGGTGGCGATAGGGCGCGATGTCCGCCTCCCACACCGCGTCGAAGCTGCGCGAGTCGACCGGAATCTCGACATGGGAGTCAGCCTCGATGAAGCCATGACCAGGAAAATGCTTGCCCACGCAGCCCATGCCGGCGTCCGACATTCCAGCAGCAAGCGCACCGGCCAACTGGCCGACCACCTGCGGATCGCGGTGAAAGGCACGGTCGCCGATCACCCTGCTGACGCCGTAGTCGAGATCCAGAACCGGCGTGAAACTCAGATCCACGCCATGCGCGAGCAACTCCGCAGCAAGCACGAAACCGACGCTGCGAGCCGCCTCCAGCGCATCGACGTGATCACGCTCCCACATCTCACCCAGCAAGCGCATCGGTGGCAGACGCGTAAAACCGCCGCTGCGAAATCGTTGCACCCTGCCGCCTTCGTGGTCGACAGCGATCACCAGTTGCGGATCGCGCAGACCACGGATGTCCTCGGTCAGCGCCATCAGTTGCTCACTGTCAGAAAAATTACGGGCAAACAGAATCACGCCACCGACCAGTGGGTCGGTCAGCCGCTCGCGTTCCTCATCGGTCAGCGTCAGGCCAGCCACGTCCAGCATGACCGGACCAAGCGGCAGCTGGCACGAATGCGGTTCGGTAAAAGTACTCGTCATGTTCATCCAGCTCGATGGTGTCGGTCGCCCGACCGATCGGTTCGCTTTGCCAGCCCCCCGGCCAGGCCGACGACGTTGGCCCGGGCAGTCTTCAATTGCCGAGCTAACAGGCCTTTTCGATCACCGCGAAGGCAACCACGTACTCGCGTTCGTCGGTCAAACTTAGGTGGGCGCTCAGGGCATGGGTTTCCATATGCTTGGCAAGGCCTTGCGCATACTGGAAAGCGGGTTTGCCCCGCTCGTCATGAATGACGGAAAGCGCATGCAGCGTGGCCGGCACCGCCACGCCGGTACCCAAGGCTTTGCCAAACGCTTCCTTGGCAGCGAAACGTTTGGCGAGAAAACGCGCCGGATCAGCACTCCCCGCATATGCGATGCGCTCGTCCTCGGTCAGGATGCGACTGGCGAAGCGCTCGCCATGCCGCTCCAGGCTGGCAGCGATTCGTGTGATCTCAACGAGATCCGTTCCGATACCGTGAATCATTGCTATCGGCTCAGAGGCTACGCGCCTCGCGCATCAAGCGCTTCATTTCCGACACCGCCTCGCGCAGGCCGCAAAACACCGAGCGACTGACGATGGCATGGCCGATGTGAAGCTCCCGCAGCCCGTCGAGGCGCGCAACGGGTTGAACGTTGTAGTAGTTGAGCGCGTGCCCCGCGTTGAAACGCATGCCGAGTGCACGGATCACCTCACCGGCACGGCAGATTCGCGCAATCTCGGCAACCACCGGGGGGGACTCGGCATCCCGGCCGTGGGTATGGAAAACCTGCGCGTAAGGGCCCGTATGAACTTCGCAAACCCGGGCGCCGATACGGGCGGCGGCTTCAATCTGCTCGGGCTCCGCGTCTATGAAGACGCTGGTCGAAATACCTGCATCCGCCAGGCGCATCACGATCGTCCGCAGTCTTGCCTCCTGGCTGACGATGTCCAGACCGCCCTCGGTAGTGATCTCCTGACGCCCTTCGGGCACCAGCATCGCCATCTCGGGTCGGACACGGCAGGCGATCTCCGCCATCTCGTCCGTTGCGGCCATTTCGAGATTGAGCTTGACCTGAGTGAGCTCGCGCAGCCGGCGCACGTCGTCATCGTTGATGTGACGCCGATCCTCTCGCAAGTGCACCGTAATACCGTCGGCGCCACCCAGATGTGCCTCGACCGCCGCCCACACAGGGTCCGGTTCCCAAGTGCGGCGCGCCTGCCGAAGCGTCGCCACATGGTCGATATTCACGCCAAGTTCGATCACAGTTCCTGCAACTCCTTGAGCACCCGGCGGGATTCCAGCGGCTTTCCGTTCAGGTAGTGGTTGATCAGCATGCGCAACAAACCCTTGCTCTGCGACAAGGTTTCACTGCGGTCGAAACGCGCTTCCACCATATCCAGCAAGGTCTGACCCGAAAGCTGCACGGTCTCGCCCACGTCCGCCGCCGACGAAACCATCTCGCCAGTTGCAATCGGGCCCTTCTCGATTATATAGAGGTAGCGTCCGGCGGGTTCGACCGGAGCACCCGTGGCCGCGTCGTGATCGAGTTCGAGCCCGTAGCCCAGTTCTCGCAACAGTGCGAGTTCAAAGCGCCGCAGCAAAGGCGCGAAAACGGACTCCGACGCCAGCCGCGCCAAGGTCTCGGCATATGCGCCGAACAGCGCTGGATGGGGATCCTCACGAGCCGAAAGCTTGACCAGCAACTCGTTGAGATAGTAGCCGCACAACAGGGCACGCCCGGACAGCAATGGCTGCCCTCCTTGCCACTCGGCGCGTACGAGGGTCTTCACCTCGCCGCCCCCAGACCAGTCCATGAGCAAGGGCTGAAACGCCATCAGCACACCCCGCAATGCCGAAGTCGGCCGCCTCGCCCCTTTCGCGACCAGCGCGACACGACCGTGATCAGGTGTGAATGCCTCGACGATGAGACTGGTTTCGCGCCATGGATAGGCATGCAGTACATAGGCCGGCTGCCGGTCGACTCGTTGCTTGGCCCCCACGTCAGGCGGTACTCCAGCGATGGATCCGGATCAGTCGTAGCCCAGGCTCTTCAGCGCACGTTCATCGTCCGCCCAGCCGCTCTTGACCTTGACCCAAACTTCTAGGTACACCTTTCCGCCGAAGAGCTTCTCCAGTTCGACCCGCGCCTCGCTCGAAATCCGCTTCAACTGCTCCCCACCCTTGCCTATGACGATGCCCTTGTGACCGGGCTTGTCGACGATGACTGCGGCGAAGATCCGCCGTAACTGGCCTTCGGTCTCGAACTTCTCGATCTCGACCGCGATGCCGTAGGGCAACTCGTCACCCAGCAGGCGGAACAACTTCTCGCGCAAGAACTCGGAGGCAAGAAAACGCTCACTCCGGTCGGTGATGTCATCCGCATCAAACATGGCTTCCGCGATGGGCAGATAGGGGCGCGCTGCATCGATCAATGCGTCCACGTTGGTACCACGCTCCGCGCTCAAAGGCACGACTTCGGCGAACGGATATACCGCCGCGATTCTCTGGATGAAGGGCAGGACCTGAGCCTGATCCGAAAGGCGATCGAGCTTGTTGATGACCAACACCACCCGGGCATTCTCCGGCAGCACGGAAACAACCTTGCGGTCGTCCTCACCGAAGCGCCCCGCCTCAACCACGAAGAACACCAGATCCACGGAGGCAAGCGCCTGCGTGACGGTGCGATTCATCGTGCGGTTGAGGGCGTTGCGGTGCTGCGTCTGGAACCCCGGCGTATCGACGAACACGAACTGCGAGCGCTCGTCGGTCAAAATTCCGGTCACGCGATGACGTGTGGTCTGGGCCTTGCGCGAAACGATGCTGATCTTCTGCCCGATCATGCGATTGAGCAACGTCGACTTGCCGACGTTGGGACGGCCGACGATCGCCACGAATCCGGTCCGGAATGAAGCGTTCTGTCCGGATGCATGCGTTTCATCACGCTCGCCACCCGCCTCGGCGGCATCGCATCCATTCGCTTGATCGTTACTCATCTTTTTCTCAGCTCCACCAGCGCGAACTCGGCGGCCTGCTGCTCAGCCCCCCGTCGGCTGCTGCCCGTGCCGCGGGTGCGCAGGCCAAAACGCTCGATCACGCACTCCACTTCAAACTCCTGGGCATGCGCCTCGCCCCGCACGTCGGCCAGCACGTATGACGGCAACGCCAGCTTGCGCCCCTGCAACCATTCCTGCAAGGCGGTCTTGGGGTCCTTGACCGGTGCACGTGGATCGATCTCGGCAAGTTGAGGTTCGTAAAGTTCACCCACCACGCGTTGGGCTGCTTCGAATCCGCCGTCCAGATACACCGCGGCGAACACCGCCTCCATCGCATCCGCAAGAATCGACGGCCGCCGGAAACCACCGCTCTTCAGCTCCCCCTCGCCAAGTCGCAGCTGGTCCCCCAGCGCCAGTCCTTCTGCGACACGATGAAGCCCTTCCTGCCGGACCAGCGACGCTCGCAGACGGGACATCTCCCCTTCTCGCAGCACATCGAAGCGCTCGAACAAGGCGATGGCAATCACGCAGTTGACGATGCTGTCACCGAGGAACTCGAGCCGTTCGTTGTTCGGTTGTCCGAAGCTACGATGGGTCAGCGCCTGCTCCAGCAGATCCGGGCGCTCGAAACGATAGCCCAGCGCCCGTTGCAGACGGTCTAGATCAGGCTTCACTAACGACCAGCCGTCGTCGCGTGAAAGTCGAAATACAGACTGACGTTGCCCGCAATCGGCACCTTCCGCCCATACTTAACGTCGACGACAACCTTACCGGCCTGCTTGTAGATGTCCAGATCACGCCCGCTGATCGTGCTGACGTTATCGATCGAGGCGCGGCGGTCGAAACTGCGACGCAGTTCCGTCATCGACGCACCGTCGTCACCTTCCTGCGCCACGACCTTGACGATGCGCTTCACGGAAAGGTACTCATTGATCGCGGGAACCGAACGAAACGCGACCAAGAGCACGAACGCGAGCAAACCGCCGATGATCACCATCCCGATCAGGCTTACGCCTCGCTGCTTGTACCTCATGCGACCCCGTCCTTTTTAGTGGAAGCTGCCTACGCGCTTCAAGTCGTTGAAATTGAACCAGATGAAGAACGCTTTGCCGACGATGTTCTCATCCGGAACGAACCCCCAAACCCGGCTGTCACTGCTTGCATCACGGTTATCCCCCATGACGAAATAATGCCCCTCCGGAACCGTGCAGGCCACGCCAGCCGTAGTATAGGTGCAGTTATTGCGATGTGGGAAATCCATGACCTGAGTGACGAACGGCGGCATGTCGCGCTCGATCAACACGGCGTGCTGCAACGGCCCGAGCTGCTCGTTGTACATCGGTGAGTAGTACATCCGGTCCGGGTGGAGGAATTCCCCATCGGCCTCGAACGCAACGGTCTCGCCGTTGATCACCAGGCGCTTGTTGTAGTATTCCACGCGATCACCCGGCAAGCCGACCACGCGCTTGATGTAGTCGAGTGACGGATCGGCCGGGTAGCGAAACACCATCACATCGCCGCGCTGCGGATCGTTGATATCGATGATCTTCTTGTTGATCACCGGCAGACGGATGCCGTACGTCCATTTATTGACGAGGATGAAATCACCCACGAGCAACGTCGGGATCATCGAACCTGAGGGAATCTTGAACGGTTCGACGATGAACGAACGCAACGCGAACACGATCAGGATCACCGGGAAAAAGCTCGCCCCATACTCGACCCACCACGGTGTCGGCTGGTCCGGTTCCCTGCGTTTTCTGGCGAAGAAGTGGTCGAACAGCCACAGCAAGGCGGTGACGACAAGCAACACGAAGAGGATGAGTGCGAAATTCACGAATACTCCGTCACGAATGCAGAATACAGCCCCCGGAAAACAAATGCCGGGAACGTCCCGGCATCCGGTTTCGAGGACTACTTGTTATCGTCCGTTCGTAGCACGGCAAGAAAGGCCTCCTGCGGGATCTCGACGTTGCCGACCTGCTTCATCCGCTTCTTGCCCTCCTTCTGCTTCTCCAGCAGCTTGCGCTTGCGGGAAATGTCACCGCCGTAGCACTTCGCCAGCACGTTCTTGCGCAAGGCCTTGATTGTCTCGCGTGCGACGATGTGCGAGCCGATCGCGGCCTGCACAGCAACATCGAACATCTGCCGCGGAATCAACTCACGCAGCTTCGAGGCCAGTTCCCGGCCCCGGAACTGCGCGCTGGCACGGTGCACGATCACCGACAAGGCATCAACTTTTTCGCCACCCACAAGCATATCCAGCTTCACCAGATCGGCGCTGCGATACTCCTTGAACTCGTAGTCCAGCGACGCGTAGCCCCGCGACACCGATTTGAGCTTGTCGAAGAAGTCCATCACCACCTCGTTCATCGGCAGGTCGTAGATCAGCTGTACCTGCCGGCCGAGGTAGCGCATATCGACCTGCGTGCCGCGCTTCTGGTTGCACAGCGTGATGACCGGACCGACGTAATCCTGAGGGAGGAAGATCGTCGCCGTGATGATGGGCTCACGGATATCGTCGACCTTGGACAAGTCGGGCAACTTGGACGGATTCTCGATCCTGAGCACTTCGCCGCTGTTCATCACCACCTGGTACACCACGGTCGGCGCTGTGGTGATGAGATCCATGTCGAACTCGCGCTCGAGCCGTTCCTGGACGATGTCCATGTGCAGCAAGCCAAGAAAGCCGCAGCGGAAACCAAACCCCAGCGCCTGCGACACCTCCGGTTCGAACTGCAGCGACGCGTCGTTGAGCTTGAGCTTCTCCAGCGATTCGCGCAGTTGATCGTACTCGCTCGACTCCACGGGATAGAGGCCTGCGAACACCTGCGGCTTGATCTCGCGGAAACCGGGCAAAGGCTCGGCAGCGGGACGATTCGCCAGCGTGATGGTGTCGCCGACCTTGGCCGCCGTCAGTTCCTTGATGCCGGCGATCACAAAGCCGACCTCGCCCGCCGACAGGCACTCCCTGGCCACCGAACGCGGTGTGAACACCCCTACCTGATCGCACGGATACTGCGCGCCACTCGACATCAGCAGAATGCGATCCTTGAGTTTGAGCACACCGTCGACCACCCGGACCAACATCACCACGCCGACGTAATTGTCGAACCAAGAATCGATGATCAACGCCTTCAGCGGCGCAGCAGGATCGCCCTTTGGCGGCGGAACACGGGCGATCACCTGCTCCAGCACCTCCTCGATGCCCAGCCCCGTCTTGGCCGAACACAGGACTGCTTCGGAAGCATCCACCCCGATCACATCCTCGATCTCGGTGCGGGCGTTCTCGGGGTCCGCGGCAGGAAGGTCGATCTTGTTCAGGACCGGAACCACCTCTACGTTCTGTTCGATCGCCGTGTAGCAGTTCGCCACGGTCTGAGCCTCGACGCCTTGCGACGCATCGACTACCAGCAACGCGCCCTCGCATGCGGACAGCGAACGGCTGACCTCATAGGAGAAATCCACGTGCCCCGGGGTATCGATCAGGTTCAAATTGTAGATCTGGCCGTCGCGCGCCTTGTACTGCAGCGCAGCCGTCTGCGCCTTGATGGTGATCCCACGCTCGCGCTCAAGGTCCATGGAATCGAGCACCTGCGCCTCCATTTCCCGATCCGACAGACCGCCGCAGAAGTGAATGAGACGATCAGCCAGCGTCGATTTGCCGTGATCGATATGCGCGATGATCGAGAAATTTCGGATGTGATGCATAGGACAACAAAAAAGGGGCTAAGAGGACGTTCCGAATCCGGGAGCGCGCGACCGCGCACCACACCGAACGCAAGCCCCGAAGCACCCGGAGTGGATGATGTGACCGACTAAGGCGCGGATTCTAGCGGAAAACGACCGCAATAGGCACGTACCGCAGCCTCGTCAAGATGGTAGTGGCACAACTCGACGTCACCGGCCAGCACGACCGGCACCAATTCATCCCAGCGGGCCTCGAGTTTGGGATGCCGATCGACGTCCACCACCTCGACCTCCCACCCCAGTTCGCTTGCGAGCGGTCGCAGGCGATCGATCAGGTCGTGGCACAGATGACACCATTCCCGGCTCATTACCGTCAGGGTCGTCGAACGATGAGCTGTATTCATCCCGGCACGCCCCACTGCACCATGAGGATGCCATTCTGAAAGTCCGTCCCCCACCCACACGAGCGCTTGCCAACCATCACCCGCCCGCCCGTGCGGTCACGAACATGGTTCCGCCTCCGCGGCGTACCAGCAGACTCACGGTTTCGCCATCCTGCAACCGGCCGACCTCCGCCTCGAACACCGCAACTGAATCCAGAGCGATCTGTTGACCACCGATCACGATCGCGAGCAACATGTCGCCACGACGCAGTTCGACGCTGCCCGTGACCTGCTCGACCACCAACCCACCTGACACCCCTGAGCGCCGCGTCTGTTCCGCCGACGGCTCGCGCACGATCAACCCCAGCTTGTTGGGTTCGCCACGCCCGGGCAGCGTCGGCCCGCGCGTTTCGGTGGCATGCTCCTCGCGCCATTCGCCAACAGTCACCTTCAATGATGTCTCGCGCGCGCTACGAACCACGACCAGTTCGACTTCCTCGCCGGGTCTGCTGGCCGCCACGATACGCGGCAAGTCGCCCGACGAGGCTACCCGCTTGCCCGCAAAACGGACGATCACATCCCCGACCTCGACCCCGGCCAGTGCCGCCGGCGCGCCGGGCTCGACCCCACTGACCAGCGCCCCTTCAGCCTCCACGAGGCCAAAGCTGTCCGCGATGGCGCGCGTCACCTCCTGAATCTCCACGCCGATCCGCCCCCTTCGCACAGTGCCATGAGTGCGCAACTGTGACTGAACCTCCATCGCCACATCGATGGGTATGGCAAAGGACAAACCCATGAAACCACCGGTCTGACTGTAGATCTGGGAGTTCATCCCGACCACTTCGCCACGCAAATTGAACAAAGGCCCACCGGAATTGCCCGGATTGATCGCAACGTCGGTCTGAATGAAGGGAACAAAATTCTCATCCGGCAGGCTGCGCCCCTTCGCGCTGACGATACCGGCTGTCACCGAGTGGTCGAAGCCGAAGGGCGAGCCGATCGCCAGCACCCACTCGCCGACCTCGAGCCGGTCGGGGGCACCCAGTGTCACCGGGCGCAGATCGCGGGCATCGATTCTCAGCAAGGCCACGTCGCTACGCCGGTCACGCCCCACCACTTCTGCGACGAACTCGCGCTTATCCATCAAGCGCACGAGCACCTCGTCGGCATCCTCGATCACATGTGCATTGGTCAGGATGTAGCCATCAGCATCGATGACGAACCCCGACCCCAGAGAATTGCCATCACCCCCCGGCCTGGATTCGTCCGGGAAACGCGGCATGAAACGTCTGAACAACTCGTAGACCGGATCATCCTCATCGATACCAGGAAAGACCGGTGTACGTGCGCGCGGCTTCTGCGTCGTACTGATATTGACGACCGATGCGCCCTCGCGCTTGACGATGGAAGTGAAGTCCGGCAATGGCGCAGCAGCAAGCGACGTCGTCAGCAAACCCAGCGACGCGACACCAAAGGCCAGCGCAATACGGAACATCCGGCTCACCCGGGAACCCTCATCCGCACCGCGCACGCCGCCGGCTCACCGGCGTCATCCCGCACCATCTCGACCACCAGACGCCGACGCCAACTGCGGCTTCTATGCAGCGCGCGATTCCCGATCACCGCGAGCGCCAGGCCAGCCAACGCCCCAGCCAGCGCGGCGCCGTCACCATCGCCGCCGATCGCCCGTCCCAGCAGCGCGCCCACAATCAGCAGCACCACGCCAAGGCCGTAACTGGCGAGCGCGCCCGTCAGCGGGGCACCGTCCGGAATGATCAGGCGCACCCGATCCCCCGCCCGCACGCCTATGTGGTCGTCAACTTCAAAGCTGGGCGCAGCCCCCTTGAACACATCCGCCAAGCGTGTCGCCCGACAGCCACCCGGCTCATCACAGCGCCCGCATCCACCGATGTGTTCGGACACATTCACGCGCGCCCGACCGCCCTCGACCGCTATGACGACTGCGCGCGCCTCCATCATCGCTGCACGGCCTGCATGCCGTCGCCGACCCACTGTACCGCCCGCAATGGCACCTCGCCAAGTACGGTGACGAGGTGACCATTCACCGTCCGCTTGTAGATATTGATCGCGCCGCTCGCAAGCAACCCGAGACCACCCTGACCGCCTTGCGGATCGATGGGCTCGATGAAGACCGAGATCGACGCCAGACCGTCGCCATACACGAGATGCAGCACGTCGCCACGATCCCGCCCCAGCGGCCTGCGCACCGCAGACTTCAGCGAATAGCCCGGCAGCGGGTTAGCCAACGACCACTCGCTATCCGACGCCCTCAATTCACTGCCATGCGCATTCACCACACGCCAGTTCTCATTCTTCTCGTACTGCGGCCTGAGCATCTCGGGGTCGATATCACCGCCGATGCGGACATCGCTGAACGTGAACTGCTCCACCACGTCACCGCGTTCGTCCAGCGTCCTGGCCTTCAGCAACAACCCCGAGGTGGTCTCTGCCCACAACATGTGACCGTAGCGAAGGTCATCCTTGGGCTCCAGCATGATCAGCCGGGTGTCGTGACCGGCGACGCGACTGGCGTCACCAAGGCTGACGCGGTAATTCTCGGCAACGCCCGTGTAGGACGCGGGCAAGCGTGCAGGGAAGGCCCGGCGTCCACCTGCGCGATCGACGATCACGGTCTTCTGGTCGGGCAGGACACACAACACCTCGTCATTCGTGCGGATCACCTCCCGCGGGCTGCCGTCGAGCACTTCAAGGCGCTCGTGCTCGCCTTCGGCATCCACCATGTGAGCAATGCGCGAAGTTTCGAAGTCACCACCGGACTGATAGATGAAGGTGCCGGTATAGTTGAGCCGTTGCCCCGCAGTCGCGATCTTGCCGAGCCAGGTCAGCGGATCTAGAGTCGGATTCGCAGTCGCGAACGCGGGCACGAACGACGCGAAAAGCGCCAGCGCAACAACGGCTACTCTCATCTACGGACATCTCCGCGGTTATCCGAAACCGTACGCACATACTGAACCACCCCGGGGATCGGCCCTCCGCCACTCATGGCCTGGTGGACGAAAACGAATTCGCGGTGCGCATCGTCACGCGTTTCCGTGGGGTTGGCGCGCGCCGTGACCGGCATCGGCTCAGGAGTCATACGCGGCGCCACCGACGCCATGGGCACCCCGGTCTGCGGCTGCGAGGAGAGCGTAAACGCCACCCAGCCAACTGCCAGCACGCCCATGACCGATGCCGCCACCGGCATCAAGGCGCGAGCCAGCCCGCGCCGCTCGCGTGCCTGAACGGACACAGCCGGCGCCAATACCGTCGGCTCAGAATCCAGACCAGCCATCACCCGCGCGGCGAAATCGCCGGCCTGCGCATGCTCGCCACGCAACGCATCGCCGATCAGGCAATAGGCATCCCACTGCCGCCTCAGCGACGGATCGGTACGCATGCCGTCAAGCAGCCTGGCGCACGCGTGATCGTCGAGATCGCCATCGAGAAGAGCTGACACTTTGTCGTTCATGAGTTACCACCTACCAACGTTTGTCGGGGGCCGTGTCGAGCAACGGCCTCAGTCTTTCAGAAATCGCCTCTCGCGCACGGAAGATGCGCGAACGAACCGTACCAATCGGGCAGTCCATGATGTTGGCAATCTCCTCATAGCTCAGCCCTTCAAGCTCCCGCAACATGATTGCGGTCCGCAGCTCCTCCGGCAGCGCGGCCATCGCCTCCTCGACCGCCTCGCCGATCTGTCGCGTCATCAACAAGCGCTCGGGCGTATTGATGTCGCGCAACTGATCACCGTCTTCCAGCGTCTCAGCCTCCTCGGCATCGAAACCGGTCGTCGTCGGTGCTCGCCGCCCCTGCGACACCAGATAATTCTTGGCCGTATTGATGCCGATGCGGTATAGCCAGGTGTAGAACGCGCTGTCGCCCCGGAACGAGTTCAAGGCCCGATAGGCCTTGATGAACGTTTCCTGCGCCACATCCTCCACCTCGGCGGGATCGCGGATCAGGCGCGACAACAGCCGCTGCAGCTTGCGCTGGTACTTGGACACCAGCAAGCCGAACGCCTGCTTGTCGCCGCGTTGCACGCGCTCAACAAGTTGCTGATCTATCTCGCGATCGCTCATGAACGGGTTGAATCTCTATATTGGGCAAAAACCGCGCCAGTATAGCGATCCACGAGATGGACGGCAAAGCCGAAGCTCAATCGAAAGACACAACCGCCCCAAAATAGTTCATAGGCCCGCAGGGTCTTGTGTTCTCGGCACACGGGGGTTTGCGGCGGCCCGGTCGGGGCGTGCTATATTTCCGCCGCACTCACACGGGCCGTAACCATTTTGTCAAAACAGTTCGACGTTCTCATACTGGGTAGCGGCACGGCGGGACAATCGCTGGCGCTGCGTCTGGCCGACACGCTCAAGGTCGGGATCGTGACCAAGCGCAGCCTGACCGACAGCGCGAGCGCCTGGGCACAGGGCGGCATCGCGGCAGTGCTCGACAACGCCGACAGCATCGAAGCGCACATCCAGGACACCTTTACCGCAGGCGCCGGATTGTGCAATCCCAAGGCAACCCGCTTTGTCGTTGAGAACGGCAAGCGAGCCATCGAGTGGCTGATCGACCGGGGCGTGCCCTTTACCCGTGAAGACGACAGCACGCTCGGTTACCACCTTACCCGTGAAGGCGGCCACTCGCATCGGCGCATCATCCATGCCGCCGACGCCACCGGTGCGGCAGTCCAGGCAACGCTCACCGAGCAGGTGTTGTCGCACCCGAACATCAGCATCCTCGAGAACCACATCGCCATCGACCTGATTCTTGGTGACAAGATTGGACAGGGCGAACGGCGCTGCCTCGGCGCCTACGTGCTGGACATCACGAACGGCAAGGTGATGACCACCGCTGCACGCCAGACCGTACTGGCAACCGGCGGCGCCGGGAAGGTGTATCTGTTCACCACCAATCCGGATGTGGCGACCGGCGACGGCATCGCCATGGCCTGGCGTGCGGGCTGCCGGGTGGCGAATATGGAATTCATCCAGTTTCATCCCACCTGCCTGTTCCACCCGCAGGCCAAGTCGTTTCTGATCACCGAAGCAGTGCGCGGCGAAGGTGGAATCCTGCGCCTGCCCGACGGCAGTCGCTTCATGCCGGAGCACGATGCCCGTGCGGAACTTGCGCCACGCGACATCGTCGCGCGAGCGATCGATTTCGAGATGAAGAAGCGCGGCCTGGACTGCGTGTATCTCGACATCAGCCACAAGCCGGCCGACTGGTTGAGATCCCATTTTCCGAACATCCACGCCCGTTGCCTCGAACTCGGCATCGACATCACCCGCGAACCGATTCCGGTCGTCCCCGCAGCCCACTATACATGCGGTGGGGTGGTGACCGACCTCGCCGCGCGCACCGATGTTCCAGGCCTGTATTGCGTGGGCGAATCGGCCGGCACAGGCCTGCATGGCGCCAACCGCCTCGCCAGCAATTCCCTGCTCGAGTGCCTCGTTTTCGGTGAAGCCGCGGCGAACGACATCCTTTCGGCGGCGCGCACCCCACTGCCCTCCCTGCCGGCTTGGGACGAAAGCCGGGTCACGGATGCGGACGAGGAAGTCGTGATTTCCCACAACTGGGCGGAACTGCGTCGTTTCATGTGGGACTACGTAGGTATCGTGCGCACGACCAAGCGCCTGCAGCGTGCCCAGCACCGAATCCGCCTGCTGCACAGGGAGATACACGAGTTCTACTCGAACTTCCGTGTCGGCAACGATTTGATCGAACTGCGGAACCTGGTCACCACCGCCGACCTCATCGTGCGTTGCGCCCTGAAACGCAAGGAAAGCCGCGGCCTGCATTACTCCCGGGACTTTCCGGAAACACTGCCGGTGGCCCGGGACACAGTGCTTCGCCCGCCCCTCAGACGGGCAAGGACCCGCTGACCGTCTCGTCCTTCCGCCCCGGCATCGCGGCCTCTCCCGGAACACGTGAGCAATGCCTCACCCAGATGCGCAGCAGTCGCCAGCTTGTCGCCGGCACCGCATCCCGGCAAATCATGAAGCGCGCAGCCGGTGCGGCAACCCTGGCGGGCTCGCAGCGCAGCCAGATCGCCCACGGCCCCTCCACGACGCTCGCGAGGCGCTGTTCGTGGCGACGACCCTCCGAATCAACGCTCACGACATAGCCATCGCGACCGAAGACGAGCGTCACCCGCGCGCCCTGCCCCTCACGCCATACGGCATACCCCAGGGACACCGCGACCGCACTCCACCCTGCCGCGATCCAGCCCCACGGCAGCGACGCCATGCCATAGGCCGCGGCGACGCAAACGTGCAGCGTCACGAGCAGCGCAATCAGACATTTTGAGCGACCAGGAACGACCTGAAAGACCTGCATCTGTGGAAAACTCCTCGCTGTCACCGGCCCGTTACGCTCAGCCAGGCAAGGTCGCCCACAACAACGCGTACGCGCAGATGGAAAAACGGCGGCCATCAGGCCGCCGTCTTCATCATTTACAGCTTCCGGAACACCAGTGTCCCGTTGGTGCCCCCAAAGCCGAAATTGTTCTTCAGGGCTACCTCTATCCGCATGTCGCGGGCGGTATTCGCGCAGTAGTCCAGATCACACTCCGGATCCTGCTCGAAGATGTTGATCGTTGGCGGAGAGACCTGGTGGTGAATGGCAAGCACGGTAAACACCGACTCAAGACCGCCCGCGCCGCCCAGCAAGTGCCCGGTCATCGACTTCGTCGAGTTGACCACCAGCTTTCTGGCATGGTCTTCACCGAAGGCCAGTTTGATCGCGTCCGTCTCGTTCTTGTCGCCAAGCGGCGTAGAGGTGCCATGCGCATTGAGATAGTGCACGTCGCCCGGGTTCACGCCGGCGTTCTTCATGGCGTTCACCATGCTGCGACGTGGTCCGTCGGTGTCCGGCGCGGTCATGTGAAACGCGTCGCCGCTCATGCCGAAACCCGCCAGCTCAGCATAGATCCGGGCGCCACGCCGCACCGCGTGCTCGTACTCCTCGAGCACCAGCACGCCTGAGCCCTCGCCGAGGACGAAACCGTCGCGATCCTTGTCCCACGGCCGGCTCGCGGTCGCAGGGTCGTCGTTGCGGGTGGACAAGGCCTTGGCCGAGGCAAAGCCGCCGATGGCCAGATGGGTGACGGTAGACTCGGCTCCACCGCATACCATCACGTCGGCATCACCATACTCGATGGTGCGCGCACTCATCCCAATCGCATGAAGACCGGTGGTGCAGGCGGTTACCACAGCCAGGTTTGGCCCCTTCAGGCCGTACATGATCGAGAGGTTGCCCGAGATCATGTTGATGATGGTGCCCGGAATGAAGAACGGCGAAATCTTGCGATGACCGGCACGCAGGAAATCATCGTGCGTGCTCTCGATCATCGGCAGGCCACCGATACCGGAGCCGATGTTCACGCCGATGCGCTCGGCATTTTCGGCAGTAATTTCGATCCCGGAATCCTTGATGGCCTGTACGCCCGCGGCGATCCCGTAGTGGATGAATACATCCATTCTGCGGGCATCCTTGGGCGACAGGTAGGCATCGACATCAAACCCCTTGACCTCCCCCGCGATCCTCACGGGAAACACGGATGCGTCAAAGCGGGTGATCTCGGTGATACCGGAACGGCCACTGACAAGATTGTCCCAAGCTTCCGGAATGGTGTTCCCGACGGGGGAGATGGCCCCCAGACCGGTAATGACGACTCTGCGACGGGTCAATGTTCGCTCCGGTTGATGGCGATTACTTCTTCAGATGGGCGTTGACGTAGTCGATCGCCTGCTGAACGGTCGTGATCTTCTCGGCTTCTTCGTCCGGGATTTCGCACTCGAACTCTTCCTCGAGCGCCATCACCAACTCGACGGTATCGAGCGAGTCCGCGCCCAGGTCATCGACGAACGAAGATTCGTTCTTGATCTCCGATTCGTTCACGCCAAGCTGCTCAGCGACAATCTTCTTGACGCGCTGTTCGATGTTCTCCATGGAGAAACTCCTTCCCTGAAAATAGAGAGATGAATAAAAAGCCGGCGTATTCTACCAAAAACGCCGGAGACTGCTATCCGCGACGACGCTCACGACATGTACATGCCGCCGTTGACATGCATTGTGGTTCCGGTGACGTAGGACGCCGCGGGCGAAGCAAGGAAGGCGACCGCAGCCGCGATCTCTTCCGGCCGCCCCAGCCGGCCCAGCGCAATTTGACCGGTCAGTGCCTCGCGCGCCGCATCCGGCAGGGCGCGCGTCATGTCGGTATCGATGAAGCCCGGCGCGACGCAATTGACGGTGATGTTGCGGCTGCCCAGTTCACGCGCGAGCGCCCGGCTCATGCCCGCCACACCGGCCTTGGCGGCCGCATAGTTGGCCTGCCCCGGATTGCCGGCACTGCCGACCACCGACGTAATGTTGATGATGCGGCCGTTGCGCGCCTTCATCATGCCACGCATCACCAGCTTGGACATGCGGAAAACCGCCTTGAGGTTGGTATCGATCACCGCGTCCCATTCCTCGTCCTTCATCCGCATGGCGATGTTGTCGCGCGTGATGCCGGCATTGTTCACGAGGATGGAAACCGCTCCGAAACGCTGCTCGACCTCCCCCAGGGCTGCTTCGCAGGCCGTCGCGTCGGTCACGTCCAGTGCCATCCCGGCACCCTTGAACCCGGCCTGATGCAAGGCTCCGTCGATATCTGCCGCTCCTCCGGCCGAAGTTGCGGTGCCGACCACCGCCGCCCCCATGCGGGCGAGTTCCATAGCCACCGCCCGGCCGATGCCTCGCGACGCGCCCGTCACCAGGGCGACCTGACCTTCCAGCACTGCGTTCATGCCCACTCCTCGTTCCTTGCCAGCGCCTCCTCGAGGCTCGCCGCATCATGTAACGCGCCGCACTCCACATCCTTGGCGATGCGCTTGTTCATGCCTGCCAGAACCTTGCCTGGACCGCACTCCAGTATCGCCGACACTCCGGTGCGGGTCATCGCCTCGACCGATTCGATCCAGCGCACCGGCGAGAACGCCTGGCGCACCAGCGCATCGCGGATGGCCTCGGGCGACTGCGCCGTGACCACATCGACGTTGTTGAGCACCCCGATCTCCGGTGCGCGCAATTCCAGCCCCGCCAGGCGCTCCGCCAGACGATCGGCCGCGGGACGCATCAGCGCACAATGAAAGGGGGCGCTGACCGGCAGCAACATGGCACGTTTTGCGCCGCGCACTTTCGCCGCCTCGATGGCGCGCTCGACCGCCGCCTTGGCACCTGCAATGACGATCTGGCCGGGTGCGTTCAGATTCGCAGCCTCGACCACCTCGCCCTGCGCGGCCTGCGCACATGCCTCCCCTACCACCTCGACGTCGAGCCCGAGCAGCGCCGCCATCGCCCCTTCGCCCGCCGGCACGGCCTCCTGCATTGCCTGCGCGCGAAAACGCACCAGCGGCACGGCGTCGCGAAAGGCCAGAGCGCCAGCCGCGACCAGCGCCGAGTACTCACCAAGACTATGCCCGGCGACCAGATCGGGCGCCGATCCGCCGGCTGCGCGCCATGCACGGTAGACAGCAACCCCTGCGGTAAGCATCAGCGGCTGGGTATTGACCGTCAGCGCCAGCCGCTCGGCGGGGCCGTCGGCGACCATCTGCCAGAGATCCTCGCCGAGCGCCTCGGAGGCTTCGGCGAACGTGTCACGAATGACCGGATTGTCGCCATAGACCGACATCATGCCGACCGACTGCGACCCTTGTCCGGGGAATACGAAAGCAAAACTCATTGTTCCAGAACTCCCAAATCTCGACATACCCGACTGGAAGACGGGCAAGCAACATGTGCTCAATACTCGAGCAGCACCGCGCCCCAGGTGAACCCTCCACCGACGCCCTCGAGAATCACACGCTGGCCGCGACGGATGCGCCCGTCGCGCACCGCCAGATCGAACGCCAGCGGAATCGAAGCGGCCGAGGTGTTGCCGTGCAGGTCCACCGTCGCCACAACCTTCTCCGACGGCAGTCCGAGCCGCTTGGCGGTCGCATTAAGGATGCGCACGTTGGCCTGATGCGGAATCAGCCAGTCGACCTGATCGGCGTTGATGCCGGCTCGCGCCATCACTTCGAGCGCCACCTCGCCGAGCACCTTCACGGCAAATTTGAATACGGCCTGACCGTCCATGCGCAGGAATGGATCACCGGTCACCTTGCCCGCCGCCACACTGCCGGGCACGCACAGAATGGCGTGATGCGCCCCGTCGGCATGCAGTGCGGTCTCCAGAATACCCGGGCGCTCGGACGCTTCGAGCACGACTGCGCCCGCACCGTCTCCGAAGAGCACGCAAGTGCCACGGTCATTCCAATCGAGGATGCGCGAGAAGACTTCTGCGCCCACCACCAGCGCCCGCTTGTGACTGCCTGAACGGATGAACTTCTCCGCCACCGTCAAACCATAGACGAAGCCACTGCATACTGCCTGCACATCGAAGGCTGCCGCGCCGTTGGTAATCCCCAGCCTGCTCTGCAGCAGCGCCGCCGTGCTCGGGAAAATGCAGTCCGGAGTGGATGTCGCGACGATCACCAGATCAATATCGTTGGGCGCGAGCCCGGCCGCTTCAAGCGCCCGCTCGCTCGCGAGCCTCGCCATGTCACTGCACCCCAGGTCCGGCGGAGCGAAATGACGGTTCCGGATACCCGTGCGATCAACAATCCACGAATCCGAGGTATCGATGCCGCGCGCGACCAGATCGTCGTTACTGACGGGCGCTCCGGGCAGATAGCTGCCAGTTCCAGCGATGCGGGCAAAACTCATGTTGCGGTTTCCTCCATCGCGGCCATGCGGGTCGCGATCCGGTCGATCAAAGCGTTGGACGCCGCCTCGGCCGCGCGGTAGATGGCCTGCTCGAACGCGAACTCGTCTGCCGAGCCGTGACTCTTCACCACCACCCCCTTCAGCCCCACCAGCGGCGCGCCATTATAGCGACGCGGATCCACCCGCTTCTTGAAACGGTTGAGCACCGGCAAGGCCACAACCGCCATCAACTTGCTCAACGGTCCGCGTCCGAACTCTTGACGCAGCATGGTCGCCAGCATCTGCGCCAGACCTTCCGAGGTCTTCAGCAGCACATTGCCCACAAACCCGTCGCACACGACCACATCCGTCGTGCCCTTGTAAATGTCGTCGCCCTCGACGTTGCCCTTGAAGTTCAGCCCACTATGGCGAAGCAACTCGGCGGCCTGCTTGACCGCTTCATTGCCCTTGATCTCTTCTTCGCCGATATTGAGCAAACCGACGGAGGGACGGTCGATATGCTCGATCGCGGCGACCAGCATGGCCCCCATCACCCCGAACTGCAGCAGATGCTCGGGCGTGCAATCGACGTTGGCGCCAAGATCGAGCACATACGTCTGCCCTTTCTGCGACGGCAGGATGGTCGCGATCGCAGGCCGGTCGATGCCGGGCAGAGTCTTCAGCACGAAGCGGGAGATGGCCATCAGTGCGCCCGTATTCCCCGCCGACACCGCCGCCTGGGCCGCGCCTTCCTTGACCAGGTCGATGGCGACGCGCATGGACGAATCCTTCTTGTTGCGCATCGCGTTGGCGGGCGCCTCGTCCATGCCGACCACTTCGGACGCGGCACGAATCGACACCCGTTCGCCGTGGCGCGCACGCACCGCTGCAGCGACCGGCTCGAGGACGTCCGGCTTTCCGACCAGTATGACCCGGGCCCCCGGGTGGTGACGAAGGAAGTGATCCGCGGCCGGAACCGTCACCACGGGCCCATGATCGCCACCCATGCAATCTATCGCAACGGTGACATCCATTGGCTACTCGCGTTGTTCATTGAAAGTGGACACAAAAACGGCGCAAGCGCGGGATGCGCTGCGCCGTTTCCGGACGGACGGATTACTCGCCCTTGGTCTTCACGACCTTCTTGCCACGGTAAAAGCCGTTGGGGCTGATGTGGTGACGCAGATGCACCTCGCCCGTGGTGGCCTCTACAGCCAGCGGGGGGTTGGTCAGGAAATCGTGGGCACGATGCATGCCACGCTTGGAAGGGGACTTCTTGTTTTGTTGAACGGCCATATCACACTCCTAGAACAGTATCTTGCCAATCGGTCAATCGGGCTTCTTGAGCCCGGACAACACCGAAAAAGGCGATTCCTTCTCGATTCCGCCCGCGGGCTGCGGGGGGTCACATACTTCATGGCGCGGAACGATGGGAATCGCGAGCAGAATCTCATCCTCGACCAGGGACAGCACATCCAGGTCTGCCGTGACTTCGATCGCGTCGCGCTCTTCGTCTTCCAACTCGCCTTCGGGGATCTCGCCCTCGCTGCGCACGAGCAGGAGTGCGGACTCCAGATCGAACGGCCAGGACATAGGCGTCAGACAGCGCTGACACTGCAAACTCAGCTTTCCGCTTGCGAACACCTTGAGCACCGATCTGCCGTCCGGCCCTACCACACCTTCGACCCGGTACTGCACCGCCCCCTCACGCCCGACGAGCTGATCAGCCAGCCGCGCGAGCGCTTCGATCGCGACTTCACCGGCAAGACTTCGCCGATCGGCTGCGAACTTGAAGGCGTCAGGTATTACGCATCGTTGCGACATAAGAGGGGAATGATATTATTTTCGGGCATTTCTGTCAAAATCTCTGTTGCCTCACCCCCCGGCGAAACACGCCCCACTCCCAGCGAGTCACACCCGCAACGGCTCACTCGAGCCCATCAACCATGAAAGTCATCCTCGCCTCCACCTCAGCCTACCGACGCAGCCTGCTCGAGCGCCTGCACCTTCCATTCGAGGTCGACCGACCGGAAGCCGACGAAACACCGCTTCCCGGCGAACACCCAGCCGACACCGCCAATCGCCTCGCGGTCGCCAAGGCACGCGCAGTGGCCGACCGGCACCCGGCGGCACTCGTCATTGGCAGCGACCAGGTTGCTCACCTGGGAGACGAGCAGTTCGGCAAGCCAGGCAACCGAGCGCGCGCCATTGCCCAGTTGCAACACATGAGCGGCCAGACGGTGGTCTTCCACACCGCGATCGCGCTGATCAACACGGCGACCGGCTCCATCCGGCAGGACAGCGTCCCTACCCTGGTACGCTTCCGCACACTCACGTGCGACGAAATCGAGCGCTACGTAGACAAGGAGCAACCCTTCGACTGCGCCGGCAGCGCCAAGTCCGAGGGACTCGGCATCACCTTGCTCGACGCCCTGTCCGGCGACGACCCTACCGCCCTGATCGGCCTGCCACTGATCGCCCTGTCGCGCATGCTGCGCGCCGAAGGTGTGGCCTTGCCATGAGCGCCGAAGCCACCCGCCCGACCGGCGCCTTGATCCTGGTTCCGGTCGCTTTGGGCGACGCGCCGGCATCGCGGTTTCTACCGGCGGACGCGCGCGCCCTGGTGGCACGCCTGCATCACTTCGTGGTGGAGACCCCCAAGACTGCTCGCGCCCAACTCCGCCACCTGGAACATCCCTGCCCGCTGGCCGACCTGCAAATCGCTGCGCTGCCACCGGACGCCAGCAGCGCTGCGCTCGACACCCTGCTCGCACCGGCGCTCACCGGTCACGACGTCGGCCTCATGTCCGACGCCGGCTGCCCGGCGATTGCCGATCCCGGTGCCCGGTTGGTGGCACGCGCCCACGCGCTTGGCATCACGGTGCGCCCGTTGGTGGGCCCTTCGTCCATCCTGCTGGCACTCATGGCCTCCGGACTCAATGGCCAGAGCTTTGCCTTCAGCGGCTATCTGCCGGTACAGGACGGGCCGCGCGATGCGGCGATCCGCCAGCTCGAAGAGGAGTCCCGACGCCTCTCGCGCACCCAGATCTTCATCGAGACGCCTTACCGCAACGACCGTCTGTTCGACGCCCTGATCAGGGTCTGCAAGCCGGCCACGCGACTGTGCGTCGCCCGCGACCTGACGACCGACGAGGAATGGATCGCCACTCGCAGCATCGCCGAGTGGCGGAAGCCGCCGCGACCGGAACTCGCCCGCCGGCCGGCGCTCTTTCTCCTGCTGGCGAACTGATCGCGGCGCACCCGCGTCACCCATCACCCCCCGACGGCAAGCAGAGATACACGCCCCCGTCATGCTCGACGATTTCGAGGCGATGCAGGCGCGCGCCCTTGCACGGACCCATCGTGCACAGGCCGGACCATGCTTCATAGTGCGCACCATGCATCGCACAAACCAGGTAGTGTCCGGTCAGATCAAACAGTCGACCGGGCATCCAGTCGAGCTCGATCGGCACGTGGGCGCAGCGGTTCAGGTACGCATGAGGCCGGCCGGCATAGCGCACGACGAACGCCGGCTCACCACCACCCGGCCCCGGACACTCGAAGCGCACACACTCTCCGCCCTCGACCAGCGCGGACGAAGCACAGATCAGGCGCTCGCGGTCAGCCATGTCGACAAACCCCGCGGCGTGTCGATGATGGCGAGCGGCGCCTCCGCCTCCAGCGCCGCCCGTGGATGCGCGCCGAAGGACACCGCCACGGCAGCGACCCGAGCATTGCGCGCCATCTGCAGATCATGCGTGGTGTCGCCCACCATCAGCGTACGCTCGGGCTGCACGCCGAGCTCCTCCATGAGCTCCTCGAGCATTGCCGGATGCGGCTTGGAAAAACACTCGTCGGCACAGCGCGTGGCATGAAAGAACGGAGTCAGGCCAGTGTTGCCCAACGCACGATCAAGCCCCACCCGGCTCTTGCCCGTGGCCACCGCAAGCATCCTTCCCCGTCTCGCGAGTACCTCGATCATCTCGAACATGCCCGGAAACAGACCCAGCTCATGGTCGCTTGAAAGGAAGTGGTGGCGGTAGCGCTCGACCATGCGCGGATAGTCATCGGACGACAAAGACGGCACCGCATGCCGGAGGGCATCCCCCAGTCCGAGCCCGATCACGTAGCGCGCCTGCGCATCGCTGGGCGGCGGTAGCGCCAGGTCATGACAGGCAGCGATGATCGCGCGCACGATAGCGCCCGCCGAATCCATCAGCGTGCCGTCCCAGTCGAACACCACCAGTTCGTATTGCCTGGCGGCCATGCCTGCCACCTCCTCGCCTGTACCGCTCACTCGTCACTCCCCCCTTCCCTGTCGTCGAGTCCATCAATATATGTGCGCAACTCCTCGGGCAATGGCGACTCCAGCTCGATCCGCTCGCCGGTGAGCGGATGCTCGAAGCCGAGTCGGGCCGCATGCAGAAACATGCGCTTGAGCCCCTCGCCCTGGAGGAGCTTGTTCAATGCGAAGTCGCCGTACTTGTCATCTCCGCACAACGGAAAGCCAAGATGCGCGAGATGCACACGAATCTGATGGGTACGGCCAGTGCGCAGTTCCACCTCGAGCAACGTAAACCGGCGCCACCCCCTGACGCGGCGCACAACGCTGTGGGATGGCTTGCCTTCAGGGCTGACCTTGACCCGCCGTTCGCCATCGGGCAACAAGTACTTGAACAACGGCTGCCGGATGTGCTGAACGGGATTGCGCCACACACCGGAAACCAGTGTGAGATAGCGCTTTTCCATCCGCCCCTCGCGCATCATGTCGTGCAGCACTTTCAACGCCGAGCGTTTCTTGGCAACGATTAGCAGCCCCGACGTCTCACGATCTATCCGGTGCGCAAGTTCCAGCATGCGAGCTTCCGGCCGCTGCGCGCGCAACTGCTCGATCACGCCGAAGCTCACGCCGCTGCCTCCGTGCACCGCCTTGCCGGCCGGCTTGTCGACCACCAGCAGTGCGTCGTCCTCGTAGACCACCGGCAAGGCCCTCCCGGCCGGCGCCTTCGCGCCAGACGCGGGCTCCGCGACGCGAATCGGCGGAATGCGCACCTCGTCGCCCAGGCGCAACTTGTACGTCTGGCTCACCCGACCGCCGTTCACCCGCACCTCGCCGCTGCGCAGGATGCGGTACACGTGGCTCTTGGGCACCCCCTTGCACACCCGCATCAGATAGTTGTCGATGCGCTGGCCTTCGGCCGCCTCGTCGATCACTTCGCGGCGAACCGCAATTGCTTTGCCTTGCGCGGGGATCATGAAATATACTCTGTGACGGCCGATCCGGTTGCGATCCCATCCACTCACGCCACAAGGCGGAGCAAGGAGAAGGACATCGAGCCCACAAGCGAGCTCCCGGATCACCAAAACGTGCTCTCGGTGCCTGGAAAGGCAGCGATGGTAACGCCAATACAAACTTCGATCCAATGAATCGATTTTAGACGCGCAGCACACATGCAGGATCAAGCGTTCCGGCCCCGGGTGACCCCCAGTGCGGGAATGCATGAAATGGACCAGCCGACCCATCAAAGCCCGTAACTACCGGATGAAAGAAGCTTTACAAGACCGCTCCTGAATTCGTTAAGCGCGATGGTGCGCGCCGTTCGTCCTGCCCGTGTGTGTCAGCGCGGGAGAACGACATAAATGAAGCGCATGCTTTTCAATGCGACGCAGGCCGAGGAACTCCGCGTCGCGATCGTCGATGGTCAGAAACTGATCGACCTCGACATCGAATCGGCCGCCAAAGAGGAACGCAAGAGCAACATCTACAAGGCGGTCATCACTCGCATCGAACCGAGTCTGGAGGCGGCTTTTGTCGACTACGGCTCGGAGCGCCATGGCTTTCTCCCTTTCAAGGAAATCGCACGCTCCAATTTCGCCACCGGTGGTGGTGAAAACGGCAAGTCGCGTCCGCAGGATGGGCTGAAGGTCGGCCAGGAACTCATCGTCCAGGTCGAAAAGGACGAACGCGGCAACAAGGGCGCAGCGCTCACCACCTTTATTTCGCTGGCCGGACGCTACCTCGTTCTGATGCCCAACAACCCGCGTGGCGGTGGCGTTTCGCGCCGCGTCGAAGGCGACGACCGCACCGAGTTGCGCGAGGCGATGGACCAACTCGAAGTGCCCAACGGCATGAGCTTGATCGCCCGCACCGCGGCGATCGGCCGCAACGCCGAAGAACTGCAGTGGGACCTGAACTACCTCATTCAGCTGTGGCAGGCGATCGAAGGCGCGGCCCAGCAGCAGACCGGTGCCTTCCTGATCTATCAGGAAGGCAGTCTGGTGATCCGCGCGATCCGCGACTACTTCCAGCCCGACATCGGCGAGATCCTGATCGACACCGACGACGTCTTCGAGCAGGCGCGCCAGTTCATGGCCCACGTAATGCCGGGCAACGTGAACAAGGTGAAGCGCTACAGTGACGACGTACCGCTGTTCTCACGCTTCCAGATCGAGCACCAGATCGAGTCCGCCTATTCCCGTCAGGTGAACCTGCCTAGCGGCGGCGCGGTGGTGATCGACCACACCGAGGCACTGGTCTCGGTCGACGTCAACTCGGGCCGCGCAACCAAGGGCGCGGACATCGAGGAAACAGCGCTGCGTACCAACCTTGAGGCCGCGGACGAAATCGCCCGCCAGTTGCGCCTGCGCGACCTCGGCGGACTGATCGTGATCGATTTCATCGACATGGAGTCGCAGAAGAATCAGCGCGAAGTGGAGAACCGCCTGCGCGACGCACTCAGGCACGACCGTGCGCGCGTGCAGACCGCCAAGATCAGCCGCTTCGGCCTGCTGGAACTGTCCCGCCAGCGCCTGCGTCCGGCGCTTGCCGAGACCAGCTACATCCCGTGCCCGCGCTGCAATGGCACCGGCCATATCCGCAGCACCGAATCGTCCGCGCTGCACATCCTCCGCATTCTCGAAGAAGAAGCGATGAAGGAGAACACCGGCGGCGTGCACGTGCAGGTACCGGTCGACGTCGCAACCTTCCTGCTCAACGAGAAGCGCTCGGACATCGCGCGCATCGAGTTGCGGCACAAGATCCAATTGATCATCGTCCCCAACAGGCATCTCGAAACGCCGCATCACGAGATCGTGCGCCTGCGTCACGACCAGCTCAACCAGGAGGACATCGCCCTGGCGAGCTATCAGATGGTTGGCGCGCCGGCGCAGGAAAACCTGCGCCTTCCGGGTGAACGCGGCGATGGCAAACCGCCGCGCGCCGAGGCGGTGGTCAAGGGCATTTCGCCCGAACGCCCGGCCCCTGTCGCCGAGGCCGCACCCGTCGCCGAACCGGCCGTCGCAGCCAAACCGGGACTTTTCAAGAAGCTGTTCGGCTGGCTGTCCGGTTCGGGCAGCACCACAACCGAGCCAACGCCCCCCGTCGCCACCGAGACCAAGCCTCGCGAGGCACGTACCCAGCGCGACCGCCAAGAGCGTGGGGAGCGCAAGGGAGGCAACCGCAACCGACGCGACGGCAACCGCCCCGAGCGTGAGGAAGAAGGCGCCCTCGCCCGCCCGGCACCGTCCGGCGCCAAGGACAAGGGGCGCGCCGAAAGCAGGGAGCGCGACACGGCACAGGCCGAACAACGCCAGGAACGTGGTGAGGCGGGCCAGGGCCGCAATCGGCGCGGACGCGGACAACGCAACGGCCAGCCGGCCGAAGCAGCCGTCGAAGCGGTCGAAGCAGGTGTGATCGCCGCCACGGCAGCCGAAACGACGTCGGCCAGCGAGGCCGCCGCCGCACCAGCCGATGCTGCTGCGGGCACCGACACCGGCGCACCGGGCAAACGCCGTCGCCGCAGCCGTGGCCGCCGTGGCAATCGTCCGGACGACGTCCAGGGCGAGCAGACCGAGCGCGACGACGACGCCGACTCCGACGTTGTAGACAGCGACACTGCCGAATCCTCCGAGGCCGCGGTCACCGCCGCGGCGGGCGACGTGACGCAGGCCGATGCGCCCCCGGCACCGATTGTGGCCGGACCGGTGGAGACGGTGGATGTCCGACGCAACGATGCGCCGCTCCCCGCTGCAGCGCCGCTCGCCCCTGCGGCACCGCTTCCGGCTGCCGCCCCCCTGCCCGCTGCCGCGCCGCTGTCGTCGGCAGCCTCGCTGAGCGGATCGGAAGCAGCACGCACGACCTCGGTACGCGCCAGCTCGGCACATACCCAGGCCAGCCTGCCGCTCGACGAACCGGCCCCCGTCACGATTGCAGATGTGGTCGATGCCACGCCGCCGCAACAGGATGAGGAGCAGGTCGCGATCGAGACGACGGTCAACGAGGCGGCCCCGGCGATTGAAGCCGACGCCCACCCTGCCGCTACCGAAACCATTTTCGCGCCGCTGGCGGAGCCGATCGCAGCCACCGAGCCTTCTGGTTCGGCGATGATGACGCCCACCCCGGCAGACGCTGCGGCTGAAGAAGCCCGTCCCGCGGTTTCTCCCGCTGCCGATACTTCGGAGTCGTCCGCCGTCCCGACGGCAGACGAAGCGGGCACGCAAGGCACCGCAAGCGTTTCAGAGGCAGCAGCCAGCGCTGCAGCCGATGAGGTTGCCGCCGTGCAAACGCCGAAGCCGGCATCGGCCAACGAAGCCGCACGCCCGATCGACCTGGCCGGCGCGCTCGAGGAATGTGGGCTGGTGCTGATCGAGACCGACAACCGCAAAGCCGCGGTCACCGCGCCAGTGGTTGAGGAGCCGCAACGACTGGGCCGCAAGCCCAAACCGGCGGCGGTTGTCCCGAACGAGCCGCTGCAACAGGTCGAAACCGCTAAAACGACCGCGGGTCAGCAGGGCCAGTAAGCGCTTCCGCGCGCGATCCTGCTGCATGCAGGGCACAGGGGGGCGGC
>JBKBMG010000027.1:34880-70518 GCA_046295975.1 Rhodocyclaceae bacterium
CCCTGTTCGCGGCCCGGGGCGCTTTCCTGGGTTGTGCTGGCCCGGGGGGGCCGCCCCTGTGGGGGGGGGCCCCCCCCCTGTCTCATTTTCCGAGGCATACCCTTCGACAAGCCTGTGCGGCGCGCAGCCGAAGGGCTCAGGACGAACGGATCTGATCAGAGCTTCCGCTAGCGGGCGCCTGCCAACTCGTCCAGCAAGCCGCTTACGCCGTCCTCGCAATAGTCGAGCACGGCCTCGAACCCCCGCGCGCCCCCATAGTAGGGATCGGGCACTTCGTCGAGGGCATGCTCACGCGCATAACGCATGAACAGGCCCAGTCGCGGCCGGTACACTTCGGGACACATCCGGGTCATGATCTCAAGGTGACCGGCGTCCATCGCGAGCAACAGGTCGAAGGCCTGGAAATCGCGAAGTTCCAGCCTGCGCGCGCGCAGCCGGGACAAATCGTAGCCGCGTTTCTCGGCAGCCTTTCGGGTACGCGGATCGGGTGCCTCGCCGACGTGGTGGCCATGCGTCCCGGCCGAGTCCACCGTAATCAAATCTCCCAGGCCACGCTGCGCAATCATGCTGATCGCCACGCCCTCCGCGGTCGGCGAACGGCAGATGTTCCCGGTACAGACAAACAACACACTTTTCAAGACTTGCTTCTCCAATCATCGTAGAAACCGCCGCTGGACGCGCCAATGTCACGGTGTTCCATGCTGGTCGGCGCCGAAGGCGCGCTGCCGCAACCTGAACAACTCGTCGCGTGCCGCAGCCGCCTTTTCGAAATCGAGATTGCGGGCGTGCTCCTGCATTTCCTTCTCCAGTTTCTTGATCGCCTTGCCCAGCGCCTTCTCATCCATCAACTCATAGTCGGTGCCGGGTTCCGCCGCAGCGCGTGCCCTGTCGTCATTCGACGTGGAGTACACGCCGTCGATGATGTCCTTGATCCGCTTGGTCACGGTTTTGGGCACGATGCCGTTGGCCTCGTTGAAGGCGATCTGCCTGAGCCGCCGCCGCTCGGTCTCGTTCATCGCCGCCTTCATCGAGTCGGTAATCACATCGGCATACAAAATGGCCTTGCCATGGATGTGGCGGGCGGCACGGCCTATGGTCTGGATCAGCGAACGCGCCGAGCGCAGAAAGCCTTCCTTGTCCGCATCGAGGATGGTGACCAGCGACACCTCGGGAATGTCCAGGCCCTCGCGCAGCAGGTTGATGCCAACCAGCACGTCGAATTCGCCCAGGCGCAGATCGCGGATGATCTCCACCCGCTCGACGGTGTCGATGTCGGAGTGCAGGTAGCGCACCCGCAACCCGTTTTCCATGAGGTAGTCGGTCAGATCCTCGGCCATGCGCTTGGTCAGGGTGGTGACGAGCACCCGCTCGCCCACCTCGATGCGGCGTTTGGCCTCCGACAAGAGATCGTCGACCTGGGTGGTCGCCGGCCGCACTTCAACCTCGGGGTCGATCAGGCCGGTGGGCCGCACTACCTGCTCGACCACCTGCCCCTGATGCTCCTCCTCGTAGCGCGACGGAGTCGCGGAGACGAAGACCGTCTGCGGCATCAAGCGCTCGAATTCCTCGAAGCGCAGCGGCCGGTTGTCCAGCGCCGACGGCAGGCGGAAGCCGTACTCCACCAGGTTTTCCTTGCGTGACCGATCACCCTTGTACATGCCGCCAACCTGCGGCACGGTGACGTGCGACTCGTCGACGAACAGCAGCGCGTCGGCTGGCAGGTAGTCGATAAGCGTCGGTGGCGGCTCACCCGGGCCGCGTCCGGACAGGTGCCGGGAATAGTTTTCGATGCCCTTGCAAAAGCCCATTTCGTTGAGCATCTCGAGGTCGAAGCGGGTGCGCTGCTCGATGCGTTGCGCCTCCACCAGCTTGTTCTCGCGCTGAAAGTGGGCCACGCGATCGCGCAGTTCCTGCTTGATCGCCTCGATCGCCTGCAACACGGTGGCGCGCGGCGTCACGTAATGGCTGGACGGATAGACGGTGAAACGCACCAGCTTGTTCTTGAGATGTCCGGTCAGCGGGTCGAACAGCGTCAGGTGCTCGATCTCGTCGTCGAACATGTCCACCCGAATCGCAAGCTCTGCGTTCTCCGCCGGGAAAATGTCGATCACGTCACCGCGGACGCGGAAGGTACCGCGGCGGAAATCGATGTCGGCGCGGGTGTATTGCATCGCCACCAGGCGCTGGATGAGGTCACGATGCCCCATCCGTTCACCTTCGCGCAGGTGCAGCACCATGGCATGGTAGTCGACCGGATCGCCGATACCGTAGATGGTCGAGACCGTCCCCACGATGACCACGTCGCGCCGCTCCATCAGACTCTTGGTGGCCGACAGCCGCATCTGTTCGATATGCTCGTTGATGCTCGAGTCCTTCTCAATGAACAGATCGCGCGACGGAACGTAGGCTTCGGGCTGGTAATAATCGTAGTAGGAAACGAAGTACTCCACCGCGTTCTCGGGCAGAAATTCGCGGAACTCGGAATACAACTGCGCGGCAAGCGTCTTGTTGTGCGCCAGCACAAGCGCCGGCCTGCCACAGCGGGCAATGACGTTGGCCATGGTGTAGGTCTTGCCGGATCCGGTCACGCCGAGCAGGGTCTGGAACATCAATCCATCGTCGATTCCTTCCACCAGTTGCGCGATCGCCGTGGGCTGATCGCCCGCGGGGGGGAACGGCTGATGCAGCCGGAAAGGGCTCCCCGGAAAGGTGACCACGGATCCGCTACCCGAAGAACTCGTCATGCTAGAATTTCCCGTTGTTTTGGCGGTGCAACAAACGGTCTGGCGACCGGCCCGGCGCCGACGAAACATCGATTATTTCGCAAAACCCGGTGCAAAGCACGCATGCACGGACCACGGGACGCCAACCCGGTTCCCCCTGCCGCCGCACCCCATCCTGGAGCCCACATGTCCGCCTCGCTGTTCGCCAAGGTCGAAATGGCCCCCCGCGACCCCATCCTCGGTCTCAACGAAGCCTATGCCGCCGACACCCGTACCGAGAAAGTGAACCTCGGCGTCGGTGTCTATTACGATGACAACGGCAAGATCCCGCTGCTCGAGGCGGTCAAGGTGGCCGAGAAGGCACGGCTCGAAGCCGCTCCGGCACGCGGCTATCAGCCCATCGAAGGGCCGGCGGCCTATAACTCGGCAGTCCAGAACCTGGTGTTCGGCAAGGACTCCGAACTCATCGCCGCAGGCCGTGTCGTCACGGTCGAGGCGCTGGGCGGCACGGGGGCACTCAAGGTGGGCGCTGACTTCCTGAAGCGCCTCAACCCCGAGGCCGTGGTGCATATCTCCGATCCGAGCTGGGAAAACCACCGTGCGTTGTTCGAATCGGCCGGTTTCAAGGTGGAGAACTACCCCTATTACGATGCCACCACGCGCGGCGTGGACTTCGCCGCGATGAAGGCGAAGCTCGAATCGCTTCCGGCGGGGGCCATCGTCGTGCTGCATGCGTGCTGCCACAACCCCACCGGCGCCGACCTCAGCGAGGCGCAATGGGGCGACGTGGTCGAGGCCTGCCGTGCTCGCGGCCTGGTGCCCTTCCTCGACATGGCCTACCAGGGTTTTGCCGACGGCATCGAACCGGACGCGCTGGCGGTGCGCCTGTTCTCCGGCAGCGGGCTGAATTTCTTCGTGTCCAGTTCGTTCTCCAAGTCGTTCTCCCTCTACGGCGAACGCGTCGGTGCGCTGTCCATCGTCACCGACAGCAAGGATGAATCCGCCCGGGTACTGTCGCAGGTCAAACGCGTGGTCCGCACCAACTACTCCAATCCGCCCATCCATGGCGGCGCGATCGTCGCAGCCGTACTGAATTCGCCCGAACTGCGACAGATGTGGGAAAACGAACTGGCCGGCATGCGCGACCGTATCCGCGACATGCGCACCGGCCTGGTCGAGCAACTCAAGGCAGAAGGCGTGGCGCAGGACTTCTCGTTCGTGATCCAGCAACGGGGGATGTTCTCCTACACCGGCCTGAGCGCCGCTCAGGTGGAAGCCTTGAAGAGTGATTTCGGCATCTACGCGGTGTCGACCGGCCGTATCTGCCTCGCTGCCCTCAATTCCAAGAACATTGGCTACGTGGCCAAGGCCATTGGCACGGTCATGGCGAAGTGAGGGTCAAGAATTTCGTCACGAATTCTTGACGAAGAGCCGCGCATTGCCTAGAATGCGCGGCTCTGTTCCCCGATAGCTCAGTCGGTAGAGCGACGGACTGTTAATCCGCAGGTCCCTGGTTCGAGCCCAGGTCGGGGAGCCAAGTTTCAGGCGACGCCAGCGTTTTCCGGCGTCACCATGCAGTTGGAGCCAGCCGGTTCCAGTGCAAAAGCAGTGATCGGTCGTGTTTGTTGTACAGGTTTTTCCCCGATAGCTCAGTCGGTAGAGCGACGGACTGTTAATCCGCAGGTCCCTGGTTCGAGCCCGGGTCGGGGAGCCAGTTTCGAGAAAGCCACCCTTCGGGTGGCTTTCTCGTTTCTGCAAGCTGCTTCGTTCCCCCTACAACGACGTCACGCCCCCCCCCGGGCGGCAACGCCCGCACAGCGGGCTTGCAGTGGGCAGGAACGGGCCGGGGCGCCTGGTTCCGCAGCGCCCCGACGCATCTCATTCCCCGCCTTCGATATCCCCGCCCAGGTCGCGCCGGCGCTGGCGGTGTTGTGCCCGCCCGTGACCACCGCCGGAGTGGGCGTGGTGTGCTGCGGTCATGCCCGCGAGCGCCTGGGCAACCCGATAGTTGACCGTGCCCTTGGGCAACACCCCCTTGGCATCCATGACGCCGGCAGGCCATCCGGTCAGGACTTCGATGGCCTCGTCGACGTTGCGCACGGACCAGACGCGGAAGCGCCCCGTCCGGGCGGCATCCACGATGTCCTCGCGCAACATCAGGTGGCGCACGCTCGCAGCGGGAATGATCACCCCCTGCTCCCCGGTCAGACCGCGCGCAGCGCACAGGTCGAAGAAACCCTCGATCTTCTCGTTTACGCCGCCGACCGCCTGCGCCTCGCCGAACTGGTTCACCGACCCCGTCACCGCGATTGCCTGATTGATCGGCACGTCGGCAAGCGCCGACAACAGCGCGCAAAGCTCGGCCATGGAAGCCGAATCCCCTTCCACCGGCGCATAGGATTGTTCGAACACCAGGCTGGCGGACAGCGACAGGGGTTGATGGCGGGCGTAGCGGGCGGCGAGGAAGGCCGACAGGATGAGCACCCCCTTGGAGTGGATGGCCCCGCCCAGTTCGATCTCGCGCTCGACGTCCACCACATCACCCTCGCCCAGACGGGCGGTGGCGGTGATACGGGCGGGGTGGCCGAACATTGCACCGGCAATCTCGACCACTACCAGCGCGTTGATCTGACCGGCACGCGCGCCCTCGGTGGAAATCAGAATGGTGTTCTCGAGCATGTCGTCGAGCACCCGCTCCGAGTAGCGGCCGAAACGGCGGATGCGTGCAGCGACGGCACGAGCGACATGATCGCGGCCGATCACGTCGCAGGCGTCACGACGGGCATGGAAATCGGCCTCGCGCATCATGTCCGCAAGCAGCCGCGTATGCAGCGACAGGCGCCCCGAATCCTCGGCCAGCCGCGCCGCCTCCTCCACCACACGCGCCACCGCAGGCGCATCGAGCGGCAGCAACTGCGAGTGACGAGCGAGCGTGCCCAGGAGAAGAGCAAAATGCCGCGTGTTCTCGTCGGTACGCGGCATGTCATCGTCGAAATCCGCCGCCACCTTGAACAACTCGGCGAAATCCGGATCGTGGTCGGTGAGCAGGTGGAAGATATCGCGGTCACCGATCAGCACCACCTTGAGGGCGCAGGCGACCGGCTCCGGCGCAAGGCTGAGCGCATTACTCCAGGCCACCGCCTCGGGCGGCGGTTCGATGACGATCTCGCCGGCCCGCAGCGCTCGCTTGAGCGCATCCCAGGCGAACGGCTGAGTCAGCAGGCGCTCCGCATCCATCAGCAGATAACCGCCACAAGCACGATGCAGGGCGCCGGCACGGATCAGTCCGAAGTGCGTCACCATGGTACCCATGTGGGCAATGTGCTCGATACGGCCAACCAGGTTGCCGAACGACGGATTGTCCTCCACCACCACCGGCGCGCCTTCCGTGGCCGCATGGCTGACCAGGAGATTGACTTCGTAGCGGTGAAAGCGCGCCCGCGGCCCCTCCTCCCTGTCATCGTCCTCGTCGTCCTCGGCGAGCTGCCAGTCTCCCGAGCGCCGCAGCAGATCGTCGCGAATGGCGTCGAGAAAGGTCAGTACCTGCGGCAGATCCTCGTAGCGGGCGCGCAGTTCGGCAAGCACATGGGTGACGGTCGGCTCCAGCGCATCACGCTCGGCGCGCGCGACCGAGTCACGCAGCGCTTTGCGCCAGCCCGGGAACTCGGACAGCAAATCGGCGAGGCGCTCGCTCCAGCGCCCCACGCTTGCCTCGATCTCGTTGCGCCGCGCCTCCGGCAACTGCTCGAAGGCCTCCGGTGACAGCGTCCCACCGCCCTCGGTGGGGGCGAACACAAACCCCTCCGGAGTGCGGATCAGGGCCAGCCCCTCGGCCGAGCAGGCTTTGCCAAGCGCGCCCAAGGCCTCCTCCTCGCGCGCTTTGTGGGCATCCTGCAAGGCGTCGACCCGATTGCTGTGGGTTTCCGCGTCCAGCGCCGCCTCGATCGCCGGCCCGAGTTCGCGAATAAGGTCACGCATGTCGTCGCGCAGCCTCAGCCCACGCCCGGCCGGCAATGCCATCAGGCACGGTCGCAACGGCTCGGCGAAGTTGAAGACATAGCACAGGTCGGGCGGGACCGGCGTGGCCGCGGCCAGCCCACTCACCAGCCTGAGCGCCGTGGCATGCCGCCCGGTCCCGGAAGCGCCCAGCACGAAGACATGGAAGCCAGGCTGACGCATCGCCAGCCCGAACTCCAGCGCCTCCTCGGCGCGCGCCTGGCCCAGGCCGCCTGGAAGATCCTGCAAGTCGTCGGTGGTGCTGAATTCGAGACGTGCGGGGTCGCACACCCGGCGTAACTGCTCGGCGGCAAGGCCGGCGGAATGCTGCATGTAATGACTCTCCTGGGAGCGGCCGCGCTCGCCTCGATGGGTGCGATGCCGGCCGGTACGGCTATGAACTTGGTGCGGCGCGGCTTGCGCCGCACCGAGGGTGTGCCGATAATCGTAGCAGGAAGGCGGCACGAATCCTCAGAACCGGATCGTCTGCGCGCTGTCGGGACTTTGCTCCAGCGATGGATGCATGCCCCGGGAACATCGCACAGCGGCACAGCCCCGCGTACCCGCAGAATGTCCATTTTGCTCGCGGTCAAGTACGAACCGGGCCTGACAGGCGATACTGCGCCGCGGTCCAACACCCGCCGCGCACATCGCACCACCCCAATTGCCTGCCTCGAAGAGAACGATGAAAACCATTCCGATTCGCCCGGCCGTCATCCCGACCACGTTGGACCCCGCCTTGTTGCGTGACGCCCCTCCAGGCCCGTTGCGCGACCGCCGCGGCCGCGAGGTGCGCGATCTGCGGATTTCCGTGACGGATCGTTGCAACTTCCGCTGCGTGTATTGCATGCCGCGATCGGTCTTCGACAAGGACTACACCTTCCTGCCACGCAACGAACTGCTCAGCTTCGAGGAGATCACCCGCGTAGCTCGCCTGTTCGTTGAGCGGGGCGTACGCAAGCTGCGCATCACCGGCGGCGAACCCTTGCTGCGCAAGGACGTGGACGCCCTCATTGGCCAGCTTGCGACGCTCCCGGAGGTGGAGCTGACCCTCACCACCAACGGGGTGCTGCTGCCGCGCATGGCCCACCGCCTTAAGGCAGCGGGCCTGCATCGGGTGACGGTCAGCCTGGATGCGATCGACGACCCCACCTTCCGCGCCATGAACGACGCAGACTACCCGGTGGCCGACGTGCTGCGCGGCATTGACTCGGCTGCGGAAGCAGGCCTGGGCCCGGTGAAGATCAACATGGTGGTCAAGCGCGGCGTGAACGATGACGGCGTGGTGGACATGGCGCGGCATTTCCGCGGCAGCGGCCATGTCGTACGCTTCATCGAGTTCATGGATGTGGGCAGTTCCAACGGCTGGAAGATGGACGAAGTCGTGCCGTCGCGCGAGATCATCGCGCGCATCGACCGGGTTTTTCCGCTCGAGTCGCTCGACCCCAACTACACCGGCGAGGTCGCCGAACGCTGGCGCTACCGCGACGGCGCCGGCGAAATTGGCGTGATCTCCTCGGTGACCGAGGCCTTTTGCGCCACCTGTACGCGCATCCGGCTGTCGACCGAAGGCAAGCTGTTCACCTGTTTGTTCGCCGATCGCGGCCACGACCTGCGTCAGCTGATCCGTGACGGCGCGGACGATCTCACGCTCGATCGCGTCATCGCCGGGGTGTGGGAGGCGCGCGAAGACCGCTATTCGGAGATCCGCAGCGCCAATACAGCGAAACGCCCGAAGATCGAGATGTCCTACATTGGCGGCTGATCCACCGCTCTGGTCGACTTATCGAATCCGCGCCGGGCGGACTAGCCATGTAAGAACCGCCTCAGCGGTTTCGCCTGCGCACCCGGCCGTTTCACCGCGCATGGGTCAGGCAGCCAAGCGCGCGCCAATGCGCCCGGCGAAGGCCTGCGCCGGCTCGGGACGACCGAACAGATAGCCCTGCAACTGGTCGCAATGATGGGACGCCAGGAAGTCGCGCTGGAAGGCGGTCTCCACGCCCTCGGCGACCACCTGACAGTCGAGACTGTGGGCCAGCGCGATGACCGCGGCCGCCAGCTTGCCATCATCGGTGTCGCTGCCGATATCGCCGATGAAGCTGCGGTCCATCTTAAGCACGTCCACGTCGAACAGCTTCAGGTAGGCGAGCGAGGAATAGCCCGAGCCAAAATCGTCGATCGCCAACCGTACCCCCATGGCCCTCAGCTGGGCGAGCACCTCGTCGGTCCGGGCGAAATCGCGCATCAGCATGGTTTCGGTGAGTTCAAGTTCCAGCAATTCCGAGGGCAGGCGCTGTTCCGCCAGACTGTCGCGAACGAGTTGCACAATGTCTTGCTGGGCAAACTGCTGAGCCGAGAGATTCACCGCCACCGGCACTGGCGCGAGTCCGGCATCCAGCCACTGTCGCATCTGGCGGCAGGCCTCGCGCAATACCCAGGCGCCGATCGGCACGATGAGCCCGGATGCTTCCGCAGCGGGCACGAAGCGTCCCGGCGGCAGGACGCCGAGTTCCGGGTGCTGCCACCGCAGCAAGGCCTCGGCGCCGACCACCTGCCCGCTCGCAGCCGCCACCTTGGGCTGGTAGTAGAGTCTGAGCTCGCCCCGGTCCACCGCGCCGCGTAGTTGGTTCTCGAGCAACAACTCGCCCAGCGAGGTCGAATCGAGATCGCTGGAGTAGAAGCGATAGTGGTTGCGCCCCCCTTCCTTGGAGCCGTACATGGCCGCATCCGCATTGCGCAGCAGAATCGAGGCGGTGGCACCGTCGTCGGGATACAGCGCAATGCCGATGCTGGCGGTCACGGTGAGCTCGTGCGAGTCGAGCCGGTACGCCGCCCCCAGCGCAGCAACCAGCTTGCGCGCCACCAGTGCGGCTTCCTGCGCATCGGCGACCTCGGGCAAGACCACCACGAACTCGTCACCTCCAAGCCGCGCCACCGTATCGGTGTCCCGCACCGCGTCCACGCAGCGCAGCGCGACCTGCTTCAACAGACGGTCGCCTACCTCGTGGCCGAGGCTGTCATTGATGAGCTTGAAACGATCCAGATCGATGAACATCACGGCTGCTTGACGGCGCTTGCGCCGCGCCTGCAGGATGGCCTGCTCCAGGCGGTCCTGCAGCAGCAGGCGATTCGGCAGGCAGGTGAGTGCATCGTGGTGCGCCAGATGATGAATGCGTGCCTCCGCCGCCTTGCGCTCGGTAATGTCGGAGAAAATGCCGATGTAGTGACTGGCGAGGCCGGCCTGATCGCGCACCGCGGTGATCGACAACCACTCAGGGAACACCTCGCCGTCTCGACGGCGATTCCATATCTCGCCCCGCCACTGCCCCTCGGTCGCCAGCGTGGACCACATGCCGCGGTAGTAGGCCTCGTCCTGCCGCCCGGAGGACAGCAGCGCCGGCGTACGACCGAGAACGTCGTCGAGGGCGTAGCCGGTAATTTCGGTGAACGCGGGATTCGCGGCAACGATGCGAGCACTGCCGTCGGTAATCACCATGCCTTCGCAGGCGTTGGTGAAGACGGTCGCGTACAGCTTCAACTCGTCACGCGCGCGATGCAGTGCCGCCACCCGCTCGCGCAGATCGCGGTTGGCATGTGCCAATGCCCCGGAGGTCCGCCCCAGGCGCAACATGGCCATGGCGAGATAGCCCGCAAGCGCCAGCGCAAAAACGTATAGCGCGGCCCGGTAGTGGTGTGCATGACGCGACGCACGTTCGTAGCCCAGCGCATAGCCGGTGCTGATGCGTTCGCCCAGCACCGCCGTCGGCATTGCCAGAATGCCGTACATCAACCCGTCGACCACCGGTTTGCGCTCAAGCACCGCGCGCGCATGAAGGAGCACCGTATGCAAGGTGTCGTGCCGGTCCGACCCGCCCTCCAGGCCGGCCTCTATGCCATTGAGGCGCTGCAGCAGGGCGCGTCCAAGGTCGGGGTCGCCGGTCTGGGCATAGCCCATGATGCCGCGCACAAGCGTGCCCACCGGCCGAGTCTCGACGATAGTGAGTGACGGATCGGCGATGTAGCGGTCGGTCGCTTCGGGCAGGAAGGCGAGCGAATTGCGCAGCACCGCAATCTCGCGCTTGAAGTGGTCGACCTGATGCTGCTTGTCGGCCTGGGCGACAACATAGGTTTCGATGTCCAACGCAACGCGCTGGCGATCGGCATCGGGCAGGAAGTCCGGCACATGGCTCAACGCGGCGACCGCGACATCCACGTCCCGGCTGGCGGCGACCAGGGTGTCGAAGTCCATCTGCAAGCCTACCCGACTCGCCAGCAAGGCGGCATTCAACTGGGCATCGGCCTGCCGCAGCGCGCGCAGATGACGCTCGTAGTCCTGATGATGACGGGCGTTGACCGAATCGGCACCGAGAAACAAGGCACTCAGCGCGCTCGCCGCCACCGCGATGATGAGCAGCATGGTGGCGAGCCTGCGGGGGTTGGCGGACAACCCACCGGCGTCGGCGCCGATATGCGGCGCCCCGCCCTGCGTGCCGTCGGCCGTCATTCGCGCCCCTCCTGCGGCAGTTCGCCCGTCAGCGAACGCAGAAAGGCGACGATCAGGCGCCGGTCCTCCGCGGTGAGCGGACGACCAAGCTGGTAGCGCCCCATGATGTCGACCGCCTCTTCCAGGGTGTCGGCCCCGGCATCGTGGAAGTACGGCGCGGTGAGCGCAACGTTGCGCAGGCTGGGTACCTTGAACACATGGCGGTCGGCCTCGTCACCGGTGACGTTGTAGCGGCCAAGGTCGGCCCGCGTCGGGGCCCCGCGGTCGGCAAAGTAATCGCCCATGACGCCAAAGCGCTGGTAAAGGTTGCCGCCGATGTTCACCCCTTGGTGGCAGCTGGCGCACCCCAGGCGCTTGAAGCGCGCATAGCCTTCGGCCTCGTCCGCGGTCAGGGCCGCGATGTCGCCGCGCAGATAGCGGTCGAACGGCGCGTTCGGCGTGACCAGCGAGCGCTCGTAGGCCGCCAGCGCAGCAGCGATGGTGACTGCCGACATGCCTTCACGCGGATAGGCGAGGCGGAACTGTTCGCGATAGTCCTCGCGCCGCGCGAGCTTGGTGATCACCTGCTCCCAGTTCGAGTCCATCTCGAGCGGATTGTGGATGGGCCCGCCGGCCTGATCCTCCAGGGTCTTCGCCCTTCCGTCCCAGAACTGGGCGACGCCGAAACGGACATTGAACACGCTGGGCGTATTGACCACGCCAAGCGCGCCCTCCACGCCCGGCGATCGCGCAAGACCGTCGGCACCCCCGAGTTCGCGGCGATGACAGGTGGAACAGGCGATGCTGTCGTCGCGCGACAACATGCGTTCATGGAACAGCATGCGACCGAGCCGGATGCGCTCCGGGTCCTCATCGGGCAGCGCCAACGGAATCGGCGTGACCGGCTCGCTGCGCGCAAGCGCTTCGGAAATCGCCCGGGTTTGGGTGGACTCGACTGCAACGGGCGGCGCCTCGCGCCAAGTCAGCACGACCAGCGTGGCTGCGAACACCGACAACAGGGTTGCAATCGAAAGATGGGGGACGTGGCGGTTCACGATCGCATCTTAAGCGCTGCCCGTGTCGACATTTTGATGTGAATCAAAGACCGCGCTACGAAACGCGTGCCGGCGTTGCATCCGCACCGACCTCAGGCTCGAGCGCCCCCGGCGGCTCGCCGTCCTCGTCGGCACCGGTGCGTTCGGCCTCGTTCAAGTCATCGAGGCGTGCCGCCTCGATCTTGTGGAAGTGCGCCGTGATCTTGCGGGAACTCACCTGTACGTCCTGCACGTCCTTGTTGGCCTGGTCGATGTGACGGGCCAGCGCCCCCATGCGCTCGTCGAAACGCCGGAAATCCTTGGCGAGCTTGCCCAGGGCATCCTTGATGACATGGATCTGCTTGCGCGTCTCGACGTCCTTGAGGACTGCCCGGGCGGTGTTGAGCACCGCCATCAAGGTGGTCGGCGATACGATCCACACCCGCCGCGCCTGTGCATGGGCGACCAGTTCCGGATGGTAGGCATGGATCTCGGCAAACACCGCTTCGGCCGGTACGAACATCACCGCCCCGTCGGAGGTGATCTCGGGCAGGATGTAGCGCGACGCGATGGCATCGATGTGACGCCGTATGTCGGCACGAAAAGCGCTTTGCGCGGCGCGACGGTCGGCCTCGCCGGCGTCGGGCGAGAGCATGCGGTGGTAATTCTCGAGCGGGAACTTGGCGTCCACTGCCACCAGACCGGTCGGCTCGGGCAGGCGCAGCACGCAATCGGCGCGGGTGTTGTTGGGCAGGACGTGCTGAAAGGCGAAGGCGTCAGGGGGCAAGGCATTGCGCACCAGCGCCTCGAGTTGCACCTCGCCGAAGGCGCCGCGGGCGCGCTTGTCGCCCAGCAACTCCTGCAGGCTCACCACATTGGTGGTGAGCCCGTCGATCTTCTTCTGGGCTTCATCTATCGTCGCCAACCGTGCCATGACGCTGGCAAAGGTCTCGTTGGTCTTGCGAAAACCTTCGTCGAGCCGCTGGTTCACCTGTCCGCCGATCGCCTCAAGGCGTTCGTTGATGGTGCGCGACAAGGTTTCGGACGCCCCCGCGAGCTGCTCCGAGGCCATCCGCAAACCCGTCTGCAGCAACTCGCGATCGGCTCGGGCGTGCTCCGCCACACGCGCCAGCACCGCCTCCAGCACCTCGCCACGCATGCGCGCCTGCGCGCCGTCGAACGCTGCCGCCAGCTCGGCATGGCGGCGCGCCGCGTCTTCGCGCTGGGCAGTGAGCTGGTGCTGCAGCAGGCCGGCAAGCCGGGTCACGGTGTCGCGTCCGGCCCGGAGTTCGGGCTCGAGCCGACTGCGCAGGCGTTCAGCCGCCTGATCGCCGTGCGCCAGCGTACGGTCGGTCTGACGGTTCAGCGCCTGGTGCAAGCTGTCTATAAGGTCGCCCCGGACACTGCCAAACTCGCGCTCCAACCGGCGCATGCGCGCGGCCATCCAGAAAAGCGGCATGCATACCGCAAGAAACAGCAGCGCGGGCAGCACCCACACCAGCCAGGGCACACCGCCCGCCGCCCCTTCCGCCACCGTGCCCGTCACCCACTCCATCCACGCCTGCATGCGTTCTCGCCTCGTCTGAACCAGCGCGGATTGTCGCCCGCCAGCCGGAATCCGGCCAGCCCGGTACCAGCAGGTCTGAGCCGGCTCAACGCGGCATCATCTTCACCTGATCACTCTCCGCCAGCGGGCGCGGCTCTCCGAGGTAGTACCCCTGGGCGTAGTCCAGGCCGATCTCGGTCAGTCGCAGCAGAATCGCTTCGTTGTCCACGAACTCGGCGATGGTGCGCAAACCCATTACGTGACCAATGGCGTTGATCGCCTGGACCATGGCGAGATCGATGGGATCACGCTCGATGTCCTTGATGAAGCTGCCGTCGATTTTCAGGAAATCCACCGGCAGGTTCTTGAGGTAGGCGAAGGACGAAAGGCCACTGCCGAAGTCGTCCAACGCAAAAGCGCAGCCGAGTTGCTTCACCTCCAGGATGAAGTGCACAACTTTGGAAAGATTCGCCACCGCGGCGGTCTCGGTGATCTCGAAGCAGATCGCGCCAGTGGGCAGGCGGGCCTGCTCCAGCGTGGTGCGCAGGGTGGCGCGAAAGCGCTCGTCCGACAGCGATGCGCCCGACAGGTTGATGCAGTACACACCGTCGAGACGCGAATTCTTGCGAAAACGATCGCCCAGCCAGGCCAGCGTGTTGTTCACCACCCACTGGTCGATGCGCGGCATCAGGTTGTAGCGCTCGGCCGCGGGCAGGAAGCTGCCAGGCGCAATGAGCTTGCCGTTCTCCTCCAGCCGCACCAGGATCTCGTAGTGCATGGGATTGGCCTCGGGCGCATTGAGCGGCACGATGGGTTGCACGAACAAGCGCAGCCGGTCCTGGTCCAGCGCGCTCTGCAGTCGCCCCACCCACTGCATCTGCCCGTGATGCTCCAACAGGCGGTCGTCATCCAACTGGTAGACGTGGATGCGGTTGCGTCCGCCTTCCTTGGCCGCATAGCAGGCCGCGTCGGCCGATGACAGCAGGTTGCCCAGGTCATGGTCGTTTGGTCCTATCTGCACCACGCCGATGGATACACCGATGGAGAACACCTTGTCCTCCCAGCCGAAGCGGAAGTCCTCCACCGCCTCGCGCAGACGCTCGGCCATCTCGCATGCCTGCACCACCGCGCTGTGCTCCAGAATCAGGCCGAATTCGTCGCCGCCCAGGCGCGCGAGCACGTCGCCGGCCCGCAGTCGCTCGCGCAACAGCCCGGTGACCTGGCGCAGCAACTCGTCGCCAGCCACATGTCCGCAGGTGTCGTTCACCACCTTGAACTGGTCGAGGTCGAGATAGCAGACCACATGCGTTTCGTCGACAGCACGCGCGCGTGCGAGCAGCGCGCCGAGACGGGTCTCGAACTCGCGCCGGTTGGGCAGGCCGGTAAGCGCGTCGTGCGTCGCCTGATGGGACAGCTCGCGAGCAAGATTGAGCGTGACCGTGACGTCGTGGAACACCAGCACGGCGCCGATCAGAAAGCCATCGCGCGAGCGGATCGGCGCGGCACTGTCGAGCACCGGCACGCGCTCCTCGTCGCGCCGGATCAGCAAGGCATGCTCCAGCCGCGGCATGACCTGACCACGCGCCAGGGTCTCGCGCACCGGGTTGCCCAGGCGAGCCCCGGTCTTCTCGTCCACGACGCGATAGACCAGCGTCACCAACTGTCCCCGGGCCTCGTGCGCCAGCCAGCCGGTGAGCCGCTCGGCCACCGGATTCATGTATTGCACCCGACCCGACTCGTCGGTGGTGATCACACCATCGCCGATCGAGGCCAGCGTCACCTGCGCGAGGTCCCGCTCCTTTTGCAGCAGCGCCTCCATACGCTTGCGCTCGCTGACGTCACGCACCATGCCGGTCAGCTGGACTTCGCGCGCGACACGGTTCTCGCTCACCGACACTTCCAGCACCGTGCGCCGCGGCCCGGGCTTGCCGACGCCGATCTCCAGCTTGGCACCAGGGGTGTAGAGACGTGCCACCAGCGACGGCGCGCGTACCCCATCGCGTTCGAAGAGTGCGGCCACCGGCGTGCCGATGACCCCCGCGGCAGCGACCCCGAACAGTTGCTCCGCCCCCGGATTGAGACTGGTCAGCACGCCGTCACGGGTGAAGGTGATCACGCCGTCGCGCACATCGCGGATAATCGCGCGGGTCTGGCCAGTCGCCTCCTCCAGCGCGCCCAGCACCCGGTTGTAGGCCGCGGCGATCTGCCCCACCTCTGTGAACGGCTCGACCGGCACCCGTCTGGCCAGGCTGCCGGTTCGGCCGTGGTTGTCCATGGCTTCGAGCAACTCCAGCAGTTCGGTGCGCGAACCGTGTTCGGACACATTCAGTCCGACCCGCTCCTCCTCCTCGCCCACGCGCAGGCGTATCAGCCTGCCCATGCCCTTGAACAGCAACCATGACACCAGAAATGCCCAGGTGCCACAGGCCACCACGCCCAGCAGCTGGACCGCGAACTGGGTCATCCGGCCATTGCCGTTGCCGATCAGTTCCAGATCACCGAACAGCGCCACGGCCAGCGTGCCCCAGATGCCGGCCGCCAGGTGCGACGGGATCGCACCGACTGCATCGTCGATGCGCCGCGCAAGCAGCCACTCATTGCACGCGACCATCGCCATGCTGCCCAACGCGCCGATCACCATTGCCTGACCGGGGCTCACCACATGTGCACAGGCGGTGATCGACACCAAGCCCGCAATCGCACCGTTGAGCGCGTACAACACCTCGCAGTAGCCGCGCAGCCACCATCCAAGCACGATGCCCGCCACCACACCGGCCGCCGCCGCGAGCGCGGTGTTGATCATGATCATCGGTACACTTGCGACAAAGGCGAAGGTGCTGCCACCATTGAAGCCGAACCAGCCGAATGCCAGCAACAGCACCCCCAGCATCGCCAACGGCAGATTGCCGCCGGGAATCACCCGCGGCGCCTCGCCGGGCACGAAGCGCCCGGAGCGCGGCCCGACCAACAGCACCGCGGCCAGTGCCACCCAGCCACCCAGCCCATGTACCACCGTCGAACCGGCAAAATCGACGAAGCCGAGTGCAGCCAGCCAACCCAGCTCACCGCCCGCAGAGCCGCCCCACGCCCAGTGTCCGAACACCGGATAAATCAAGCCCGCGACCAGCGCCGACACCAGCAGATAGACCGCGAAGTGCATGCGCTCGGCCACCGCGCCGGACACGATGGTGGCCGCCGTCGCGCAGAACATCATCTGGAACAACACGAAGGCAAGCAGCGCCGGCTCGGCCGGAACACCGTCACCCAGGCCGAAGCGACTGCTGCCGATCACGCCGCCGAACGACGTGCCGAACATCAGCCCGAAGCCCACGCACCAGAACAACAGACTCGCCACCGCGAAGTCGGCAACGTTCTTCACCGCCACGTTGATCGCGTTCTTGCTGCGGGTCAGCCCCGACTCGAGACACAGAAACCCGGCCTGCATGACGAACACCAGCCCGGCACACAGCAGCACCCATAACGTATCGAGCGACTCGGTCGAACCCATTGCGTGATTCCCGGCCGTCGCGGCCGCAATGCGGGAACATTCCCGATCTCTATCCAGCAAACCGCGTGCCACGCAAGCGACGCGAAACGACACGATACGACCACCAGCCACGCACCAGGACGGTGCCAGCCATGCAGGATGCGTGGCGCCGCACCACAGCGGTGCCACCTCGAGCAGTCGGCCTCCCGACTCCGAGACCGCTAGCAAACACGCCCTGATGCAACGATCCAAGCTGCTACACTGCGCCGAACCGACCCGGAGTCAAATATGCCAAACCCGCCAGACCCCGTCCGCGCGACACCGCCGGACGACAGCGCCGCCGTATTCGACAGCGTCGCCCAGCGCATGAACGGCTTCCTCTATCGCTGCCGCAATGACGAGCACTACACCATGCTGTTCGTGGCCGGCGACGTCGAGGGCGTGACCGGCTTCAAGCGCGAAAGCCTGCTGAACAACCGCGATGCCGCCTACGCCGCACTCATGCATGCGGACGATAGTGCCGCCGTGGTGGCGGACATCGATCGCGCCTGCGCCGCTCGCGCCAACTGGGATGTCGATTACCGCATCCGCCGACGCGATGGCAGTCTGCGCTGGGTGAACGAACATGGCGGAGCGGTGTACGACGACCAGGGCAAGATCGTGTACCTGGAAGGCGTGGTCACCGACATTGAGGCGCGCAAGCAGGCCGAGGTCGGGCGACATACGCAGATTGAGGCGGTCAGCCGGCTCAGCGCCACCATCGTGACCGAATCGAACAAGATACTCGACGTCCTCAAGGCCTTGCGCATGCTCAGCCTGAACGCAAGCATCGAGGCGGCGCGGGCGGGCGAGCACGGTCGCGGCTTTGCCGTCGTCGCCGATGAGGTCAAGCAACTTGCCGACCAGACCGGCAAGTTCGCCGGAAACATCAGCACCCTGATGGGCGAACTGGAACGCGAACTGGCCGAGCCCGACAAGCGTGCAGGTACGGCGAAAGCGCCGGCGCTCAGGCGTGTAGGCGGTTGAACCCAGGAGGCGGTTGGACCCGAACCCGGCTGAACACCGCGTTGGACGCCTTCGACAGCGTCACCGGTCGGGTCAGCACGCGCTGCTGTGCATGCGCATCAGCGTGCTCTTGCCGAAAAGGCTCTCGACCAGATCGACCACCAGTTCGGCAGTCATGTTGCGGTGGTCCAGGGCCGGATTGAGTTCGACAATGTCGAGCGAGGACAGCTGACCGGTGTCGGCGATCATCTCCATGCACAACTGCGCCTCGCGATAAGTGGGGCCGCCGCGCACGGTGGTGCCGACACCAGGCGCGATCTCGGGGTCGAGGTAGTCCACATCCAGGCTCACGTGCAGCCAGGTGCCCTGATCGACGCCGGCCAACGCCTGCTCCATCACCGCCCGCATGCCCACCTCATCGATGTAACGCATGTCGAAGACCTCGATCCCGACCTCGCGCAGAAAGCGCTTCTCGCCGTCATCGACGCTGCGAATGCCGATCTGGCGGATCTCGTCCGCCCGCATGGCCGGCACATGGCCGCCGATACCAACAAGCGCCTCCGGCCCGAAACCGCACAGGCAGGCCACCGGCATGCCATGGATATTGCCGCTGGGGGTCAGCGTCGCGGTGTTGAAATCGGCATGGGCATCGAACCACAGCACCCGGAGCTTGCGCGAAAGTTCGCGACAGCGACGGGCAACCGCGCTGATCGAGCCAATTGCCAGACAGTGGTCACCGCCCAGCACGACGGGTAGCCGCCCACCCAGCAGTTCCGCATGCACCGCATCGTGCAACGCGTGGTTCCAGGCGGCGACCTCTTCGAGATGACGAAAGCCGTCCACAGCGGGCAATTCGGGGTTGGCCGGCCCCGCCAGGTCACCACAATCGCGGACATCGACACCGAAGCCGGCAATGGCCCGGGCCAGCCCCGCCACGCGCAAGGCCTCCGGCCCCATGCTGGCGCCGCGGCTTCCTGCGCCGACGTCGGTCGGCGCGCCGATCAGGCTGATTGCGCGCGTCATGCTCATCCTCATCCTCATCATCCCAGGGCGATCGCCGCTCCGGCACGCGGGTGCGCGCCGGATGCCTCGTCCGGAATGATACCGAAAAGATCACGCGGATCCGCCAGCGTGGGAATCAGCGAAATCGTCTCGCCCAGGCCCAGTGCCTCGGCCGCATCGCGCATGTAGCGCAGCGCGGAGAAATCCTCCAGCGCAAAGCCGACCGAATCGAACACCGTGATCTCGTCGCGGCTGCGGCGGCCCGGCTTGCGCGCCGCCAGGACCTCCCACAATTCCGTCACGGGAAAGTCCTCGGGCATCTGCTGCACGTCGCCCTCGATGCGGCTCTGCGGCTCGAACTCGACGAACACCGGCCCCATGCGCAACACCTCGGCGGCCAGTTCGGTCTTGCCCGGGCAATCGCCGCCAACCGCGTTGATGTGCATGCCGCGGGCGATCATGTCGGGGGTGAGGATGGTGGCATTGGTCTTGTCGGCGGTGACGGTGGTAACGATGTCGCACCCCCTCACAGCATCGACCGCCGAGTTGAAGCGCCGCCACGTCAGGCCCAGACGATCGAGATTGGCGGTCAGCTTGTCGGTCGCGCGCGGATCGAGATCGAACAGGTGGAAGGTGTCGACGCCCAGCAGATAGTGGAAGGCCACGGCCTGGAACTCGCTCTGGGCGCCGTTGCCGATGATCGCCATGGTATGGCAGTCGTCACGGGCAAGCGCCCGCGCAGCAACGGCCGACATCGCCGCGGTGCGGATGGCTGTGGTCAGGGTGAGCTCGCAGACCAGCTCGGGCACGCCGGTTGCCACATCCGCAATCACGCCGAAGGCCATCACCGTCGGAAGTTCGAAGCGGAAGTTGCGCGGGTGGCCGTTCACATACTTGAACGAATAGGTCTTGTCGTCGGCGATGGGCATCAACTCGATCACACCGTCGCGCGAATGGCTGGCGACCCGCGCACACTTGTCGAACTCGCCCCAGCGCAGGAAATCCTGCCCGATGCTCGCGGCCACCCCGGCAATACACTCGGCCAGACCGCGTTCGCGGACGATGCGGCCGACCTGCTCGACCGATAGAAAACGCGTAATGACGCGCCGGGGGGAAGGGTGCTGGCTCATGGCGTCTCGCTCCTTGTCGGGTATGAGCCCATCTTGAGCCAAGCGCACGGCAAACAGAATCGGCAGTTCTGCACCGATATCGTCAGTTATTTGACAAAATGCCAGCTCATCGGAACAGTTTGATCAAAATGGACGCTCTGGATCAGCAACTCATCGCCTTGTTGCGTGCCGACGCCCGCATGAGCGTGGCCGCCCTCGCCCACCGGCTCAAGGTCTCGCGCGGCACGGTAACCAATCGCATCGCCCGGCTCGAGGACGAGGGCGTCATCGTCGGCTACACGCTGCGGCTACGGCCGGATGCACACCCCAACGAGATCCGGGCGTGGATGAGCATTCTGGTGGAAGGCAACGAGATGCGCTCGGTGATCGCCAGCCTGCTTGGCGAACCGGGCGTGGCCGAGCTGCACGACACCAACGGGCGCTGGGATCTGCTGGCAGGTCTGCGCGCTGCAAACCTATCGGAGCTGTCGGTCGTGCTGGAGCGGATCCGTCTGATCAAGGGCATACACAGCACCGAGACCAGCATTCACCTGCAGACCTACCGCGTGTAAGGGGTACGTGGCGGGGCGCCGGCCATGACGCCGGTTCGGGAGCCCTCGCCGCCACCCGGCCGCCTCACCGGCAGTCCATGCGCGGCCGCCCTCCAGCCCTCGTCGCCGGAACGTCACCGGAGCATCGCATCAGGCCAGCGCACGCAGGCTCGCCAGCGGCGGACGTGCCAGCAGGCCGCGCGTCCCCAGCCAACCGCCGGCCACCACCCCGGCCGCCCCAACAACAACAGCCAGCGCCAGCGGGGCGATCCCCGGCACATAGGCCATCTTGAAAACGAAATGCGCCAGCGCCCAACCGATGGCGCTGGCGCCCACGCCAGCGAGCACGCCGGCAACCGCGCCAAGCACCGCGAACTCCGCCAGCAAGGCATGCCGCACCTGGCTATTGCGCGCACCTAGCGTACGCAGCACGGCCAGTTCGTACTCGCGCTCGTCATGGGTGGACTGCAGCGCCGCATACAACACCACCAGCCCGGCGAGCACCGCGAAGCCAAACACGAACTGCACGATCAGGATCAGCTTGTCGGTCATCGCCTGCACCTGGGCAAGCACCGCCGCCACATCGATCACCGACAGGTTGGGAAAGGCGTTCACCAGTTCGGCGGTGAAACGGTGATCGTCCGGCGGCAGGTGAAAACTGGTGATCAAGCTGGCCGGATCGTTTTCGAGCATGCCTTCGGCGGCGATGAAGAAGAAGTTCACCCGCATGGAGTCCCACTCCAGTTCGCGGATGCTGGTGATCGGCGCCTCGACCTCGCGACCGGACACATTGAAGCGCACGGTGTCACCGAGCTTGAGGTCGAAGGTGCGTGCCAGACCGATCTCCACCGAAAACTGGGGCGTGCGCTCGGCCGCATGCCAGCGCCCCGAACTGATCCGGTTGGCGTCGGGCAGGCGGCCACCGTAGCTGAGATTGAACTCGCGCTCGGCCAGTCGGCGGGTACGCGCATCTTCATAGGCGTCGGGGTCCACCGCCTCGCCGTTGATCGCCACCAGACGGCCACGGATCATCGGCAGGATCTCCGGTGCGTCGAAGCCCTGGGCGACGAAGAAGTCCCCCACCGCCTCGCGCTGGTCGGGCTGCATGTTGATGACGAAACGGTTGGGCGCATCCTCCGGCGTCATCTGCCGCCAGTTCTCCAGCAAATCGCCACGGATCAGCGTCAGCAACAGCAAGGCCGCCATTCCCAGGCCGAGCGCACTCGCCTGGATCACGCTGGCCCCCGTGCGCCGCCGCAGCGACGCCACCCCATAGCGCCAGCCCCCGCGAATGCCGCCGCGCTGTTTGAGCGCGCCCAGCGCGTGCAACACCCACCACGCGCCAAAGGCAAACACCCCCAGCGCCAGCGCGAAGCCCACGGCCACCATCAGCCCCAGGCGAAAGTCCGCGGCAATCCAGAAGATCAGCCCGAACAAGGCCAACGCGCCTAGCCCCCAGGCGGCACCGCTGGCCGGCTCGACGCCGATCAGTTCGCGGCGCAGCACCCGCAGCGTCGACACCTTGCCCAAACGCAACAACTGCGGCAGCACAAAACCGACCAGCAGCGCGAGCCCTACCGCCAGCCCATGGGCAAGCGGCAACAGCGACGGCGTCGGCAGTTCCGCCGCCAGCACTTCCACCAGCACCAGCGACAAGCCCTGCTGCACACTCCAGCCCAGTGCCGTTCCGGCCAGGGCCGCGACCACACCGAACAACACGAATTCGCCGACGATGATGCGCATCACCTGCGCCTGACGTGCCCCCAGGCAACGCATGACGGCGCAGGCGTCGAGGTGGCGCTGCATGAATCGACGCGCCGACAGACCCACCGCAACCGCCGCGAGAATCACCGCCAGGAGCGCGGCCAGCCGCAGGAAGCGCTGCGCCTGGTCGAGTGCGTTGCGCACCTCGGGCCGGGCGTTCTCGATGGTTTCCACGGCCTGGCCGCGGTCCAGGTTCTGGCGCGCCCACCGCTCGAAGGCCTCGACGTCCTGCAACTCGCCGGCGACGTGCAAACGCCAGGTGGCCCGGCTGCCTTCCACCAGCAGACCGGTGGCAGGCAGATCGGCCTCGTTGAACATCGCTCGCGGCAGCAAACTGAAGAAATTCGCACCGCGGTCGGACTCGAAGGTCACCATCGCGCCCACGGTGAACTCGACCAGCCCTAGCCCGATCTTGTCTCCAACCGCCACCCCCAGCACCGCGAAAAGGCGCTCGTCCAGCCACACCTCGCCCGGCGAGGGCACCCGCCCGGCAGGCTCATCCGGCTGGTTGGGACCCGCCGCAATGCGCAACCCGCCGCGCAGTGGATACCCTTGCGACACCACCTTGACGCCGGCCAGTTGCGCATCCTCCTCGGTGCTCACCATGCTGGTGAACAACACCGTATCGGCGGTGTCCAGCCCCCGTCCGCGCGCCTCGTCATAGACGCGGCCATCCCACGGACGATCGGCGCGCAGCAGCAGATCGCCGCCGAGCAACTGGTTGGCCTCGCGATCCAGCCCGCGTGACACGCGGTCGGCAAGAAAGCCGACGCTGGTAAGGCTGGCTACCGCGATCACGATCGCCAGTCCCAGGAGGTGAAGTTCGCCCGCGCGAAGGTCGCGGAGCATCATGCGGAATGCGAGTGTGAGCGTTTTCATGCGCGAGTGGACGCCGCCCGGCGTCAGGGGTTCAGTTCAGAAGCGTCGATAGGCGCCGCCGTCATCGCATGCCGACGCTCGACCGACGTCGATGTCGATGTCGATGTCGGATGTTGGAAACGGATGCCGGAAACCGATGTCGGAAATGGCCACTCAGGCGGCCGCCCCCAGGACACGGTGCACCAGACCGACCCAGTATGCGGCACCGAGCGGGAGGATGTCGTCGTTGAAGTCATAGCGCGGGTTGTGCAGCATGCAGCCGCCCTCGCCCGCGCCGTTGCCTATCCATACATAACAGCCCGGCTTCTGCTGCAGGAAGAAGGCGAAATCCTCCGCCCCCATGCTGGGCCGCATGTCGCGCACCACCTGCTCGGGCCCCACCAGTGTGCCGGCAACCTCGGCACACAGCGCCGCCTCGGCGGCGGTGTTGACCGTCGGCGGATAGCCACGGCGGTACTCGAAGCTGACCTCCACGCCAAAGGCCGCCGCAATACCGGCGCACAGCTCGCGCAGGCGCTGCTCGACGCGCATCTGCACCGCCGTGCTGAAGGCCCTGACCGTGCCTGCCAGCCGCGCCCGGTCGGGAATCACGTTGTAGGCCTCGCCGGCATTGAACATGGTGGTCGAAACCACGGCCGCATCGAGCGGATCCAGGCTGCGGCTGGTGATGGTCTGGATGGCCTGCACCAGGGCCGCGGCGGCGACCACCGGATCGGTGCCCAGATGGGGCATCGCGGCATGGGCGCCATGCCCCAGCACCTCGATGTCGAAGCGGTCGGCGCTGGCCATTGCCGGACCGGTGTGCACCGCGAAACGCCCCGGTTCCAGCCCCGGCCAATTGTGCATGCCGAAGATGGACTCCATCGGAAAACGCTCGAACAAGCCGTCCTCCATCATCGCCCGCGCGCCGGCCTCGCCCTCCTCGGCGGGCTGGAACACCAGGTACACGGTGCCGTCGAAATCGCGCCGTTCGGCCAGAACCTGGGCCGCGCCGAGCAGCATGGTGGTGTGGCCGTCGTGGCCGCAGGCATGCATCCGCCCCGCATGGCGAGAGTGATGCTCGAAGTCGTTGCGTTCCTGCATCGGCAACGCGTCCATGTCGGCGCGCAGGCCGATCGCCCGCAGGCTCTTGCCCTTGCCTCTCACCACCCCGACCACGCCGGTGCGGCCGATGCCGCAATGCACCTCCAGCCCCAGTGCGGCCAGATGACTGGCCACCAGTTCGGCAGTGCGGTGTTCCTCGAAAGCCAGTTCCGGATGGGCGTGAATGTCACGGCGTATGCCGGTCAGCGCCGCTTTGCGCGCCGATAGCGCATGGAGTGCGTCGTTCATGTTCTGGAGTCTCTGCTGAAGAAGTACGCCTGTCGGAAGACCAGTTGCGCCGACGGACGTTCCGGGGGGTTGCGGCCGGTTCCGCGGCTGGTACCTCGGATCAACCGCGCCATGCGCGGTCACCGGGCGACACGCCATGGCGACAGTGTATCGGTGAAGCCATGGAAGGTCGAACGGTGCGCGGCTGGCCCGGTCGGACGCCACATGGGTGCGCCATGCGGCCAGTCATGCCCCGAAATCGGGCATAACCGGCCCGTCGACCAGGGGTGGCCGCTACCGCCTCAGCCCATCGCGAAGGCATGCAACAATCGGCGCATACTCTGGCGCGGGATTTGCTGGCCGTACCGGAAACCACACCCCCGGGGGAAAGAGATGTCGATTCACGTCGCGCTACACCACCTTACCCGCTACACCTACGACCGACCGATCCACCTCGGCCCCCAGGTGGTGCGCCTGCGCCCGGCGCCGCACAGCCGCACCCGCATCCTCAGCTATTCGCTCAAGGTGCTGCCGCAGCAGCACTTCATCAACTGGCAGCAAGACCCCCAGTCCAACTATCTTGCACGGCTCGCCTTCCCCGAGCGCACCACCGAGTTCTGCGTCGAGATCGACCTGGTCGCCGAGATGGCGGTCATCAACCCCTTCGACTTCTTTCTCGAACCCTATGCGGAGCATTTCCCGTTCGAATACGAAGGGTGGCAACGCGACGAACTCGCGCCCTACTTCAAGAAGCTACCGCTCACCGAGCGTTTTGCTGCCTACCTCGCCCGCATCGATCGGAGCGAGAAGCGCAGCGTGGATTTCCTGGTCGGGCTCAACTACGAGTTGTTCAAGCACATCGACTACCTGATCCGCCTCGAGCCCGGCGTGCAGGCCCCGGAGGAAACGCTGGAGAAGCGCTCCGGCTCGTGCCGCGACTCAGCCTGGTTGCTGGTGCAGTTGCTGCGCCACCTGGGACTGGCGGCACGCTTCGTGTCGGGCTATCTCATCCAGCTCAAGGCCGACGTGAAGTCATTGGACGGTCCGTCCGGCCCCGAAGCCGACTTCACCGACCTGCATGCCTGGTGCGAGGTTTACCTTCCGGGCGCGGGCTGGATCGGCCTGGACCCGACCTCCGGTCTGTTCGCTGGCGAAGGCCATATCCCACTCGCCTGCTCGCCCGACCCCTTTTCCGCCGCGCCGGTGTCCGGCCGGTTGGACAAATGCGAAGTGAGCTTCGAGCATGAGATGTCGGTTAGCCGCATCTGGGAAGCGCCGCGTGTCACCAAGCCCTATACCGATGCCCAGTGGCACGAGATCGAATCCCTGGGCCACGACATCGACCGCCGCCTGGCGGCGATGGACGTGCGACTGACCCAGGGCGGCGAGCCCACTTTCGTCGCCGTGGACGACCCCGATGGTACCGAATGGAACACCGACGCCCTCGGCCCGACCAAGAAGCACTTGTCCGCCGACCTCTACCATCGCCTGCGCGACAAGTACGGCCCCCACAGCCTGGTACATTTCGGCCAGGGCAAATGGTACCCCGGCGAACAGCTGCCGCGCTGGTCGCTCAACTGCTTCTGGCGCAAGGACGGCGAACCGATCTGGAGCCGCCCCGAGCTGATCGCCGACGAAGCTCGCCCCGGTTCGGCCGACGCAGCCGTGGCGGACCGCTTCCTGCGCGATCTCGCCGACCGCCTGGGGCTGGACGCGCAACACATCTTCCCCGCCTACGAAGACGTCTTCTACTACCTGTGGCGCGAACGCCGCCTGCCTGCCAACGTCGATCCCCTGGACGCCCGCCTGGACGATCCGATGGAGCGCGAACGTCTGATGCGGGTGTTTACCCAGGGGTTGTCGGACGTGGTCGGCCATGTGCTGCCGATCGGCCGCAACCCGCACAGCGGGGCATGGCAGACCGGGTCTTGGTTTCTGCGTGCGGAGCGCTGCTACCTCGTTCCCGGCGATTCGCCGATGGGCTACCGCCTGCCGCTGGATTCCCTGCCATGGGTGAGCAAGAGCGATTACCCCTGGGTGCATCAACCCGACCCCTTCGAGCAGTTCCGGCCGCTGCCCTCGCATACCGCAATCCGTCAGCAGTTCGGTCCGGGCGGCGCGCCCCAAAGCCGGGCGGCCGCGCGCACCAACGGTCCGGCCCACCGTTTCGGCAAGCGGGGCTACGCCGACGCCGCAGCGGGCGATGCGCCAACCGCCGACGCCCAGGGCAAGGTCGTGCCGCTGCGCGCTCCGGAGTCCAAGGAATCCGCCGCCTGGATCACGCGTACCGCAATATGTGCGCAGGCGCGCGAGGGCGTGCTGTATCTGTTCATGCCTCCCACGGAAAACCTGGAGGACTATCTGGAGATCGTTGCCGCGGTCGAAGCCACCGCCGCCGCGCTCGACCAACCGGTGATGTTCGAAGGTTATGAACCGCCGCGCGATCCCCGTCTGACGCACTTCCGCATCACGCCCGACCCCGGCGTGGTCGAAGTGAACATCCATCCGGCGGCGGACTGGGACGAGCTGGTCGACCAGACCACGCATTTGTACGAGGCCGCTCACGAGTCGCGTCTGACTTCCGAGAAGTTCATGGTCGATGGACGCCACTCCGGCACCGGTGGCGGCAACCATTTCGTGCTCGGTGGCGCCAGCCCGGCCGACTCCCCGTTCCTGCGCCGCCCCGACCTGCTGCGCAGCCTGGTGAGCTACTGGCACAACCACCCCAGCCTGTCCTATCTGTTCTCCGGCATGTTCATCGGCCCCACCTCGCAGGCGCCGCGCATCGACGAGGCGCGCGACGACACGGTGCACGAGATCGAGATCGCCTTCCGCGAAGTCGATCGGCTGCGCACCCATCTCAGCGACGGCTGCCCGCCGTGGCTGGTGGACCGGCTGTTCCGCAACCTGCTCGTCGACGTCACCGGCAATACCCATCGCGCCGAATTCTGCATAGACAAACTGTATTCCCCCGACGGCCCGGCCGGCCGCCTGGGGCTGCTCGAGCTGCGCGCCTTCGAAATGCCGCCGCACGCACGCATGAGCCTCACCCAGCAATTGCTGCTGCGCGCCCTGGTGGCACGTTTCTGGGACAACCCGTACGCTCCGCCGCGGCTCACCCGCTGGGGCACTGAGCTGCACGACCGCTTCCTGCTGCCGCACTTTGTATGGCAGGACTTCGAGGACATCGTCGCCGAACTGCAGGCCGCCGGCTACCCGATCAAGGCGGAGTGGTTCGCGCCGCACCTGGAGTTCCGCTTTCCGAAGTATGGCGATTACACCGTCAAGGGCATGGAGCTCGAACTGCGCGCGGCGCTGGAACCCTGGCACGTAATGGGCGAAGAAGGCGCGCCCGGCGGCACCGCGCGCTACGTCGATTCATCCCTGGAGCGGGTTCAGGTCAGGGTCCGCGGCGTCGCCCCCGATCGCTACCGCGTCACCTGCAACGGTGTGCCGGTGCCGCTTCAGCCCACCGGCACACAGGGCGAGTTCGTCGCCGGCGTGCGCTACCGCGCCTGGCAGCCGTCATCCTGCCTCCACCCCACCATCGGGGTGCACGGCCCGCTGGTGTTCGATCTGGTCGACACCTGGATGAACAAAAGCCTGGGCGGTTGCCAGTACCATGTCGCGCATCCGGGTGGGCGCAGCTTCGAAACCCGCCCGGTAAACGCTTTCGAGGCCGAAAGCCGACGGCTGGCGCGCTACTTCCGCATCGGCCACACACCGGGACGCATGGTCATCGGGGAACCCCGCATTAACCGTGAATTCCCATTTACGCTAGACTTGCGCCACTACTGACCATCGAGGCCGCTCCACATTTCGGGGGGGGGTTCTGCATGTCCGAAGGACTCATAGACCGTTACCCCTTCGTTGCCGAGCGCTACGACGAGATGCTCGCGGCAGCCGCCACCCCGCGAGCCCACTGGCGGGCGTTCGCCGAGCGGCTGAACGGCCTGCCGCCGGAATCACTGGCACGCCGCGCAGACTTCGTACGTGAAGCAGTCGAGGCCGATGGCGTCACCTACAGTCTGCACACCGATTCGGCCGGCACCAGCCGACCATGGGAGCTCGACATGCTCCCGCTGGTGGTCGAACACCAGGACTGGACGACGCTTGCCGCCGGCATGGTCCAGCGCGCTCGCCTGCTCGATGCGATGCTGGCCGACCTCTACGGCCCGCGCACGCTCCTGCGCGAAGGCCTGCTGCCGCCTGCGCTGGTTTTCGGCCAGCAAGGCTACAAATGGGCTTGCCATGGCGTGGTACCGCCATCGGGGCGCTTCCTGCATCTCTACGCCATGGACGTGGGCCGCTCGCCGGACGGACACTGGTGGGTCATGGGCGACCATACCCAGGCACCCGTCGGTGCCGGCTACGCGCTGCAGAACCGCATCGTGGTCGGCCAGGCTTTCCCCGACGCGTTTCGCGAACTGCAGGTGCAGACCCTGGCCGGATTCTTCCGCAATCTCCAGCACTATCTCGCGCGCATGGCGCCGACCAGTGGCGATTCCCCGCTGGTGGTGCTGTTGAGCGGCGGACCGATGAGCGAGAGCTACTTCGAGCACGCCTTCCTCGCCCGCTACCTGGGCTTTCCGCTGGTTGAGGGGCAGGACCTGACGGTCCGCGACGACGCGGTATACCTCAAGACGCTGCGCGGCCTGCGCCGGGTGCACGCGATCATGCGCCGCCTGGAAGACGACTACTGCGACCCGCTGGAATTGCGTGCCGATTCGGCACTGGGCGTGCCCGGCCTGCTCGGGGCCATCCGCGCCGGACAAGTGCTGATGGCCAATGCCCTGGGCAGCGGGGCGGTGGAAGGCTGTGCGCTGTTCGGCTTCCTGCCCGCCATCTGCGAGCGACTGCTGGGCGAACCGCTGGCCTTGCCCTCGGTGGCATCGTGGTGGTGTGGCGAAGCGCCGGCGCTGGAGTATGTACTCGACAAGCTCGACGATCTGGTGATCAAGCCCGCATTCGCCAACATGCGCCGCGCCAGCGTCTTCGGCCACGCCGTGCGCGGTCGCGAACGCGAAGACCTGATCGCCGCCATCCGCGCCCAGCCGCACGCCTATGTGGCGCAGGAGTGGGTACGCCTGTCCCAGGCGCCGGTATGGACCGGGCGCGCCGACATGCCACTGGTTCCGCGCTCGGTCGGCCTGCGCCTGCTTGCCGCCGCCACCACCACCGCCGACGGCTACGAAGTGATGCCCGGCGGCCTCGCCCGCATCGCCCCCCATGGCGGGCTGGAAGTCATTCCCATGCATCGCGGCGGCCTGTCCAAGGACACCTGGGTGCGCTCCGATGGCCCGGTCCAGCGCAGCAGCATGATCAAGCGCCGCCTCGGCGTCATGGATCTGATCGTATCGGGCACCGAAATCCCCTCCCGGGTCGGCGAGAACCTGTTCTGGATGGGACGCCATACCGAGCGCTGCGAGCTGTCCGCACGCATTCTGCGCGCTGCGATGAAGCGCATGGCCGCCGCCAGCGACGAGGCCATGGACGACGATCTGGCTGGACTGATTGCCGCCGCCCGGCGTATCGGCGCCCTGCCCGCAATCCCGGATGACAAGACCAACGCGCGTGAGCCTGGCGATGCCGGCATCGTCGGCGCGCCGATCGTCGAGGCCGACGAGCGCGGGCCCGAGACCCTGTTGCTCGCTGCCGTGTCCGACTTAGGGCAGGCCGGATCCGTGGCAAGCAACGTGCGGGCGCTGGCGCACAACGCGGCACACGTACGCGAACGCCTGTCGTCTGACAACTGGCGCCTGCTCAACCGCCTGGAACACGCCTTCCAGCCTCGCCCCACGACACCGGACGAAGCCCTGGTGACCCTCGACAGCGTCATGATGAGCTGCATCTCGCTGGCCGGTTTCGCCATGGACGACATGACCCGCGACGAAGGCTGGGGCTTTCTGCTGCTCGGCCGTCACATCGAGCGCCTGGCCGGGCTTGCCTCGGTGATCGCGATGGTGCTCGACAGCCGTTCGCGCCGTAGCGACGAAATGCTCGAATGGTTGCTTGAGGTGGCCAACACCATCGTCACCTATCGCGCCCGCTATCGGCGTACGCCCGAACTGCTGCCGGTGATGCACCTGCTGGTGTTCGACGACACCAACCCGCATTCGGTCAGCTTCCAGGTCGGCGCCATCTTGCGCTACCTGCGCACAAGCGCACGCGAACTCGGACACCCACTGTCCACCCGCCTCGACACGCTCGACGAGCGCCTGCGCCGCTTCGACATGACCCTGCTCGAAGCCGAAGACTGCGAGGCCGGCCGCCATGCGCTGGCGCGCCTGCTGAGCGACGCGGAGGACATCGCCTACGCAGTGTCCGACGACGTGCACCGCCGCTTCTTCATCCACACCGTGGCGGCCTCGCGCCTGCGGAGCGTCGCATGAAACCGATCCGCTACCACGTGCGCCACGACACGCGCTACCACTACGACCAGCCGGTTGGCGAATCGCACCAATTGTTGCGCCTCAGCCCACGCGACCTGGCGTGGCAGACCTGCGTATCGCACCGCATTGACATCGACCCCGGGCCCGCGCGTGTCCAGACGCGCCTGGACGGTTTCGGCAACGCCGTACAGGCGCTGCACTTCCAAGCCGACCATGACCACCTTTCGGTACGTGCCGAAGCCTGGATCGAACTGCGGCCGCGCCCCCCTGTCGCGCTCGCCGACTCCCCGCCATGGACCGCGGTGCGCGACGGCTTGCGTTACAAGTCCGGTCTGGCGGTGAGCGAAGCGGCACTGGACGCCAGCGCCTTCCTGTTCGAATCGTCCTTTGTCCGGGTCAAACGCGATTTCGCCGATTACGCGCGCGCCGACTTCGCCAACGGCACGCCACTGCTGGTCGGGGTAGACGGTCTTATGCGGCGGATCTTCAGCGAGTTCACCTTTGACCCGGACGCCACCGACGTGTCCACGCCGGTCACCACCGTGTTCGCCGAACGTCGCGGCGTATGCCAGGACTTCGCCCATTTCATGCTGTCCTGCCTGCGCTCGCTCGGACTGGCGGCGCGCTACATGAGCGGCTACATCCTCACCCGCCCGCCCCAGGGCGGAAAGCGCCTGATCGGCGCCGACGCCACCCACGCGTGGATCGCCGTATATTGCCCGCGCAACGGCTGGATCGAATTCGACCCGACCAACGCCGTACGCCCCGATCTCGAACACATCACCATCGGCTGGGGTCGCGATTTCGCCGACATTTCGCCGATGCGCGGCGTCATCATAGGCGGCGGCGGGCACAAACCTGCGATTGCGGTCACGGTCGTGCCTGAGGACGAGTTCACCGAACTCTATACCGACGCAGAACTACCCATGCTCGACCTGGAACCACGCCGCGCCCGATCCGGATGAAGCTCTTCTACGCCGATCACTTCGTGCTGCCGCTTCCTCCCGGCCACCGCTTCCCCATGGAGAAGTACGCCCGCCTGCGCGACACGCTGCGGACCAGCGGGCTGTTCGCCCCCGAGGCTTTCCGTGTACCGGACGCCGCGGGCAACGCCGACATCGTGCTCGCGCATGACGCGGCGTATCTCGAACGCGTGGTCGCCGGCACCCTGGATGCGGCCGAGCAGCGTCGCATCGGCTTTCCTTGGTCGGCACAGATGGTGGAGCGCTCGCGCCGCTCGGCCGGCGCCACCCTGGCGGCCTGCGAAGCCGCACTCAGCGACACCTGCGCGGCCAATCTGGCCGGCGGCACCCATCACGCCCACCGTGACTTCGGCTCGGGTTTCTGCGTGTTCAACGACGCCGCGATCGCCGCCCTGTCGCTGCGCCGCCGGGGGCTGGCACGCCGGGTGGCGATCATAGACTGCGACGTCCATCAGGGTGACGGCAGCGCCGCCATCCTCGCGGACGAGCCCGAGGTCTTCACCTTCAGCATGCACGGGGCGAGGAATTTCCCCTTTCGCAAGGCCTGCTCGAACCTCGATATCGAACTTCCGGACGGCACCGGCGACGCCGCCTACCTCACGGAACTCGATCACGGCCTGGACACGGTTTTCAACCGCTTTCGGCCCGACTTTGCGATCTACCTCGCGGGCGCCGACCCCTATGCCGACGACCGCCTTGGACGGCTGGCACTGAGCATCGCCGGACTGGCCGAACGCGATGCGCGGGTGTTCGCCGCCTGCCGCAGCGCCGGCATACCCGTTGCCATCGCCATGGCCGGCGGTTACGCCCACGATATCGGCGACACCGTGACCATTCACGCCAATACCGTCACCGCCGCGGCGCGCTGTTTCGCCACCGCCCGATGCGACTGATCGGCGTCGATTTCACCTCTGCTCCGCGCCGCGCCAAACCCATCACCGTCGCCAACGGCGTGCTCGACGACTCCGGCCTCGCACTGCGGGGGTTGGAGAGCTGTACAAGCTGGCGTGAGTTCGAAGCCCTGCTGACTCGGCCCGGACCGTGGCTGGGCGGCTTCGATTTTCCGTTCGGCCTGCCTCGAGAAGCGGTGCTCGATCTCGGCTGGCCAACCGAGTGGCCCGCCCTGGTGCGACATTGCGCCGCCCTTGGCCGCGAACGCTTTCGCGCCGCGCTCGACGCCTACCGCCAAACCCGACCCAGCGGTGCGCGCTATGCGCATCGCGCCACCGATCGACCGGCGCGCTCGCACAGCCCGCTGAAATTGGTCAATCCACCGGTCGGCTTGATGTTCCTCGAAGGGGCACCGCGCCTGCTCGACGCCGGCCTGTGCCTGCCCGGCCTGCATGCCGGACCGAACGTGGATGGCATGCGCGTTGCCGTCGAGGCCTATCCCGGGCTGTTGGCACGCACCATCACCCCCGCTTCCTACAAGAGCGACGACCGCCGCAAGCACACCGCCGGGCGGCGTGCCGCGCGGGTCGACATCGTCACCGCGCTGGAAACCGGCAACCACCCGCTTGGCATCGCATTGAGAGTGGATTCCGAGCAGCGGATCGCTTTGTGTGAGGACGCTGGCGGAGATCGGCTGGACGCCGTTCTCGCGCTGGTGCAGGCAGCCTGGTGCGTCCGCTTCGGACCACCGCGCTACGGCATGCCCGAAGGCAGCGATCCACTGGAAGGCTGGATCGCCACCGCCGGAAGCTGACGGTCAGATCACGCCCTGGGCGAGCATCGCGTCGGCCACTTTGACGAAGCCGGCGATGTTGGCGCCGTCCGAGTAGTTCACGCTGCCATCCGGACGGCTGCCATAGCGCAGGCACACACGGTGGATGCCCTGCATGATCTCGAGCAGGCGCGCGTCTACTTCCTCGCGCGTCCACGACATCCGCATCGCGTTCTGACTCATCTCCAGCCCCGATGTGGCCACCCCACCGGCATTGCTCGCCTTGCCCGGGGCGTACAGCACACCGGCCTCCTCGAACACCCGCACCGCCTCGGCGTTGCAGGGCATGTTGGCGCCTTCGGCGACGCAGCGTACGCCGTTCCTCACCAACTCACGGGCGTCATTGCCGTCCACTTCGTTCTGCGTGGCGCATGGCAGGGCGATGTCCACCGGCACCGTCCACGGCCGCTTGCCGGCAATGAACGGCAGGCCGAGGCGCTCGGCGTATTCGCCAACACGGCCGTAATGAACGTTTTTCACGTCCATCAACACCGCCAGCTTCTCGGCAGTGAACCCCGCCTCGTCGACCACCGTGCCGCTGGAGTCGGACACCGTCACCACGCGGGCGCCCAGTTCCATCGCCTTTTCGATCGCGTACTGCGCCACGTTGCCGGAACCGGACACCGCGACCTTCATGCCGTTCATGGACTTGCCCGCGTGCTTGAGCATTTCCTCGGCAAAATACACCGTCCCGTAGCCGGTCGCCTCCGGACGGATCAGCGACCCGCCAAAGCTCAAGCCCTTGCCAGTAAACACGCAGTCGGCCTTGTTCGAGAGCTTCTTCATCATGCCCGCCATGTAGCCGACCTCACGCCCGCCCACGCCGATATCGCCGGCCGGCACGTCGGTATCGGCACCAATGTGCCGGTACAACTCGGTGACGAAGGCCTGACAGAAGCGCATCACCTCGCGCGGGCTCTTGCCCTTGGGATCGAAATCCGACCCGCCCTTGCCGCCGCCCATAGGCAGCGTCGTAAGCGCGTTCTTGAAAGTCTGCTCAAAGGCGAGAAACTTCAGCACCGACTGATTGACCGACGGATGGAAACGCAGTCCGCCCTTGAAAGGGCCGATGGCGGAGCTGTGCTGGATGCGGAATCCACGGTTGACGTGTGTTTCGCCGCCGTCGTCCATCCACGCCACACGGAACTGGATGATGCGCTCGGGCTCGACCAGTCGATCGAGCAGGCCGTGCTCGGCATAACGGGGATGCTCCGAAATGAACGGCCACAGGCTTTCCATGACCTCGACGACCGCCTGAATGAACTCCGGTTGGCCCGGATTGCGCTGCTCGACGCTGGCGATGAACGACTCCAGTGACTGATACCGCATGCTTGCTTCTCCCCCCGTATCGGAAACGACTGCCCCACCGTGGTGCAGGGATCGCGATTTTCGCGGATTTCTCCATGAAACGCACTGATATTGTGCAAACGCGCACCAATTCAGGGAGTATCACTGCGTAAAAAACCCGCCGACGCGCATGCGCGGGCGGGTTGGCGGCGCCTGGGCGGCGCTGGAGGGGCTCCGGCCTCGACTCAGAGCCTGTGAATAAATCTGCTGCGCGAACCGATTGCTGCGTTACTCACTCGCTCACTCCTCGCCTATCTATTTGCTATGTCTCGTCGTTCGCTCGCTCGCGCCTTGCACTCGGCT
>JBKBMG010000028.1:0-70063 GCA_046295975.1 Rhodocyclaceae bacterium
CTTTCATGATGTATCTCCTTGGGTGAGGTCGGGTGTTGCGTTGGGTTGTGAGGCATGAGGCGGATGCCTGGACGGGCTGGGCAGGTGTTTGCTGCCCGTCTGACCCATGAGTCGCAGCCCGTGGAAAAGCGGTTCAAGTTTTTTCGCGCGGACGATGGCAGGCTGTTCGCCGGATCGAGCGGGGATGGGGCGATCCCGGCGGCGAGCGAACCGGGATTCGGCTTGCAAGCCGCGGCATCTGGTATTTAATGATGAGAGGGTGGTCCGTGACCGCGCCCACAGCAGATCCCGGCAGGTTCAGTGACCTGGCGTTCAGTCGTTCGAAAGGGGGGAACAATGAACACGCACCGTACCGTCGTTGGTAGTCGTACCCTGTCCTGTGCTGCGCTGGGCCTGTTGGCCGGGTCCGCGGCCCATGCCGATCTCAATCTCGTGCCGGGCATGACGCCGGTACAGGCGCCGGTCGCGGCCACCATCCAGACCATCTGTCCGCCGCTCAACAGTCCCAACCGACAACCCACGCTGACACCCGAGCAGCGCAATCTGGCGATTTCGTGTACGCGGATGGTGCATACCAGCAATGCCCAACAGGGTTCCGGTGGTACCGCGCAAAGCCTGGGGCTGACCGAGTCCGGGCTGCGCGATGCCTTGCAGGGCATTGCGCCGGAGGAGATGAACGCACAGAACCGCGGCCGCACGGTGTCCAGCCATGCGCCGGTGAATGCCCGCCTGCTGGCGCTGCGCCGGGGGGCGGGGGGCGGACCGCTGGCTTCGGGGTTGGAATTCAATGGCCGCTACGTGACGCTGGACGAGTTGCTGCCGGCGGGCAGCCGCGGCGGTGGCGCGAGCGCCGACGGCGGGCTGGGCGGCCCCTGGAGTGGCTTTCTGAACGGGCACTACAACTGGGGCAAGCGCGACGCTTCGGCGCTGGAAAGCGGTTTCGACTTCGACGACTACGGGTTGGTGATCGGTGCCGACTATCGCTTCAGCGACGCCACGGTGGTCGGAGTGGCGCTGAGCTACGCCAAGAGCAAGGCCGACTTCAAGAACGATGGCGGTGATGTGGAGTCGAGCAACACCGGTATCAGCGCCTACGCCTCGCACAGCACCGGCAACGGCTACGTGGAAGGTTTTGTCGGTTATACCAAGGTCGATTTCGATACCGCGCGCCGCATCCTGGTGGTGAGCACCACCTCGGTCGAGGGCTTCGATACGGTGGCGCGCGGCAGCACCGATGCCGACCAGTTCACCCTGTCGATCGGTGGCGGCTACGACTGGGTGAGCGGCGAGACCACCGTCACGCCGTTTGCGCGCCTGAGCTACCTGCACCTGAAGGTGGACGGCTTCACCGAGCGCGAGGACACGCACAGCCTGGGCCTGGACATCCGCGGGCGCTCGGTGACCTCGCTGCAAAGCGCGCTGGGGGTGCAATACACCCGTGCCATCAGCCACGCGTCCGGCGTGCTCACCCCCTATGTCGGGATCGAGTGGAACCACGAGTTCCGCAACAACAGTGGGGAGATCGTGGCGAAGTACACGCATGACCCGTTCAACGCCTTCTTCGCCATTCCCACCGCGTCGCCGGACCGCAATTTCTTCACCTTGCGTGCCGGGCTGGGCAGTGTGTACGCGTCGGGCTGGTCGGCCTTCGCCAACCTCGATCACGTACTGGGGCTGAAGGACACCCGCGCCACCAGCCTTACCGTGGGCATGCGCAAGGAGTTTTGAACGGCGCGCCTGACTGCGCGGGCATGCTCCGGCAAGCCTGTAGCCGGCATCGCCACACGGGCCTGCAGCTGGTGGCGTTGTCTGTGGCTGCGTTGTCGCTGGCGACGGCCTGCGCGACCCCGGTCGAGCATGTGCGGAGCATGGCGGTCGAGCATGGGCTGAGTCACGAGCTGCGGCGGGGCGACGACTTCGAGCACCTGCTCATCGCCGGCAACGCGCCCGATGCATGGCGCGAATACGGCCCTCCGCTCACGATTTACGTGGATCACGACGGCCGGCCGTGGGTGGGGGGCACGCGCGTGGCGCGCGACCCCAGTCCGCGTGATCCGCTTGCGCTGCGGCTGATGCTGCGAGCCCTCGAACACCCGCGCGCCGCGGGCCTGGGCGCTGGAACGCAGGATGCACCGGCACTCTACGTGGGGCGTCCGTGCCATTTCGGCGCCGGTCCGGCCGACGCCTGCCATCCCTTGCTATGGACGCATGCGCGCTATGCCGAGGCGGTGGTGGCCAGCATGGCGACCGCGATAGAGGACTGGATCGCGGCGCGCGGCGGCACGGTTTCGGACCGGCATCCGGCGGTGGTGCTGGTGGGCTACAGCGGTGGCGGAACGCTGGCCGTGCTGCTTGCCGCGCGGTTGCCGCGCACCATCGCGGTCGTCACCATCGCGGCCAATCTGGATGTCGCTGCCTGGGCCGGCCACCATCGCTACTCGCCCCTGGCCGGTTCGCTCGACCCGGCACGTCAGCCGCCGTTGCCGCCGGCCGTCGCGCAGTGGCACTTCGTCGGCGCGCGTGACGAGGTGGTGCCGGGCAAGCTGCAGGCCGGCTACCTGCGGCGCAATCCCGGTGCGCGGCAGATCGAGGTCCAGGATCAGGACCACGTGTGCTGCTGGAGGTCGCTGTGGCCGGCCTTGTTGCCGGTACCGTGAGTGGCGCCCTGGTTGAACCTAGCAGTCTGTCGGCCTTGAGGCTGATCTGCTGCGCCAGTGGGAGAAGCGGTCCATATCCGCCCGTTTTTTCGTTGCATAGAACCACTATGCGCCTCAAAAAAACGAACGAATCTGGCCTCGCGCTCCCACTCGGCTCGCGACGATCGCTCAAGTCCGACAGGCTGCTAGAAACCTCAGTTGCCCGCTCTCCATGATCTTGAGTGCCTTACAAAGCGTGGGCTACACAGCTTCGACTACGGTCACCCAATGGGTGAGTCCGCTACGGGTCCGATTGCACGCCTGGTGCGTCGCCTGGCTGCGTTGCGCCTCCTTGCAGGGAACAACCATGCCGCGTCGTCGCGCCTTGCCAGACGACGCCCCAGACGCACACTCGGACACGTCCAACTGAGGTTTCTAGGTTGAAGCGACAACGAGTGGCAACGTCGTTCGCCTCGGGTGACGCAAGCCTTGCCGCGGGTGTGGCGTAGCGAACCGTGGTCATGGCCGCCAGACAAGTCGCGTATGCCTCCAGCTGCGAGGAGCAGCGCTCGGGCTGGGGTGCTACCCAGCTTGGCGCAGCGGTCATGGTGGTGGCGTGGCCTTTCTTGTGTGTTATGTTATAACATTGCAGTAACGAGCCTGAACTGATCGACAGGAGCTCCCCCTTGCAACTGGCCGCCAACCGGCAACGCGTTCTTGCGACGCTCAGGCAGGCACCGCTCAGCGCCTATGCGCTGCTCGATGGACTGCGCGAACATGGGGTCAGTGCGCCGACGCAGGTCTGCCGGGTGCTGGCACGCTGCCTGGGCCGCTGGATGACGAGCAACGCCTTTTCCCTGTGCGACGTCACGATCGAGCGCCATGGCAAGTTTGCGACCTGCATGGGGCTTGGTCAGCCTGGCGTTTGACCACGACCGCATTACCAATCGCCAATACTTCAGAAGACATCTCGATGAGTACCGACATTCAGCCCCCATCCCGGTTCGACAAGCTCCCTGTCACCGTCCTCTCCGGCTTCCTCGGCGCGGGCAAGACCACGTTGCTCAACCATATTCTGAACAACCGTGAAGGTCGGCGTGTGGCGGTCATCGTCAACGACATGAGCGAGGTCAACATTGACGCCGCGCTGGTGCGCGACGGCGGCGCACAGTTGTCGCGCACAGATGAGAAGCTGGTGGAGATGAGCAACGGCTGTATCTGTTGCACCTTGCGCGAAGACTTGCTGGTGGAAGTGGACCGGCTCGCCAAGGAAGGCCGCTTCGACCAACTCGTCATCGAGTCCACCGGGATTTCCGAGCCGCTGCCAGTGGCCGAGACCTTCACCTTCGAGGGCGAGGACGGCCGCTGCCTCAACGACGTGGCCCGGCTCGACACGATGGTGACGGTGGTCGACGCCTACAATTTCTTGCGCGACTACAGCTCGCAGGACAGCCTGCAGGCGCGAGGCGAGTCGCTGGGCGATGAAGACCAGCGCACGGTGGTGGATTTGCTCATCGAGCAGATCGAGTTCTGCGATGTCATCGTGCTCAACAAGGTCGACCTCATCAGCGACATGGAACGCGAACGGCTGATGGCAATCCTGCGCAGCCTCAATCCGCGCGCCCGTATCGAAGTTGCCGAATTCGGCAAGGTCTCGCTTGACCGATTGCTGGATACCGGCCTGTTCGATTTCGATGAGGCCGCCAAAGCGCCTGGCTGGCTGCAGGAACTGCGCGGCACACACACGCCGGAGACCGAGGAATACGGCATTTTCAGCTTCGTCTATCGCGCGCGTAGACCGTTTCATCCGCAACGATTCTTCGACTTCGTCGAAAGCGAATGGCCCGGCGTGGTGCGCTCCAAGGGCTTTTTCTGGCTGGCCAGCCATCCGACGTTGGCGGGCAACTGGTCGCAGGCGGGGGCGGTCGCCCGCCACGGCGTGGCGGGTCACTGGTGGGCCGCGGTGCCGCCCGAGCGCTGGCCGCAAGACGTTGAGACCGTGGCGCTGATCCGCGAGAAATGGGACGAGCGCGTCGGCGACGCGCGCCAGGAACTCGTACTGATTGGCATGGACATGGACGAGGCCGCGCTGCGTACCCGATTCGACGCCTGTTTGCTGAGCGACGAGGAAATGGCCCAAGGGCCCGAGACGTGGACGGCCTGGCACAACCCATTTCCCGACTGGCCCTGATGTTCACCGTGCTCCCCGTGTGCTGAACCGGGTGGGGACGCCGCCCCACTGGATCTTAAGCATGAATGCGGCACTCCGCGACGTTTCACTGCCATGTTCGTCCCAAGGAGCGCCTGCATCCGCATGACGCGGTGGCGTGGGCCACTCCGGCGCATGAAGGTATCCCCGCATGACTCAATCCATCCGTCTCTACAACACGCTTGTCCGCAAGAAGGAAGCCTTGCGCACCGGACAGTCCAACCGGGTGACCATGTATGTCTGCGGCCCAACGGTCTACAACTATGCCCATATCGGTAACGCCCGGCCCGCCGTTGTGTTCGACGTGCTGGCCCGGTTGCTCAGGCACGACTACCGCGAGGTGGTCTACGCCCGCAACTTCACCGACGTGGACGACAAGATCAACGCGGCCGCCGCTACCGAGGAGGTGCCCATCGGCACCCTCACCGGCCGCTACATCGACGCCTACCACGAGGACCTGCGGGCGTTGGGGGTGCTGACGCCCGACCTGGAGCCGCGCGTCACCGAACACATCCCCGCGATCATCGACCTGATCCGGAAACTGATCGATCGGGGCCACGCCTACGTCGAACAGGAGCACGTGCTGTTCCATGTGCCGTCCTATCCCGCCTATGGGCAGCTCTCGGGGCGGCGCACCGAGGACATGCTGGCCGGCGCCCGCGTGGAGGTGGCGCCCTACAAGCGCGACCCGATGGACTTCGTGCTTTGGAAGCCCTCGACGCCGGAACAGCCGGGCTGGGACAGTCCCTGGGGGCGGGGCCGCCCTGGCTGGCATGTCGAATGCTCGGCCATGATCGGCCAGCACCTGGGGCACACCATCGACATCCACGGCGGCGGGCAGGATCTGATCTTCCCGCACCACGAGAACGAAATCGCCCAGGGCACCTGCGCGCACGGCACCTTGTACTGCCGTACCTGGGTGCACAACAGCTTCGTCACGGTGGATGGACAGAAGATGTCCAAGTCGCTGGGGAACGTGTTGCTGGTGCGCGACCTGCTGGCGCAGGCGCCGGGCGAGGCCATCCGTCTGGCGCTGCTGTCCACGCATTACCGGCGCCCTCTGGACTGGAGCGCCCAGCGCCTTGCTGACGCGCGGCAGACGCTGGTGCGCTTCTACACCAGTCTGGCGAAGGTCGAACACGATGCCATCTCGCCAGACACTGCCCCCGATCCAGAGGTGTTGGAGGCGCTGAGAAACGACCTCAACGTGCCAGGGGCGCTGACGCACCTGCATGTGCTGCGTGTCCAGCTCGACGAGGCTGCGACCGGCGCGGCGCGGGCGCAGGCCAAATCGCGCTTGCTGGCATCGGCCGGCTTGCTCGGTTTGCTCCAGCAGGCGCCCGCTGGGGCGATGGAAATACTCGCTCCATCGGCGTGGACGCTGTCGCTGAGCACGGCTCGGGTTCGAGAACTGCTGGCCGAACGCGAGCTGGCGCGGCAGAACCGGGACTTTGTCCGAGCGGATGCGCTGCGCGATGAGCTGGAAGCCGCCGGGTTCATCGTCGAGGACACCCTCAAGGGCATGGTGGTGCGCCCCGCCAGAGAGGAGCCGGCATGACACGCTGGCACAGCTCAGATGCTGGTGCTGCGGGTGCGCGGCTACCAGTTGTTCATCAGCCCGATGCTCGGCCCGGACACAGATCTTGCCTCGCTGCCGCGAGTGCCTGCCGCCGCCAGCGAGTTCTCCGAGGGCGTGGCGCGCACCAGCAACGAGCTGGTACTTGGCTACAAAGCCATCCAGAACGAGTTCCAACCATTAAGAAAAAGGAAAGCATCCATGTCTCATACCCAGAGTGCCCTCGTGGTCAGTGCCCACTCCGCCGACTTTGTATGGCGCGCGGGCGGCGCCATTGCCAGCCATGCCAAACAGGGGTGGAAGGTCAAGATCGTCTGCCTGTCCTATGGCGAACGTGGCGAGTCGGCCAAGCTCTGGAGGCAGTCCGGCATGACATTGGAGAAGGTCAAGGCCGCACGTCAGGAAGAAGCCCAGCGCGCCGCCGACATCCTGGGCGGCGAGGTCGAGTTCTGGGACATTGGCGACTACCCGATGCGTGTCAGCGATGAAACGCTGTTCCGGCTGGTCGATCTGTACCGCAGCCTGCAGCCGGCCTTCGTGCTGAGCCATTCGGTGAAAGACCCCTACAACTTCGACCACCCCCTGGCCATGCACGTGGCGCAGGAGGCGCGCGTCATCGCTCAAGCCGAGGGCCACAACCCCGGCCAGAAAATCCTGGGCGCACCGCCGGTGTATGCCTTCGAGCCGCACCAGCCCGAGCAGTGCGGCTGGGAACCGAACACCTTTCTGGACATCACCGAGGTTTGGGACACCAAGCGCCGTGCGATCGAGTGCATGGCCGGGCAGGAACACCTGTGGCACTACTACACGCGCGTGGCCCAGCAACGCGGCGTGCAGGCCAAGCGCAACATCGGCATTACCGCTGCTCGCAACATCGAATACGCCGAGGGCTTCATGCGGCTGACACCCTCGGTGGTGGAGGCGTTGTGAACGCGCTTCCTGGCTCCGTCCCCGCTTCGTTGGCGGTCACGGTCACGCTGCCGGATCGCAGCCGCCGGACGTTCGATCATCCTGTATCCGTGCTGGAAGTTGCTCAGTCTATCGGCCCCGGTCTGGCGAAGCACACCGTGGCGGGCAAGCTCGACGGGCGGCTCGTTGATGCCTGCGACCTGATCGACCACGATGCCACACTGCACATCATCACGCCCAAGGACGAGGAAGGGCTGGAGATCATCCGCCACTCGTGCGCGCACCTGATCGGCCATGCCGTCAAGCAGCTCTACCCGAGCGCGAAGATGGTCATCGGCCCGGTCATCGAAGACGGCTTTTATTACGACATTGCCTACGAGCGTCCCTTCACGCCCGAGGACCTGGCCGCCATCGAAGCGCGCATGAAGGCGCTGATCGCGCAGGAGTACGACGTCATCAAACAGATGACGCCGCGTGCCGAGGTGATCGAGATATTCAAGGCCCGCGCCGAGGACTACAAGCTGCGCTTGGTCGAGGACATGCCGGACGAGCAGCAGATGGGCCTGTATTTCCACGAGGAATACGTGGACATGTGCCGTGGGCCGCATGTACCCAACACGCGCTTTCTCAAGGCATTCAAACTGACCAAGTTGGCGGGTGCCTACTGGCGCGGCGATGCGAGGAATGAACAGCTCCAGCGCATTTACGGCACCGCCTGGGCCGACAAAAAGCAACTCGATGCGTATGTCCAGCGCATCGAGGAGGCCGAGAAACGCGACCACCGAAAGTTGGGTCGTGAACTGGATCTGTTCCATTTCCAGGAGGATGCACCCGGCGCCGTGTTCTGGCACCCGCGCGGCTGGACCGTGTTCCAGGAACTGATCGCCTACATGCGCCGCCGCCAGCAGGACGCGGGCTATGTGGAAGTGAACTCGCCCGACGTGATGGATCGCAGCCTGTGGGAAGTCTCCGGCCATTGGCAGAACTACCGCGACCACATGTTTTCCACCGAGACCGAAGACGGCCGTGCGCTCGCGCTCAAGCCCATGAACTGTCCGGGCAGTGTGCTGCTCTACCGCCACGGCCTCAAGAGCTACCGCGACCTGCCGCTCCGCATGGGCGAGTTCGGCAAGGTACATCGCTACGAACCCTCGGGCGCGCTGCATGGCCTGCTGCGCGTACGCCATTTCACGCAGGACGATGCCCACATCTACTGCACGCCACAACAGAAGGATGTGGAATGCCGCGAGGTCGTGGCCTTGGTGCTCGACATCTACCGGCAGTTCGGCTTCGAGGATGTGCGCATCAAGCTCTCGACCCGGCCCGAGAACCGCATGGGCGACGAGGCGACCTGGGACTTGCTCGAGGGCGCACTGATCCGGGCCTTGGAAGGCATGGGACTGGCCTACCGGCTCAACCCCGGCGAAGGCGCTTTCTACGGTCCCAAGCTCGAATTCGTACTGCGCGACGCCATCGGGCGCGACTGGCAATGCGGCACCCTGCAAGTGGACATGAATCTGCCCGAACGCTTCGGCATTGAGTACGTCGACGAAGACGGTCACCGCAAGCGTCCGGTCATGCTGCACCGGGCCTTGTTTGGCTCGCTGGAGCGTTTTACCGGCATTCTGATCGAACACCACGCCGGCAAGCTGCCAACCTGGCTGGCCCCGGTGCAGGCGGTGGTACTGTCGATCACGGAGGATCACGCCGCCTACGCGCAGGACCTTGCGCAGCTTCTGCGTGGTGCCGGGCTACGTTGTGAGGCCGATGTGCGCAACGAAAAGATCAGCTACAAAATCCGCGAACAGACGCTGCAGCGCATTCCCTTCCTGTTGATTGCGGGTGCCCGGGAGCGCGACACGGGCGCCGTTGCCATGCGCAGCCGTGATGGGCAAGACCTCGGCGTGCTGCCTATGACGCAAGCCATGGCACGGCTGCTGCTCGAGGCACAGGCACCCGACGCCATCGCGCGCAAGGCCTTGCAAGATCGCTTGTGGATGCGCCTGAACGCTCAGCCTGCGCCAGGCGATGCTGCGACTCGCGTACCGGGAATCGTCTCGTGAATGCCAACAGCAGCGCACTTCCACCGGTGCCGGGCCGGCATGCCGATCTTCTGGTGCAAGGCGGAACCGTCATGACGCCAAACGGTGCCGAGCGCATCGACGTCGCCTGCGCACAAGGCCGTATCGTCGCGCTAGGCGATCTACATCGCACTTGGAGCGCCGACACCACGCTGGATGCCAAGGGCCTGCATGTGCTGCCCGGCGTCATCGACAGCCAGGTGCATTTCCGCGAACCGGGCCTGATGCACAAGGAGAACCTGGAGGCTGGCACGCGCGGAGCAGTACTGGGCGGCGTCACCGCTGTATTCGAGATGCCGAACACCGATCCGTTGACCTTGAGCGCGGCCGACCTGCAAGCCAAGCTCGATGCCGCCAGGGGCCGTGCGTGGTGTGACCACGCTTTCTACGTCGGTGGCTCGGCGGTGAATGCGGAACAGCTGGCCGAGTTGGAGAACCGTCCCGGCTGTGCGGGGATCAAGGTTTTCATGGGCAGCTCCTTCGGAGATCTGCTGGCCGACGATGACCAGGTGCTGCGCCGCATCCTGCGCCATGGCCGCAGGCGCTTGGCCGTGCATGCGGAGGACGAGGCCAGGCTGCGCGAACGCAAGCACATTGCTGCGGAAAGCTCGGGCGTACGCCTGCACCCCGTCTGGCGTGACGTGGATAGCGCATTGATGGCAACCCACCGCATTGTACGGCTGGCGGCGGAGGCAGGACGCAGGCTGCACCTTCTGCATATCTCAAGCGCAGAAGAAATAGCCTACTTGGCAGAACACAAGCATCGCGTCACGGTGGAGGTCACGCCTCACCACCTGACCCTGCAGGCGCCTGAATGCTATGAACGCCTTGGTAGCCTGGCGCAGATGAATCCACCGGTGCGGGAACAACGCCACCAGGACGCGCTCTGGCAGGCGATCCGCGACGGTGTCGTCGATGTGATCGGCAGCGATCATGCACCCCACACGCTGCAAGAGAAAGCGCAGCCCTATCCGCAGTCGCCGAGCGGCATGACCGGCGTACAGACGCTGCTGCCTGTGATGCTCGACCATGTAAATGCGGGTCGCTTGAGTCTGCAACGGCTTGCAGACCTCACCAGCGCCGGACCGGCCCGCATTTTCGGCATTGAGGGGAAGGGCCGCATTGCACTGGGCTACGACGCGGATCTCAGTATTGTCGATCTGCAAGCCCGCCGCGTCATCCGCAACAATTGGATCGCCAGCGTCAGCGGCTGGACGCCGTATGACGGCCTGACGGTTACCGGCTGGCCTATCCACACGGTTGTTCGGGGGCTCTGCGTGGTTCGGGACGAAACCCTGGCTGGGCAGCCGCAAGGCGCGCCGATACGGTTTCTCGAGTCCTCGTCGGAGCACAAGCCCGGACAAGCCGACACCTGATTCGACTGCCTTCAAAGGCCGGGGCTTGAAGGTCACGCTGCCTCATCTTCAAGTCCTGGAATCTTCCCAAGAACGGAATTCCCGGAAAAGCGGAAGTGCATCATCCGACCGCCGAAGCGGTGTTTCCAAAGACCTGCGAGGAAAACCCATGAACGCCAATCCTGATACACCACGTTCGATTGCCCCCCGTGAGCAGATCACGCTGCATCCCAGAACATCCATCGAGCAGGTAGAAGAAGGAAAGGATCTGGCGCCCAGGTTCGATCGGGACGGCCTCATCGTTTGCGTTACCACCGCTGCCGATAGTGGCGAAGTGCTGATGCTGGGATACATGAATCGCGAAGCCTTGGAAAAAACCATTCAAACCGGCGAGGCGCACTACTGGAGCAGGTCTCGTCAGACGCTATGGCACAAGGGAGCAAGCAGTGGGCTGGTGCAAAGGGTGGAGGAAATGCGGGTCGATGACGACCAGGATGCAATCTGGCTGCGCGTTCGGGTGTCCGGCTCGGGCGCGAGCTGCCATGTCGGCTATCGCTCGTGCTTTTATCGGCGGGTGCCGATCGGCTCGCAGCGCCATGGCGGTGACGAGCTGATCTTCACCGAGTCGGAGAAGACCTTCGACCCCAAGGGGGTGTACGGAGATGCACCCAATCCGACGCTTCTGTAAAGGAAGAACGGATTCATTCCCCACCGTTCGGGCTGAGCGAAGCAAGCCCCGCGTGGGCGTGGCAGAGCGGGGCTTTGAAACAGGCACCTCCGCTCGCCCTGGGCTTGATCGGTGCCTCCTGAACGACGTGCTTCACTTGATGCGCCGATTGGAAGCTCGTCGTCTTGATTGCCTGCCTGACGTGGCCGATGCGCGCCACATCACCCTCGCTGTCGAGGGGGTGCCAACGGTGCCCACCCCGTTATGTCGCTTTTGATACGTGGCTGTCGCGTATGAGATAGCGACGGGCGGGGCGCGGGGCAACAATCAGCCGCAATCTGTGCATTCGCGCGCGGCGCCGACAGACTGATTCGACCGGAGATGTGTGACGGACGCCATTGTGTCCGCCGGTTGCAGTCTTGAGCGTCCGAATCGCTCGCCAGAATGCCCCTGCACGCTTTGACTACTCCGAGATTCGCACCATGACCGCCGCCGGCAATTTCCTGCTTCCCGTCACCACCCAGACCTGGGTCAACGGCCGCCATCCGATGCGCTGCGTCAAGGTGATCCAGGAGACCTCCGACGTGCGCACCTTTTGTCTCGGCTCCGAGCAGCCGATGCTGTTCTTCTTCAAACCCGGCCAGTTCGTTACCCTGGAGTTGGAGATCGAGGGGCAGAAGGTGATGCGTTCCTACACCATCTCCAGCTCGCCGTCGGTGCCTTACAGCATCTCGCTGACGATCAAGCGGGTGCCGGGCGGCAAGGTCTCCAACTGGTTGCACGACAACCTGCGGGAAGGTCACGAGATCGTGGTGCACGGCCCGGTGGGCGATTTCAACTGCATCGACTACCCGGCCAGCAAGGTGCTGATGTTGTCCGGCGGGGTCGGCATCACCCCGCTGATGTCGATGACGCGCTGGCTCTTCGACACCAATGCCAATGTGGACCTGATCTTCGTGCACAGCGCACGTACCCCCAAGGACATCATTTTCCGTCACGAGCTCAACCACATCTTCTCGCGCATCCCCGAGTTCCAGCTCAACGTGATCTGTGAACGCGGCGCCGACACGGTCGAGCCCTGGGACGGCTATCGCGGCCTGCTCAGCGAGCGAATGCTGGAGTTGATGGCGCCCGACTTCATGGAGCGCGAGATCTTCTGCTGCGGCCCGACTCCGTACATGAACGCGGTCAAGCGTGTGCTCGTCGCACGCGGTTTCGACATGAGCCACTATCACGAGGAGTCCTTCGGTGCGACGCCGGTCGAGGTGAAGGAAGAAGTGATCGAGCTCGCCCACCAGGCCGAGGTCGAGGCCGAGCAGGTCGACGTCAGCGACATGATCATGGTGGAGTTCGAGCAATCGGCGCGGCGCGCCCGCATTCTGCCGGGCGAGACCGTGCATGCGGCGGCGGCCAAGGTTGGGCTGCACATTCCCAAGGCCTGCGGCATGGGCATCTGCGGCACCTGCCGGGTGGTATTGAAGTCGGGCGAGGTCGACATGGACCACAACGGCGGCATTACCGACGAGGACGTCGCCGAAGGCTACATCCTGTCCTGCTGCAGCCGGCCCAGGGGCAAGGTGGTGGTCGACTTCTGACCCGCTTGCAGCCGTCTTCGAACTCCCGTCATTCCGGATTTTTCCGCTTTCGGATGACCCGATTCCCTGCATTTCCGCCCGTACCCGGCGGGGCGACAACGACAAGCCGGGCACCCCACGCCCCGAACGGAGAGCACGACGCATGTACCGATACGATGACACCCTGGCCGCTTTCGATCCCGACCTGGCGGATGCGATAGGCGAGGAGGAACTGCGCCAGGAAGCGCACATCGAGCTGATCGCCTCGGAGAACTACGCCAGCCCGCGGGTGATGGCCGCCCAGGGTAGCCAGCTCACCAACAAGTACGCCGAGGGCTACCCCGGCAAGCGCTACTACGGCGGTTGCGAGGCGGTGGACAAGGTAGAGCGCCTGGCGATCGAGCGTGCCTGCGCGTTGTTCGGTGCGGACTTTGCCAACGTCCAGCCACACTCCGGCGCCCAGGCCAATGCCGCGGTCTTCATGGCGCTGGTGAGCCCGGGGGATACGGTGCTGGGCATGAGCCTCGCCCACGGCGGCCACCTGACCCATGGCGCGGCCCCCAATTTTTCCGGCAAGCATTACCGCGCGGTGCAGTACGGCCTGGATACGGCAACCGGCGAAATCGACTACGCCGAGGTCGAGCGACTCGCCCGCGAGCATCGCCCGAAGATGATCATCGCCGGGTTCTCCGCCTACTCACGGGTGGTGGACTGGGCGCGGTTCCGGCGCGTCGCGGACGAGGTGGGAGCGTACTTCATGGTCGACATGGCCCATGTCGCCGGTCTGGTCGCCGCCGGACTCTACCCCAGTCCGCTGTCCCATGCGCATGTGGTCACCACTACCACCCACAAGACGCTGCGCGGGCCGCGCGGCGGCCTGATCCTGTCGGCCTGCGGCGACGAGGCGGTGTACAAGAAGCTCAACGCCGCGGTCTTCCCGGGCCAGCAGGGCGGCCCGCTGATGCACGTGATCGCCGCCAAGGCGGTGGCGTTCAAGGAGGCGATGGATCCGGGTTTCATCGACTACCAGCGCCAGGTGCTGGAGAACGCGCAGACCATGGCGGCGGTGTTCGTCGAGCGCGGTTACGATGTGGTGTCCGGTGGCACCGAGGATCACTTGTTTCTGGTGTCGCTGATTCGCCAGGGCATCACCGGCAAGGATGCCGACGCGGCCCTCGGGCGCGCCCACATCACGGTGAACAAGAACTCCGTGCCCAACGATCCGCAAAGCCCCTTCGTGACCTCGGGGCTGCGCATCGGCACGCCGGCGGTCACCACCCGCGGATTCGATGCGGGCGAGTGCGAGGCGCTGGCGGGTTGGATCTGCGACATTCTGGACGCGCTCGCGGGCGGAGGCGAGAGCGCCACCGTGGAAGCGACCGTGCGTACCAAGGTGGCGGACGTGTGTGCCCGTCATCCCGTGTATCTGCACGCCGGCGCCTGAATCACGCGCGGGCGCGGCGGCTGAACTTCAGGACTTCAGGAGCGAACGACATGCAGCACTATTCGGGCTTCGGGCTGGTCAAGCACGGTCTGAGCCATCACGAGAACTGGCAGCGCATGTGGCGCAACCCGACGCCCAAGAAGCGCTACGACGTGATCGTGGTCGGCGGCGGCGGGCACGGCCTGGCCACAGCCTATTACCTGGCCAAGGAATTCGGCGTGACCAACGTCGCGGTGGTCGAGCGTGGCTGGCTGGGCGGCGGCAACACCGCCCGCAACACCACCATCGTGCGCTCCAACTACCTGTGGGACGAGGCCGCCTGGTTGTACGAACACGCGATGAAACTGTGGGAGGGGTTGTCGCAGGACCTCAACTACAACGTGATGTTCTCGCAGCGTGGGGTGCTCAACCTCGGCCACACCTTGCAGGACATGCGCGACATCCACCGTCGGGTGAATGCCAACCGCCTCAACGGCATCGATGGCGAAGTGCTGGACGTGGGCCAGGTCGAGGCGCTCGTACCGTTCCTGGACTGCTCGCGCAATGCCCGCTATCCGGTGCTGGGCGCATCATGGCAGCCGCGTGGCGGCGTGGCCCGCCATGATGCGGTGGCCTGGGGCTTTGCCCGCGGGGCCGACGCGCTGGGGGTGGATCTGCTGCAGCAGACCGAGGTCATCGGCATCCGCCAGAGCATGGGGCGGGTACAGGGGGTGGAAACCAGTCGCGGTTTCATCGCAGCCGACACGGTTGGCGTGGTGACCGCAGGCCATTCCGGCGTGATCGCGGGGATGGCCGGCTTCAAGCTCCCCATCGAATCCCATCCGCTGCAGGCGCTGGTGTCCGAGCCCATGAAGCCCGTTCTCGACACCGTGGTCATGTCCAACGCGGTGCATGGCTATGTCAGCCAGTCCGACAAGGGCGACCTGGTGATCGGTGCCGGCATCGACGGCTACAACGGCTATGGCCAGCGTGGCAGCTACGCCACCATCGAGCACACGCTGCAGGCCATGGTGGAGATGTTCCCGGTGTTCTCGCGGGTGCGCATGAACCGCCAGTGGGGCGGCATCGTCGATACCTGCCCGGACGCCTGCCCGATCCTGTCCGCCACACCGGTGGCCGGCCTGTTCTTCAACTGCGGCTGGGGTACCGGCGGCTTCAAGGCCACGCCCGGCTCCGGCCATGTGTTCGCCGCCACGCTCGCGGCGGGCAAGCCGCATCCGCTGGCGGCGCCGTTTTCCATTGACCGCTTCATCAGCGGCAAGCTGATCGACGAGCACGGCGCCGCCGGCGTCGCGCACTAAGCCTGGGTTCGAGGTCCTTACATGAATCAAGCACCACGCTCACATTGTTCGCGGCGCGCCGACTGTGCTCAGCCGACCCGGCGGGAGGCCTGACATGCTCCACATTTACTGCCCGCACTGCGGTGAATACCGCGAGGAAGAAGAATTCCGCCCCAAGGGCGAGGCGCACATCGCCCGCCCGGCCAATCCGGAGGAAACCTCGGACGAGGATTGGGGCCACTACCTGTTCTTCCGCACCAACCCCAAGGGGCTGCATCACGAGCAATGGGTGCATGCCGCCGGCTGCCGCAAGTTCTTCAACGTGACGCGCGATACCGTGAGCTACGAGATACTCGAAACCTACAAGCCCGGCGAGCGCCCGCAGGTCACTGCCGAATCGCGTGCCGCGGCGGCGGGAGGTGGTCAATGAGCCAGCGCAACCGCCTCGCCGGGGGAGGTCGGATCGACCGTGGTCGTACCCTCGGCTTCACCTTCAACGGCACCGCCTACCAGGGTTATGCCGGCGATACGCTGGCCTCGGCGTTGCTGGCCAACGGCGTGGACGTGATCGGCCGCAGCTTCAAGTACGCGCGCCCGCGCGGCATTGTTGCCGCCGGTGCCGAGGAACCGAACGCCATTCTGCAACTGGGCGCCACCGAGGCCACCCAGGTGCCCAACGTGCGTGCCACCCAACAGGCGCTCTACGACGGCCTGGTGGCCACCACCACCAATGGCTGGCCCAACGTGGACAACGACCTGATGGGTGTGGTCGGCAAGGTCGGTGGCCGTTTCATGCCACCCGGCTTCTACTACAAGACCTTCATGTCGCCACCGTCGATGTGGATGAAGTACGAGAAGTACATCCGCAAGGCGGCCGGCCTGGGGCGTGTGCCCCGCGAGCCGGACCCCGACCGCTACGACCACATCAACCGCCATTGCGAGGTGCTGGTGATCGGCGCCGGCCCGGCCGGGCTGGCGGCAGCGCAGGCGGCGGCGCGCAGCGGCGCGCGGGTGATCCTGGCCGACGAGCAGGAGGAAATGGGCGGGTCGCTGCTCGATTCGCGCGAGCTCATCGACGGCCGTCCGGCGACCGAATGGGTGGCGGCGGTGCTGACGGAACTGGCGGGTCTGGACAACGTCGTGTTGTTGCCGCGCACGACCGCCAACGGTTACCACGATCACAATTTCGTCACCCTTCACGAGCGCCGCACCGAGCACTTGGGCGACGCGGTAGCTGCGTCGGCAGGCCGCCGCGCACCGGTGCGCTCGCGCATGCACAGGGTACGTGCAGCCCGTGTGGTGCTGGCCACCGGCACCCACGAGCGGCCCCTGGCGTATGCCAACAACGACGTGCCGGGCAATTTCATCGCCGGCGCCTTGTCGGCCTACGTGCGGCGCTACGCGGTGGCGCCCGGCCAGCGCCTGGTGCTGTCGACCAACAACGATCATGCCTATCGCGTGGCGCTTGACTGGCTGGATGCCGGTCGCGAGGTGGTGGCGGTCGTCGATGCGCGCGAGGCGCCGGACGGCGATCTGGTGGCCGCCGCACGGGCGCGCAACATCCGCATCATCACCGGCAGCGCGGTCATCGAAACGCGCGGCGGCAAGCGGGTGAACGCCGCGCTGGTGGCGCCTATCGATGCGGTCAATCTGGTGGTCCGCGGCGAGGTCGAGACCCTGGCCTGCGACACCGTGGGCAGCTCCGGCGGTTATAGCCCGGCAGTGCACCTGGCTGCGCATACCGGTGTGCGACCGGTGTGGCGCGACGAGGTACTGGGCTTCGTGCCGGGCAAGGTCCCGGGGATGGTCCCGGTCGGTGGTGTGAATGGCCGCTGGACGCTGGCCGAGGCGCTGGCCGATGGTCTGGAGGCCGGCAGTGTGGCGGCGCTCGCGTCCGGCTTCAAGGGCGCAGGCACACCTATGCCGGCGGTGGTGGCGGTGCGCGAGGCGGCGATGCTGCCGCTGTTCCAGGTGCCGCACGTCAAGCCCCCGATGCGCGCGCCCAAGCAGTTCGTCGACCAGCAGAACGACGTCACCGCCGCGGGCATCGAACTGGCGACCCGCGAGGGCTTCGAGTCCATCGAGCACGTCAAGCGCTATACCGGCATGGGCTTCGGCACCGATCAGGGCAAGCTCGGCAACATCAACGGCATGGCCATCGCGGCGCGCTGCCTGGGGCAGACCATTCCCCAGACCGGCACCACGGTGTTCCGCCCCAACTACACGCCGGTGACCTTCGGGGCGATCGCCGGGCGGAACTGCCGCGAGTTCTTCGACCCGCGCCGCTACACCGCGCTGCATGCCTGGCATGTGGCGCGCGGTGCCGAGTTCGAGCCGGTGGGGCAGTGGCTGCGGCCGTGGTACTTCCCCCTGCCGGGCGAGGACATGGGTGCAGCGGTGCGGCGCGAGTGCCTGGCGGTGCGCAACGGCGTCGGCATTCTGGATGCCTCCACCCTGGGCAAGATCGACATCCAGGGCAAGGATGCGCGCGAGTTCCTCAACCGCATCTACACCAATGCCTGGACCCGGCTGGACGTCGGCAAGGCCCGCTACGGCCTCATGTGCAAAGACGACGGCATGCTCATGGACGACGGCGTGACCGCCTGCCTGGGCGACAACCACTTCCACATGACCACCACCACCGGCGGCGCCGCGGCGGTGCTGGACTGGCTGGAAATGTGGCACCAGACCGAGTGGCCGGAGCTGGAGGTGTATTTCAGCTCGGTCACCGACCACTGGGCGGCCATGGCGCTCAACGGGCCGAAGTCGCGGCAGCTGCTGGCCGAACTCACCGACATCGATCTGGCTGACACCACCTTCGGCTTCATGGACTTCCGCGAGGGGCGGGTGGCCGGCGTGCCGGCGCGGGTGTTCCGCATCTCCTTCACCGGTGAGCTGTCCTACGAGATCAACGTCCAGGCCAATCACGCAATGCACGTGTGGAAGGCCTTGTTCGAGAAGGGCGCGAAGTACGACCTCACCCCCTACGGTACCGAGACCATGCACGTGCTGAGGGCGGAGAAGGGCTTCATCATCATCGGCCAGGACACCGACGGCTCGGTCACGCCGGAAGACCTGGGCATGCAGTGGTGTGTCGGCTACAAAAAGCCGTTCTCGTGGATAGGCCGGCGCGCCCTGACGCGCCCCGACACCCGCCGCGAGGACCGCAAGCAACTCGTCGGCCTGCGTCCGCTCGATGCCCAGCGGGTGCTGCAGGAAGGTGCGCAGATCGTGCTGGAGCAGGAAGTGCGCATTCCGATGACCATGGTTGGCCATGTCACCTCCAGCTATTTCAGCCCCACGCTGGGCCATTCCTTCGCACTCGCACTGGTCAAGGGTGGCCGCCAGCGCATGGGCCAGATCGTTTACATGCCGATGGCCGACGGCAGCGTGCACGCGGCCGAGATTGTGAGCCCCATGTTCTACGACCCCAATGGAGAACGCCAGCATGTCTGACAGTCTTGGCAAGGTTGCGGTGATGGACCAGAACCCCGGCGGCGCCGTGCCTTCCGAATCGCCCTTGGCGATGTCGCGCCCCACGGTGACGACGGTGGCACCCGCGGAGGCCGGAGTGGTGATCTCCGAGCAGGCTTTCCTCGGCCACCTCGTGCTGCGCGGGCGCGTCACCGATCCCGCCTTCGTCGCCGGCGTGGAACAAGTGCTGGGCGTGGCCCCACCGAGCCAGCCGTTGCAACTGGCGAGCGCGGGCGAGGGGGGCGTCAGCATCCAGTGGGTGTCACCGGACGAATGGCTGATCATCGTGCCGGGTGGGCAGGAGTACGTCACCGAGCTCAAGCTGCGCGAGGTGCTCGGCGGGCACTTCGCGGTGGTGAACGTGAGCGGCGGCCAGACTCTGCTCAGCCTGTCCGGCCCGCGCGCGCGCGAGGTGCTGATGAAATGCACGCCCTATGACGTGCATCCTGCCCACTTCCCGGTCGGCAAGGCGGTGGGCACGGTGTTCGCCAAGACCACCGTGCAACTGCGTCGCACCGCCGAGACGCGCTGGGAACTGGTGCTGCGGCGCAGCTTCGCCGACTATGCCTACCGCTGGCTGCTCGACGCGGCCGAGGAATACGGGGTCGCGGTGGCGTGACGACCTGGGCCAGGTCTTTGCGGTCCTGGCCAATGGGAAGCGTGGCCAATGGGAAGCGGCGTGCGCGCATGCGAAATGCGCACGCCGGGAGGTTTGCGAGCTACACTTCAACCAAACCCTGGGAGAAGCGTGATGCAGGACTTCGATGCGCAAGCCAAGACTTTCGGAGCCCGGATCGAGCAGGAGTTGCGCTCGGGCGAGCTCAACTTTCCCACCTCGCTCGATGTCACGCTGCGCATCAAGCGCGTGGCCGACGATCCCGAAGCTTCACTGGCCGATATCGCCCGGGTGGTATCGGTCGAGCCGGTGCTCAGTGCCCGGCTGGTTCACCTGGCCAATTCCGCGTTGATGAATCCCTATGGCCGCGAGGTGGACAACGTCGCCACCGCGGTACAGCGCGTCGGCCTTGCCCAGGTGCGCAGCCTGGCCTTCTCGGTGGCGGCGGAACAACTCGCCAAGGACGACCGCTCGCGCAACATGCGCATCATCGCCTCCGGCCTGTGGATGCACTCCATAGACGTGGCGAGTTGGGCCTACTCGATGGCCCGCGAGGTGGGCACGGTGCCGCCGGATACCGCGTTGTTCGCCGGCATGATGGTCGATATCGGACAGTTCTTCCTGGTGTCGCGCGCCTCGGAGTTCCCTGCCATGGAAGGCAACATCGACCGCTTCGCCGAGTTCGTGTCGATCTGGGCCGAGCCGGTGGGGCGGGCGGTGCTGGAGACCTTTGGTTTGCCCGATCTGGTGGTCGACGCCTACAACTACGACGACCCCTACGGTGGGGTGTGGCCGCCGCAATCCCTGTTCGACGTGGTGTTCACCGCCACCCTCGCCTGTGAGTCGCCCAACCCCTTCGACAACCTTCTCGGCGGCCGGCGCGGCCGCTGGGAAAGCCTGCTCACCAGCAGCGTGCCGGTCGAACGCCTGGAGGCGATCAAGGCCTCGGCCCGCCAGGGGCGCCTGGACATGTTGTCGGCGATCTCGGGCTGAGCCTGAGGGCAGGAAAGCGGGGAGGCCGGAGCGACCTCCCGTTCCCCAAGAGATACATCACCACGCCACCGCCGTTGTGCGCCCGTCGCGCCGGCGGTGGTGTGGTGTTTACCTTCCCTTGGTCGCGGCTCAGGACGCGTCGTACTTGATGGTGCAGCCGTAGGCACGCGTCACCGGATTGGGCACGGCCTCGCCGGCGGCCAGCGCGGTGAGCGCCTCCTTCACGTAGTTGCTGGCCTTGTCGATGTCGCCGTCGCGCGTCGAGGCGATGCTGTCGATGCCCCCCATGTACACCAGCGTGCCCTCCTCATCGATGATGTACATGTGCGGCGTGACCCGCGCATCGTAGGCCTGGCCGACCTTGCCTTCGGGGTCGAGCAGGGTGTGGGCCACGGCGGTGACGTTGCGCTGGTGGTTGAGTTCGACCGCCTTGGCGGCTTCCACATGGCCCTGGGTGCCCGGGGCCGACGAGATCACCTGCAGCCACACCGCGCCGTGCTCGACGGCCGCGGCCTGGGTGGCCTGCATGTTGCCCGTGCGGTAGTGCTTCACCACAAAGGGGCATTCGTGATTGGTCCATTCCAGCACCACCTTCTGCCCGCGCAGGGCGTCCAGGCTCACGCTGCTGCCGTCGGCGGCGATGGCGCTGAAGGATGGGGCGGGTTTGCCCACCTCGGGTGCGGCGAACACGCTGGCTGCGGTGGCGGCGAACAGGCAGGTGGCAGCAAGGCTGCCGGTGATCAGCTTACGCATGGACATGACTGGTTGCTCCTTGTTGAGTGGGTGCTGAGCGGGCGGGGGCGACGGGCGGGCGAATGGCGGCGTGCATGCATCAGGCATCGCTTCCCGCAGCGGCGAGTGCCCGCAGCACGATGTCGGGGGTGAGGATTTGCGGCAACACCACCGGCTCGCCGTCCGTCGCGGGGAGGTAATAGAGGTAGAGGGGCACGCCGCTGCGCCCGAAGCGGGCGAGCACCTCGGTGATCCCGGCGTCCTGGTTGGTCCAGTCGCCCTTGAGGTAGACGACGTTCCGCGTCTCAAAGGCATCGGCGACCGCAGGCTGGTTGATCGCCACCCGCTCGTTCACCAGGCAGGTGATGCACCAGGCGGCGGTGAAGTTGACGAATACCGGGCGGCCTTGCTCGCGCAAGGTTTGCAGGCGTGCGCCCGAGTAGGGTTCGAAGGCCGGTGCGCCGGCGCTCGCGGAAGTGCCGGGGGCGGCCGCGAGCGGCGCTGCGCTGGCGGGGTCCGGGCTCAGGCGCATGCCGATGGTGAGCGTGGCCACGACCAGGGCGAGCGCCGCTGCGTGCGCCAGTCGACGCGGCGCGGGTGCGGCACCCCACGTGGCGTCGAACAACCAGGCCGCCAGCGCCAGTGCCAGCATGCCGGCCAAGGCCAGCAGCACGCCGTCGGCCCCAGTCTGCAGTGCCAGCACCCACACCAGCCAGATCGCCGCGGCGTACATCGGAAACGCCAGCAACTGCTTGAAGCGCGCCATCCATGCGCCCGGCCGCGGCAGCCTGCGCAGTGCCGCGGGATACCAGGCAAGCACCACGAAGGGCAGAGCCAGGCCCAGTCCAAGGGCGAGGAAAATGGCCATCAGCGTCGCCGGCGGCTGGGACATCGCAAAGCCGATGGCCGCACCCATGAAGGGGGCGGTGCACGGCGTGGCCACCACGGCCGCGAGCACGCCGGTGAAGATACTGCCGGCATAACCCGAACGCGCCGCCAGCGACTGCCCCACCCCGGCGAAGCCGCCGCCGATGGAGAACACGCCCGACAGGTTGAGGCCGACTGCGAACAGCAGCCAGGCGATCAGCGTCACGAACAGCGGCGACTGGAACTGGAAGCCCCAGCCCAGCCGGGTGCCGCCAGCCTGCACGGCCAGGACCACCAGCCCGAGCAGGGCGAAGCTCGCCAGCACCCCGCCCAGATAGGCCAGCCCGTGGCCACGCACTTCGTGACGCGCGGCCTGGCCGTGCCGAACCAGCGCCAGCACCTTCATGGCCAGCACCGGAAACACGCAGGGCATCAGGTTGAGGATCAGGCCGCCGGCCAGGGCGAACAGCAAGGCTGTGGCCAGGCTGACTTCCGGAATTACCACGGGACCTACCGATGCGGCGGCGGGAACCGGCTCGGCCAGAGGCGGCGGCAGCGCGTCGCGGCGTGGCGCATCGACGGTGAAGGCGCGCCGCAATTCGCCGTCGGCGCTGCGTTCGGTGATCACCAGGACGCCCTGCAGTTGTTGTGTGTCGCCGCCCAGGGCCTCGCCCGGCGTCAGCACCAGGGACAGGCCCTCGGCGGTGTCGGCGCGCAGTTGCGCCGCGGCGTGGTCGATCCGGCCCCATTCCAAGGGGTAGAACCACACATCCGTACCGTGTTGAGGTAGCGGGCCGGTCGCGAGCGCCAGGCGGAGTTCCGTACGCTCGGACGAGCCGCCGTGCGCGGTGTGCGCGAAGCCGCTGTCCCATGGCGCGGCCAGTGGCAACTGGGCGCGGGCCTGTTCGATGGCGGGGTGGGCGACGCCGCGGGTGGTCTCGCCCACCGGGATTTCCAGGGTCAGGGTGACCTGCTCGGGAATGCAGACTTCCTCGCACACCAGCCAGTCGACGTCGGCCCGCAACGGGATGGGCTCGCCGGGGCGGACGTCGGCCGGTATCGTGACGTCGGTGAGCAGCGTCACCTCGCCTTCGTAGCCGTAGTTCATGACCGGGCCGAAGGCGTGGCGTTGCGGCGCAGGCCACTGGATGTCGCCGGCTTGCGCGCCCGGCGGCAGCGACCACGCGATCTCGGTCGCCAAGCCCGAATCGCCGGGGTTACGCCAGTAGGTGTGCCATCCCGGGATGATCTGCTTGGCCAGTCCGATGGTCACGGTGTCGCCGGGGGCGACACGCTCGGCCGAGGCCACCAGGCGTGCTGACACGTGGGGCGTCGCCGTTTCGGTGCCGCTCAACTGTGCGGCGGCGGTGTTGGCCAGGCCGGCGAGGGCCAGCGCGGTGGCGAACAGGCGGCAGGCAATCGACAAGCCACGCCTACGGGGGGCGCCATCGGGCCTGGAGATAGGTACGGTTGGTGAAGACATCAGCGCAATCGTCGGGGGCGGTGGGTCCGGTGGCCGGGCCGGGGGGAACGAAGAAAATGGAGTGCATTCAGGCTCCGAGGTTCCGGCGGACATCGTTTCCGGCCGATGTTTTTTGCCCCGGCGGCGCGCGATCCAGCCACCGCCGTCGTCCGCGCCCTGGCAGCCCAGACCTCCGACGATTGTTGAGGTGAATTCCTCCTTGCGGGTGAGTGAGTCTGCGGCGCGCCCCGCTGGCCAGGGCGCACTGCGGACAGGGTCAGCGCTCGGGCTCGGTCAGTTGGGCGACGCCCTGGCTGGTGTAGTGTGCAACGCACTCGCCGCCCACGCACATCAGACTGGTTATCTCCAGTTCGAGGTCCGCGCAGTTCGCGCCGGACAGGCTGTAGACCGGATAGTCTGCCGAGCCGCGCGCGGGTACGCCCATGGACACGGTCATCTGGTCATTGCTCAGTTCGGCGCTGTTGCGGCCGTCGCGCATGGCTACGCCCAGCATCAGGGTGACGCGTCGGTCCTGACGGTTGTCGGCCTTCCAGTGCAGCATGCACGAGGCTTCGCTCGCGCCCCCGTCCTCGCCACTGACCGAGATCATGAGATTGGCCTGCCGGCCGGCGTTGGCCCCGGACGCAGGGGGTGCAGGGTCGGCGGCTACGCCGCAACCGGCAAAAGCGAACATCATCGCTGCGGAACAGGCCGTCAGGATTCCTTTGGACATGTCATCAAGCCTCATTGGGAAACACCATTGTTCAAGACGGCGACTCGGGGTTCGGCATCGATGGCCGTGGTAGGCGAGTCCACCTCGCAACCTGGCGAGCCCACCGGATCGACAAAGTCTTCGTCGACGAACACCTTCACCCCTGGCTTGGCACCGGAGATGCAGTCGTGGCACACCTTCTGCCATGGCTCGCCGCTCTTCAGCCAGCACATGCCGTGCTCGGCCTGATAGCCCGGCACGGTGTAGGTGTAGGCGTCACACTGCGCTTCCGCCGCGCAGCGCGCCTGGCAGTCGCGCGCGTGCTGTCCGGGCTGCATCTCGAAGCGGTCGTAGTCCGATTCGTAGAGATCGACGCATGGCATGTACCACTGGGTTTCGCTACGGTCGTCGACATCGTCTTCCGGCGCGGCCTCGGCGGTCTGCGCGACGGCGCGCAAGGCGCCGCTCAGTTCGCCCGCGTCGCGCGCCTCGATGTACTGGCCACCGGTGCTGCTGGCAAGGCATTGCAATTGCGTGCGCGCTTCGCCCTCGGGCAGATCGAAGCCGATCACGTGGGCGGTGAAGTCGATGCCTTGCGCAGCCAACTCATGGCCCAGGGCGCAGGGGTCGGCCTTGCAGGTCTCTTCGCCGTCACTGACCAGGATGACCGTGGCCTTGTGCTCCGTGTAGCGAAGCTGCTCGGCGGCCAGCCGCACCGATGCGGTGATCGGCGTCATGCCCACGGCGTTGAGTCCATGAACCATGCGACTGATCCCTTCCCGGTCGAACCCCTCCGCAGGGCGCAGAACCTCGATGTCGCCGCAGTCGCCGCGCCGGTTGTGGCCGTAGGCGATGAGGCCCAGCGATACCTCGGGGTTCCAGTCCGCCAGCATCGCGTCGACGGCGTCGCGTGCAATCTCGACCTTGCTGCGTCCGTCCACCTGCTGCCACATCGAGCCGGACGCATCGAGCACCAGAAACGCCTGCTCTCCGGTCGCCTGCACCGGCGCCGACAGCGTTGCCAGCAGACAAGCCGTGGCCAGCACGCCGGCACGAAGAGGGCCGAGACGAAGAGGGCCGAGACGAAGAGGGCCGAGACGAAGAGGGCCGCACGCGGCCCCGCCAAAACGCGCACCCATGTCGCGTCCGCCAATCATGGTTTGTTGGCCAGGGCACCGCAGTCGCTGGCCAGCCAACGGCTTTCGGTGCGGGTTTCGATCAGGCCGTCGGCGGTCTCGAGGCGGTTGCTGGCGGTGAAATGGGTGGGCGCATGCAGCGTGGTCTCGAAGCTGCCGCGGCCCGGTGGGTCGATGCAGGTGAGCGTTCCGCTCCAGCTCGTGCCGCTGCGCTTCACATTGGTGTAGGTGCAGCCGTCTTCCTCGCGACCTTCGTAAATCTGATCGGATGCCGCATCTTCCGGGCTGATGCAGATGCGTATCGCGCCGCCGTCGCCCAGCCCGATGCCCATGCCGGCCATTTGTTGCTCGACCATGGCCCGTGCCTCGGGCGGGAGGCTGGCCATTTGCTCGCGCATCTGCGCCATTTGCGCCGCGATGTCGGGCTGACCCGGCATGTTCATCTCGGTCTGGAATTCCCACAGCCCTGGCCGGATCTCCTGCGCGTGAGCGGAAGGTGTGGCGCACATCGCCAGCACGGCCGCACTGCCGAGCCATCTTGAAAGTGTCATCACTGGTCCTCTTGGTGAATGCGCGGTGGTGCGCAGGCGCTCGCCCCATTGCTGGGAATCGAATCGTTGCAATGCTAAGGTCATCGAAACGCGAGTGCTTGGGGTAGACGGCACAGATCCGGCCTGTGCGGCACCCGCGAGCCGGAAACGGTACTCACTCGGAGCGGCTTGCGTTGTCCGACCCCGACTCCGGCCACGGCCCTGCCGTGCCCGCCGTCGCCCGCGCCTCGGACGGCGTCATGCCGAAACGGGCGCGAAAGATGTGGTTGAACCAGGAAAGATCGCCAAAACCCACCGACAGCGCGATTTCGCTGATCGTCATCCGCCGGAATGGCCCGTCCTGCAGCCGCAACCGAGCCAGCGCCAGCCGTTGGCTGGCCACATGATTGCGAAACGTGGTCTGCTCGTCGGCAAACAACGCGCGCAGATAGCGCGTGGAGATGCCGCAGCGCGCCGCAACGGCATCCGGCGAGAGTTCGGGATCGGTCAGCTGCGCATCGATCTGCTGCTTGACCGCCCACAGGCGCGCGGCGCGCAGCCCCCGCCCCGCCGCCTCGTCCCGCGCGTCGTTGCGCGCGCCCAGCGCCAGCACCGCCAGATCACACAGGTGCTGGCTGCACATCGCCAGTGCTTCGGGCGCGAGATGCTTCGCTTCCAGCGTGAGACTGTGGGCGTAGGACTGAAACAGGCGCCAATGCGCATCCAGTGGCAAGCACTTGCGCAATCGTGCATCGAGCCCACCGGACGCCGCCAGCCGCTCGCGCGGAATCGACACATACATCAGGTCGGTGCGTGGCGCCTCGAACACATCCACGCCGCCAACACTGGTCGGGTCGATGTATACGCTGCCCGGCCGGCAGATTACCTCCCGCCCGCCTTGCTGGCGCATGCGGAACTGCCCGGTGAGGGGAATGTGGATCAACACGTTGTCGCCCGTGTCGTAGGCGTGGCGGGCGGTGCGCACCGTCGTTGCCGTGGTCCAGGTGGTGTTGCTGATCTGCAGCGCCGGCAGCAGATGCAGGCGCAGCGTGGATTCGAACGGCTGGTCCGCGTCCGGAGTGATGTCCAGTTTGCACATCTGCGCCGCTGCGTCGCGAAACGCCAGCACGCGCTGCCGGGGAAGGAAATCCCTGCTGTCGATCTGAAAAACGTCCATCTGTATGGCGCCGGGCACGTATTCGTGCTTCGATGCTACACCACAAGCGAGTGGTGATTGAGCGTGTGATTCAGGTGCGAGTATCGAAGACGGCAATGAGGAGTGTTTGTGCGTCCTGCGGTTCCAGCCCCGGTCGGGTCACCAACATGTCCTAGCACGCGGTTCTCGTGTCCGCTTCGCCACACCGGCGGCGGGTTCGCTCACGAAACAGCTTTCGGATGTAATTGGCCAGAAAGTGCACACGACCCAACTTCCGTTCGGGCTGAGCGAAGTCGAAGCCCGTTCGAAGGCACTGCCATCAAGTGCCCTTCGACAGGCTCAGGGCGAACGGAGTACCCGCTTCCCGCGTCTGCTCTGCCACGCCGCGGGGGGCTTGCTTCGCTCAGGGCGAACGGCTGTGGTTGTTTCAAAGACTCGCTTTGCCATACCTTCGGCGGGACTTGCTTCGCTCAGAACGAACGGTCGACTTCATCCTGAAGCCTGAAGATGTCTATCACGGCTCCGCCCGCGACTGCGGGAGCAATATGTTGTTGTGTGGGTGGCGTACTCGAGTTTGCCGCTACCAGTTTGAACTGGTTGGCCATGTCAGGGTTGCCACACATTCCATAGACCCAGTATTGCTCGATACGACGGATGCCATCGTTGTACCTTCCGCCCACTGCCCGCCGGCCCGCAATGTCGCTGTCAGTGGGGGGGCGATCCAATTTCAAGTCGTAAAGCTCAACCAAAGGAGCTGTGTTGCCATGTTCGACTTGATGAACGTAAAAAGCATAATAGTGGTTGTCGAGCTTATAAGAGAGGATGTCCCCGGCGCGACAGAGCGTCATGGTCTTTGAGACGGGAGGGCGTCTCTTCAGGGGGATAGGTGGGCTGTTGAGCAGCGCCTTGGCTTGCTCGGTGTGATGGAAGAAATAGTCGCTGAGTGCCACGGCCTTGTTGAGTTTGTCTATGCCCGATAGTGCACGTTCTGTGCACCTACGATCAGCGAACCCATACTTGTGCAACGTGGTTGCAGCGACAACCCATGCGGTATCCCGATAGCCTGCCGTGACCTCGTCGTTGGACGCTTTGAATACACAGTTCCAGCGACGAAAGAAGTACTTTAGTACTTCGTGCTGAACGTCCTGGTGAGGCACTGGTTCAGGACCGAGCATTATCCAGCTCGTCAGCATCGAAACGTCATGAATCATTGCTTGGGCGAGCGGTCTGGCTGCCAAGTGATCCAGTAGTTGTTTGTGATTCATCCTGTGCCTGTCCCGCGGTCGGTTGGAAAATAGTCCATCGCTAATGGCGTCGGGCACGATATCCTGAGTGGATCCTACACCGCAAGCGGGAGGCCGCTGGGTATCTGTTTCAGGAGTGAGTATCGATGACGGCAATGAAGAGTGTTTGTGTGTACTGCGGTTCCAGCCCCGGTCGGGTCGAAGCCTATGCCGAGGCGGCGCGGGCATTGGCTGCCGCGCTGGTCGGGCGCGGCCTGCGCCTCGTTTATGGCGGCGCCCAGGTCGGCATCATGGGGGTGGTGGCCGACGAGGTCTTGAGGCTGGGCGGCGAGGCGGTCGGTGTGATCCCGGAGGCGCTCATGCGCAAGGAACTGGCTCACCCCGGGCTCACCGAGCTGCATGTCACCGCTTCGATGCACGAGCGCAAGACCTTGATGGCCGACCTGGCCGATGGCTTTGTTGCGCTGCCCGGCGGCGTAGGCACCCTGGAGGAAATCTTCGAAGTCTGGACCTGGGCTCAGCTCGGCTTTCACGCCAAGCCTTGCGGTCTGCTCAATGCCGAGGGCTACTACGACGCGCTGATCGCCTTCCTCGACCACACCCGCGACGAAGGCTTCGTACGCCCCGCCCACCGCGGCATGCTCATCGTCGAGTCCGAGCCGATCCGCCTGCTGGATCGCTTCGCCGCTTACGAGCAGCCGCCTACACCGAAATGGGTGGGACGCGGGGAAACCTGAGCGTCGCCGTGGGGTGGGTGTTGCGCTTCAGGTGCCGGCGAACCCGGTGATCAGTGCCCAGGCGCCGAAACCCCCAAGTACCGCTGCCGATGCCCGGTTGATCCAGGTCAGGTGGGTGGGGCTCAGATGTCGGGCACCGCGCGCGGCGATGCCGGCGAGCAGGCTCCACCACAGCGCGGAGCCGAGAAACACGCCGGTCACCAGGATGAGCGCGTCTTGCGCCTGCCCCTGAGCCAGGCCCAGGCCGGCGAAAATTGCGGCGAAGGAAAGAATGGTCATCGGGTTGGTGGCGGTGAGCGCGAAGGTGCTCAGATAGCCGCGCCAATGGGTCGAGCGGCCTCCGGCGCGGGCGTCCGGGGTGGGGCCGGGCGCGGTGGGGGCCGGGGACACCTGTGCCGAGCGCCAGGTCTGCCAACCGAGCCACAGCAGGAACAGGCCGCCCGCCAGCTTCAATCCGCCGGCCTGTTCGATCAGCAGGGCGGTGACCGCGCCCAGCCCGAGCGCACCGACCAGGCCATACAGGGCGTCGGCGGTGGCCGCACCCAGGCCAGCGGTAAAGGCGGGCCAGAACCCGTGCGCAAGACCCTTGCGCAGGCAGAGCAGGCCGATCGGGCCGACCGGGGCGGCGATCGACAAGCCGATCAACATTCCCTTGAGCAGCATTGCGTTATCCTCGCGACGTGACCGGGTCATTGTCCCGGACCACCATCCGGCGGCCCATGGCGATTCGAAGCTTGTGCTGCCGTCCGGCCTTCGAATCCGTTTTTCTTGCCGTCCGAATCTTGCGGAGTGCCAAAGCATGTCCGGTTCCACGACCCGCCTGGATCGCCTCAATCGTCGTCTGCTCGCCGAGTTGCAGCAGGATGCCCGCCTGTCGCTGGCAGAACTGGGGCGCAGGGTGGGGCTGTCCACTCCAGCGGTGACGGAGCGCATGAAGCGGCTGGAATCGCAGGGCGTGATCCGCGCCTATCGTGCCGAACTGGATGCGCACAGCATGGGCTATCCGGTGACGGCCTTCGTGCGCTTGTACATTCCGCCCGATGTCTATCCGAAGGTGGAGGCGCTGCTCGCGAGTTGGCCGGAAGTGCGGGAGGCACATCATGTCACCGGGGATGCCGCATTCGTGCTCAAGGTGGTCACCCGCTCGCTTGCCGATCTGGAAGCCTTGCTGGCGCGGTTCACGCCGTTCGGCCGTAGCGAGACTTCGGTGGTGTTGTCGACCCGGCTCGCGCCGCGTCCGCTACCGGTGGAGGGCGGCGAGGAGGCATGATGGTCTGGGGCGTGCGGCCCCGACCCGCGACCGGGTCAGCGAACCGGGGGCGGTGTGGTCGGGAGATCCGCGGGCGTATCCACGTCGCGCACGACGCCGGGAGACGGGCTGGGCAGCAGCCGTATGTCGGTGTCTTGGAGCAGTGCGCGTGCACCCAGATCGCCTGCTAGCGCGGTCAGTCGCTCGAACCAGGCGGCGCCGAAGCCGACCGGATGGCCGCGCCGGCCTTCGAAGCTGGGTGCGGCAACGCGCTGTGGATGATCGAGCGCGGCGGCGACGGCGACGACGCTTGCCGGCTCCAGCCAGGGCATGTCGCCCAGGCCCACCACCCAGCCGGTGGCCTGGTGGCTGGCGCGGACCGCGGCTGCCAGCGCATGGCCCATGCCGTCGGCCGCCTCGACGCATTCCAGCACCTCGCAGCCGGCGTCGCTCAGGCAGGCGGTGCGCGCTGTCAGGCCCGGGCGCACCACCGCCAGCGGGCGAGGCAGCGCCTCGGCCAGCGCGCGTGCCGAGTGCCACAGCAGCGGCCGGCCGTCGGCAAGCGGGGCAAGCAGCTTGTCGTGCAACCCGTGAGCGTCGAAGCGGCGACCGAAGCCGGCGGCGAGCAGGATGCCGCGGATCATCCTAGAAACCTCAGTTGGACGTGTCCGAGTGTGCGTCTGGGGCGTCGTCTGGCAAGGCACGACGACGCGGCATGGTTGTTCCCTGCAAGGAGGCGCAACGCAGCCAGGCGGCGCACCAGGCGTGCAATCGGGCGCGTAGCGGACTCACCCATTGGGTGACCGTAGTCGAAGCTGTGTACCCCACGCTTTGTAAGGCACTCAAGATCATGGAGAGCGGTCAACTGAGGTTTCTAGGATCATACCGGACTCATTTCGCGCAGGCCGACAGGGTGTCGGCCGCCAGTTCGAGCGCGGCCTTGGCTTCGGCCACCGGCAGGACGCGTTCCGGGGTGACGCCGTTCTTGACCGCGACCAGCTCGGCCGCAATCGAAACCGCAATTTCCCCCGGCGTGCGGCTGCCGATGAACAGCCCGGCCGGGCCACGCAGGGCGGCGACCTGTTCCGCACTCAGGTCGAATTCGCGCAGCCGCTCGCGGCGTGCTGCGTTGTTGCGCCGCGAGCCCAGGGCGGCGACGTAGAAGGCTGGTGAGCGCAACGCCTCCATCAGCGCGAGGTCGTCGAGCTTGGGGTCGTGGGTGAGGGCGATGACGGCGGTGCGTGCGTCCGGCCGCATTGCCATGACGACGTCGTCGGGCATGTCGCGGCTCAATTGCGTGCCGGGCACGTGCCATTCTTCGTACCACTCCTCGCGCGGGTCGCACACGGTAACCGCGAAGTCCAGCCCCTGCGCGATGCGGGCCAGGCTCGCGGACAACTGACCGGCGCCAATCAACAACAGGCGGTAACGCGGGCCGAACACTGTGGTGAGGCTGCGCCCGTCGAAGACCAGCCCCTGCTCGGGATGAGCGGGGGCGAGCGTCCAGTGGCCGCTGGCCAGATCCAGCCTGCGGGCCGTGAGCTCGCCGGCGGCCAGGCGCTGCAGTACCGCCTCCAGCGGCGCGGCGTCGGCCAACGGTTCGAGCACCAACTCCATGGTCCCGCCGCAGGGCAGGCCGAAACGCCGCGCCTCCTCGGCGCCGACACCGTAGCTCACGGCCTGCGGCGAGGGCGGCAGGCCATCGCGGGCAAGCCGGGCGATCAGATCGTCCTCGATGCAGCCGCCGGATACCGAGCCCACTGCGCGACCATCGTCGCGCAGTGCCAGCAGGGCGCCGGGCGGCCGTGGTGACGAGCCCCAGGTGCGTACCACGGTGGCGAGCATGACGCGATGACCGCTTGCCAGCCAGTTGCGGGCGCGCTGCAGTACTTCCAGGTCCAGACTGTCCATGGCCAGGGCGCTCCCGTCAGGTTGTTACCCGCTCGCCGATGGGCAGCTTGCGGACACGTGTGCCGGTTGCGGCGGACAAGGCGTTGGCCAGCGCCGGAGCGAGCGGCGGCACGCCCGGTTCGCCGACGCCGGTGGGCGGTTCGGCCGAGGGGACGATATGGACCTCCACCTGCGGCATCTGGTGGATGCGCAGCAGCGTGTAATCGTGGAAGTTGGACTGCTGCACGACGCCGTCCTCGAAGGTGATCTCGCCGCTGAGCGCGGCCGACAGCGCAAAGCCTATACTGCCTTCCATCTGCGCGCGGACGATGTCCGGGTTGATCGCGATGCCGCAGTCGACCGCACACACCACACGGTCCACGGTGAAGCTGCCGTCGCTCGCCACGCTGACCTCCACGACCTGGGCGACGTAGCTGTTGAAGGACTCGTGCACCGCCACCCCGCGCCCGCGCCGCACGCCTTCGCGCGCGGCCAGCGGCGCACTCCAGTCTGCCCGCCCGGCGGCAAGCTGCAGCACCCCGGCATGGCGCGGGTGGCTGGCGAGTAACTTGAGGCGGTAGTCCACCGGGTCGGCGCCGGCCGCGGCGGCCAACTCGTCGAGGAACACTTCGCCCGCGTGGGCGGTGTGGGTGGAGCCGACGGCACGCCACCACTGCACCGGCACTCGCACTTCCGCATTGGTGGTGTGGAGGTCGACCAGCAGGTTGGGGATGGCATAGGGCAGGTTGGCCGCGCCCTCCACCGAGGTCACGTCTACCCCGTCCTTGACCATGAAGGCCTCGAACGGCGAGCCTAGCGCGATCGACTGGCCAACGATGCGCTGGTGCCACGCACGCGGCAGGCCCTCGTCGTCGAGCACCGCGCGCAGGCGGTGCAGATAGGCCGGGCGGTAGTAGCCGGCGCGCATGTCGTCCTCGCGCGACCAGACCAGCTTGACCGGCGCGCGGCCGCCCAGGGCCTTGAGGATGTGGGCGGTTTCGACCAGATAGTCGGCTTGCGGGTTGGCGCGCCGGCCGAAACTGCCGCCGGCGTACAGCATGTGCAGCCGCACCTGCTCCGGCGGCAGGCCGAGTACGCCGGCAACGGCGTACTGATCGGCGGTCTGCATCTGTTCGCCGTTCCATACGTCGCAGCCGTCGGCGCCCAGTTGCATCACGCAGTTCATCGGTTCGAGCGCGGCATGGGCGAGGAAGGGGAAGACATACTCCGCTTCGACCACGGCGTCGCCAGCCTGGGCGAACACGGCGTTGGTGTCGCCATCCTGGCGGGCGACGGCCCCCGCCGTCTGAGCCCGTTGGCGGTAGTCGGCGAACAGCTGTGTGGTGCTGCCACGCCAGGCCGCGCCCTCATCCCACTCGATGACGAGGGCTTCGCGCCCCTTGTGGGCGGTCCAGTAGTCGCCGGCGACGATGGCGACCCCGCTGGGTATGCGCAGCACGTCCACCACGCCTGGCACGGCGCGTGCGGCCGCGTCGTCCACATTGGCCACGCGGCTGCCGAAGCGAGGCGGATGCGCGACCACGGCCACCAGCATGCCCGGAAGCTTGACGTCCTGGGTGAAGCGGGCGCTGCCATCGGTTTTGTCGGCACTGTCCTTGCGCGGCACGTGATGGCCGATGAGCTTGAACGACTCCGGGCGTTTGAGCACAAGCTCGGCCGGTACCGGCTGTGCTGCGGCGGCCTCGGCAAGCTCGCCGAAGCGCGCGCTGCGACCGCTGGCGGCATGGCTGACCACGCCTTGTGCGACGTCGATTTCGGCCGCGGACACCTGCCAGCGCTCGGCCGCCGCCTGCACCAGCATGGCCCGCGCGGCGGCACCGGCCTGGCGCATCTGCTCGAAGGAATTGGCGATGGCGCTGCTGCCGCCGGTGCCCTGGGCGCCCCAGTGCAGGTTGTTGTAGCGGGCGTCGGCAGGCGAGCCTTCGACGACGATCTGCGCCCAGTCGGCGTCCAGTTCCTCGGCCAGCAGCGTGGCCAGGCCGGTGTACACGCCTTGGCCCATCTCCAGGTGCTTGGCGATGACCGTGACGCTGTCATCGACGCCGATGCGGACGAAGGCGTTGGGGCTGAAGCCCGCGGTGGGGGCCGTGGCGCCACCGGCAATGCCCGGGCCGGCCGGCTGGGCGGCGAGGGTGGCCTGATGCGCCCCCGGCAACACCAGGGCCAGGGTGAGTGCGCCGCCGCTGCGCAGGAAGTCGCGACGGGAGACGTTGAGGATGCGGGGCAGAGGGGAAGCGGATGCAGAAAGCGGGGCGGGCGCGGCGGGGGCGCCGAACAGACGGTGTCTCATCGGGGAGTCCTCAGGCCAGATTGCGGGCGGCTTCGTGGATGGCGGCGCGAATGCGCACGTAGGTGGCACAGCGGCACAGGTTGCCGCCCATGGCCGCGTCGATGTCGGCGTCGCTGGGGCGGGGGTTGGCAGCCAGTAGCGCGGTGGCGGACATGATCTGGCCGGACTGGCAGTAGCCGCATTGCACCACTTCGAACTGGCGCCAGGCGGTCTGGACGGCGGCGCCGATGCGGTCCGCGCCAATCGCCTCGATCGTGGTCACGGACCGGCCTGCGACCGTCGACAGCGGAGTGGCGCAGGCGCGTACGGGGGCGCCGTCGAGGTGCACCGTACAGGCGCCGCACATCGCCATGCCGCAGCCGAACTTGGTGCCGGTCAGGTCCAGTCCGTCGCGCAACACCCATAGCAGCGGCGTGTCGTCCGGCAACTCGGTACGCACCGCGCTGCCGTTCAGGGTAAATTCGGTCATCGGGTCTCTCCTCGGGATGGGGGGCGGTTCGGGGCGCCGGCTTGATGCCGGCGGTCTTGTGCGTTCAGACTAGACCAGTCGGCTAGAAAGATAAACGGCCGTCGGCGGGATACTTCATGAAGCAGGGCTTAAAAATCGAACCGGGGCTGTTGCCGCCGCTGGCGGCCTTCGAATGCGTTGCGCGGCATAGCAGCTTCAGCCGCGCCGCGGCCGAGCTCGGCCTGTCGGTATCGGCGTTGTCGCAATCGGTGCGTGCCCTGGAGGCACGGCTGGGGGTGAGGCTGCTGGCGCGCACTACGCGACGCGTCGGCATGACCGAGGAGGGGGCACGCTTGCTGGAGGGGGTACGCCGCGGGTTGGGCGAGTTCGGCATGGCGCTGGACGGCCTTACCGTCGGCGGGGCGCCGCGCGGCATGGTGCGCATTACCGTGACCCGGGTGTTGTACCGCTATTTGTTCGCCCCGCATCTGGCCGAGTTTTCCGCTCGCTTTCCGGGGGTGGGGCTGGAGTTTTCGCTCGACGACAGCCTCACCGACATCGTCGCGGCTGGTTTCGATGCGGGTGTGAGAATCGGGGGCAGCGTGCCGGCGGACATGGTTGCGGTATCCATCGGCGGGCCTGGTCGGCTGGTGACGGTCGCCACGCCGGCGTATTTTGCCCGCCGGCCGCCGCCGCGTACGCTGCAGGATCTGGCCGCCCACGATTGCAGCCGTTTCCGCTACGCCAGCAGCGGCCGGATCGCGCCGTGGTATTTCCAGCACGAGGGTGATGCCTTGGAGGTGGATGTGGAGGGCCGCTTCATTGTCAACGACATCGATGCCGAGCTCGACCTGGTGTATCGCGACCTGGTGCTCGCCCAGACGCCGGAGACCATGATCGTGGGCGATTTGCGCAGCGGCAAACTGGTGGCGGTGCTCGACGCGCATGCGCCGACCTATCCGGCCCCGCAGTTGTACTTTCCCAGCACCCGCCACATGCCGATGCGCTTGCGAGCCTTCATCGACTTCTTCCAGACGGCCAATCTGCCCACTGCCGCGACATGAGCCGACGCGAGCCGCGCGCGGTTCCGCTCCGACCCTGGAGCAGGCAGTAGCGTGCCGGAGCGGCTATCATTCGGACATTGTGCCGCGCGCTCGCGCGGCGGACGCGACTGCGCCAGACGCCGGCAGGCGGCCGGCGACGAACCAACCAGGGAGATTTCGATGGCTTCACCCAACGACAGCGTCAGCATGGCGTTGTTCTGCGATTTCGAGAACGTGGCGCTCGGCGTGCGCGATGCCAAGTACGAAAAGTTCGACATCAAGCGCGTGCTCGAGCGTCTGCTGTTGAAGGGCAGCATCGTAGTGAAGAAAGCCTATTGCGACTGGGATCGCTACAAGGGCTTCAAGTCGGCGATGCACGAGGCCAATTTCGAACTGATCGAGATTCCCCACGTGCGCCAGTCCGGCAAGAACTCGGCGGACATCCGCCTGGTCGTCGATGCGCTGGACCTGTGCTACACCAAGTCGCATGTGGATACCTTCGTGATCATCAGCGGCGACTCGGATTTCTCCCCGCTGGTCTCGAAACTGCGCGAAAACGCCAAGCAGGTGATTGGTGTGGGGGTGAAGCAGTCGACCTCCGACCTGCTGATCGCCAACTGCGACGAGTTCATCTTCTATGACGACCTGGTACGCGACAGCGAGCGTGCCGCGGCCAAGCGTGATGGCCGCGAGCAGCAGGCCGGCGCGAAGAAGGGCGAGGACGACAAGCGCAGGAAGGACGACGTCGAGGCACGCCGCAGCCAGGCCATCGAGATCGCGGTGTCCACCTTCGACGCGCTGCTCGCCGAGCGGGGCGACAGCGGCAAGATCTGGGCGTCCATGCTCAAGGAGGCGATCAAGCGGCGCAAGCCGGACTTCAACGAATCGTATTTCGGCTTCCGCGCCTTCGGCAACCTGCTCGAGGAGGCCCAGGCGCGCGGCCTGCTCGCCTTCGACCGAGATGAGAAGTCCGGAGCGTTTGTTTATCGTAAGTCGCACAAGAGCGATGTGCCGCCCGCTGCAGCAGTGGCACCGGGCGCTGCCCCGGAACGCGCTGAACGCAAGACGGCCGGGGGGCGGCGAGGCAAGCGGGCTGCCGACGAAGGCGAGCGCACGCTCCAGGCCGCTGACCAGGATGCGAGGGCCGATACACATCTGGCGGCGGAGTCGGTGTTCGATCCGGCGCCGCGATTGGCTGCGCCAACGGAGGGGGAGTTGGCCGAGCGTGAGCCAGCCGCCGAGCTGAGCGCGACCCCGCGTGGCGCCTCGCGGCGTGACCGGGGTGGGCGTCGAGCCAAGCAGGACGCGGCACGCCCCGCGGCAGTGGGGGCGGGTACCCAACCCGACGCCACCCCCTCCGCCCCCTTCAGCACGGCTGCGGAAACCGGGCGCTCGTCCGCTGCGGACGCCGGCGGGGCCGGTGAGCCGGCCGTTGCGGCCGCCACTGCGTCGTCGGCGCGGACCGGGGGCGGTGCAGGCGATGCGGGGGTAGGCGAGGCGCTTGCGGATGACCCGAGTGCGGCGGCCGACGCCAAACCGGCGTCCAAGCGCACCCGTACGCCCGCGCGCAAGCGCAAGGAGACCGAGCAGAAGTTGGCGCGTGACGCGCAGATGGCCGCTGCGTCGGAAGGCGGCGCCGAGGCTGGCACGGCCAGCGCCAGGCCGGCCCCGGTCGCAGCGCCCGAAACGGTCGCGCCCGCGACCGCCACGCCAAAGGCTGTTGCTCCCAAAGCCGTTTCCAAAGCCGCCGCTCCGAAGGCAGCTGCTCCGAAGGCAGCCGCCCCCAAGGCCGAAGGGGCGCCGGCGGAAGCGCGCAAGTCCGCGCCCAAGCGGCGGGCGCCACGCAAGAAGAGCGATCCGTCCGGCGAGGTCTGAGCGCGTCGCAGCCGGCCCAGGCCGCCATCAGGCCGGGCCGCTGCGGCCAAAGGTAATCGCGCATGTTCAAGCATCCGAACGAATTCGTGCGCTTTGCCACGGTGCCGGATCTGCCGGGCGTCGAGTTGTATTCCGCGCGCCTGGTGGATCACGCCTTCAGCCCGCATGTGCACGAAACCTGGTCGATCGGCGTGATCGAAGCCGGCGTGGAGCGATTCCGCTATCGTGGTGGCGCGCATCTGGCCGACGCCGGTACGCTGGTTTTTCTCAACCCGGACGAGCCGCATACCGGTGAGGCGGGGGCGACAGGCGGGTGGCGCTACCGCATGCTGTATCTGGACGCGAACGCGTTTTCGCCGTTGCTCGGCCGCAGCGCCTACTTTCCCGTGCCGACGGTGCGCGACCCGCAGGCCGCGCGGCGCCTGGCGACCGCATTGACGCGCATCGAGCAGGCGGATGAGCCGCTGGCGGCACAGCAGGCCTTGCTCGACCTGATCGACGACGTGGTCGTTCGGCATGCGCAGGCGTGCGAAGTGCGTGCGCCCGCAGATGGACGGGCGCGCTTTCGTCAGCTACTCGAATATATCGAGGCCCATCTCGATCAACCGCTGGACCTTGGCCGGCTTGCCGGGCTCAGCGGTCTGTCCATGCATCACTTCGCCCGCAGCTTCGCCGCGGCCATGCACCTGAGCCCGCATCGTTACGTACAGGCACGCCGGCTGCTGCGTGCCAAACACCTGCTCGCTGCGCGGCGACCGGCGTCGGAAGTGGCGGCCGAAGTCGGTCTCACCGATCAAAGCCACCTGACGCGCTGGTTCCGTCAGACCTATGGGGTGACGCCAGCGCAGTACCAGGCGCAACTCGGCAGGCCGCGCAGCGGCCGAGTGCCGTGAGGTCTTCGGCCGCATCTGGCAGTGGCGCTCAGGCTCCTCGACCGGACGACCGATGACCCCCACCATTCGCTGAATTCACCCTGAGTTCGCTCTGAATCCGCCTTGAGCCAAGCGCGGCTTGCCCGCGATGACGCTTGGAAAACACTGATTAAATCCGTTCGCCCTGGGGTCATCGAAGGGGTTGCCTCAGAAGATCAAGGGCTTCGACAGGCTTTCAAGAAACAGCTTTCGATTGTCATTGCCCGGAAGGCGCACAAGGCCCCACTCCCGTTCGGGCTGAGCCTGTCGAAGCCCGTTCGAAGGCACTGCCATCAAGTGCCCTTCGACAGGCTCAGGGCGAACGGAGTACCCGTTTCCTGCGCCTGCTTTGCCACGCCCGCGGCGGGGCTTACTTCGCTCAGCCCGAACGGTTCGGGATAAATCAGAGCTTCCCTTGCTTCGCGCTGCCCGGCCGGTGTTTGTGTGCCGCGTCCTCCGTGTGGCGAGCGAACGGGCAAAACGGTACAAGACAGCACGTCCGCCCGCGACGAGACTGGCTCGCGGGATCCTGGCACGGCCGTGGCTCGGCCGCGCGGCCTCTGCTGTTCGTTCGCCTGTCGGCGTTTTTCGGAGTCGCGATGTTTGTTGGTGTGCTGGCCGCGCTGGGCGCGGGCTTGATGTGGGGGCTGATCTTCCTGGTGCCGCTGTTGTTGCCGGACTATCCCGGCGTGGTGCTGGCGTTCGGGCGGTATACGGCCTTCGGGGTGCTCGCAATCGGCTTGGCCTGGATGGACCGGCAGGCGCTGGCGCAGCTCAAGTGGGCCGATTGGTTGGAGGCGGTCAAGCTGTCGCTGGTGGGCAACATCCTCTACTACGCCACGTTGGCGACTGCCATCCAACTGTCCGGCGCGCCGATGCCGACGCTGATCATCGGCACCTTGCCGGTGGTCATCGCGGTGACCGCCAACCTGCTCGGCGAGGGCGGTGGCCGGATAGCCTGGGGGCGCCTGGTGTGGCCGTTGGCGATCATCTTCGGCGGGTTGCTGGTGGTGCAGGCCGGGCCAGTGCACGAGTCGGAGCGCGGGGCCGCGTCCGGCCTTGGCCATGCAGCCGGACTCGCGCTGGCAATCGCGGCGGTCGCGTGCTAGACCTGGTATCCGCTGCGCAACGGGCGCTGGCTGCAGGCGCGGCCGCCTGGCCTGTCACGCGCCTGGGCGACAGCGCAGGGGCTGGTGACGCTGCCGCTGGCCTTGCTCACCGGGTTCGCCTATGCGCTCTGGCAGGCCGCGAGCGCTGCGCCGACGCGCTTCGACTGGCCGTTCGGGCCACAGCCGGGGCTGTTCGTGGCGCTGATGATGGTCACGGGGCTGGCTGCGTCGTGGCTGGGTACCTTGCTCTGGAACAAGGCCAGTCGGCTCTTGCCGGCGGCGCTACTGGGGCAACTCATCGTGTTCGAGACGATGGCGGCGCTGGCATATGCGTTTCTGTGGTACGGCAGGCCGCCGGGCACGCATGAGCTTGTCGGCATTGTCCTGCTGATTGCGGGAGTGTTGCTTGGCGTGAGGGTGTTCCGCCGCTCCTCGCCGCCACTGTGAGGCGGCGGCCGGCCCTGGTAAAGCCCGACGAACCCGTGCTGTCTTCCATTGCCTGCGCGATACCCTGGCGTGTGCGTGCCGCGATGGACCGCGACCATCGTATGTCGGAGAATCCGTGGTTGCGCACCGCTCACAAGGCGGACTGCCCACGAGAGGATACCCATGAAGAGATCGCTGCTCATAAAGATCTTGATGTTGGCATTGTTGCCGTACTGGGCGACTGCGAGCGAATGGACGTCGCGACCGCTTGCCGAGGTGGCGATTTACCCGGAGTTCCGCGCCAGTGCGCGTGTAGAACCGCTCAACGAGGCGCGCGTTGCGGCCGAGGTCGGTGGGCGGATCGAGGCGATACCGCCGCGCATGGGGGAGCGCGTCACAGCCGGGGCCGAACTGGCGCGCATCGATGCCGCCGAGTATCGGATCGGAGTCGAGCGGGCGGCCGCCCAGGCCGAGTTGGTGTTCAATCGGGTGCGGCTGGCCGAGGCGCAACTGGAACAGTCGCGTGCGCTTGCTGGGCGGGGTTTCATCAGCGACGAGGGGTTGCGCATCCGCGAGACGGAGCTGGCCGTGTTGCGCAGCGAACTGACGGCCGCGCGACAGGGGCTGGAGGCGGCACGCCTGCAGTTGGCCCGTACCGTTGTCCGCGCGCCCTTCGATGGCGTGGTTCGCGAGCGGCTGGCAAGCGTGGGTGATCTCGCCGTCGCCGGTACGCCGGTGGTGGTGCTCGCCTCCAGCGACGAGACGGAGATTCGTGCCGCCATTCCGAGTGGGCAGTTGGCGTGGCTGCGCACTGCCTCGGGCGTCGTGCTGCATGTCGATCAGGCAACGTACCACCTTCGACTCGAACGCGTGCTGTCGTTGGTGGAAAGCGCCGGGCAGGCTCAGACCGTGGTGTTCTCGTCTTCGGCTGCGCTTGCGCCCGGGCTGGCAGGCGAGGTGCGCTGGCGCGCGGCCACGCCGCACCTGCCCGCCGAGTACCTGTTGCGGCGGGATGGTCGGCTCGGCGTATGGCTGGATCGTGGCGGAGAGGCAGTGTTCGTGCCGCTGCCGGGCGCAGCCACGGGCCGGCCGGCTGCGGTCGGTGATCTGGCTGATGCGCGGGTGATCGACGAAGGTCGCTTCTCGTTGGGGTTGCCGCGCGTGCCGGCGCAGGGTGCTGAGCTGCCGACGGAGGGGGGGCGATGATGGGGGCGCGGGCCGGCCTCACGCCAGGTTCTGGCGGGTACGGAGGATGGTATGGGCGGCTGATCACCAACCATCCGCTCGCCAACATTGCCTATGTGATGGTCGTCCTGGGCGGCCTGCTCACTTACCTGGCGATGCCCCGCGCTCAGGACCCCGAGATCAATTTCAACTGGGTCAACATCGTCACCGCGTTGCCCGGTGCGTCGGCCGAAGACATCGAGCGTGAAATCACCGGGCCGATCGAGGACGCCTTGGCCCAGGTGAAGGACATCAAGTTCGTGTCCTCGTCCTCGCGAGAGGGTTTGTCGACCATTCTGGTACGTTTCGAGGAGCTGTCCGAGCGGGTGTTCGACAAGCGGGTGAACGACCTGCGGCGCGAGGTGCAGAACAAGGCAGCGGCCGAGCTGCCTGCCGACGCGACGGAGCCACAGATCTTCGAGATCACCTCGTCCAATGGTTTTCCGACCGCCCAGCTGGCCCTGTTCGGCGGTGGTGGGGAAACACTGCGCTGGTTCGGCTCGGTGCTCAAGCGTGACCTCGAGCAGCTGCCCGGTGTGGACCAGGTCATCGCGCTCGGTTTCGACGACCCTCAACTGCAGGTGGACTTCGATCCTGCGGCAGTGGCGGCGGCGGGCTTGTCTCCCATCGATTTGTCGGACGGCGTGGCGGCCTGGTTCCGCAATGTGCTTGCGGGGCGGGTTACGGTGCAGGACACGGAATGGCTGGTAAGGCTGGAGGGCAAGACGGCCGATCCCGACGTACTTGCCGAGGCGGCCCTGATCACCGCCGGAGGACGCGTGGCACTGCAGGAAGTGGCCCGCATCGGTCGTGGTCACGAGCGTGAGACGGCGCTCGTGACGTACCAGGGCTTCCCGGCCATCCTGATGTCGATCACCAAACAGGCGGATGCCAACACGATTGCACTGGTCGAGCGGCTGACGGCTTTCGTGGACGAGCGTAATCCGCTGCTGCATGGGCAGGGTGTCCAACTGGTGATGATCGATGACCAGACGCATGCCACCCGCCACGCGATTTCGGTCATGGAGTCGAATGCGCTCATTGGTTTGCTGGCCGTGCTCGGTATGTGTTGGTTGTTCCTGGGTACGCGGCTGGCGATACTGGTGGCGCTGGGCGTGCCGTTTTCGCTGGCAGGTGCCTTTTTGTCGGCCGACCTCATTGGTTCCACGCTCAACCTGACCGTCCTGCTAGGCGTGGTCATCGCCCTCGGCATGGTGGTGGACGACGCGGTTGTGGTGGTGGAGGCGATCTACTACCGAATGAACCGCGGTGAGCCACCGCTGGAGGCGGCGATCAACGGCGCGCGCGAGGTCGCCGCGCCGGTGTTTTCCGCCATTCTTACGACAATCGCGGCGTTTCTGCCGTTGATGCTGTTGCCCGGCATTCTCGGCAAGTTCATGTTCATTGTGCCGTTCGTGGTCACCATGGCCTTGCTGATCAGTCTGCTCGAGGCCTTCTGGATTCTGCCGGCCCACGTGATGGCGGTACGTCCCGATTTTTCCGGCCGTCCCGGACGGGTGCAGGCGGCGCGCGACCGTGCGACGCACTGGTTGCGTGTCCGGTATGCGCGGCTGCTGATCCTGGTCATGCGCTGGCCGAGGCTGGGCTTGCTGGTTGTGGTCATCACCATGAGTGGAGCGGTGGCGCTGGTGACAACGGGGTGGGTGAAGCGGGACTTCTTCGCCTTTGATTCCGTACGGCAGTTCTTCGTGCATATCGACATGCCCTCCGGCGGCACGCTGCAACGCACGCTGACCGAGGCCGAGCGGGTGGCGGCGGTCGTGGAGGCCACGCTTGGTCAGGAGGATCTGCGCTCGGCGGTGGCATTGGCAGGGGCAAAGTTCACCGAAACCGAGCCGATGTACGGCTCGCATTACGGGCAAGTTACGGTATCGCTGCATCCGCGCAGCGGCGATATGCGCGACACGGCCGAACTCATCGATGCCCTGCGGGGACCGCTCGCCGAACTGGCAGGGCCGGGGCGCGTCAGTTTCCTGGAACTCAAGGGTGGTCCACCGACAACCAAGCCGATCAACGTCAAGGTTCAGGGGGACGATTATGTCGAACTGCGCGCAGCAGCCGACGCCTTGCTGACTGCCGTACGGGCGATTCCGGGTACGCGCGAGATCACCGATGACGATGCCGAGGGACGGGCGGAACTGCGGCTTGTGCTCAATCGCGAGAAGCTCGCCCGTGCTGGCGTTTCGGCACTGGAGGTGGCGCGCTTGCTACGGCTTTATGGCGAGGGCGAGATCGTGGGCACGACCCGCGACCGCGGCGAAAAAGTCGATCTCGTCGTGAGGGCGAAACCCGAAGTGTTCAGCGACGTGTTCGAGTTGCTTCAGCATCCGGTGCGGCTGGCCTCGGGAGAACTCATCCAGCTCGAAAGCCTGGTGGATACGGAGACGCGGATATCCAAAGGTTATATTCGGCACTACCAGCTCAAGCGGGCGATCACCATCGAGGCGGAGATCGACCGCGAACTCATCGACACCGTGGAGGCGAATCGCCAGTTGCGCCAGGCCTGGGCGGGGATGCAGCCACAATTCCCCAACGTGTCCCTGGATTTTTCTGGTGAACTCGACGATATCCAGGAGAGCCTGGACTCCATGGGGCGGCTGTTCGCACTTGGTGTGGGACTCATCTACCTGATCCTGGCCGCCCAGTTCCGCAGCTACTTCCAGCCTCTCATCATTCTCGTCACGGTACCCCTGGCGTTCACCGGTGTCGTGCTGGGCCTTCTGGTCTCGGGCAACCCGCTGTCGCTGTATACGCTTTACGGCGTGGTAGCCCTCACCGGCATTGCGGTCAACGCTGCGATCGTGCTGATCGCCGCGGCCAATGAGCGACTGCGCGACGGCATGAGTGTCCAGCACGCAGCCATATATGCGGCGCGTCGTCGGGTCGTTCCGATTCTGATTACCACCGTCACCACCATTGGCGGCCTGCTGTCGCTCGCGGTCGGATTTGGAGGCAAGTCGCTGATGTGGGGACCGGTTGCGGCAAGCATCGTCTGGGGGTTGGGATTCTCTGCGTTGCTCACGCTGTTCGCCATTCCACTTGTCTGGCGTCTGGCAATGGGGCGGGTCCAGGCCCGACGCGCGCCACAGGCATTCTGACGCGTGGCGGGCTTCGTCATCCTGGCAATGTCACAACGGGTTACCACCCACGTGCGGGACAGCGCATGCACACTGTCCGCAGGGGGCTCGTACCCCCTCAAGTACCTACCAGGAGGAGACGATGGGCAAGAAGATTCTGATGATTTGTGGCGATTTCTGCGAGGACTACGAGACCATGGTCCCCTTCCAGGCGCTGCAGGCGGTTGGCCACACCGTGCATGCGGTGTGCCCCAACAAGAAGGCGGGCGACACCATCGCGACCGCCATTCATGACTTCGAGGGCGATCAGACCTACTCCGAGAAGCGCGGCCACAACTTCACCCTGAACGCCAGCTTCGCCGAGGTGCGTGCCGAGCAGTACGACGCGCTGGTGATTCCAGGCGGACGTGGGCCGGAGTATCTGCGGCTGGACGACCAGGTGGTGGCGATGGTGCGCCACTTCTTTACCGCCAACAAGCCGGTGGCGGCGATCTGCCATGGCGCGCAGCTGCTGGCGGGCGCGCGGGTGCTGGAGGGCAAGCGCTGCTCGGCCTATCCGGCCTGCCGCGCCGAGGTGGAGCTGGCTGGCGGGACTTATGCCGACATTCCGGTGGACCAGGCGGTGACCGACGGCAACCTCGTCAGTGCGCCCGCGTGGCCGGCTCATCCGGCCTGGATCGCGCAGTTCCTGACGGTACTCGGTACCCGTATCACGCACTGAAACGCGCTGCGAAGCGGGCTCGGCACGCAAGCCTGCTTCGTCGTAGCCTAGCCCAGGTGTGCATCCATTGCCCGAGCCGGGCACGGGGTTCCGCGCTCGGTGCCGCCTGTGGGGTTTCCTGCCGGGGCACGCGGCTGCCGGCATGGATGGTCTGGCAGATGGGTGCGGGCCCGACGCGCCGGCGCGGGCGGACTACAATGTAGTGCCCGCGCCTGCGGTCGCCTCGAAACGGAGCGAGTCATGTGCCAGATCTTCACCACCGCCGATCCGGAACTCTACGCTTGCCGCGCGCGGTCCATCCGTCTGCGCGGCGTCGCCACCAGCATCCGCCTGGAGAACATCTACTGGCAGGCGCTGGAGGAAATCGGCGCCCGCGACGGCCTGAGCGTGCCGCAGCTCGTCACCCGTCTACACGACGAACTCGACGCCGCCGGTGCGCTGGGTGACCGCGCCAACTTCACGTCCTTTCTGCGGGTGACCTGCACCCGCTACCTGCAACTACAGCTCGCGGGCCTGATCCCGGCCGACCAGGAAGTCCCGATCCGGTCGCTGGATGCGGAGTCGGTGCTGAACGGAGAGCGCGACCGCATGCCGCGCCGGCCTACTGCCGGTCTGGCGGTGTTGCGTTCGCATTGACCCGCGCCCGCCACTGGCCGACGCCGTCGCAGACGATGCGACGGCGTGACCACGTGATGATCAGCGCGATACCATCCAGGGCTTGGAAAAGGCTTGCAGCAGGTGGCGTTCGACCGCCGGAGCCGGACGCGGTGCGCCGGATGCCGATTCGGTAGCGCGATCGAACAGCGCAATGGCGCTGCGACGCAATCCACGGGTAAGCTGACGGGTCAGTTGACGAATGTAGCGGGCGCGCAGGACGCGGGCCCGAAGGGCGATGTTTTCGATTTCGTTGCTGCGGGAATACATGATGTGCGTTCCGGTAATGTATGGATTCCATCGTGTGGAATCAGCGTTACTCTAGTCCGCTTGATGCGCCGCAGCAAATGAGTTTTTTCAAGCACTTCCATAAGGCAAATTCATGAGTCTCACATTATATGTAGGCAATAAGAATTACTCGTCGTGGTCCATGCGTCCCTGGGTGTTGCTGCGCCAGGCGGGCATTGCGTTCGACGAGCGCATGGTTCGCTTCGACAGCTTTTCCGACGATTCCCGCTTCAAGCACGCGGTACGCGATGTGAACCCGGCCGGCAAGGTGCCCGTGCTGGTGGACGATGCCGTGCCGGGCGCCGCCGGTCCGCTGGCGATCTGGGACACGCTGGCGATCTGCGAATATGTCGCCGAGCGCTTTCCCGAGCACCAGCTGTGGCCAGCCGACGTTGCGGCCCGCGCCCGGGCACGCAGCGTGTGCGCCGAGATGCATGCCGGCTTCGGCGCGCTGCGCACCCACTTCATCATGAACATCGAGGCCTCGCTGCCGGAGATCGGCCAGATCGTGCTGCGCGATCGGCCCGAGGTGGCCGCCGACGTGGCGCGCATCGTCGCGATGTGGTCCGAACTGCTCGCCCGCCACGGCGGCCCGATGCTGTTCGGTGAGTTCAGCATCGCCGATGCCTATTTCGCGCCGGTGTGCATGCGCTTCAATACCTATGGCGTGCCGGTGCCGGACGAAATCGGCGACTACATCGACCGGGTGTTCGCCCTGCCGGGCGTGGCTGCGTGGGTGGAAGACGCGCGTGCCGAAGCCGACTTCCTGCCCTTCGAGGAGCCGTATCGGCTGAGTCGCTGAGTCGCTGAATCGCTGAATCCCGCACTCGCCAGCGCGCCTGGGCGTCGCCCGCACGTTGGTGGGGCGGGGGAGCCTCAGCCTTCCGTTGCGCGGGCATAGCTTTCGTAGCGGGACACCGCGGCAGTGCGGTTTTCCACCCCGAGTTTTTCGTAGATGTGCTCGAGGTGTTTGTTGACCGTGCGCGGGCTCATGCCGAGGATTTCGCCGATGTCGCGATTGGTCTTGCCCTTCGCGACCCATTCGAGCACGTCCAGCTCGCGCACGGTGAGCACCCGGGTCGGCGGCGCGGCTTCGGGTGTGTTGCTGTCTTGCCTTGCCTTGTCCGTGTGGTGCTTGTCTGTCCGGGCGTTGTCGGGTGTTTCCTGGAGCGAGATCAGTATCCCCGCATGGCGGGCGGTGTCCAGCGCACGCGCCTGTTCCCGCGCCAGGCCGTCCTGGAAGGCGGTCGGCGCCAAGTGGCCGTTGAAATGCGCCACCACCAGCTCTGCGAGCCGCCGCATGCGTGATGCATCGAGCTGGCGTGTGGCGGCCGGGGTCTGCCAGCGCGGTTCGCCCTCGGGCGAAAAGAGGATCAGGCCGCGTCCAGTGAGGTCGAGCGCGCGCAGTGCGGTGGCACGGTCGCGCGAGGTGCGCAGGTGCGCACGCAAGCGTGCGACCAGTTCGTCCGGCATCACCGGCTTGACCAGATAGTCGACCCCGCCGGCCGAGAGTCCTTCGACGATGCGCTCGGTTTCCGCCAGCCCGGTCATGAACAGGATGGGCACGCTGGCCATGCCGGCTTCCGCACGGATCAGGCGGCAGGTTTCGAAGCCGTCCATGCCCGGCATGCACACGTCCAGCAGGATCGCGTCGGGTGCGACGCGGGCGAGGCGCGACAACGCGGTGGTGCCGTCGGTGGCGACGAGTACGGTGAAGCCGGCGTCGTCCAGCGCTTCGGTGATCATGCGGACCGAGTCGGGGGCGTCGTCGATGAGCAGTACGATGTCGCGCTCAGCTTGAGGCAGGTTCGGGAGCATGTCGGACGGCGTGGGGGTCGAGAAGGTCGAGGATGGCGTCGAAGCGCAGCGCCGAGGTGTGTTCGCGCAGCGTGAGCAGGCTTCCGGCAAGATCGGGGTGGGCTACTTCGAGCGTCTCGAGCAGGCGTTCCAGCGCGCGCAGGTGGCCGATTTCGGCGAGCGTGCGCAGTTCGTTGCGCGCGGCCGCGGGCAGGTGTGCCAGGGTCGGCCCCGGATCCGCAGGGGCGGGGCCGATTGCACCGGGCGCGGATTTGCCGTCGCTCTCGGCATAGGTCCAGGCAATGCCCAGCCTGCGTGACAGGCAACCGAAGAGCTCGCGTTCAAGCACTGGTTTGACGATGAAGTCGTCGCAGCCTGCCCACTCACGGCGTTCCGGCAGGTTTTCATAGGTGTTGGCCGAGACCATGACGATGGGCTGGGTGTGGCCGTCGTCGCGCAATTGCCGGCACAGTGTCCAGCCGTCTATTCCGGGCATGGCGACGTCGAGCAGGATGAGATCGGGCCGGAGGGCGGTGGCGAGGGCGGCAACGTCCGCGGCATCGGTGCAGGTGGTGACCGAAAAGCCGCGCGGCTCGAGCATGTCCGTGAGTAGCCGGCTTTGCTCCGGCTGATCGTCCACCGCCAGGATGTGGCGGGCCGGCCCTTCGTAGCCGCGGATGTCGCGTTCCGGCCGACGCGCGACGCGCGGCTGAGCCACGCGCGGCAGGTGCAGCTTGACGGTGAAGGTGCTGCCCGCGCCGGGCGTGCTGCGCACGGTGATTTCGCCGCCCGCGAGTTCGACCAGCAAGCGGGTGATGGTCAGGCCCAGGCCGGTGCCGGGTTCGCCCGGTGTGCCTGGCTGGGTGTGGGTGGCCCGCTCGAAGGGCAGGAATATGCGGTCGAGATCCTCCGGGGCGATGCCGCAGCCGGTGTCGGTGACTTCGAACAGCGCGGTCTCCCATTGATAGCGTACGCGCAGGATGACTTCGCCCCGTTCGGTGAAGCGCACCGCGTTGGCGAGCAGATTGATCAACACCTGACGCAGCCGGCTTTCGTCCGCCAGCACGACTTCCGGCAACGAGCCCTGGAATTCGGCGCGAAAGCGCAGACGCTTGCGCGTCGCTTCGAGCCGGAACATCTTCTCGATATGGCCCAGCAGATCGAGGAAGCGGGTTTCCCGGCGGTGCAGTTGCAGGCGCCCGGCCTCGATGCGCGAGATGTTGAGCAGACCGTCGACCAGGGCGAGCAGATGCTCGCCGCTGCGCTGCATGGTGGCGATGGCTTCGCGTCGCCGCCGGCTCAGGTCGTCGTCGCGCAGCAGGATCTGGGCGTAGCCGAGAATGGTGTTGAGCGGCGTACGCAGTTCGTGGCTGATCCCTCTGACATAGCGACTCTTGGCGGCGTTGGCGGAGTCGGCGACTTCCTTGGCGCGCTGCAGTTTGGCGTCGGTGCGTTCGTGCGCCTCGATCTCGCGCAGCAGCAGCTGGTTCTGGCGTTCCGATTCTTCCTGGGCCACCAGCCGGCTCTCGTTGGCCAGTACCAGCCACCACGCCGCGATCGCGGCAATGAACAGCAGCACCGCGAAGATGCGCATGTAGGACAGGGCGAGATCCCCGCTGCCGGTCTGCATGGCCAGCACTTCCTGCTGGTACATCAGGGCTATGACTGCCGCCAGCACTGCTGCCGAGGCGATCAGCACCAGCGCGAACTGACCCAGCCGGCGCGCCAGCCGCCCCGCCACGTTGTGCGGAATTCGCCGCGCCAGCAGCGGGATGAGCGAGGCGTACAAGCCCTTGGCGGGTTTGCAGCGATCCAGGCAACGCGCGTCCAGTGTGCAGCACAGCGAACAGATCGCGCCCGCGTAGGCCGGGCAGGTCGCCATGTCTTCCGACTCGAAGCGGTTGGCGCACACTACGCACGTCACGTTTTCGCCCGGCTTCCAGGTATGGGTGTGGGGCCGGGCGAGGTAGAAGCGGCCGCGTGTGGCCAGTGCGATCAGCGGCGCGAGCATGAAGGACGTCGACAGGGCGATGAAGGGTGAAAACGCCTGCGCCAGCGGGCCGAAACGACCGGAAAAGGCCGCGATGGCGAGCACCGAACCGCACAGCATGGCGCCGACGCCTACGGGGTTGATGTTGTGCAGGTAGGCGCGCTTGAACTCGATGTGGCGGGGTGACAGTCCGAGCGGCTTGTTCACCACGAGATCGGCGACCAGCGCACCGATCCAGGCCACCGCCACGTTGGAGTAGAAGCCGAGCACGTGCTCCAGCGCTTCGTACACCCCGAGCAGCATCAGGGCCAGCGAGATCATGACGTTGAAGATCAGCCAGACCACTCTTCCAGGGTGGCTGTGGGTGAGGCGCGAGAAGAAGTTCGACCAGGCCAGCGAGCCGGCGTAGGCATTGGTCACGTTGATCTTGATCTGACAGATGATGACGAACACGCAGGTCAGCACGATGGCGGTGCGTGGATCGTCGACCACGTGCTGGAACCCGGCCAGATACATCTGGGTGGGTTGTATCGCGCGATCGGGGGGAATCATGTACTGCAATGCGACGAAGGCGAGAAAGGCGCCGGCGAGCATCTTCAGCGCGCCGGGAATGATCCAGCCCGGTCCGGCGCAGATCATCGAGGTCCACCAGCGCACGCGGTTTTGCGGTGTCTTGGGCGGCAGGAAGCGCAGGTAGTCCACCTGCTCGCCGATCTGGCCGATCAGGGCAAAGGCCACCACGCAGCCGGCGCCGATCGCCAGCAGATCGAATTCGTTGCCGTGGCGGCCGCCAAAGGTGGCGAAGGCGGCGTAGGTCGCCGGGTCGCTGACGAGGATGAAGCAGAACGGCAACACCAGCAGGATGACGAAGAACGGTTGCGTCCACGCCTGCAGCCGGCTGATCCAGGTGATGCCGTGGGTGACCAGCGGGATCACCACCAGCGAACTGACGAGGTAGCCCCAGGCCAGGGGCAAGCCGAACCACAGTTCGAGCGCCATCGCCATGATGACCGCCTCGATGGCGAAGAAGATGAAGGTGAAGGACGCGTAGATCAGCGAGGTGATGGTCGAGCCGATGTAGCCGAAGCCGGCGCCGCGCGTAAGCAGATCCATGTCCACCGCATAGCGCGCGGCGTAGTAGCAGATCGGCAGGCTGGTGACGAAGATCACCAGCGTCACCAGGCCGATCGTCCACATTGCGTTGGTGAAGCCCCAGTTGAGCACGATGGCGCCACCGATGGCTTCCAGCGCCAGAAAGGACACGGCCCCGAGCGCGGTGTTGGCGACGCTCAGAAACGACCACTTGCGGAAGGCCCGCGGGGTGTAGCGCAGCGCATAGTCTTCCAGGGTCTCGTTGGCGACCCAGGCGTTGTATTCCCGCCGGATGTTGATGATGCGTTGCGTGGCTGGACTGTTCAAACCGAACTTCCTCCCCGACTGCTGCGGGCGTTCTGCTGCGCCTGCTCAAGTCGTATGCGCGCTGCTCCGGTCAGGCGGAGACCATGGGCGGGATTCAGCCACCGGGATGCGCCTCGCCAGGCAACCTCTGCCGAAGCAAGCGACGTTCCCGGTGTTGGGCACGTGCATCGGCCACATGCTTGCGGCGAGTGTCACTGCGTTCCCCAGGCGCCTCGAGCGCATTTCGGTGCAGCGTCCTTCCGACGCCCAACAGGGCGGGGCGCCACGACACGGTGCGGACGCATGTTGCGGTGCGCTATCACGGTGCGCCGGGCGCCTCGATCACGGCGCGCACCGTTGCCGCGCTCTGCAATGCGCGCGTTTGACGAATACTAGGCTCGTGCGCGAATTCGGCGGATACGTCAAACGACGTATAACGCGCGATCAGGGTAGGGGGTAGCTTGTGCATCGCAGCAAACACAAGTAGCGCGCCGGCCGGGCTGACGGCGGGTGCGCAGCGTCAACGCCAAACCTGAGGATCGCGCCATGTCCAGCCACTCGCCAGAATCCAAGCAACGCCGCACGTTCATGATCGGGGCGGCCACCTTGCCGCTCGCGTTCGCCCTGTCGCGCCCGGGCTTTGCTGCGGCGCCACCGACCGCACAGGTCAACACCACCGGGCTTGCGGTGACCGACACCGAAGTCGTGGTCGGCCAACTGCATTCCGCGACCGGGACCATGGCAATCTCGGAAACCGGGTCGATCCAGGCCGAGCGTCTGGCGATCGAGCAGATCAACAGCATGGGCGGCATCCTGGGTCGCCAGATCCGCGTCATCCAGGAAGACGGCGCCTCCGACTGGCCGACCTTCGCCGAGAAGGCGCGCAAGCTGCTGGTCGCCGACAAGGTGCCGGCGGTGTTCGGCTGCTGGACGTCGGCCTCGCGCAAGGCGGTGCTGCCGGTGTTCGAACGCGAGAACGGCCTGCTTTACTACCCGACCTTTTATGAAGGGCTGGAGCAGTCGAAAAACGTCATCTACACCGGCCAGGAAGCGACTCAGCAGATCATCGCGGGCCTCGACTGGATCGCCAAGGAGAAGGGTGCGAAGAGCTTCTACCTGATCGGCTCCGACTACATCTGGCCGCGCACCTCGAACAAGATCGCGCGCATCCACATCGAGAAGGTGCTTGGCGGCAGCGTCGTCGACGAGCAGTACTACCCGCTCGGCCACACCCAGTTCGGTTCGCTGATCAACCGCATCAAGTTGCGCAAGCCGGACGTGGTGTACGCCATCGTCGTCGGTGGCTCCAACGTCGCCTTCTATCGCCAGTTGAAGGCGGCCGGCGTGACCGCCGCCAACCAGACGCTGATGACGATCTCGGTCACCGAGGACGAGTTGCTCGGCATCGGCGGCGAGAACTGCGAGGGCTTCTACGCCTGCATGAAGTATTTCCAGAGCCTCGACAACCCGAACAACAAGGCTTTCGTCGAGGCCTTCAAGGCGCGCTACGGCGCCAACTCGGTGATCGGCGACGTTACCCAGGCGGCCTATCTCGGCCCGTGGCTGTGGAAGATGGCGGTCGAGAAGGCCGGCAGCTTCGATGTCGCCAAGGTCGCCGCGGCGTCGCCGGGAATCGAGTTCAACGAGGCGCCGGAGGGCTACGTCAAGATCCACGACAACCACCACCTGTGGAGCAAGACGCGCGTCGGCGAGATCCAGCGCGAAGGCCAGTTCAAGGTGCTCTACGAGTCCGACCTGATCGAGCCCAATCCCTTCCCCGAAGGCTACCAGTAAGGATCCGCCGCCGGCCCGGACCGCGCCACGAGGGTGGTCCGGGCGAGGGCGGCAGAGCGAGGGCGGCAGTGGAAGGGTGGTTGCTGGCCGTCCGCGAACCGATTCGAATCAAGGCTGAGGTGCACGATGGACTCACTTTCCGATCTGGGCGCGATTGCGCTCATGCAGGGCTTCAACGGACTCTCGGTGTTCAGCGTTCTGCTGCTGATGGCGCTGGGGCTGGCGATCATCTTCGGCCAGATGAAGGTCATCAACATGGCCCACGGCGAGTTCATGACCATCGGTGCCTACACCACCTACGCGATCGCCTCGACGACCGCGAGCAGCTTCCCGGCATTCACGCCGTATTACTTCTTTTTCGCCATCCTGCTGGCCTTCCTCATTGCCGGGGCATTCGGCTTCCTGATGGAATGGGCGCTGATCCGCCACCTCTACCACCGGCCGCTGGATACGCTGCTGGCGACCTGGGGCGTGTCGCTGGCGATGCAGCAGTCGTTCCGCTCCATCTTCGGTGCGCGTGAGGTGAGCGCGCCGTTGCCGGACTGGCTGATGGGCTCATGGCAACCGCTGCCGATGGTCGACATCCCGCTCAACGGCTTGTTCGTGATGGGCCTGACGGTGTTGATGACCGGTGGCCTGGCGATCGCGATGTTCCGCTCCGGTTGGGGGCTCAAGGTACGTGCCACCACCCAGAACCGGGTCATGGCGGGGGCGGTGGGCATCAATACCCGCATGGTCGACCGCATGACCTTCGCGCTCGGCTGCGGCATCGCCGGCGTGGCCGGGGCGGCATTCACGACGATCGGTTCGACCGGGCCCACCAGCGGTTCGCTCTACATCGTCGATTCCTTCCTGACCGTGGTCTTCGGCGGTGCGGGCAGCCTGCTCGGCACCATCGCGTCGGCCTTCACGATCGCGCAGAGCCAGGCAATCACCGAGTTCTTCCTGACCGGTTCCATGGCCAAGGTGCTGACGCTGTCCGCGGTGCTGGTCGTCCTGATGATCCGTCCGCAGGGCCTGTTCGCCGCCAAGGTCCGCAAGTAACCGATTCTGCATACCGGAGCCAAGACCATGACTGCGATCTTCGACAAGCTGACCGGCGGGCGGGAGGGGGCGGTCGGCCTCGCCATCCTCGCGGCGCTGATCCTCATCGTGATGCCGCTCACGCTGGACATCTTCCGCCTCAACCTGGTCGGCAAGTATCTCTCCTACGCCTTCGTCGCCATCGGGCTGGTGCTGTGCTGGGGCTATGGCGGCATTCTCAGTCTGGGGCAGGGGGTGTTCTTCGGCCTCGGCGGCTACTGCATGGCGATGTTCCTCAAGCTCGAAGCCTCGACGCCGGAGAACACGGCAATCCAGACCACACCGGGTATTCCTGATTTCATGGACTGGAATCAGATCACTGCGCTGCCGTGGTTCTGGGAGCCCTTCCACAGCCTCTTCGTCACCTTGCTGGCGGTGCCGCTGATCCCGATGGCCTTCGCCTTCCTGCTTGGCGTGGCGATGTTCCGGCGCCGTGTCGGCGACGTGTATTTCGCCATCGTCACGCAAGCCGTCGCGCTGATCGTGTCGATTCTCATCATCGGCCAGCAGGGGCTGACCGGCGGGGTGAACGGCATCACCGACCTGCGCACCCTGAAGGGCTGGGACATCCAGACCGACGAGGCGCGCTACCTGCTGTACTTCGTCAATGCGGCGTTGCTCATCGCCTGCATCCTCGCCGCACGGGCAATGCTCTCGTCCAAGCTCGGCAAGCTGCTCGTGGCGATGCGCGACAAGGAGGAGCGGGTGCGCTTCTCGGGCTACGACGTGGCCAGCTTCAAGACCTTCGTGTTCTGCGCGGCGGCGGGCTTTTCGGCCATCGGCGGGGCGATGTTCACATTGCAGGTCGGCTTCATGTCGCCGTCTTTCGTCGGCATCGTGCCGTCGATCGAAATGGTGATCTTCGCCGCGGTGGGCGGGCGGCTGTCACTGATCGGCGCGGTGTACGGAACGCTGTTGGTGAACTGGGGCAAGACCGTGTTCTCGGAAGCCTTCCCGGAACTTTGGCTATACCTTATGGGTGGCCTCTTCATTGCCGTCGTGCTGCTGTTCCCGAACGGACTGGCCGGTGTCTATGCCGATCATGTCCGCCCGAGGTTGCGGCAGTGGTCCGGACGCGGCAAGCCGGTAGCGCAAGCCGCGGTGGCGGACACTGGCCCGGCGAGGCGGCCACAAGCCGACGCGGACGGCGACGGTGGCCGAGACCGCGACCGCGTGGAGCCCGAGGGCGGCACCCAGCCAGCCCATTCCTGAGGAGACGGTTATGCATAACGAGTTTGCACTGTACATCGAAGACCTGACCGTGTCCTTCGACGGCTTCAAGGCGGTCGACAACCTCAACCTCTACGTCGAGCGCAACGAACTGCGCGTGGTGATCGGGCCCAACGGCGCCGGCAAGACGACGTTGCTCGACCTGATCTGCGGGCGTACGAAGGCGAGCTCGGGCAGCGTGCGCTTTCTCGACCGCGAACTGACCAAGCTCTCCGAACACGCGATCGTTCGCGCCGGGGTCGGCCGCAAGTTCCAGACGCCCTCGATCTACGAAAACCTCACCGTCTTCGAGAATCTCGAGGTGTCGTTCCCGCGCGGGCGGGGGGTGTTCGGCGCACTGGCGTTCCGCCGCAGTCCGGACGTGATCCAGCGGGTGCTCAAGGTTGCCGACGACATCTTCCTGGGCGACCGTCTCGATGACTCGGCCGAACTGCTCTCGCACGGCCAGAAGCAGTGGCTGGAGATCGGCATGCTGCTGATGCAGGAGCCGGAACTGATGATGCTCGACGAGCCGGTCGCGGGCATGAGCGTATCGGAACGCGAGAAGACGGCCGAACTGCTCAACCGCATCAGCAAGGGCCGCTCGGTGATCGTCATCGAACACGACATGGAGTTCGTCGCCAACATCGCCGACAAGGTCACCGTCATGCACCAGGGCAAGGTGCTCGCCGAGGGCAGCATGGACGCGGTGCAGAGCAATCCGAAAGTCATCGAAGTCTATCTGGGTCACTAGGAGGCCGACATGCTCAAGATCACCCGACTGTGTTCCGGCTACGGGCAAAGCCAGGTCATCCACGACATGGATCTGCACGCCGACAAGGCCGAGATCGTCGCGCTGCTCGGGCGCAACGGCATGGGCAAGAGCACCCTGTTCAAGACGCTGATGGGCATCCTCGGCGGCAGCCGCGGCAGTGTCGCGGTCGATGACGTCGAGCTGGGCGGCCTCGAAAGCCACCATCGCGTCGCGAGCGGGCTGGCCTACGTGCCGCAGGGCCGCATGGTTTTCCCCGCGCTGACCGTCGAGGAGAACATCCGCACCGGCCTGCGTGGCGAGCGCGAGGTTCCGCCCGAGATCTATTCGCTGTTTCCGGTGTTGCTGGAAATGCGCAAGCGCCGTGCCGGCAACCTTTCCGGCGGCCAGCAGCAGCAACTCGCGATCGCGCGTGCACTGGTGACCCGGCCCAAGGTGTTGTTGCTCGACGAGCCGACCGAGGGCATCCAGCCGTCCATCATCAAGGACATCGCACGCAGCCTCAAGGAAATCCGCGACCTCAAGGGGCTGACCATCGTCGTGTCCGAGCAGGTGTTGTCGTTCGCCCTCGATGTCGCCGACCGCATCCTGGTGATCGACCGCGGCCGCCTGGTGCACGAATGCGCGGCGGCGGATACCGACACCGCGACCGTATCGCGTTATCTCTCCGTCTGAGCGACTTCGTCAGGGAGGGGGCGAACCCGCCCGGGGGTGCCGGGAGCTGCAAACCGTTCATGCATAAAGGAGCGAACCATGGCCGAAACACTGATCAAGGTGGACCTCGCACAGTCCCCCTACGAGAATGAGCTGGTGCACAACCGCTGGCACCCGGACATCCCGATGGCGTGCTGGGTGAAGCCCGGCGACGATTTCATCCTCGAAACCTACGACTGGACCGGCGGCGCGATCAAGAACGACGATGACGCCTCCGACGTGCGTGACGTCGATCTCACCACGGTGCACTTCCTCTCCGGCCCGGTCGGCGTCGAAGGCGCCGAGCCGGGTGACCTGCTGGTGGTCGATCTGCTCGATATCGGCGCCAAGGACGACAGCCTGTGGGGCTTCAACGGCTTCTTCTCGAAGAAGAACGGCGGCGGCTTCCTGACCGAGCACTTTCCGCTGGCGCAGAAGTCGATCTGGGACTTCGAAGGCATGTTCACGAAGAGCCGCCACATTCCCGGTGTGCGCTTCGCCGGCCTGATCCACCCCGGCCTGATCGGCTGCCTGCCGGATCAGAAGCTGCTCGATACGTGGAACACGCGCGAGAAGGACTTCATCGCCACCGATCCCGGCCGGGTGCCGCCGCTGGCCGCGCCGCCGTGCGCGCCTACCGCCCACATGGGCAAGCTCAAGGGCGAAGGGCGCGACAAGGCGGCAATGGAAGGCGCGCGCACGGTGCCGCCGCGCGAGCATGGCGGCAACTGCGACATCAAGGATTTATCGCGTGGCTCGAAGATCTTCTTCCCGGTGTACGTGAAGGGCGCGGGCCTGTCGGTCGGCGACCTGCACTTCTCGCAGGGCGACGGCGAGATCACCTTCTGCGGCGCGATCGAGATGGCCGGTTGGGTGCACATGAAGGTGTCGCTGATCAAGGGCGGCATGGCCAAGTACGGCATCAAGAACCCGATCTTCAAGCCCAGCCCGATCACGCCCACCTACAACGACTACGTGATCTTCGAGGGCATCTCGGTCGACGAGCAGGGCCAGCAGCACTATCTCGACGTGCATGTGGCCTACCGCCAGGCGTGCCTGAACGCGATCGAGTACCTCAAGAAGTTCGGCTACTCGGGGGCGCAGGCCTATTCGATCCTCGGCACGGCGCCGGTGCAGGGGCACATCAGCGGCGTCGTCGACATTCCCAACGCGTGCGCGACGCTGTGGTTGCCGACCGAGATCTTCGAGTTCGACATCAACCCCAACGCGAACGGCCCGACGAAGTTCATCACCGGCAGCGTGGACATGCCGATCGCGCAGGACATCATCTGAGCCGGCGCGGCGGCGGGGGGGCCGCCGCCGCGTTTTCGCAACGCTATCAGGAGCATCGACATGCCTACCTACGAATACTGCTGCGAGCACTGTGGCGAATTCACCGCGATCCGGCCGGTGAGTGCGCGCAACATGCCCTGCCTGTGCCCGCAATGCGGTGCCACCGCGGGCCGCGTCATCGTGTCGGCGCCATCGCTGGCCACGATGTCGGCGACCAACCGTCAGGCACATGCCAGGAACGAGCGCGCCGCGCACGCACCGCGCACCTCGGCCGAGTACAAGGCCAACCAGCGTCACGGGCCGGGCTGCAGTTGCTGCAGCGGCGCGAAGTCGAATACCACCGTGACCGCGCCGGGCGGCGAGAAGGCGTTTCCGACCAAGCGTCCGTGGATGATCAGTCACTGAACACATGTTTGAATATTGCGGCGCAGCATCCGCCTGTGCCTCCCGTCTGCTGGCCATGCGTGGCGGATCATGCGCCATTTCGGTGCATGCTTCCGCTGCTCGGAGGGGTGATGACGCTTCATGTTGCCGTGCACAATATGATTTTCGTGCAATAGTGCGCGTTACTGACCGATTGGTTTCGCTATAGTCGTCGAATGCCGCGTCACACCCGAATCCTTGGGGTGAGCGTGGAGCACGACAGCGTGTGCGACCGACCCGGTCTCACACGCCGTCGATGACCGTGTGCAACCTGGATCGGGAGGGCGGTGTGAGCTTCAACATCAAGGCGGTAGTGGGCGACATCGTGCAGCACGTGGAGGAATTCGCGCTGGCCAACGAGAAGATCGCCAGCCAGACCAATCTGCTGGCGCTCAACGCCGCCATCGAGGCGGAACGGGCCGGCGAGGTGGGTCGGGGATTTGCGGTGGTCGCCAACGAGGTCAAGAAACTCGCCGAAAGTGCCGGTGCGATTTCCAAGAATCTGCGCTCGGTGGCACTGACCGACATTCGAGCCCAGACGGACGAGACCCAGCGCTACTTCAACGACATGGAGCGCGGGCGGCTGTCCGAGATGGCGCAGACCCTGGTGCAACTGATCGTGCGCAATCTCTACGAGCGCACCGCCGACGTGCGCTGGTGGGCGACCGACACTGCGTTGCACGCCTGTCTGGAGAAGCCGGAGCGGGAGGCGATCACCTTTGCCGAGTCGCGCCTGCAACTGATCAATCGCTTCTACTCGGTGTATCTGGACCTGGTGTTGGTCGATGCGGAGGGGCGGGTGGTCGCATCCTCCGCCCAGAGCCGCTACGCGCGCATGGCGGGCGCCGACCTGTCCGGGCAGGACTGGGTCAAGCGTGCCCTGGCGACCCGCAGCGGCGACGACTACATCGTCGACGACATCCAGCGTTCGCCGCTGCACGACGGCCGGCTGGTGGCCGTCTATGCCACTGCCGTGCGTGCCGGCGGCACGCCCAGGGGGCGCGCGGTGGGGGCGTTGGGTGTGTATTTCGATTGGGAAGAGCAGGCGCGCATCATCGTGCGTGATGAACCCACGCTCTCCGAAGATGAATGGAAGCACAGCCGGGTGCTGTTGCTCGACGCCGACAAGCGCATCATCGCCGCCTCGGACGGCAAGAACCTGCTCGAGCGTTTCGACCTGCGCAGCGACGACAAGCAGAAAGGGCATTACTTCGCCAGGCCGGATTCACTGGTCGCCTTTGCACGCACCATCGGTTACCAGGAATACGATGGCCTGGGCTGGTATTGCGTGATCGTGCGCGACGGCAACTGACTGGGCGAAGCAGTCGTAGTGAGCGGGTAGCGGCTTCTGCGTTCGCCCCCCGGAAAGTCCGACTTTTCCGGTCGGATTTGGCGCAGGGTATGCGGGCTTGGCGGTAAAATGGGCGCCATCATGAAGGTTTCCGCCCAGCACACTCCGTCCCCGTCGCCCCTGTTCGCCCGCGCCCGTCCGCCGGCACGGCCGGCGCCCTTTCTACCGATGTCGCGCGACGAGATGCGCGCGCTGGGCTGGGACGCCTGCGACGTCATCATCGTTACCGGCGACGCCTACATCGACCACCCCAGCTTCGGCATGGCCCTGGTCGGTCGCTTGCTCGAGGCGCAGGGCTTCCGCGTGGGCGTCATCAGCCAGCCGGACTGGAAGAGCGCCGACGCCTTCCGCGCACTGGGCCGGCCGCGGCTGTTCTTCGGCATTACCGCGGGCAACATGGATTCCATGGTCAACCGCTACACCGCCGACCGCAAGATCCGCTCCGACGATGCCTATACCCCGCACGCCGAGGCCGGCAAACGCCCCGACCGGGCGGTGACGGTGTATGCCCAGCGCGCCCGCGAAGCCTTCCCGGATGCTCACGTCGTGATCGGCAGCATCGAGGCGAGCCTGCGGCGGATTGCCCATTACGACTACTGGTCGGACAAGGTGCGGCGTTCCGTGCTGCCGGACGCCAAGGCCGACATCCTGCTCTTCGGCAATGCCGAGCGGGCGCTGGTCGACCTGGCCCATCGCCTGGATGCCGGCGAGGCCATGGCGGACATCCGTGACCTGCGTGGCACGGCTTTCATGGTCAAACCGGGCTGGTTGCCCGATGAAACCTGGGCTGAGCAGGATTCGCTGACACTCGACCGGCCCGGCCGCATCGAGCCGCATGCCGATCCGTATGTCATGGAGCCGGCCGCAAGCGGTGGTGCCAGCGACGCCAGCTGTAGCACGCCGGCGGCGGCCGGCGGCGATTCCCAGGCCCGGGCCGCGTCGGTCCAGCCCGTGCGCATCGTGCCGCTGGCCGAGCGGGTGGCGGCGCGGCGCGCGCAGCGCGGGCGCACGGTGATCCGCCTGCCCGCCTACGAGGCGGTGAGTGCCGACCCGGTGATGTATGCGCATGCTTCGCGGGTCTTCCACCTCGAGTCCAACCCCGGCAATGCCCGGGCGATGGTACAGGCCCACGGCGAGGGGCCGGGGCGCCGCGACGTGTGGCTGAATCCGCCGCCGGTTCCACTGACCACGCCTGAAATGGATTTCGTGTATGGCCTGCCTTATGCCCGCAGGCCGCATCCGGCCTATGGTGATGCACGCATTCCCGCCTGGGACATGATCAAGTTCTCGATCAACATCATGCGCGGCTGTTTCGGCGGCTGTACCTTCTGCTCCATTACCGAGCACGAGGGGCGCATCATCCAGAGCCGCTCGGAGGCCTCCATCCTCCACGAGATCGAGGAAATCCGCGACAAGACGCCGGAGTTCAAGGGACACATCACCGATCTGGGCGGCCCCACCGCCAACATGTACCGCATGGCCTGCAAGGACCCGAAGATCGAGTCCTCGTGCCGGCGCTTGTCCTGCGTGTACCCCGGCATCTGCGAGAACCTGAACACCGACCATGCGCCGTTGATCTCGCTGTACCGCAAGGCGCGCGCGATCCCCGGGGTCAAGCGGGTCACCATCGGTTCCGGCCTGCGCTACGACCTGGCAGTGCGCTCGCCGGAATACGTGAAGGAGCTCGTGACGCATCACGTCAGCGGTCTGCTCAAGATCGCGCCCGAACACACCGAACAGGGGACGCTCTCCAAGATGATGAAGCCGGGCATCGGCACCTACGAGGCGTTCCGCAAGCTGTTCGACAAATACTCCGCCGCCGCGGGCAAGAAGCAGCACCTGGTGCCGTACTTCATTGCCGCCCATCCCGGCTGTACCGACGAGGACATGGTGAATCTGGCCTTGTGGCTGAAGCAGAACAATTTCCGCCCGGATCAGGTGCAGACCTTCATGCCCACCCCGATGGCGATGGCGACCACCATGTACCACAGTCGCAAGAATCCGCTGCGGCGCGTCGGCAAGGATTCCGAAACCGTCGAAACGGCGCGTTCCGGCAAGCAGCGCAAGTTCCACAAGGCCTTGCTGCGCTGGCACGACCCGGACAACTGGCCGTTGATCCGCGAAGGTCTCAAGGCCATGGGCCGCAGCGAGTTGATCGGAAACCGGCCGGACCAACTGGTGCCGCGCGAGGGCGGTGTTGCGGCGCGTGCCGCCACGCCGCCGAAGCATGCCATGCCGCCCAAGGCGCCGCGCAAGGCGACGGTGCGCGGCGGCCCGGGCAGGAGCGTGGCGCGGCGATCCTGAGGCGAGCACCGCTGGAGCGCGGTCAGAGGCCGCGCTTCGCGGCGCCTGACCGGTGCAATGCCACTACGCTACTGCGCGTCCCCAATGGCGGCCAGCTGAGCTTGTCGGGAGAGCGCTCGCGACGCTTTGGGTCAGAACGCCTCAAGCGTGCTCACTTGGCGCAAATGGCTTGTGCGGTGATCCTGTACGAGGCGCCGCCCGCGGAGTATTTACATGTCCAGGTGGTGGATGATGATGGCCCCGAACTGAACAGATAGGTCTCGTTCCCGTCGGAGGTGTTGTCATTTGATGTGCACCCGCCGCCTGTCATCAATCCGTCGGCCGGATCGCAGGTTGCAGACACCGTCTGCGCGGACGAATACCCGTTTCCTCCAGGCCCGTCTACCGACTTGATCACGACCGTGCCGATCGCCCCCGCAGGGCCAGTTGCGCCGGTGGCGCCGGTGGGCCCCGCCGGTCCGGCGGGGCCTGTTGGTCCGGTCGGACCGGCGACGCCGGTCGGGCCGGCCGGCCCCTGGATGCCTTGAATACCTTGCGCGCCCTGTGGACCGGTGGGTCCAGTCGGGCCAGTGTCGCCGGTGGGGCCGGTCGCACCGGTGGGGCCGATCAGGCTGGTGCCGGCGGGCCAGGCGCCTCCGGCCTTGGGGCCATAGACCGTGGTGCTGGTGCTGTCGAAGTAGAAGTCGCCGTTATTGCCGATGCTGGCATTGGGGGCGCCTGCACCGGAGAGCATGCTGGCACCGGTCGGACCAACGGGACCGACAGGCCCGGTACTTCCGGTGGCCCCTGTCGGCCCGTCGGGGCCTTGCGGACCGGCAGGGCCGATGGCGCCGGTCGGTCCCTCCGGGCCTGCCGGACCGGCCACGCCCGCCGGTCCCGCCTCTCCTGTGGGACCGGCCGGTCCCGCGGGGCCCGTTGCACCCGTGGCACCGGTCACGCCACCGCTGCAGGGGCCAAGCTGGCCGGTGGCAGCATCGAAGCAGGTCACATTGTCTTGCTGGGCCGCACTGTTGAGCCCGGGGATGTTCACCGTACCCGCGTCATCGACACGAAATCGATTGGTGGTGTTGGCCGAGTCGCGTACCGCGAAACCGCCACCGGCGGGCGGGCGAATGGTTACGTCCGCCGCCATGGTCGCTTGGGGCAGCACCATGCACAAAGTCAGCAGAAGTCTGGATGGGGCGCGGGGGGACGAGTTCATTCCTGGAGTGCTCCAGTCGATGGTGAGGATGTTCGGACGCCGGCTGTCTCAGTGACCGGCGTGCGGCCCGTGCCAGGGAGGAGACGAGAATGCGATCGCCCACGCTTGGGGGCAGGTGTACTGGCACGCGGGCGGGTAACGGGCCACGACGCATGGTTCGGCCCGAATCGCCTGAGTCGGCAGGTATCAAGCGCGTTGTCGTCCGCGCACGCAGCAAGCAGCGTGAAATGCCGTCGCGGTAATGGCGGATGGCGGATGGCGGACTGACTTGTCTTCTTCGTGTTCTCCCTGGCCGGAGAACGCTAACACCGGTGTTTCAGCCTGACAAGGTCATCGATCACAAGTGACGACTGACGCCGGATTTCGAGCGTTGTCGACCACTTCGCTGGATTGGACATCAGGGGGCGCAAGCGAGGGCGATTCGCGCAAGCCATGGCAACGACTGTGCGTGCCGGAGCGAAGCGAAAATCGGCGATCATGCCAGCTGATACGGCAATATTGTTGAGAATTGTTAATTCCTACCCCGGCGGTATCTCTGCGGCGCTGATTCCGGTTCGCGGCGCTACCATCGTCCTCGATTCGACAAGAAACAGAATAATTCCCACGCGCGCTCAGCCGCATGGGGAGCGGAATCGGGGTGAGGTCATGGTAGGGGTAAAGGTCGATGGCATTCGTGTCGATGTTGCGATTCATGATGAGCGAGTGCGTGCGGAAGTGGTGCGCGGGCTTGCGTGCGCGGGCTTCGAGGTGCGCGGCTTCGGCAGTGCGCGAGAATTGTACTTCGGCCAGCTAATGCGTCCGGGCGCGCTGGTCATGGTTGACCTTGATCTGCCGGACGAAGACGGCCTGGATGTGGTCGAGCGGCTGCGGCGGGTGGCCGGCGTCGGTATCGTGGTGCTCGCCGAGCGTGGCCGCAGCGACGACGCCATTCACAGTCTGACGCGCGGCGCCGACGCCTATCTGGTCAAACCGGTCGATTTGCGGGCGCTCGCGGCAACGCTGGTGAGCGTGCACAGGCGGGTGGCCGAGTCGGTTGGCGCGGGCGCGCAGGCCGGCATGGGACGCGAGCGTCTCGCCGGCGACCAAGATCAAGGCGGTGAGCCCGGTCAATACCGTCAAAGCGGTGCGAGCTGGCGTCTGCACGCCGATGCCTGGGAATTGCTCGCACCGGGCGGAACCGTGGTGTCGCTCAGTGCTTCGGAACGTGCTGTGTTGCTGGCGCTGTTCGACGCCCCGGGGCGTGCCGTGCCGCGCCAGGCGCTGGTCAGTGCGCTCGGCCATCATCCCGATTACTACCTCGATCATCGCCTGGACATGCTGATGAGCCGGTTGCGGCGCAAGGTTCGTGAGCGCGTCGGTCATCCGCTGCCGATCAAGGCCGTGCGCGGCGTCGGCTACATGTTGTCGTTGCGCCCGGGCTGAACGCCGGTGAAGCAGTGTTTGCAGGCGGTCCGGTTGCAAGGCGCGCGGCGCACGGCGACCGGAACGTATCAAGCGGATGGGCGAGGGCGCGAGTTCCGCGCATCGTTCAGCATCTGGCTACCATCTGCTCGTCATCGGGACGCGCTGCAGGGTGATGTTGTTCTCCATCCACCTCCCTCTTCAACCTCCCTCTTCACATTCCCCCTTCGTTCAGGACTGCTTCGGTCAGTTCGTTCCGTCGCCTGACATTGCCCTGTCTGGCTCGGTCGGTGCAAGTCGACTTGCCTTCGTCATTTTCGGCCTCGCCGATCGCGCGCCTGCGCGGTGCGTCCGCGAGCTGTTCACGCGCCACCGGTACACATCCGCGACCTGACGAAACGTCAATTTGCGTTGCGGCGTCGTTGTGTTGGTGAGTTTCTGGATAGGTTCGCTCGTATTTGAAAAGATTATTGAATTTGCGTGAGGGAAGGCCAGAGGCCGTTCTCATAGACTCCGCCCCTTCATGGCGCGGTGCGGGCGAGCTTGCCCGGGCGCGCGCCGCCATGCGTTTCTGTTTGGAAGAGGACGAGCATGAGTACCAGCCAACTGTCGGCGGGCGGCCACAAGCGCATTCCTGGCCGCTCGTCTTTCATCGTTCGCACCGCGTTTGCGGTCGCCGCGATGATCCTGTCCGGCGCGGCCTTCGCGCAGCAAGCGGACTTACTGGTGAACCATACCGACGCGCCCGATCCCGGGCCCGCGGGCGGCATCTTCACCTACACCATGAGAATTACCAATAACGGCCCGAACACGGCTGACGACGTACAGTTCGTCAACACCATGCCGCCGGGTTCCACTTTCGTGGACTTCGTGCAGACCGCCGGCCAGGCCACCGCCTGCACGGTGAACGTCGGGGGGCAGAATCAGTGCAGCATCGGCGCCCTGCCGGTTGGCATCGGCAGCTCGGTGACCTATGAGTTGAGGGTCGTCCTTCCCACGGCCGGGGTGTACACCAACCGGGTGAACGTCACCAGCGCGACGCCGGACCCCAACCCCAGCAACAACGTAGACAACGACAATACCAAGCAGGACACCACCGCAACCGCCGCCGCAGATCTCGTGATGAATGCAGAGGCGCGGGTCGGCGGCGTGGCGGTGGCGTCGGTGATCGCGGGTCAGCACTTCGACTACGTGTTGTCGGCCACCAACCAGGGCCCCAATGCGGTCGATGCCAACGGCCGTATCCGAATCGACTTCACCGTGCCGACGGGTGTCGCGGTGCGCTCGGCGCCGACCGGCAGCGGCTGGTCGTGCACGCCTTCGGGGTCGTTCCCGCGGCCGGCAGGGACGGTGTTCACCTGCGAACGCACCGGTGCCAATGCACAACTGAACGTGGGTGCGACCACGGCGACGCTGACCGTGCCCGCCGTCGCCAACATCGAGGCCGGCGTGGGCAGTGAGATCCAGGCGTCGTTCGATGTGTCGGCGTTCCAGCCGAACACGCAGTCGATGCCGGATGGCGATCTGACCAACAACAACCAAGTCGTGCTGCTCGAGTCGACACCCGGCAGTGACTTGTCGATCACCAAGACGCGCAGTCCGGCCACCGTCGCGGTGGGCGAGAACGTCAGCTTCACGCTTACGCCGCGCTTCAATGGCGGCCTGGCGCCCAGCGGTACGATCCGCGTCACCGACACGCTGCATGCCAGTCTCGGCCTGGTGAGCGCTGACGGGGCCGGATGGGCATGCGGAGCGGTCGGGCAGACGGTGACGTGTACCCGCGCCGACGGCGCGGCCTTGGCCAATTTCACCAACCTGCCAGCCATCACCATCGTGGCGACAGCCAACGCCGCCGGCAGCATTCCGAACACCGGCGAGGTCGATGCCACCGGCGTCGGCGCACATCCGGACCCACAACCAGACAACAACACCTCGTCGGTCAGCGTCAACGCCGACGACCAGGCGGACCTCGGCCTGACCAAGGCTGCCTCGCTGAACCCGGTGCTGGTCGGCCAGGGCTTCAATTACACGCTGACGGTGCGCAACAACGGCCCGCTCGGCATCCCGAACGGCCAGACCATTACCGTCACCGACCAGATCCCGGCCAACGTCCGGGTCACCGCCACACCGACCGGAACGGGCTGGAGTTGCACCTCCAGTACCGGCAGCTTCCCCGCCGACGGACCGGCGACCGTGACCTGCACCCGGGACAGTGGATTGAACAACGGCTCGACCTCGGTGATCACCATGCCGGCCGAGCTGACCGCCGCCGGCACCTTCACCAACAATGCCTGCGTGGCGCTGGCCCCGGGCAGCCGCAACGACGGCAACGCCGCGAACGACTGCGAAGGCCGTGCCGTGACCGCTTCCGGCGTGCTTGGCACGGGTGCGGATCTGCGCGTCGTGTCCAAGACCGCCGGCCCCGATCCGGTCGCCACCGGGGAGAATCTCACCTACGTGATCACCGTGCGCAATGAAGGGCCCGACCCCGCCACCAACGTGCGGGTCACCGACACGCTGAGCAGCCTGATGAGCACCGGCGGCCTGCAGAGCGTGTCGGCGAGCCAGGGCTCCTGCCTGCCCGCCGCGCCCGCCAACGGCCCGTCGGTCACCGTGCAGTGCGAGCTTGGCACATTGGCCGCAGACGACAGTGCGACCGTCACCATCGTCGTCCGCCCGCGGGCGGCGACCACGGGTCCGCGCACCAACACCGCCAGCGTGTGGTCGGCCGACATTGGCGACCCGGACCCGTTGAACAACAGCGGCAGCGTGACCAGCCAGGTGATCGCGGTGGCGGATCTGGAGATCTCCAAGACCGACACGCCCGATCCGGTGCGCGCAGGGGCGCCGCTGACCTATGTGGTTACCGTCACCAACCCGGCCGGGCTGTCCTCTGCCGCCAACGTGGTGATGACGGACACCCTGCCGGCCAATGGCGCCTTCATCGAGCTGGTCGACGCCGGCACGGCCAACTGCACCACTGTGCCTGCGGCCGGTGCGATCGGTGGCCAACTGGTGTGCGAGTGGGCTTCGATCGCGTCGGGGCAGCAGCGTTCGGTCAGCTACCGCATCCGTCCGTTGGCCGGGCAGGGCGACAGCGTCACCAACACCGCCGTCGCCACCACCACCACGCGCAACAGCGCCGGCGTGGAGAACCCCTCGGTGACGGCCAGCACCACCACCGACGTCATCGAGCCGGAGCTCGACGTGCTGATCAACAAGTCGGACGACGTCGACCCGGTGCCACTGGGCGGCTCCGTTCGCTACACCATCAGCATCACCAACAACGGGCCGTCGTACGCCACCAATCCGGTCATGACCGACGTATTTCCGACCGCCGGCGAGACGCCCACCGCCTTGTTCAGCTACCAGGGCAATCTCGTGGTCAGTGGCGGCGGCAGCTGCGACGAGCCGACGCTGGGCGTCACCGCCGGGACGCTGCGCTGCACCTGGCCGGGGCTTGCCGACGGTGAGACGCAGACAGTCGCCTACGACATGATCGCCGAGGCCATCACCACCCCCGGCGCGGTCACCGGTACCGGATACAACCATGCCATCGTCGAGGTGGATGAAACCGAGACCACCTATGCCAACAACGAGCGGCGCGAGACTACCGACACCTTCCGTGCCGCCATCGCCACCGATCTGTCGCTGACCAAGACCGCGGCACCGGCCGGCGCTGTCGCGCGTGGGTCGAACATCACCTACACCCTCACCGTGGTGAACAACGGCCCGCTCGCCAGCAACGGTGCGCAGGTGGTCGACACCTTGCCGGCGGGGCTGGTGTTCGTGTCGGCGCAGGATTGCGTGGAGGCCTCGGGCACTGTCACCTGCTCGGTGGGAGTGCTTGCGGTCGGCGATACGCGCAGCTTCGAGATCGTCGCCACCGTGCCGGCCGCCTATGCCGGCCCCAGCCCGGTGGTCAACCGCGCCGTGCTCGACGCGCTCGGCGATACCGATCCGTCCAACAACGAGGACGAGGTGAGTAATGGCATCCTGGGCAGCACCACTTCCATCCCGGTAATGGGCTTGCCGGTGTCGGCGCTACTGGTGTTGCTGATGGCGGCGCTGCCGTTCGCCTCGCGCTTGCGCGCGCGGCGTTGAACGCAGCGGCCGTTCAGGCCGTCTCGGCGACGTAGCGCCGCACCCGCGGTGGCTCGTCGCCAATGTGGAAGGCCAGCCGCCGGCCGCGCAGGCCGACGTCGGCGGCGGTGAAGCGTTCCAGCCGGCGCTGGTGCTCCACCCAGTTCTCGTCCAGAAAATACTCGATGTAGCGCCCCGGCTGCGAGGCGTCACGGAACAGCCCCCACGACAGCGCGCCCTGGCGCAGCCGGGCGCGCCGCGTCTCCTCCATCACCGCGCTGAAGTCGCTGGCATTCGCGGGGTCGATGAGGTATTCCACCGTCACCATGATGGGGCCTTCGTCGGCGCGGATTTCCACCGCCGGCGGGGGCGCCGATACCTCCACCGTCACGGGTGTCAGGTCGTCGTCGCGGCTGCCTGCGATGCTCAGCCGTCGGGTGATCGGCAGCAGCAGCGGACCCGCGATGGCCGCGGCGATCACGCTGGTGGTGACCGAGGTGTGGCCGGCCACATAGCCCCATCGCCCGGCGCCGGCCGCCGCGCCCCCCATCAAGGCCATCTGGTAGATCGACATGCCGCGCGCGCGCACCCAATTGGGCAAGGCCATCTGCGCTGCGACGGTCAGCGAATTGGC
>JBKBMG010000029.1:0-69063 GCA_046295975.1 Rhodocyclaceae bacterium
GTCAAGACGCTGTGGCAGGGCTTCGCCAGGCTCAGTAGCTTCGTCAGGGGGCTTGAGAAAATCCGTCAGAGTTATGCGTTATGAGTTGTGTGGAATGGGATGGGCTCATCCGCCAGTTCCGTCGCAGGAAGTCGGGGCAGCAGTCTTGCTGCGCGCTGGAGGGCTCGCGGACGTGCGCTTCGGAGTCTCCCTGGGGCGCCAGCGTTTGTACGACCAGTACCATTCTTCCGGGCGCTCGCGGATGATCTGCTCGAAGCGTGCGTAAAGATGCTGCGTCGTGCGTGCGAGTGCATGACGATCGCGCGCTACCGGCTGCGCCGACAGCGTTTCAAAACACACCCGGTAGTGTCCCGCGTCAACGCATTGCGCGTAGGCGAGCAGCAGCGGTCTGCCCGCCAGTGCCGACAACATCGGGCCACCGCAGGGTGCGCCGGTCGGGCGCTCGAAGAAGTGCACGCCGACGTCGTTCGCATGGTGATCGCCGTGCAGGGTGACGAAGCGTCCGCGACGGGCGGCGTCGACCAGCGAGAAGAAGGCCCCTGGCGCCTTCTTGTGAATCCACTCGATGCCGGCATTCCGGTAGAAGTCGAAACCCTGCGTGAGATAGGTGGGCACGTAGGACAAGGTGGTCGACCGACCGGTGAGGCGTTGCACCGCCAGTGAAGCGGCCTCGTAGCAGCAGGTGTGCAGGGTGATGGCGATGGCACCGTGTTCCCCCACCAGTGTGCGCCGTGCGTTGTCGTCACAGTCGATGTCCAGGCGCAGGTCGTTCAACCAGAAGGTGTCCAGCACGCCGGCGTAGATGGTCTGGTAGGACCGACAGCCGATGCGCCTGACTTCGTCCTCGTCGAGTCGAGGAAAGGCCTGCCTGACGTTGTCCAGCAGTCGTAAACGCGTCGAACGGGCGCACGCGAGTACCGCGGACGCGGTGGCGTGGGCGAGGCGTTGGCGCATGGCGGGGGATAGCCGCCCGAGTATCGCCAGCAGCGCAGCCACCGTCAGCGAGGCCAGTCGACGCGGCGGCCTCATGCCGCGCAGGAAGCGGCTGCGGCGATCTTGTGTTCGACGTAGGCGTGCAGGCTGGCGACCGTGGCGAACACGCTGGCGTCGATCTCGTCGCCCGCGACATGAATGCGGAATGTGTCTTCCAGACCGAGGATGACGAGCATGACCGTCATCGAATCGAACTGTGGCAGCGCACCGGCCAGCCCGGTATCCATGTCGAAGTCGCGGGTGTCCATTGCCAAGGCCTGGCCCAACACCTTGCGCAACAGGAAGATCGTGTTCGTCGTCATGCTTGTTCCTCGTCTGCGATGAGGCGCCGCCGAGTGAGGCGTGCCGGGAGACGGGAGTGTGCATGCACGTGCCTTTGCGTTGGCTTAAGACACCTTGCGTAAGTCGAGGCGCGACCGGGGCGGGGTATGTGGCAAACGCCGAGGCGGAAGCGGGACCGCTCGCGGGCGAGGCGGTCCCGCGAGCGGTGGGGACTAGGGCGTGACGACGCCCCCGTGCTCACGCCTTGCGCGGGCGCGCTGCAGCGCCCACACCAAGGCCAGCAGCAACAGCGTTGGCACGTAGATCCACTCCTTGGCCGGACGCTCACCCGAGGGCAGTTCGATGGCGGTGATGCTGAACCCTTGTTCGATGCCCAGACGTTCGGCGCGGCTGCCGAAGCGCACCGCCGCGATCTGCACCTGATCGCCCAGCGCCATCACTGTCAGGCCGACGCTGGCGAGACGGTCGCGGGCGTTGAGTGCTTCGCCACCCGGGCCGGTCGTCTCGCCCAGTGGCAGCAGCACGCCCTTGGAAACATCGCGGCCTTCCAGCGTCATGCCGTCGATCCAGATGCGCAAGTTGGCGTTGCGCGGGGCCTCTTCGACCAGGCGGGTGAGTTCGGTCGGTGGCACTTCCTCGTACGGGGGATACAGCATGTCCATCCAGAAGCCCGGACGGAACAGGCTGAACGCCACCAACATCAGCAGTGCCGCCTCGTAGAGCTTGTTGCGGGTCACGAACCAGCCCTGCGTCGACGCGGCAAAGGCCAGGCTGGCGATGGTCGCGGTGATGATGGTCAGCGCCAGCTGGAACAGGTTGTCGATGCCGATCAGCAACAACTGGGTGTTGAAGATGAACATGAAGGGCAGGATGGCCGTGCGGGCGCTGTAGCCGAAGGCGGTCAGGCCGGTACGCATCGGATCGCTGTTGGCGATGCCCGCCGCCGCGTAGGAGGCCAGGCCGACCGGTGGGGTGACGTCGGCCATCAGCCCGAAGTAGAACACGAACATGTGCACCGCGATCAAGGGCACGAGCAGCCCGGACTGGGCGCCGAGCTCGACGATCACCGGCGCCATCAGCGACGACACCACGATGTAGTTGGCGGTGGTCGGCAGCCCCATGCCGAGGATCAGGCAGATGATGGCGACCAGCACCAGCATGATCATCAGGTTGCCACCGGAGATGATCTCGACCAGTTCCGTCATGACCAGGCCGATGCCGGTCAGCGTGACGGTGCCGACGATGATGCCGGCGGTCGCGGTGGCGATGCCGATCGCGATCATGTTGCGCGCGCCGGTCACCAGGCCGTTGAGCAGGTCGAGCAGACCTTGCTTGGTGACTGCGGCGTAGTGGCCGGTCTTGCGGAAGAAGGCGAAGATCGGGCGCTGGGTGACCAGGATGAACATCAGGAAGCAGGTCGCCCAGAAGGCCGACAGCGCTGGCGAAAGCTGCTCCACCATGAGGTTCCAGATCAGCGCCGCGACGGGCAGCAGGAAGTGCAGGCCGGACTTGAGCGTGGGTCCGATCTCCGGCAGGTACTCCATCTTCTCGTTCGGGTCCTCCATGTGCAGCTCGGGGAAGCGGGCCGAATAGGCAACGATTCCGATATAGGCGAACAGCATCATCACGGCGATGATGACGAACGACGCATCGCCGGTCACGGTCTTGATCCAGCCCAGCCCCCAGTAGATGGCAGCGGCCAGAATGACGATGCCCGAGAGCGTCATCACGGTACTCACTGCCGCACTCTGGAACGGAATCGGGTGGCGGCGCGGCAGGCCGCGCAGGTCGGACTTCATCGCTTCCAGGTGCACGATGTAGAACAGCGCGATGTACGAGATCAGGGCCGGCACGATGGCGTGCTTGAGCACCTGTACGTAGGGAATGCCGACATACTCGACCATGAGAAAGGCTGCCGCGCCCATGACCGGCGGCATCAACTGGCCGTTCACCGAGGAAGCGACCTCGACCGCGGCGGCCTTGTCCGGCCGGTAGCCGACCCGCTTGATGAGCGGGATGGTAAAGGTGCCGGTGGTGACGACGTTGGCGATGGAGGAACCGGAAATCAGCCCGGTGGAGGCCGATGCGACCACCGCGGCCTTGGCCGGTCCGCCCCGCAGATGGCCTAGCAGGGCAATCGCCGATTTGATGAAGTAGTTTCCCGCGCCAGCCGTTTCAAGCAGGGCGCCGAACAGCACGAAGAGGAAGATGAAGCCGGCCGAAACCCCGACCGCCACGCCGAACACCCCTTCCGTGGTCAGCCACAGGTGGCTCATGCCCTTGGACAGCGAGGCGCCGCGGTGGGCAATCATGTCCGGCATGTAGGGACCGAAGAAAATGTATACCAGGAAGACGATCGCCAGGATGACGATGGGCAGGCCAAGGGCGCGCCGCGCAGCCTCCAGCAGCAAGGCCAGGCCCGCTACGGCTACGACCAGGTCGGTGGTGGTCGGTAGTCCCGGGCGCCGTGCCAGTTCGGAATAGAACAGAAACAGATAGCCCGCACAAAACGCCGCTGCGAGCGCGAGTATCCAGTCGAAGATCGGAACGTAGTCGCGTGGTGAGCGCTTGAACGCGGGGTAGGCGGCAAACCCCAGGAATACGGCGAAGGCGAGGTGAATGGCGCGTGTCTCGGTGCTGTTGAGCACGAAGACGCCCAGACTGAATGGCAGAGGCGACGCGATCCAGAGCTGGAACAGCGACCAGGCCAGGGCGACGACGAGCAGGAACTTGGCAGTGAGGCCGCTGGGGTTGCGCCCGCCGGTGTCGGCCTCGGCGACGATCTGGCGCAATTCTTCGTCGCTGAGTTCGTGATGCCTGGCCGGGGTGTTGCCGTTCTGTGTGGTCATTGCAGCACCTTTCCCGAAAACGGAATAGGGGTGACGGGGTCACCCACTTTCGATGCGCGGTGTGGCGCATCGAAAGTGGGCGCACAACGAATAACGGCGACTGGTCGCAAACCCGTCGCCGCCTTCTTCGATTTCGCTGCGCGCATCCGGGCCCCCGCGGGGCAGCCCGGTCGCGCCGTGGGCGGATTACATCCAGCCCTTTTCCTTGTAGAACTTCACCGCACCGTCATGCAGCGGAGCGGACAGGCCGTTCTTGACCATGTCCTCTTCCTTGAGGTTGGCAAAGGCCGGGTGCAGGCGCTTGAAGTCCTCGAAGTTGTCGAACACCGCCTTGACCATGGTGTACACCACGTCATCCGGGGTGTTGGTCGACGTCACGAAGGTCGCGAGCACACCGTAGGTCGGCGTGGCATCCGGATTGGCGTTGTAGAGCCCGCCGGGGATCTCGACCTTCGCGTAGTACGGACGTTCGTCCACCAGCTTGTCGATCGCCGGACCGGTCAGCGGCACCAGCTTGGCGCCGCAGGTGGTGGTCGGATCCTGGATGTTGGCGGAGGGATGGCCAACGCCGTAGAAGAAGCCGTCGATCTGGTTGTCGCACAGCGCCGCGCCGTGCTCGTCGGCCTTGAGCTCGGCCGCCAGCGAGAAGTCGGACAGCGAAATCCCCATCGCGCCGATCAGCTCTTCCAGCGAGGCACGGGTGCCCGAACCGGGGTTGCCGACGTTGAAGCGCTTGCCCTTGAAGTCCTCGAACTTGGTCACGCCGGCATCGGCGCGTGCCAGCACGGTGAAGGGCTCGGGATGGATGGAGAACACCGCGCGCAGTTCCTTGTTGGCGCCGGCGTCCTGGAAGGTGCTGCTGCCGTTGTAGGCATGGTATTGCCAGTCGGACTGGGCCACGCCGAAATCGAGCTCGCCGCCGCGGATGGTGTTGAGGTTATACACCGAACCGCCGGTGCTCTCGACCGAGCAGCGGATGCCGTGCTGGGCGCGGTTCATGTTGATGAGCCGGCAGATGGCGCCGCCCGCGGCGTAATACACGCCGGTGACACCACCGGTGCCGATGGTGACGAACTTCTGCTGGGCATGAACCGGGCTGGCCCCCATGGCGCCGACGATGGCGAACGCCGCCGCGATCGCAGTCAGTTTTTTCATGCTGCACTCTCCTCGAAATGTTTGGAACAACACACTGCGAAATGCGCCGAGCATCGCACTTGATGGCGATCGCGGCGCCGAAACCCTTGTGCTTCGTGTGTCTCTGAGGGGCAACACTAACCCGGACAGCGCTTTTTTGCCACCTAGGGATAGTCAGATAAGGGTAAACCCTGGTCCGTCTTGCCGCTCGGAAACCCTTGATTCCTTTGCTGGCACGCACGTTGTGGGCTGGAACTGGGACCGTCCGTGCGCGCCGAGGTTCGGCTGGTCGTCCAACGGGTCCCAGGCACGACTAGGCGGCAGACGGGTTTGCCACGCGTGGCCGCCAGCCCTGCGGCGCGACCGATTCGAAGCGGAAAGCCTCATCCGGCACGGCCGGAGCGCGGCCGCCAATGCGGTCGGCGATCAGTGCGGCGCAGCCCATTGCGAGCGTGAAGCCGAGCGCACCCTGGCCAACGTTGAGCCACAGGTTGTCGAACTCCGGGCAGCGGTCGACCAGCGGGCGGCCGGTCGGCGTAGCCGGGCGCAAGCCCGCCCATGGCGTGACCTGGGCATGTTCGGCCCAGTCGCCGAACAGGGCCGAGGTTTCACGGATCAAGGTGGCGACCCGGTCGCTATTGAGCGATTCGTCCTCGCCGACGATGTCGGCCATGCCCGCCACCCGCAGGGCGTCGCCAATGGGGGCGTAGACGATCTTGCGCTGGTAGTCGGTCACGCTCACCGCGGGCGCGCAGGCGCCCTGTTCCACGCGCAGGTTCACGCTATAGCCCTTCACCGGGTACACCGGGACGCGGGCGCCGAGCGGCTTGAGCAGGCGGTTGGTGCCGACACCGGTGGCGAGCACGAAGGCGTCGGCGGCAACCGCTTGGTCCAGCGTGTGAACCGCCACGATGCGCCGGCCGACGCGAGTGACCACCAGCGCATCCTGGCCGAGCAGGAACTCGGCCGGATTGGGGCCGCGCCGCAGGTCGTTGGCAAGCGCCTGGCACAGCTTCAAGCAGTCGCCCGCTTCCTCACCCGGGGTGTGGATGCCGCCCACCAGGTCGCCGCGCAGGCGTGCCAGGGCCGGCTCCAGCGCCAGACAGGCGTCGGCGTCGAGGGCGCGCTGCTCGTCGCGCAGCTCCGGCTTGGTGTCGAGCAGGCGGCGGGCGGAGTCGAAATCGCGACGGTCGCGGTGCACGATGAGCTTGCCGTTGCGCGCGTGATCGAAGCTCAGGCCGTGCTCACGCACCAGTTCATGAACCAGGGCGCGGCTGTAGAGCGACAGCGGCAGCAGGCTCGCCACCGAGCGCAGTTTGTCGTGTCCGTTGCAGGCCTTCAGGAAGGCGGCAAGCCAGCGCCATTGCTCGGGGTCGAAGCGCGGACGGAAGCGCACCGGGGCGTCGTGTCGCAGCATCCAGCCGGGAATCTTGGCGAGCACGTCGGGGTCGGCGAGCGGCGCGATGTAGCGGTAGCTCAACTGCCCGCCATTGGCATGGCTGGCGCCCATGCCCACTTCCGGATGCTTGTCGAGGACGGTGACGCGGTGGCCGTCCTGACGCAAGCGCCAGGCGGTTGCAAGGCCGACGATGCCGGCGCCGATGACTGCGATGTGCATGATCTTGGTCGGGGTAACGAGAATCAACCTCGACTATAGGCGGAGAATGCGTGCCAGTGTATGCGGATCCGGCGGTAAACTATGTTGCTGTGACATGGGAGTCGGCAATGCGACTGCGTCAGATCGAAGTGTTCCGGGCGGTGATGCTGACTGGCTCGGTGAGTGCGGCGGCGCGACTGCTGGAAGTGTCGCAACCGGTGGCGTCGCGGGTAATTCGTCATGCCGAGACGCAGCTGGGTTTCGCGTTGTTCGAGCGCAGCCGTGGCCGGCTTGCACCTACGCCGGAGGCACGGGCCTTGTTCGTGCAGGTACAGCGCGCGTGGACCGAGGTCGAGCGTATCGATGCGCTGGCGGCCAATCTACGGCGCGGTCGCAGCGGGCTGTTGCGCATCGCCGCGACGCCGTCGCTTGCCACCAGCCTGCTGCCAGACGCGCTGGCCGCCTTGCGCGCGGTGACACCCGAAGTGGAGTGCGATCTGTGGGCCAGCCACACGGCCGAGATCGAGGCACATCTGCTCGCCTACGAAATCGATGCCGGGTTGGCGATCGAGCCGCCCGAGCACGTGGGCCTGCGCCAGGTGGAACTGGTGCAGGGCGAGATCGTGCTGGTGGCACCGCGGGTGTGGACCTCCGGGGTGTTGCGGCCGCAACAGCGTGGCTGGCTGGACGGGCGGCCCTTCATCAGCCTGGCGGAGGACACTGCGCTGGGTGAGCGCCTGGGCGCCTTGCTGAGCGATGGCGGCTGGCGTCCGGTGCGGGCGCTGAACGTGCAGACCTATCTGCTTGCCGGCAAGCTGGCCGAGCAAGGCTTGGGCTTTGCCTTCATCGACGGATTCACCGCAGCCCGCCTGGATCCGCGCCAGGTGGTGGTGATGCGGGTGACGCCGGCACCGCGCTTTCCGCTGTGCCTGATGTTCAATTCGCATGCGCCGGGTTCGGTGCTGCTCGAACGCCTGCGCGGGTGCGTGGTCGATGCCGCGGCCCAGTGTGCCAACCGCCTCGCTGGGATGACGGAGGTGCGCCCCTTGTCGCTGACCTGAGACTGCCTGCGCGCGTCTTTTAGGGTGAGCGGCGTCGTATTGATTCGACGGCTGGACTCGGGGCGTGGTCGCCGCGGTCAGCAGGCCGGGCCGGTGATGCGCGTCGGTTGGCTTTGCGGGTCGTCGTGCGCACCAACAGGCGCCAGCGGGGCTTCGGGGTGTGTCGAGGCGCTGTGGCCTGTCGGCACGAGGCGGCCGAGTGGGGCGGGTAGCGGTTCGGGCAGCAGGTCGTGCATGGGTTCGTCGTCGTCCACCATGGCGTTGGACGGGGCGGTATGCCAGCGGACGATCTCGATGCGGCCGTCGTGGTGCTCAACGATGCCCGAGCAGCTATCCACCCAGTCGCCGCAGTTGAGGTAGCGCACGCCCTCGATCTCTTGGTCCGCGGCCCAGTGGATGTGTCCGCAGATCACCGCATCCAGCCCCTTGGCGCGGGTGGCGTGAGCGATCGACGACTCGAAGTCGAACACGAAATTCACCGCCTTCTTGACCTTTTTCTTGGCGTAACCCGCGAGCGACCAGTAGCCCGGCCGGCCGAGCAGGCGTCGCATCCGCGACAGCCACAGGTTGAGCCGCACCAGGGTGTTGTAGGCGACGTCGCCGAGCACCGCCACCCAGCGGTGGTGGCGGGTCACCTGGTCGAACTCGTCGCCATGTATCAGCCAGTAGCGGCGTCCGTCCGCCGCCACGTGCACCCACTCGTTGGCGATGCGCACGTCGCCAAAGGCGATGCCGGCGTAATCGCGCAGGGCTTCGTCATGGTTGCCGGGAATGAACACCACCTCGCAGCCGTGGCGGGCACGGCGCAACACCTTCTGCACCACGGTATTCTGCGCCGGGGACCACTGGATGCTGCGATTCATGGCCCAGAAGTCGATGATGTCGCCGATCAGGTAAAGGTGCTCGGAGGGGTACTCGCGCAGGAAGTCGAGCAGCCGCTCCGCCTGGCAGGCGCGCGTGCCCAGATGCACGTCGGAGATGAATACCGTGCGCACGCTTGGCATCAGCGCCCTCCCTCGGTCTGCAAGGCCGCCTGTGCGCCGTTGTCCAGGGCCGCCTGTTCCACCACCCGCGACAGGGCGGCGGCAAAGGCGTCGTTGATGCGTTCCCAGTCCAGCGACTCGCTGCGCCGCCGCGCGGCCCGCGCCAGGGTTGCCAGGCGTGGCGTATCGCTGGCGATTTCCGTCGCCTGACGGATGAAGGCATCGGGAGCGTCAGGGGGCGCCACCAGGCCATCGATGCCGTGGGTCATCACTTCTGCCGCAGCGGCGTAGTCGAATGCGACCACGCACAGGCCGCTTGCCATCGCCTCCAGGGTGACGTTGCCGAAGGTTTCCGACAGGCTCGGGAACAGGAACAGGTCGGCCGATGCGTAGTGGGCGGCCAGTGCCTCCCCGGTGCGCATTCCGGCGAAATGGTGTTCGGGTCGCTGGGTCTGCAGGGCGGGGCGCAGGGGGCCGTCGCCCACCAGCACCAGGCGCGCATCGGGGCGCTGCGCGTGAATCGCCTCGAAGGCCTTCAGCACCAGCGGCAGGTTCTTCTCCGGTGCGATCCGTCCCACGTTGAGCACCACCAGGTCGTGTTCCCCCGCGCCCCATTGCGCACGCAGCGCCGGGTCACGGCGAGCCGGGTGGAAAAGCTGGGTGTCGACCCCGCGTGCGATCACTTCCACGTTGCGATAGCCGCGCTTGCGCAGGCCTTCGGCCATCGCCGCGGTCGGCACCAGGGTCAGTGCCGTGCGGTTGTGCAGGCGTTTGAGCCAGGCGGCCACCGGCTGCTCCAGCCAGCCGACGCCGTAGTGCTGGCTGTAGTAGTCGAAATTGGTATGAAAGCCAGAGCTCACCGGCACGCCGAGCTTGCGCGCTGCCGATACCGCCGACCAGCCCAGTGGCCCCTCGGTGGCCACATGCACGATGTCAGGCCGCTGCCGCGACCACAGCCGAACCAGGCGGGTCTTGGCGGGCAGGCCGAAGCGCAGTCCCTGGTAGCGCGGAATCGGCACGCCGCGCGCCAGCACCTCCTTGAACTCCGGCGTGTCCGCCGCCTGATCGGCGCTCGCCTGGCGGGGACGTACCAACTGGACGTGGTGCCCGCGGGCGATCAGGCCGTCCACCATTCTCCCAAGCGTCATTGCCACGCCGTTGACCTCCGGCGGGTAGGTCTCGGTGACCAAGGCCACGCGCAGGCTGGGCCGCAAACAGCGCTCCTCGGTGATGAAGTCGACGGTTTTCATGTCCGCGAAGGCTAAGAGCGCTGCGCGAAGGGTGTGTTACGCGGGGATGAAGCTTGTGTGACGTGCGCCCTGCGCTCGGGCTGGGTGACGCGCTTCCGGCGCGTCAGACGTGCCGGGAGCGCGTCACCCAGCGGCGTGCCCGACTGCCCCAGGGCGACCGCCATGACCAACCCAGAGTCATGCCCGCCGCGGCGAACAGGATGCCGGCGATGCCGAGCAACTGGAGCGGACGGAGGTGGTGGTCGAAGGCCAGCATGTCCACCACGATGGCCACCACCGGGTAGATGAAGGACAGCGCGCCGGTCAGCGCAGTGGGCAGTTTCTGGATTGCGCCATACAGCAGGATGTACATCAGACCGGTATGCACGATTCCCAGGGTCAGCAGGATTGTCCACGTGCGGGCGTCGCCGGGCAGGGTTTCGAGGCTGGACACGGATACGAAGGGAGCGAGCATCAGTGTGCCCACGCATACCTGGATCAGGGCGATCAAATGGGGCGGGGTGCCGGCGAGCTTCTTGGCAACGAGCGCGGCCAGCGCATAGAAAAACGCTGCCCCAAGGGCCAGCGCGATGCCCGTCAGGTGATCACTGCCGGGGGCGCCCGCACCCGGCTTGGCCTGGATGATCAGCAACATGCCTGCGAAGGCCAGTGCCAGCCAGCCGAGCCGGGCGGCGGTGAGCTTTTCCGACAGGAATAGCGCGCCCAGCGCGACCAGCATGAATGGCTGGGTGTTGTAGACCGCCGTGGCGATGGCAATCGAGGCACGGGGATAGGCGGCGAACAACAGCAGCCAGTTGAGCACGATGGCCATGCCACCGAGTGCGGCGAACGCCAGCAGGCGCAGCGTCAGCCGCCCGCGCAGCAGACCCAGCGCCGCGCATACCGCGAGCAGGGCAGGGGCGCCGATCGCGCAGCGCCAGAACACTACATCGATGACCGGCTGGCCGGAATGGACGACGAACCAGCCTATCGTGCCCGAGATGATCATGGCGGTGCTCATCTCGAGCACGCCGCGTGTATGGGTCGTCATGGTCGCCTCCGGTGGGGTGTGGATGGCGTAACGATATTATGAGGAGTGCGGTATTTACATGGACGATATTAGATCTGAAGGCTATTCTTCCTAAGAATGTGAGGAAATCTAAGGAAAAATCTCATCATGAAAATGCTGGATGCTACCGACCTGCGCATCGTCGAAATCCTGCTCAAGGATTCGCGGATTTCGCTCAAGGAACTGGCCGCGTCCGTGGGCCTGTCCTCGCCCGGCGCGTCCGAGCGGCTCAAGCGCCTGGAGGAGCGCGGCGTGATCCGCGGCTTCACGGTGGACGTCGATCCCCGTGCGCTGGGTTACGTGCTGCAGGCCATCGTCCGCATCAAGCCGCTGCCGGGCATGTTGGGTACGGTACAGAAGCTGCTGGAGGACACGCCCGAGATCGGGGAGTGCGACAAAGTGACCGGCGACGACTGTTTCGTCGCGCGCCTGCATGTGCGCTCCATGGAGCACCTGGACCACATCCTCGACCGCATCGCGGACAAGGCCCAGACCAATACCGCCCTGGTCAAGGCCCAGCCGATCCGTCGGCGTTTGCCCGGACTGGGGCTGGCCGAACGCGCGTCGCGCGGCTGAGCGCCTGTGGGTGATCCCTGGAGGTAGCGACCCGCGCAGGACTACCGGACCGCTTGCGCCCCGTCTTCGTCAGGAAAATCCGGCAGGCCTCCCCAGCGGGCGCTCAGGCTGTGATGACCAGGCCCCACACCACCGCCACGTTGATCAGGCTGATCAGCACCGCGGCGCTGCCGATGTCCTTGGCGCGCTTGGACAGCTTGTGTCGCTCCAGTGAAATGCGGTCGATGGCCGCTTCCACCGCGGAGTTCAGCAACTCGACAATGAGCACCAGCAACACGCTGGCGATCATCATGGCCTTGCCCAGGTGGCCGACGTCGAGGAACAGCGCCACCGGGATCAGCACCACCGCGAGCCACACCTCCTGGCGAAACGCGTCTTCGTTGCGGTAGGCGGCGGAGAGGCCGTCCATGGAATAGAAGAACGCGTTGAGTATGCGGCGCAGGCCGGTCTTTCCTTTGAAGGGGCTTTCCATCTTGGTTCCGTGTGGTTGCAGGGGCGGGCGCGGCGAGCGTAGCTCAGGTGTGTTACCGCCCGGTTGGCGGGCAGTGGCGTGGCGCCACACCCCGCCGTGCCGGTTGCGTCGGCGCCCGGACCGGTTGCTACAATGTCCCGCCGCTTTTTACGCGTTCTCCGCCCATGTCGCAACCCGTCCTGCATGCGTCCGTCGACTTTGCCGCGCAATCCGAAGCGTCAGGCGTCATCGACGCCGTGGGGGCTCGCCACCCGGTCGCCAGTGGTGAGGTGCGCATTGTCAGCCTGGTGCCCTCGCTGACCGAGTTGCTGTTCGATCTGGGATTGGGCGAACAGGTGGTGGGGCGCACCGGCTTCTGCATTCATCCGAGAGACGGTGTGCGGCACGTGCCCAAGCTCGGCGGCACCAAGGATGTCAAGCTCGATGCGCTGAGGGCGCTGGCGCCCACCCACGTCATCGTCAATATCGACGAGAACCGCCGGGAAACGGCCGAAGCCCTGGCCACCTTCGTACCCCACGTGGTGGCAACCCACCCGTGCCGGCCGGAGGACAACCTCGATCTGTACGCCTTGTTCGGCACCCTGTTCGGCCGCGAGGCCGCCGCCGCCGGGCTGCAGGCCGCCCTGCGGGACGCGCTGGCCGAAGCCGATCGCGTTGCCGCCACCCATGCACCGGAGACCGTGCTATACCTGATCTGGCGTCAGCCGTGGATGACGGTTGCGCGTGAAACCTATATTTCCGCCATGCTCGCGCGCGTCGGTTGGCAGACCTGGCCCGCCAATGCCGGGCAGCGCTACCCCGAGTTGGATTGGGACGCGTTGCGTGCATCGGCGGTGGCGCGGGTGTTGCTGTCGTCCGAGCCCTACCGTTTCCGCGATCGTCATCTTGCCGAGGTGGAAGGGCTCAGCGCCCGGCCGGCACAGCTCATCGACGGCGAAATGGCATCGTGGTACGGCAGCCGGGCGATTGCGGGGCTGCGCTACCTTGCCAGCTTGCGCCGGGATTGCGCGGCCGGGCGGTGAAGGCGCGCAACGCGCGGACGCGGTGAGCGGGCGAAACCGGTGTTGGCTCGGGCCAAGGTTGCATCAACTATACCAAATGCATCGTATGCGCTTGCCTCTGAGCGACACGAACTGTACTGAACGCGCACAGGTGTACGCTTTGCCTGGGCGGGGCGTCATCCCCTTGCTATAGTTTTCCGGGCATCGCCGGTTGCGGCGATGTCGAACCAACAACAAGAGGATCAGCCATGGCCGCCCGAAGCCTGCCCCCACCCCGCGAGTCGTCTCGCGCTTCCGCGACTTCCGCACCCCAGTCCCCGCTGCCTGCGCGCAAGACATCGCGCCTGTGGCTCGCGCCGCTTGCCGTGTCCGTGTTCGTGCTGGCAGGCTGTGGCGGCAGCAGCGGGCCCAAGGAACAACTCACCACCTGCCTGCAGATCACCGACAGTGGCGAGGTCGTCGATCCGCTCTTGCCGGTCGATGGCGATGCTCCGGAGATCGCCACCGGCTACGCCAGCAAAGGGGTGGTGCGTGCGCGCAACTTCATGGCGGTGGCGGCCAACCCGATTGCCACCAAGACCGCCTGCGACGTGCTTGCCGCCGGCGGCTCTGCCGTGGATGCCGCGGTGGCCACGCAAATGGTGCTGAACCTGGTCGAACCCCAGTCGTCCGGCATTGGCGGCGGTGCCTTCCTGGTCCACTACGACGTCAAGACTGGCCAGGTGCTCGCCTACGACGGTCGCGAAACCGCGCCGGCGGCGGCCACTGCCAACTATCTGCGCTGGATCAGCGACGAGGACCAGACCACGCCGCGGCCCAGCGCCCGTGCCAGCGGCCGTTCGATCGGAACCCCCGGCACCTTGCACATGCTCGACGCGGCGCATCGCGACCACGGCCGGCTGAGCTGGGCGGAATTGTTCGAACCGGCCATCCGGATTGCCGACGACGGCTTCCAGATCAGCCCGCGCATGTCGAGCTCCATCGACGGTTCGCGCACCCAACTCGCCCGCGATCCGCGTGCCGCGGCCTATTTCCTGAACGCCGATGGCAGCGCCAAGGCGGCCGGCACCTTGCTCAAGAGTCCGGCACTGGGCGACACCTTCCGCGCCGTTGCGCGCGATGGCATTGCCGCCTTTTATTCCGGTGAGATTGCCCAGGACATCGTGAACACCATCGCCGACACCACTGGCGACATCACCCCCGGGCTGACCACGCTGGAAGACTTGGCCGGCTACCGCAGCAAGAAGCGCGAAGTGGTGTGCACCACCTATCGCCAGTACGAGGTCTGCGGCATGCCACCGCCGTCCTCGGGTGGGATCACCGTGGCTTCGGCGCTGGGGGTGCTCGAGACCTTCGACATGCGCCAGTATGCGCCGGTGAACCCGGATCGCGATGGCGGCCGGCCGGCGCTGCTGGGCATTCACCTGGTTGCCGAAGCCGAGCGCCTGGCCTATGCCGACCGCAACAAGTACATCGCCGATACCGACTATGTGCCGTTGCCCGGCGGGAGCTGGGAGACGATGCTGAACAAGGACTACCTCAAGCAGCGCGCGGGCTTGATCAGCCTCACCTCCAGCCTCGGTACCGCCCAGCCCGGCGATCTTGGTCCGGTGCCGCTGGGCATCGACAACACCCCCGAGAACGGCACCTCGCACGTGTCCATCGTCGACAAGGAAGGCAACGTCGTGGTCATGACCACGACCATCGAGGGCGGCTTCGGCGCCTACCACATGACGGAGGGCGGCTTCCTGCTCAACAATGAGCTCACCGACTTTTCCTCGTCACCGGTCGATGCCGAAGGCGTGCCGATCGCCAACCGTGTTGCGCCGGGCAAGCGCCCGCGCAGCTCGATGGCGCCGACGCTGGTGTTCCACCGCAATGCCGACGGTTCGCGTGGCGAGTTCTACATGGCCACCGGTTCGCCGGGCGGCGCGGCCATCATCCAGTACGTGGTGAAGACGCTGGTCGGCACCCTGGATTGGGGGCTGGACGCCCAGCAAGCGGTGTCGCTGATGAACTTCGGTTCGGCCAACGGCCCCACCACCGGCCTGGGCGGTGAGCATCCGCTGGTCGACGCCACCGACAACGGCAACAACGACCCGCTGGTGGTCGGCCTGCGCGGACTGGGTCACACCGTTTCGGTGAATAGCCAGTCGAGCGGGCTGGGCAGCATTGTTCGCACCACCGTCGATGGCCGGCCGGCGTTGATGGGCGGCGCCGACCCGCGTCGCGAAGGCATTGTGCTGGGCGACGTGATCAAGCCCGAATAGCCCAACCGGCGTACGGTTCGGCTGTCTCGGAGCTTGTGAATGGATCAACGGCGTGTAGCGATTGCTGCGTTGCGCACTCGCTCACGTCTTGCGCTTGGTACGGTTCGCTACGATTTCGTCACAAGCGCTCGGTTGGTTTCGACAGGTGAAAGCCCCCCCCGCGCCGGTCTGGCCCCCTGGGTCCAGTGCCGACGCGGGGTCAGCCGGAGCGATGGCGGGTTTGCCGGCTTTGGCGCCCGAGTATTGGGATGTGCCCCAACAGGGATGTGCCCCAACAGCATCTCCCGGGAGATCATTCGATCAACCTTTTCCATCCGCCGTCGACGCGTTCGTACAGATCGGGGGTGAGGGTGTAGTTTCCGGTGGCGTAGATCTCGCGGACCTTGTCCGTGAGGCGCGCGACGGCTTCCAGGTCAGCTGAGTCGGCAACCAGCAGTACGTCACGGCTGGGGATGCCGACCACCATTTTGCCGCTCATGCGCTTTGCGAGGCGGCTCCACACCGCCTCGATCAATAAGATGCTGATTTCATAGTTTCCGTCGGCAGTGAACATATAGAGCCCGTCCGCGCCATGCAGCGTCAGCTCCGGCAGCACGCGACCAAGGTTGGCAATTGCGGCCTTCCTGAGTTCGGGCTCGCTTACCGACAGCGCATTGAAGTCTTGCAGGCTCAGGTACTGGATGTTGGCGGGCGTGTCGACCGCGTAGACGATCGCCAGCCCTTCCGTGTAGGGCGTTGAGTAGAGGGCCTGGTCTGGCGGCAACCCCGTGTCGGCCACACGTCTGGCCAATGCCGCCTTCACATAGCCGTCATCCTTGATCACCGGGACGATGTTCTCCAGGCTCGGCGTCACCACCTCAAGCGTCTTCACCGTGGCCGTGGCGTAGGTTTCCACGACCGTGTCGAGGTCGTGGCCGTTACGGTAGGCCTGATAGGCGTTGTTGAGATAGGCAAAGTGTTCGGTGTCGGTGTCGGCGTCGCCAAAGCTGTAGCGGATCTCCAGTGGTCGTAGCGCTTCGATCTTGATCTCGTTGTGCATGGTCCGAAGTTTGGCGGCGACGCGCTCGGTGAACGCGGCTTCGCCAATGGTCCCGGCGAGCGCGCTGCGGGCAAACAGCCCGAGCACGAGTGCGATAGAGAACTCTCGGAGTCTGCTCATGTGGCATCCATTCGATCTGAGGGAAAGAGGCGTCGATGTCGGCGAGCGGCACGGCGCACTTCTGGCGGCGTCAAGTACATCGGACGAGGCGACGGCGCGATCGCGAGTGGCAACTGACTTGTCGTTTGCTGCCTGCAGGCGCGCCACGATGGCGTCCACATCGGGCTGGATGCAGGTAATCAGCGGTGCATTTCAGCAGAAGGCGTGGCAAGGCCTTTCGCAGTAGCGCCAAGGCGAAGTGACGGTTGGTCTGGTAACGTTGTCGTCGATGCGCGTGCCCCGCGCTATGCGAGACGTCGTCGGATTCGCTGCACGCCGGCATCGGCGCTATCAGTGCGCGAACAGTTAGAAAAATATGTCAATAGCAGGATTTCGCTGGGTATTGAGTGTACTCTTGGCGACGCTTGGCTCGCGGTCAGCGTATAGCGGCGACTACTACTCGGCCGGGTATCTCCCGGCGTCAGCTGGCATATTTGCATTTGTAGGCACCTGGCGCGCGCGCATTGCACAGCGACCGTCCTGAGAATGACTTCAGCACATGATGGCTCGGGGGCATCCTCTTTCTTGGAATATCCTGAACATGACTATGGCAAAAAACCTCGAACAGATTGCTGAGCAGGTCGTAGCCGCTTGGCAAGCATCCGGACTGCGCGTTCCCCAGTCCGATCTGAAGCTCATTCGCAAGGCGATTGGGTCCGATCAAGGACTGAGTACGAAGCTGACGACACGTCTTTGCGAGCTGGGGCGGAAAACACCGCTCTCTTCAACGCGCCCGGACTGGTTGAGCAACATCGACGAGTTCTTTGATCAACCCGCGGATGTCGCAATGCCTGTAAAGAGCAAGAGAAGTCTGCAGTACAGGAGCGCCTTTGCGGCGGTGATCGAGGCTGTTTTGCCGCTACTGTCCTTCGAATGGATCATACAGATGAAGTCGTTTGACGATGACTTCATCCGGCGCGTGGAGATTGGCTTCCTGACGGTGTTTGGAATACCTCGAGACGTTGAGGAGGCACGGCGGATCCATGAAACGATTCTCGCACTACCGAAGTGTTGCACGGCAAACAGCATCGCTGGTGAGCTGGCAAGCGATCAACCCTTCAAGGCGCAGATGATGCTTGCTGTGCTGATAAGTGGCGCCGCACAAGCCAGTGAGGAGATCCATGCCACTGTTCGCGCCTTCATCGAGAAATGCCCCGATGACTTGCTCGCAATTCCCGGTCACGACGATGCTTATCCAAAGTCATCCCGACCGAGTTTCTGGATGGCCCACACTGCCCGCGGCGATCTCCGGGGGGTTCTGCGTGCGCGCGGTAGCGCTCAACTCCAGCACGACATTGGCGAAGTGACGGATCTGGAGCGTGCGAGAACCGATTCGCACGCCAGGCTCGTGTCAGTGGATTCGTCAATCCAGACATTCGCGGTGGATGAACTGCCACCCGAACAACGGGAACTCGGCCAACTATTGCTGGAGTTCGATGAGTATTTGATGACCCATGCCAAAGACGTTCACGAGTCGCTCAGGCCTGGCGTTCACCATGACCAGATCGAAAAACTGAACAACGAACTCCTGCCACTGAGGCTGCCAGACGATCTCGTCGTACTGTACAAGTGGCACAACGGCGTGACTCCCGGCAAGTACTTCCTTGACTCGCCCGAGTTTCTCGGCATCGAGGATGCATTGATGGAGTATCGGCAGACACTGGAGATCATGTCGCAATACAGTTGGTGCAGGGCCTGGCTTCCTGTCGGCTACAGCAACAGGGTCTTTCGCTTAGTCACACTCTCCGAGGAAGCTTGCGACCATGCCAAGGTGCTGAGCCATGATGTCGAGTCCGGGGATGTCGAGGTCTGCTTCGAATCGGTGTTGTCGATGATGAAGACCTACTTCGATGCCTATAAGCAAGGCGTCATCTACTACGACTCCGAATCCGAGCAGTGGGACATCGACCTCGATCGCTTTGAGAACATCCGCTTACGCCACAACCCTGACTCGAGAACCTACGATTTCCACGATGTGACTCAGTGGCCACAGGCGTGGCAGAGGTTCCATGTCGGGAACTCCGGGTTTTAGGCGCATGCATCAGCGGCAGGGGGGCACGCCCCGCTCTCGCCGGCACAGCGCATTCCATTGCACACATCTCGAAACTCGCCGAGTTCCCAGGCGTGACGCAGGCCAGCGGCGAAGTCGGGCGGGAGGGGGCGAAGCCCGCCCTCCCGAGGAGATCATCGGCTCCGTGTTTCATCACCCCTGCTTCAGCGCTGCGGATCCTCGGTGGCTGCAGGCGAGTACTCGCGGCACCACGCCTCCGGCGTGAGAATGCGGAAATGCGGTTTCACCAGCCGATGGCGGGCCAGTTTCAGCAGCAGTTTGTCCCGTGTCAGCAGTTGGCAGGCGCCGGTTGCCAAGGCGATCTGCAGGAATTTCTGATCGTCCGGGTCGCGGCATGGCGGTAGCGCATCCGCGCCCGTGGCGGCGCTCGGCGCTGCCCCGAGATCTGCTTGCGGCCCGCTGAGTTGCATCAACTCTTCCCCCGACATGCCGTGTTGCGCGAGCGTCTTCCCGGCGTCATTGCGCGCATCCGGTACCTGTTTGTCCCTGCCCTGCGCGATCACGGAACAGCTGGCGGCATAGTGCTCAGCCAGGGCGGCACGTTGTTCGGGCGTCAGGCCGAAGTGGGAATAGCCCAGCACGCAGCGCAGTTCGGCAAGCGCATCGGCACGTGTGGCGAGCCGGCAGTGGCGCTGCGCGATGGCATCGGCGAGCGGCCGGAGGGTCGCATCTTTGAACAGCCACAGCGCCATGACGGTATTGGTGTCGAGCACGAGCAGCGGCGGGGGTGCGGGCATGATGGCGGTGGCGAGTATGCGGAGGGTGCGCCGTCAGGCGCGGGTCGGAGGTGGTCGGGCGTCCGGCCCATGCTCCGGCAGGCGTTGCAGCAGAGGGGCGAAAGCATACCCCGGGTAGGCGTCGAAATGCGGACTAGAATGAAGCACGGCGTCCCGCAGGGATGCTCAGGGGAGTCGACCATTCGGGCGGTGGCCAACGGCATCGCCCCCGCGCGGCGCGTACGCGGGAACAAGCACACAGTCGCGCGCGAACTTGATCCAAGGAGATCATCATGGCTATCGCGACACGACTCCAGGGTTTCATGGAAGCGCACGGCCTGCGCTACGACGTGCTGAGCCATCCGCGTTCCCACTGCAGCATGGAAACCGCCCAGCTTGCCCACGTTCCGGGCGCAAGCCTGGCAAAGTCGGTGGTACTGGAAGACGACTCGGGCTACCTGATGGCGGTCCTGCCGTCCGACCGCCGCGTGCGCCTCGGTTCCCTCGGTGAAGTCATGCAGCGGCCAGTCCGGCTCGTGACCGAAGACAGCCTGCGTCGGATCTTCATGGACTGCGAACCGGGTGCCGTGCCGCCCGTGGGGGCGGCCTACGGCATGCGGGTGGTCATGGACGACAGCCTCGCCGACAACTCGGAGATTTATTTCGAGGCCGGTGACCATGAACACGTGATCCAGATGAGCCGGGAAGACTTCCTGGCGATGATGGACATGGAGCACGCCACCCATTGCCGTTTCGGCGAGCGTCCCTGGCATCGCCACTGAAGCGGGGCGTCCCGAGCGTGCGCGTCGGTATTTGGCAATGCCGTGCTTGACCCCCAACGGCAATCCTCCTAGCATCGGCGCGCAGCCCGCGTCCAAGTGGATGGGAATGCGGCCTCGCCGCATCCTCTCATCGCTCCGGGGTTACCCCGGGGGCGCATCTTGTTGGCATTACGGCGCGTGAGCTCCACGGCGCGTGGGCGCCGAGTTGCTCACGCAGGACACGACGGGTTGGATGCGGCGCTGCACCGAATTCCAAACTCATCCAGCGAACGAGTGATTTACGCATGACCGGGCCGTGGGACTGGGACCTCTTCGACGAGGACGGAGAGCATGACGACCTGGACTGCGCGCCCGGGCATCGCGACGCGCAGCGTGCCGCGACCGACATCGCGCGGCTGATCCGCGCGGTTGCCGCCCGTTCGGCGTTTCCCGCATCGTTCGCCCCCTTCAGCCCGTTCGCCCACTCCGCCGATTCCAGGTCCTCCGCAGAGGTGGGCGCTGCGTCGCCGACCCGCGTGCGCCAGACCCTTAGTCGCGCGTTCGGCCCCGATCTAGCGTGGATCGCGCCACTCGTGGCGCATCTGGAGGTATCCGGATGGCTGGGCAGGCTTGAGGACGAGGCGGCGTTGTCCGCTGCGGTGTTCGGGTTCGAGCCGTTTCGCAAGTCGTTTTCCGGTATCGGACAAAATCCTCGGTCGCGGCTGTGGCTGCCCCTGCATCCGCGCGCAGGGAGGCCGGCTCCACCCCTGGACTGGCTGACACTACCGGCCTTGCACACGGTGGGCGCACTTGCCGAATGGCTTGGGCTGAGCATAGGTGAGCTCGACTGGTTTGCCGACCTTCAGGGGCGAAACGGCTCCATGCCCCCTGGAGACGTGGCCGCGGCACTGCCTCGCGGCGGAGGCAATGGCCATTACAGCTATCGGTGGCAGCCAAAGCGGCGGGGTGGGTATCGCTTGCTTGAGGCGCCCAAGCGGCGACTGCGTGCGATGCAGCGACGCATTTTGCGCGAGATCCTGGCGCCGGTGCCGGTCCACCATGCGGCGCATGGGAGCGTCGCAGGGTGCTCGATCGTGACCCAGGCACTGGCGCATTGCGAGCGGGCGCTGCTGTTGCGACTCGATATCCGCGATTTCTTCGCGTCCATACACGGGGGGCGGGTGCGCGCGGTGTTCGCGGCGCTGGGCTACCCCCCCGCGGTTGCAGCCGTACTCGCCGCGCTGACCACGCATCGAGCGCCGGCCTGGGTGGTTCGCTCACTGCCATTCGCCGAGGGCACGCCGCCGGACCGGCGGCTACGGCAACTCGACGACATGCGCCTCTACCAGCGGATACACCTGCCCCAAGGGGCGCCAACGTCGCCTGCCCTGGCCAATCTGTGCGCCTTTCGCTTGGACCATCGGCTCGCCGCCGCCGCCCGCAGTTGTGGCGCGAGCTACACACGCTATGTCGACGATCTGCACTTTTCCGGCGACGCCGGACTGGCCTCACGCAGTGAAGCGTTCCGCCGCATGGCGGCTGCGATCGTCGCCGAGGAGGGGTGGCTGCCGAACGAGCGGAAGACGCGCCTGATGCCGGCGTCGCGCGCTCAGATTGCGGCAGGGGTAGTGGTGAATCATCGGCCCAACGTGCAGCGCAAGGCGTACGACCAACTCAAGGCGATACTGCACAATTGTGCGCGGTACGGCCCGTCCTCGCAAAACCGCGACGGGGTGGGCGACTTCAGGGCCCACTTGTCAGGGCGCGTCGCCCATGTCGTGCATCTGAACCCGATTCGCGGTGCGAGGCTGCTGAAGATGTTCGAACGGGTCGCCTGGGACGCCTGAATGCGTCGGTCGCCGTGGGCGGGGGTAGCCCGTGGCACATCGAGCCCGGCACGAAAAAGGGGGCGTCAGCCCCCTTGTTCATTCCACGTCTGTTGCCGGGTCGGCGCCGCTCAGGCAGCCTTGGCGGTATCCAGGCGAACCTTCACGAACGAGCCCGGGGCATCTTCCAAGGCCTTGAGCTTGCCCTTGGCGGGGTCGCGCGGGGCGACCTGCTCGGCATCGTGGGTGAGCACCCAGGCCTGCCAGTCGGTCCACCACGACCCGGCCTGTTGCTGTGCGCCCTCGAACCATTTGTCGGCGCTGTCCGGCAGTTTGGCGGCGGGGTTGATCCAGTAGCCGTACTTGTTCGCGACCGGCGGGTTGACGATGCCGGCGATGTGGCCGGAACCGCCCAGCACGAAGCGCACCGGGCCACCGAAGTTGCGCGCGCCGGCATAGGTGCTCTTCCACGGTGCGATGTGGTCCTCGATGGTGGAAATGAAGTAGCACGGCACCTTGATCTTGCCGAGATCGATAGGTACGCCGTCGATTTCGATGCTACCCGGCTGCACCAGACGGTTTTCCATGTACATCCCCCGCAGGTAGAAGCTGTGCATCTTGGCCGGCATGCGGGTGGAGTCGGAGTTCCAGTACAGCAGGTCGAAGGGGAAGGGGTCCTTGCCGAGCAGGTAGTTGTTCACCACGAAGGACCAGATCAGGTCGTTGGCACGCAGCATGTTGAAGGTGCCGGCCATTTCCGAGCCTTCCAGGTAACCGCGCTCGAACATCTTCTTCTCCAGGCTGGAAACCTGGCCTTCGTCGATGAACACGCCCAGTTCGCCGGGTTCGGAGAAATCGGTCATGGTGGTGAGGAAGGTGGCCGAGGCGATGCGCTTCTGCTTCTTGCCGGCGAGGTACGCCAGGGTGGTGGCAAGCAAGGTGCCGCCCAGGCAGTAGCCGGCGACGTTCACTTCCTTTTCGCCGGTCTGTTCTTCGATGGCGTCAAGTGCGGCGAGGATGCCTTCCTTGACGTAGGACTCGAAGGTTTTCTCGGCCTGGCGTGCGTCCGGATTCACCCAGGAGACGACGAACACCGTGTGACCCTGGTCCACGCACCATTTGATGTAGGAGTTCTTCTCGCGCAGGTCGAGGATGTAGAACTTGTTGATCCAGGGCGGCACGATCAGCATCGGGCGCTTGAGCACCTTGTCGGTGCTGGGCGTGTATTGGATGAGCTGCATCATGTCGGTCTGGAACACCACCTTGCCGGGGGTGGTGGCGACGTTCTTGCCCAGTTCGAAGGCGCTGGTGTCGGTCATCTTGACGCGCAGCTGGCCACCGCCGTCTTCCATGTCGCGCAACAGGTTGTTCAGGCCCTTGACCAGGTTCTGACCGTGGCTCTTCACCGTTTCGCGGAAGACCTCCGGGTTGGTCATCGCGAAGTTCGACGGCGACAGCGCGTCGATGTACTGGCGGGTGTAGAAATTGACCTTCTTCTGCGTCTGTTCGTCCAGGCCTTGCACGCAGCACACGGTGTCATGCACGTGGCGCGCGGCGATCAGGTAGGACTGCTTGATGAAGTCGAACAGGAAGTGTTCTTCCCACTGTTCGTCCTTGAAGCGCTTGTCGGTCCGGTCGGGCTGGGCCACAGGCGAGGCCTGCATGCCCATGAAGCGCAGCATGGAGTGCTGCCACAGCGAGAAGTAGTCCCACACCAGGTTCATCTGCGTCTGGGCGAGCTTGTAGGGGTTGGCCAGGAGCTTGGCCATCATGTCCATGAAGGCCTGGGCGATGCCCAGTTCGTCGCTTGGCGTGGCGACGCCTTTCTTGAGCTGGCGCTGTACGTGCTCGCCGATCAGCGTGGATGCGCGCTGGGCGACCTCGGCGTAAGTCTTGGCGATTTCCTGCGGGTCGGGCAGCTCGGGATGGGCTTTTTCGGGGGCGTTTGCAGCCATGTGCTTGTTGCTCCTTGGTTTTCAGGCTTTCAGGCGACGCGTTCGAAGCGGATCAGACCTTCGCGATCGATGCGGCGCACGATCCGGCGGCGATTGACCAGATAGTTCAGGTGCGCGATGGCCTCCCCCATCGCGAACATCACCTGATGGGTGTCTAGTTCGCGGGGGAACAGGGTCGGCAGCAGTTCCGCAGCGCTGCGCGGCGCCTGCATCGCACCCAGCAGCGCATCGCAGCGCTCTTCGTGGTGCGCTTCGAGCTGTTCGACCCGCTTTCGCAGACCGCGAAAGGGTTTGCCGTGTGATGGTAGCACGAGCGTGTCTTCGGGCAAGTTACGCAGCCGCTGCAACGATTCCAGGAACCAGGTGAGCGGGTCGTCGTCCGGTGTGGCGGCGTATACGCTGACGTTGGTGGAAATGCGCGGTAAGAGCATGTCGCCCGAAATCAGCACCCGGGCAGTCTCGCAATACAGGCTGGCATGTTCGGGGGAATGCCCGTAGCCGACGATCACGCGCCACTCCTGTCCGCCGATGTTCAGCAGATCGCCGGCAAACATCCGGTGGAAACGGGCAGGCAGTGCCGGGGCGCCGCGCCGGTAGGCATTGCCTCGCTCGCGCAGCGCGTCCAGCCGTGCCGGTTCCAGCCCGTGACGGTGAAACTGCTCGATCATGTCGGTGATCGAGTAGCCGGGCAGCTGGTGCCATAGCGCATGGGCGCCCAGGTATTCGCCCTGGGTCATGTAGACCGGGGCCGTGTCGCGCTCGGCCAGCCAGCTGGCCAGGCCGATGTGGTCGGGGTGGCAGTGGGTCACCACCACCCCCGACAGGCGTCGCCGCTCGGCGCCGAGGATGTCCCGCCAGTGTTGCCGGACTTCGTCCAGCGCGAACCCGCTGTCGACCGCCACGACGTTGTCGCCGTCGTCGAGCAGCCACAGGTTGATGTGATCCAGTGCGTAGGGCAGCGGCATGCGGATCCAGCGCACGCCCGGCGCCACCGGCTGGGCGGTGCCGGCCGGTGGCAGGTCCGGGGCGGGGTATTCCAGCGGGTGTGCGTGGGTGGGTGAGGCGTTCAAGAATCGGCTCCTTGCTGTGCCGGCCGCGAGCGGCGCGTGTCGATGCAAACGGGCAGGGACGGGCGCGAACCAACGCGCCGGACCATGCCGACGGGCGAAGCGAATTGACGAAACCGGTGAATCTGCTTAACGTCGCCGGATTCCGTCGTGTGGGGCTGCGGGCCGGAGAGGCGGGGACGACGAAGCCGGCGTCCGCCACGTCCTCGGCGCGAAGCGTGTGCTCCGGCGCACGCCGCGTCCGCTGCCGGTGCGTCCCGCATTTCACCCACGACACGACTATTATCGGTGCTCTTCCGCCCGGCTTGGAACCCCATGACGAACGACGACCGGACTTTCACGATCACCGAGCTCGCCCGCGAATTCGACATCACCCCCCGCGCCATCCGCTTCTACGAGGACCAGGGCTTGCTCAACCCTGCGCGGGCCGGGCGGGTGCGGGTCTATACCAAGGCCGATCGTACCCGCCTCAAGCTCACCCTGCGCGGCAAGCGACTTGGTTTGTCGCTGGCCGAGATCAAGGAGTTGATCGACATGTACGGCGGCGTGCGCAACTACGCACCGCAACTGCGCCGCTTCCTCAAGGTGCTGGCGACGCGCCGTGCCGCACTCGAGCAGCAGCGCGAGGACATCGAGGCAGTGCTGGGGGAGATCGCCATGCTTGAGAAGCAATGCACCGACCTGCTTGGCGATGATCCGGCCGGAGCGGCCGAGGCGCGTGCGGAACTGGCCAAGCGCGTCAGCGGCTGACGGCGGGGAGTGGCTCCTTGTTCCGGGTTTGATTTGACGTTTACGTCAACGTAAGTACAATGCCCAAAAAAATAGGTGGAGACCGCGGAATGAAGTCCGATCGCCCCGTATTCGAAGCACGTGACCCCGGCTATGCCGCGCGTATTCGCGAGAGCTTTGCGCGCCAGAACGCAATGATGCTGATCGGTGCCCGTCTGGAAGCCGTTGCCCCGGGTTTCACGGAAATCCATCTGCCCTGCACTGACGCGCTGACCCAGCAGCATGGCTACATTCATGGCGGTATCGTCGGCATGATTGCCGATTCGGCTGCCGGCTATGCGGCCGGCTCCCTCACCGATGCCGACACCGGCGTGCTCACCGTCGAGTACAAGATCAATCTGGTCGCACCGGCCGTGGGCGACATGCTGGTGGCGCGCGGTACGGTCATCCGTCCCGGGCGTACGCTGCTGATCACCCGTGCCGACGTCTTTGCCGTCCGTGGCGCAACCTGGACGCTGTGCGCGACCATGCAGCAGACCATCATGGCAATTCCCGGCAAACAAGAGAATGCCGCGCCACGGCTTGCACAGCGGGCGGGGTGACTTTGCTACGGCGCTGAACCAGACTGAACCAGATCCGGGCTTCAGATGTAGATGAACGTCGGCGGCCACGCCAGAGACCACCGCCCGGCAGCGCCGGGACGACCGAACAAGGAGACTTAGCGATGAACGTGCCCTGCCTCAACCTCAATCTCGGCGAAGACATCGATGCACTGCGCGATGCGGTGTACAGCTTCGCGCAGAACGAGATCGCACCGCGCGCCGAGGCCATCGACCGGGACAACGAGTTCCCCGCCGATCTGTGGAGGAAATTCGGCGAAATGGGGCTGCTCGGCATGACCGCGGATGAGGAGTACGGCGGCACCGCAATGGGTTACCTTGCCCACATCGTTGCGATGGAGGAGATCTCCCGCGCGTCGGCGTCGGTCGGCTTGTCGTACGGGGCCCACTCCAATCTGTGCGTGAACCAGATCCGCCGTAACGGCAACGAGGCGCAGAAGCGCAAGTACCTGCCCAAACTGATTTCCGGCGAACACGTCGGCGCACTCGCGATGAGCGAGCCCAACGCCGGCTCCGACGTGGTCAGCATGAAGCTGCGTGCCGACCGGAAGGGCGACCGCTACGTGCTCAATGGCGCCAAGATGTGGATTACCAACGGCGGCGACGCCGACACCCTGGTGGTGTATGCCAAGACCGACCTTGAGGCCGGCCCGCGCGGCATCACCGCCTTCATCGTCGAAAAGGGCATGAAGGGTTTTTCCTGCGGCAGTCACCTCGACAAGCTCGGCATGCGCGGCTCCAACACCTATCCGCTGTTCTTCGACGATTGCGAGGTGCCGGAGGAGAACGTGCTGGGCGGCATCGGCAATGGGGTCAAGGTGTTGATGAGCGGTCTCGACTATGAACGCGCGGTGCTGTGCGGCGGTCCGCTGGGCATCATGGCCGGGTGCATGGACGTGGTCGTGCCCTATCTCCACGATCGCAAGCAGTTCGGCCAGAGCATCGGCGAGTTCCAGCTCATGCAGGGCAAGGTGGCCGACATGTACACGGTGTGGAACGCCACCCGCGCCTACGTCTATGCCGTGGGCCAGGCCTGCGACCGCATGGACCACGCCCGCACGCTGCGCAAGGACGCCGCGGGTGCCATTCTGTATTCCGCCGAGAAGGCCACCTGGATGGCTGGCGAAGCCATCCAGACCCTGGGCGGGGTGGGCTATACCAACGAATACCCCGCCGGCCGCCTGTGGCGCGACGCCAAACTCTACGAGATCGGCGCAGGCACCAGCGAGATCCGTCGCATGCTGATCGGCCGCGAACTGTTCGCCGAAACCCTGTAACACCCGGTGCGGCCCTGCCGTGGCCGCAAGGGAAGCACTGATTTATTTCCAACCGTTCGGGCCTGTCGAAGCCCTTGATTTTCTTGGGATGCCCTTCGAAGAACTCAGGGTGAACGGACTTGACCAGTGTTTCCCAAGGTATTTCGCAAGGTACTCGATTCACCCGTTTTCACCCATTCGACCAGGAGCACTGCCATGTCCGACCCCATCGTCATCGCCTCCGCCGCCCGTACCGCCATGGGTGGCTTCCAGGGTGACTTGTCCAGCCTGACCAGCCCGGAACTGGGTGGCGTGGCCATCCGCGCGGCGGTGGCGCGGGCGGGCCTGGCGCCCGAGCAGATCGAGGAAGTGATCATGGGCTGCGTGCTGTCGGCCGGCGTCGGCCAGGCGCCCGCCCGCCAGGCAGCACTGCGGGCCGGGCTGCCGCTGTCGGCAGGCTGCACCACGGTGAACAAGGTGTGCGGCTCGGGCATGAAGGCCACCATGCTGGCCCACGACCTGCTCACGGCCGGCAGCAACGCAGTGATGGTCGCGGGCGGCATGGAATCCATGTCCAACGCCCCCTACATGCTGCCGAAGGCACGCGGTGGCTATCGCCTGGGGCACGGCCAGTTGCTCGACCACATGTTCTTCGACGGCCTGGAAGACCGCTATTCCGAAGAGAACAAGGGCCGGCTCATGGGCACCTTCGCCGAGGACTGCGCCAGTCACTACCAGTTCAGTCGTGCCGTGCAGGACGAATTCGCGGTGGCCTCCACCACCCGCGCCCAAGCCGCGATCCAGGGCGGCGACTTCGAGTGGGAGATAGCACCGGTGAGCATCTCCGGACGCAAGGGCGAAACCATCGTCAGCCGCGACGAACAACCGCTCAAGGCCCAGCTCGACAAGATCGCCACGCTCAAGCCGGCCTTCAAGCAAGACGGCAGTGTCACCGCCGCCAACTCCAGTTCGATCTCCGACGGTGCTGCCGCGCTGGTGCTGATGCGCCGCTCCACTGCCGAGCAGCTGGGTGTCGCACCGCTTGCCACCATCGTCGGCCACGCCACGCACGGCCAGGCGCCGCAGTGGTTCACCACCGCGCCAGTAGGCGCCATGCAGAAAGTGCTGGCCAAGGCCGGCTGGCGTGTCGGTGATGTGGACCTGTGGGAAATCAACGAGGCCTTCGCCGTGGTCACGCTGGCCGCCATCCGTGAGCTCGAGCTCGCCCACGACAAGGTCAATGTGAACGGCGGTGCCTGCGCGCTGGGTCACCCCATAGGCGCATCCGGCGCTCGTATCCTCGTCACCCTGCTGGGCGCGCTGCGCCGGCGTGGCGGCAAGCGCGGCGTGGCCAGCCTGTGCATTGGTGGCGGCGAGGCCACCGCGATGGCCGTGGAACTTTGCTGAGCAATCGTACCGAGAGCCTGAACGATGATTCTGACCCAAGAGCAGGAAATGATCCGCGACTCGCTGCGCGCCTTCGCGCAGGAGCGCCTGGCCCCCTTCGCCGCCGAGTGGGACCGCAACCATACCTTTCCGCGCGAGGCGCTCAAGGAGCTTGCCGAGCTCGGGGCGCTGGGCATGGTCGTACCCGAGACGTGGGGCGGGGCCGGCATGGACTACATGAGCCTGGTGTTGGCGCTGGAGGAAATCGCCGCCGGCGACGGCGCCACCTCCACCATCGTCAGCGTGCAGAACTCGCTGCCCTGCGGCATCCTCAACCGCTACGGCAGTGATGCGCAGAAGGAAGCCTGGCTCAGGCCGCTTGCGCGCGGCGAAAAGCTCGGCTGCTTTTGCCTGACCGAGCCGCACACCGGCTCCGATGCGTCGGCGCTGCGCACCAGCGCCCAGCGGGCGAGTGACGGTAATGGCGAAGGCTGGGTGCTCAACGGCGTCAAGCAGTTCATCACCACCGGCAAGCATGCCGATATGGCGATCGTCTTCGCCGTCACCGACAAGGCTGCCGGCAAGAAGGGTATATCCTGCTTTCTCGTGCCCGCCGATGCGCCGGGCTACATCGTCGGCCGGGTGGAAGAGAAGATGGGCCAGAAAGCCTCCGACACCACCCAGATCCTGTTCGAAAACTGCCGCGTACCCGCCAGTGCCCTGGTCGGTGCGGAAGGCGAAGGTTACCGGATCGCCCTGTCCAATCTCGAAGCCGGTCGTATCGGCATTGCCGCGCAATGCCTGGGCATGGCGCGTGCCGCACTGGAAGCGGCGGTCAACTACGCGCAGGAACGGGAGGCTTTCGGCAAGCCCATCTTCGAGCACCAGGCGGTGAACTTCCGCCTTGCCGACATGGCGACCCGGCTGGAGGCCGCCCGTCAACTCGTTTGGCATGCTGCCAGCCTCAAGGACGCGGGCCGCCCGTGCCTGAAGGAAGCGTCCATGGCCAAGCTGTTCGCCTCCGAGATGGCCGAGTCCGTGTGCTCCGACGCCATCCAGGTGCATGGCGGCTACGGCTATGTGAGCGACTTCCCGGTCGAGCGCATCTACCGCGACGTGCGCGTGTGCCAGATTTACGAGGGCGCCTCCGACATCCAGCGCATGGTCATCGGCCGCGCGCTGGCAGACTGAGGGCCACCGCCCGGCGTTGTTTCCCCCGGTCCCGTGCCCATGCCTCCGTGGGTACGCTGCCTCCCTCTCATACCTGCGGAGCCGCACGGGATCATTGCGCCTCGAAGCCCCCGCCGTGCGATGCTATCGTCGCACGGTGAGCAGGTGCTTCGAGGCGTTTTTCTTGAGTCGAGGTACGCTTCACAAACGGTCGCGCAGTCGGTTCATTGCAAGCTCGGAGCATGTGGATGCAGCCCCACCTCGAAGTACCGCTGGACGAAGTCGAAATCACCGCCATCCGCGCTCAGGGCGCCGGCGGGCAGAACGTCAACAAGGTCTCGAATGCCGTGCATCTGCGCTTCGACATCGCGACCTCCAGCCTGCCCGAAGAGGTGCGCACGCGCCTGCTGCGGCTTGGCGACCACCGCATCAGCAAGGACGGCGTCGTGATCATCAAGGCGCAGAAATTCCGCAGCCTGGAAAAGAACCGCGCCGAGGCCATCCGTCGGCTGGAAGACCTCATCAACCGCGCCGCCGTGCCCCCCAAGCCCCGGCGACCGACCAAACCCACCCGCGCCTCCATCACCCGACGGCTGGACAGCAAGGCCAGACGGGCGTCGGTGAAAGCCGCGCGCGGAAAGGTGGAGGCGTAGCGCGGTCGGCGTCGGGTGGTTTGTCATGTGGCGTATTGGACGTAATATTCGTATCCATGATTGCCAGGGATGCTTTTCGCATGACTGCTGAACGTTACTTCACCGACGATCCTGGTTTGTCGCTGAACCAAATCGTGGCCGACGATGAGGAAAGTGCCCGCGGAGTCGCCGCATGAGCGCTCCCGCACGGCCGTCCGAACGGGGCGAGTGCTCCCTGGGGGAGGATGTCGCGCAGCGCCAGGAGGGCAGTGCAGACAACGCGGAGGGCCAGCCCCCGGTGTTGCCGCTGGAACCCCTGCACGACGAACTGCGCGACCTCATCGCTGCCAGCCGCCAACGTCTGGCAGCGACGGTCAACGCCGAGCTGACCCTGCTGTACTGGCGCATCGGCCAACGCCTGACCAGCGAAGTGTTGGGGGGCGAACGCGCCCGGTATGGGGCCCAGTTGATGGATCGCCTCGGCGAGCGTCTGGCCGGCGAGTTCGGTCGTGGCTTCGAGGCCAAGAACCTGCGCCGCATGGTTCAGTTTGCCCAGGCTTTTGCCGATGGCTCAATTGTCGCGACGCTGTCACGACAATTGAGCTGGAGCCATGTCGTCGCCCTGTTGCCGCTCAAGTCGCCCGAAGCGCGACAGTACTACGCCGAGCAGGCAACCCTGGAGCGCTGGAGCGTGCGCGAACTGCGCCAGCAGATCGAACGCAAGGCTTTCGAGCGCCGCGTCATTGCCAGCGCCCAGGCGCCTGAATCGAGTGTATCGCTCGCGCTCGACGTATCATCCGATGCTGGCACTTCCCCCACCCTGGTTTTCAAGGATCCCTATTTCCTCGACTTCCTCGGGCTGCGCCAGGGCCACGACGAAGCCGATCTGGAAACCGCCATCCTGCGCCAGTTCGAAGCCTTTATCCTCGAACTCGGTCGAGGCTTCGCCTTTGTCGAGCGCCAGAAGCGCATGGTCATCGACGGGGAGGACTTCTACCTCGATCTGCTCTTCTTCCACCGCCGCCTGCGTCGACTAGTCGCCATTGAACTCAAACTCGGTCGCTTCAAGGCCGCCCACAAGGGCCAGATGGAGCTCTACCTCAAGTGGCTGGACAAGCACGAGCGCCAGCTCGACGAAGAAGCTCCCATCGGCCTGATCCTCTGCGCCGAATCGAGCCGGGAACAGGTGGAACTGCTGCAAATGCACAAGGACGGCATCACCGTCGCCGAATACTGGACAGAACTGCCGTCCAAGGCGGAGCTGGAGCAACGCTTGCATGCGGCGCTGGTGGAGGCGCGCGAGCAGCTTGCGAGGCGGGGCGTGTTGTTGGCGGGGGGCGAGGATGATTGAGTTTGCGCGGTGTCCGCTTTCTCGCCGCCGAATATTTCACTGTCAAGACGTACGGCGGACGCATCGACTCGCTGGAGTTGGGCCGCAAACTTTCCCACGAAACCGGGCAAACGTGGCGACGGATTCTCGGCCATGAACGCATTGCCGGACCGATGGGCGCTGGCCTCCTCAAGGACGGCGCACCCGCGAAGGAAAAGAGCAGGAACGGCAGAGGCTTGCCGCATCCTTCGGCGTGCCGCGAGGCGTAAGCCCTATCTTCGAGCTCGCGACATATGAATAGAAACGCTGCCCTCATCGCGGTCAAGATCGTACTCACCATCCCGGTTGCGTATGCCCTGGTTTACCCGTTTCTGAACCCGGACGTGTCTGGCGGGATCTTCAAGGAATTCGAAGTGCTGGGGCTGGTCGGGAGCATCATCTTTGCGGCGGTGTTTCTGGCGTTGGTGTTCTTGTACTGCCGCGATCTATCCCGGTCGCTCGCCCTCGTTCGCCCGAGTGCGCGCACAGCGTCGCCACGAAGCGTCTGGCTCATGTTCCTGATTCCCTACAACTTCGTGGAGGACTTCTTCATTGTCGCGAACGTCGCGAACTCCCTGCGCGCGGAGGCGCAGTCGAACAAAGCGCTGCTGCCCTTCAGACGCTTCGGAATGGTGTCCGGGCTTGGTTGGTGCTCGGCACAAATCGTGTCATTGCTGCCGAATGAGCTTGGTGCAGTTGCCGGGGCGCTGGCCTTGCCGCTATGGATCGTCCATTGGCGATTGATCCGTCGGGTGAATGCGGTGCTCGCACAGGCCGCGGCGGCATGCAAGCACGCCAACGATTCGAGTCGGCCATCTTGGGCGGCGGCCGACCTCCGTCGGTAGGCCATGCGGCATGAAGACCTTCTTCCGCTCCCAGATGGCCAGTGGCCGAGTCGACTTCGCGCAATACTGAAGCTGCCCTACAGGCGCGGGATGTTGGCCCAGGCAGCGAGGCCCATCCGTTCGCGGGCCGCGGAGCGTTCGCCCTGCTCGGTTCGGGCTCTCACCCGTTAAAGTCCGGCGGTCCCAAATAGTCATGAGCACCGAACCAATGCGCACTCCGGAAGAAGTCGTTCAACGTCAGCTTGATGCATACAACCGCAAGGACATCGATGCTTGGCTTTCGACGTACGCGGCTGACGCGATGCAGTTCGAGTTACATGGCGGCGTGCTCGCCTCGGGCCATGAGGAGCTGCGGTCTCGTATGCTGGGGCGGTTCGCCGAGCCCGGTTTGCATGCCAGGCTTCTGAGCCGCACGGTTCTGGAGAACGTTGTTGTCGATCACGAGCTTGTCACGCGCTGCTTTCCGGAAGGTCAGGGAACGGTGGAGATGTTGTGCATCTACGAGGTGGCTGACGGCTTGATCCAGAAGGCTACATTCGCCCTCGGCGCAAAAAGGTTCGCGCGCCCCTAGACCGACAGGCGCAGGACTTTCAGCGGCGGATTGTCATCGTAGCTCGGGAAGTCGCTCTCGGGGGCAATCCACTCCGCGGCTCTGATCGGGCGCCCCGCCTTGCGCGCGCTGCGCTCCAACTGGTCGAGCCAGGCTAGTCTGTCTACCTGGCCGGCGTTGTTGCAACAGAACAGCGTGCCACCTTCCTCGGTCGCCAGCAACGCCGGTTTGAACAGCGCCGGATAGTCGTTCACCAGATCGACGACGCCGAATGTGCTTTTGGCGTGCCGGGGTGGGTCGAGAAAAACTACATCGAACTTTCGGGCGGCGAGCTTGGGGAAGTCAGGCAGTTTCTTCCGGCGAACGATCTGGCTCTGGCCCAGCCCGGCGTACTGCCGTGCGGCCGGGAAAAAGTCACTCTTGATGAAGCGGACTGAAATCGGAATGCTGTTCAAGCCGGCGTTCTCCTTGCCGACGGCCAGTGCGGACTCGGAGAAGTCGATATTGATCACTTCGCGCGCGCCCGCGACCGCAGCGGCAATGCCGACACCACAGGTGTAGGCGAACAGATTGAGCAGGCTCTTGCCTTTCGCGTCCTGCATGACGCGTTTGCGTGCCGCCCTAAGGTCGAGAAACAGCCAGGGATCCTGTCCGGCATGGCGGGCGCGGAAGCGATAGTTGACTCCGCACTCGCTGAATGTGCGAGGCAACTCGGCGAGCTTCATGGTCTCGTCGGGGAGCGGATTCGAGATGCGCGAATTGCCGTCGCTGCGGTCGTTGTAGACGGCCAGCAGACCCGCCGGCCCAGCCTGGCCGTAGAACGCCTCGATTTCCGCCAGTTCGCCCGCTTCGAGCGTGCGGTGGAAGCTCTGAATCAGCAGCACTTCGCCGTAGCGGTCTATGGTCAACCCGGCACATCCCTCCGCACTGCCGTGGAAAAGGCGATACGCGGTCGTACCCTCGATGGCGCAATCGGCGAGCAGCGTCTTGCGGGCCTGGAGGGCGGCCAACAGGCGGTTGGACAGGGCGTCCGCGGCAGGGGGCTGGGCGATGGGGTTCATTCGTTGGGCGCGAAGCCGTAGTAGGAGCCGTAGGCCGACGGCGCCGGTGCGTAGGCGGCGACCTTGATCGCATCTGCCAGCCTGACCTGATCGGTGAAAGCGTCGATTCCTCCGTCCTCGCCGAGGAAGCGTGCCTCGACTTCCTGATCGCTCAGGCCGTTGAGATTGAGGTTCTCGTTGAAACGCTCGGAGCGATACTCAAAAGCCATGTCGTGGGCGATGAACAGGGTGTGCGAACAAGCGGTGATGCGCGTCTCGTCGGCCGGGTCGGCGCCCATCACCCGGGTGCCGCAGAAGGGGCAATGCACCGGGGTGTAGTAGTGGGTCTTGAGTTCGGTTCGCTGGATGGCGATGGGCATGATGTACTCCGTGTTGCGGTGGAACGACCGCCCTCCCGGCGATGATCAAGCCGTTCCGAGGGCGCGATGCCAGGCTGCCGGATGTTGCAATGGCCGGGCCGGCGCAGAGCACATGGGCGCTTGCGCGGTGTCGTTCCAGGTTTGCTGGGTATCTTGGTGCTTGATCGGCAGTCGCCGATTCCGGCTGCTACGCCGGCAAGCGTGGCGCGGGTGGCGGCACCAAGCCGCCACCGGGCAAGACGCCTTTGGCGGCCTGTCGGGCCTGAGGCCGGCAGGCCGCTGCAATCAGGCGATCTGGATGTTGCTGGCTTGCTTGCCCTTGGGGCCGTTCGTGACGTCGAACGTGACGCGCTGGCCTTCGGCGAGGCTTTTGAACCCTTGGGACTGAATCGCCGAGAAGTGTGCGAAGAGGTCTTCACTACCGTCGGTTGGGGTAATGAAGCCGAAGCCCTTGGCATCGTTGAACCATTTGACGCTACCTGTTGCCATTTCTTGAAACTCCTGGAAATAAAGGGGAATAGCCCCTGGTTGGGGCGAGATCAAGAAGGCGAGGTGAAAATGGGGAGTATCGCCGCAGGACTGCGGGCACTAATCCGACACGACAACTACACGACCTGGATAACGCCACTGGTCAGGATACGCGCTGCAGGGCTGTATGGCAAACCGGGTGTCGGCGCACCCTGCGCAATGGACAAGTCGCTCGACGACCTTCCGCCTTCACTCGACGGAGCCCACGGCGGTACTCAGTGTTCCCGGTAGCGACTTGGTGCGACGCCGGTCCATTCCCGAAAAGCCCGAGCGAAACTCTTTTCGCTGTCGAACCCGACTGCCGAGGCAATCTGCTTCACCGGCTTGCGGGTCTGCAGCAGCAGTTTGATCGCCTGTTCGCGGCGGACTTCGTTCTTCAGTTTCTGTAGCGACACACCTTCTTCTTTCAGCTGCCGGTGCAGGGTACGCACCGACACGTTCAACTGCGCGGCGACATCTTCGGCCGTATGGGCGAGGGCCGGCGTCGCCGACAGGATCTGGCTGACGCTGTGGATCAGCAGGCGGTCGCGGCGGTACTGGTGCACGGTGAGCGGCAGCGCACGCTGCAGCATGCTGCGCAGCGCGTTTTCGTCGCGACGCAGGGGCAGGGCGAGGTAGCGGGCGTCGAAGCTGAAGCCGGCGGCGTCGGCGTTGAAGCGCAGCGGACCGGGGAACAGGTAGGGGTAGGCGTCGGCGTGGGGGGGCGCGGGGAAGGGCAGGGTGGTCTCGGTCAGTGCAATGCGCGAGTCGATCAGCCAGCAGGCGTAGCCGAGCAGGTTGCGCAGCATGGACACCAGGCAGAACTCGCGAAACTCGGCGCGCAACCTGGCAGGGGGGGACGCCTCGGTGATGCGCACGGTGGCGAGGTTGCGGGTGTGGGTGAATTCCAGGCAGAGGTCGTCGGTGAGCAGGCGGTGGTGGCGGCACCAGCGCTTCAGCGCCACTTCCAGTGTCGGCGAGGTGAGCGAGGCGCGCGCCAGCATGCCGTAGCTGCCCCATGGCAGGCGGCGCGAGAACCAGCCCAGCGCTTCATCGTCCAGCTCCTGCATGGCGAGCGCCGAGATGGTCTCCATCTGCGCTGCAGTGACGCGGGCGCCGGGGTCGGCAAGTGCCGCGTCCGGAATCTGTGCCTGACGCAGGGCATTGGCCGGATCCAGCCCTCGTGCGCGGTACCCGAGGACGATCGCGCGGATGAAGGCGATCGGGGTGGCCGCGCGGCCACGGGTAAGATCGGCGGGGCTGGGAAGAAGGGTTGTCATGATGTTGAATCCTGCGCATGCATGGCAGGAATTGCAACCATGTTGGCAGGCGCGGGCCGGCGTTTGGGGCTAGGCTTTGTCGGAATCAGGTACGCGGCCTGCGGGCCCGGACGGTATTCGATGGCCGGGTCTATGATGGATCCCTGGCTACAAGGTAAAAGGACGAGGAGACATGAGTACGATCAAGTCCGCCATCAACCCGCGCAGTGCGGAGTTTCAGGCCAACGCCGAGACCATGCGGCGCGTCGTCGGCGATTTGCGTGACAAGGTGGCCCAGGTCAGTCTGGGTGGTGGCGAATCGGCGCGGGCCAGGCACACCGCGCGGGGCAAGCTGCTGCCGCGCGACCGCGTAAACCATCTGCTGGATCCGGGGACACCGTTTCTCGAAGTGGGGCAGCTTGCAGCCTTCGGCATGTACGACGACGAGGCGCCGTCGGCCGGCGTGGTGACGGGCATCGGCCGGGTGAAGGGCGTGGAGTGCATGATCGTGGCGAACGATGCCACGGTCAAAGGCGGCACCTACTACCCGATGACGGTCAAGAAGCACCTGCGCGCGCAGGAGATCGCCGAGCAGAACAAGCTGCCGTGCATTTACCTGGTGGATTCCGGTGGTGCCTTCCTGCCCAGGCAGGACGAGGTCTTTCCCGACCGCGACCATTTCGGCCGCATCTTCTACAACCAGGCCAACATGTCGGCCAGGGGCATTCCCCAGATCGCGGTGGTGATGGGGTCGTGCACCGCCGGTGGCGCCTATGTGCCGGCGATGTCGGACGAGACCATCATCGTCAGGAACCAGGGCACCATCTTTCTCGGGGGGCCGCCGCTGGTGAAGGCCGCTACCGGCGAGGTGGTGAGCGCCGAAGACCTGGGCGGTGGCGACGTGCATACGCGGCTGTCCGGGGTGGCCGACCACCTCGCCGAGAACGACACCCATGCGCTGTACCTGGCGCGCCGGGTGGTGGCCAACCTCAATCACACCAAGCCGCTGGGCCTGGCCCTGGGCGGTGGCGAGGAGCCGATCTACGATCCCGAGGAAATCTACGGCATCGTGCCCTCCGATACGCGCAAGCCCTATGACGTGCGCGAGATTATCGCGCGTGTGGTGGATGGTTCGCGCTTCGACGAATTCAAGGCGCGCTACGGCACTACCCTGGTCACCGGCTTCGCCCAGTTGTATGGGGTGCCGGTGGGCATCGTCGCCAACAACGGCATCCTGTTCGGCGAATCGGCGCAGAAAGGCGCGCATTTCATCGAGTTGTGCGGCCAGCGCGGCATTCCGCTGCTGTTCCTGCAGAACATCACCGGTTTCATGGTGGGGCGCAAGTACGAGAACGGCGGCATCGCCAAGGATGGCGCCAAGATGGTGACCGCGGTCGCCACCGTGCAGGTGCCCAAGATCACCACGCTGATCGGCGGCAGCTTCGGTGCCGGCAACTACGGCATGTGCGGGCGCGCGTATTCGCCGCGCTTCCTGTGGATGTGGCCGAACGCGCGCATCAGCGTGATGGGCGGCGAGCAGGCGGCGAGCGTGCTCGCCACCGTGCGGCGCGACGGCATCGAGGCCAAGGGCGGCCAGTGGAGCGCCGAGGACGAGGAGGCCTTCAAATCGCCGATTCGCGACCAGTATGAAGTGCAGGGCCACCCCTACTACGCCACCGCGCGTTTGTGGGACGACGGCGTGGTCGACCCGGCACAGACCCGCCGTACGCTGGGGCTGTCGCTGTCGGCGGCACTGAATGCCCCCATCGAGCCGACCAAGTTCGGCGTATTCCGGATGTAAGCGGGAGGACGAGACGATGTACGAGACCCTGGAGATCGAACGCAACGGCGGTGTCGCCACGGTGTGGATGAACCGCCCGGACGTGCACAACGCCTTCAACGCACCGCTGATTGCTGACCTGACCGCCGCCTGCGCGCAGCTGGACGCCGACGAGGCGGTGCGCGTGGTGGTGCTGGCCGGCCGCGGCAAGAGCTTTTCCGCCGGGGCCGATCTGAACTGGATGAAGGCCGCCGGCGAGGCCAGCGAGGCCGACAACTTTGCCGACGCGATGCGCCTGGCGGGCATGCTGCGCACGCTGGCGGAAATGCGCAAGCCCACCATTGCGCGAGTGCATGGCGCGGCGCTGGGCGGGGGCATGGGGCTGGCGAGCGCCTGCGACATCTGCGTGGCGTCCGAGCGGGCGGTGTTCGCGACCTCAGAGGTGAAGTTCGGCATCATCCCTTCGGCAATCAGCCCGTACGTGCTCCGTGCCATCGGTGAACGCCAGGCCTATCGCTACTTCCAGACCGCGGAACGGATTTCCGCCGCGCGTGCGGGTGAGATCGGCCTGGCCCACGAGGTGGTGGCGCAGGAGGAATTGGACGCCAAGGTCGGCGAGATTGTCGCCGCGCTGCTGCAGGGCGGCCCCAAGTCCCAGGCCGCGGCCAAGGACTTGATCCGTGGCGTGGCCCACCGGCCGGTTGGCGATGCGGTGGTCGAGGATACGGCCCGGCGCATCGCAGCCCTGCGCGTCACCCCGGAGGCCCGTGAGGGCCTGGACGCATTCCTGTCCAAACGGCCCGCCGCATGGGTGCCGCAGGCGTGACGCCGTCGCGGGCGTAGCGGAGGCTTCGCACCGATCCCATCCCACATCCTTCACATGCTGAGGGCTGGAGACACAAGCAATGTTCGAGAAAATCCTGATCGCGAATAGAGGCGAAATCGCCTGCCGCGTCATCAAGACCGCACGCCGCATGGGCATCAAGACCGTGGCGGTGTATTCCGAAGCCGATGCCCATGCGCGCCACGTGCGCCTGGCCGACGAGGCGGTGCTGATCGGGCCGGCGGCGGTGCGCGAGAGCTATCTCGTGATCGACAAGATCATCGCCGCCGCGAAACAGACCGGCGCCCAGGCCATCCATCCTGGCTACGGCTTTCTGTCCGAGAACGAGGATTTCTGCGACGCCTGCGAGCGTGCGGGCATCGTCTTCATCGGCCCGCCGGTGGCGGCCATCCGCGCCATGGGCTCGAAGTCCGAGGCCAAGAAACTGATGGACGCGGCCGGTGTGCCGCTGACGCCGGGCTATCACGGCGACGACCAGAACCCCGAGCTGCTGCGCGGCGAGGCCGACCGCATCGGCTATCCGGTGCTGATCAAGGCGGCAGCGGGTGGTGGTGGCAAGGGCATGCGCCTGGTTGAGCGGGCCGAAGACTTCCTGGATGCGCTTGCCTCATGCAAGCGCGAGGCGGCTTCCTCGTTCGGCGATGAGCACGTGCTGGTCGAGAAATACATCACCCGGCCGCGCCACATCGAGATCCAGGTATTCGGCGACACGCATGGCAACGTGGTGTATCTGTTCGAGCGCGACTGCTCGGTACAGCGCCGCCACCAGAAGGTGCTGGAGGAGGCGCCTGCCCCCGGCATGACGCCTGTGCGCCGCGCGGCAATGGGCAAGGCCGCGGTGGATGCGGCGAAAGCCGTGGGTTACGTGGGCGCCGGCACGGTTGAGTTCATCGCCAACCAGGACGGGTCGTTCTACTTCATGGAGATGAACACCCGGTTGCAGGTCGAGCACCCGGTGACCGAGATGATCACCGGTCAGGATTTGGTCGAATGGCAGTTGCGTGTGGCCTTCGGCGAACCCCTGCCGCTCGCCCAGGAGCAGTTGCAGATCCGTGGCCATGCGCTGGAAGCGCGCATCTACGCGGAAGACCCGGCCAAGGGCTTTCTGCCTTCCACCGGCACGCTGGTGCACCTCGCCCCTCCTGCGGAAGGTCTGCACGTGCGGGTGGATACCGGCGTCGAGGAAGGCGACGAGATCAGCCCGCACTACGATCCGATGATCGCCAAGCTCATCGTCTGGGACCAGAATCGCGACCGGGCGCTGGCGCGCATGCTGCAGGCCCTTGCCGAGTATCGCGTGGTCGGCGTGGCCAACAACATCGAGTTCCTGTCGCGGCTGACGGCTTGCCCGGCCTTTGCCAACGCCGATCTGGACACCGGCCTGATCGAGCGTGAAAAGACCTACCTGTTTCCAGAGGGCGTGGCGGTACCCGATCAGGTCTGGCTGGTTGCCGCACTCGCCGAGTTGCTGCGCGAGTCGCGGCGCGCCGAGGAAGCGGCACGCCGCAACCCTGAGCCGGCATCGCCCTGGCATGCGCGCGACGGTTGGCGGCTGAACGCCACAGCCCGCCGCGACCTGATGCTGCGATTCGGCGATACCCAGCGCAGCGTGACCGTCGCCTATCAGCGCGAAGCCTATCTGCTGACGCTGGAGGGCCGCCAGACCATGGCGCGCGGAGCGCTCGACGCACGTGGGCAACTGCGTGTGGAGCTGGACGGCAATCGCATGGATGCCACCGTGGTCGCCGCCGGCGAGAAGCGCCATGTGTTCCTGAATGGCCGCACCTGGCCGCTTGCCAGCGTCGATCCGCTGCACCACGCGGGCGAAGGCGGGGGCGCAGAGGGCGGTCTGCTTGCGCCTATGCCGGGCAAGGTCATCGCCCTGCTGGCGCAGGAGGGTGCGCGCGTAGAGAAGGGCGCGCCGCTGTTGATCCTGGAGGCGATGAAGATGGAGCACACCATCACCGCCCCGACATCCGGCACGATCAAGGCCTTCCGCTTCGGCGTTGGCGATCAGGTGGGAGACGGGGCAGAGTTGGTGGAGTTGGAAAAATCGGAGAAGTCGGAGCAGTCGGAGCAGGAAGCCGGTTGAGTCGTGTCGGCGTCGGCGTCTATTTCACGAGCAGGTCGCTGCAGTCGTCGCAGGCGAAGTGCCATTCCCGCAGCGGCTCGCCAGCGCAACGGACGAAGCCGGTCGCGGCGGCGGTGATGCGCCAGTCGCAGGTCCGTCCTTCCGCTTCCAGCGTGCCTTCGACGAAGCAGGGCGCAGTCGGATAATTGTCCTCGACCTGGGCACGGCTCAACACGCGGGCGCGACGCAGGAAGGTGTGTGCATCGGAGTGCGTCAGCGCGACGTCCGCCGTCGTGCAGGCCTGCGGCTCAAGCGACTGGAAGTCCTTGACGAAAACGTGGGCGAAGTCGGGCAGCGAGCCGGTTTCGGGTGTGGTGGTGGCGCAGCTCACCAAAAGGAGCGCCGAGGTCGCAAACCAGACTCGGAATGGAGCGGGCTTCGGCGTCGTGGTCACCATTTCGCTCCCGCGGCTTCGCCTGGGTTTTTGTAGGAGACCGTGGGGTGGCGGAACGTGTCGTCGGTGCCGATGGAGAAGTGGTCGTACAGTGCGTCAAGCAGCCAGCGCAGCGACGCGTTCTGCGCGAGTGTCACCGCTTCGTAGGTGGTGTCGTCAACATGACGCCCGACCAACTCGATGCCTAGTGAGTCACTGTTTACCGGAAAGCGTTCAGGATAGGATTTTTGGCGCTCGATGCGATCGATTTCGTTGATTCTGGCTGACCAGCCCAGCGCCTTGACCTTTGCAAGATTGGGATCAGCGCACGTTGAGGGCGTGATCTCCAGGCAGCGCGACTTGATCAGCCGTCCAACATGGTAGCAACGCTTGAGGACGCTCGCGGTCTGGTAGATTCGACCGTCTTTGTCGATCAGGAAGTGAGCACCGTTGCCGCCCGATTGGTAAGCGTTGAAGGTGGACTGAGCGGTAGGTGAGTCTGTTTGATGCAAGACGATGGCGTGTACGGCATCAAGGCTACCGTGTTCAATCGAGCGGAACCGTCGAGGAAGGACGTGCGCGTGGTCGATCATTCCTTCTGAATCAACGGTAATCGTCATTGTACGGTGCTCCGGTTAGAGTGGGAGGAGTCGATCCTGCCTTGGATGGGGAAGCTGACTAGCTGAACAGCATTTCGAATGATGCTAACCGGGTTCGGTGCGCGGTGCAACGATACCCGGCTGGGCGATTGTGTTGATACGTTACATGGGGAGGTCGTATGGTCTTGCCAGCCGCAGTAAGAATCGTCGAAGTGGGGCCGCGCGACGGGTTGCAGAACGAGAAGCAGGTGGTGCCGGCCGACGTCAAGGTGGCGTTGATCGCGCGGCTGGGGGGGGCGGGGCTGAAGGCGATCGAGACCACGTCCTTCGTCTCGCCCAAATGGGTGCCGCAGATGGGCGACAACACCGAAGTGCTGACGCGGGCGCTGGCGGCGCGGCGGCCGGGGGTGGCGTATCCGGTGCTCACACCCAACCTCAAGGGCTTCGAGGCGGCGCTGGCCGCCGGGGCGGAGGAAGTGGCGGTGTTCGGGGCGGCCTCGGAGTCGTTCAGCCAGAAGAACATCAACTGCTCGATCGCCGAATCGCTGGACCGCTTCGTCCCGGTTGCCGAGGCGGCGCGGGCGGCAGGCGTCAAGATGCGGGGCTATGTCTCCTGCGTGCTCGGCTGCCCCTATGAGGGGGCGGTGGCGCCGGACAAGGTGGCCGAGGTGTCGGCGCGTTTGCTGGACATGGGGTGCTACGAGATTTCGCTTGGCGACACCATTGGCGCGGGTACGCCACTGGCAACCCAGCGCATGCTGGAGGCCGTGATGCGACGCGTGCCGGTGGTGCAACTCGCCGGCCACTACCATGACACCTATGGCATGGCCGCGGCCAACATATTCGCCTCTCTGCAGATGGGCGTCGCGGTCTATGACGCGTCGGTCGGCGGATTGGGTGGCTGTCCCTATGCGGCAGGGGCGTCCGGGAACGTCGCTACCGAGGATGTGGTCTGGCTGATGAACGGCTTGGGCATTGAAACCGGGGTGGATCTCGATAAACTCGTGGATATCGCCGCCTGGGTCAGCGCCGAACTCGGTCGCGAGCCGGCATCGCGTGTGGCGCGTGCGATACTTGCCAAGCGGGCCAAGGCCTGCGCCGGCGGGTAGTGTTTCGCGCGCTGCGGGCGCCCTGGCCGATGTGTGAAATGCGGTCGCCGACGAAACGCGGCTGCTGAGGGAGCGCGGGTTCGTCGGACACCGGTTCGGACTGAACGAGGCTTGAAGCCCGATGGCCGGGACGCGGCCATGAAGCACGTGTCTCCGGCGCGTTCAGCGCGACCAGGTAGCTGCCGGATGTCGCGTGCCATCCCCGGACGCCGCGCATCCCCCCCAACCTCCCAACCCCGAGAGAAGAACCCGATGGCTGTAACCTCCCCTTGCATCAACGTGTGTCGCATGAACCCCGCTACCGGCTTGTGCGAAGGCTGTCTGCGTACGCTGGACGAGATCCGTGCCTGGGGCGCGTCCGACGACGATGGTCGGTTGCGTATCCTGGCCGCGGTAAGCGCGCGGCGGGCCGATACCGGGGGCACCCAAGCCGCCACGGCTGAAGCGAGGGCATGATGAGCGATGCCTTGTGCGTGGGCGTGTGCATGATCGACTGGGACACCGGGGTGTGCCTGGGCTGTGGCCGAACTTCCGAGGAGATTGCCGGCGTCCCGGTGGCCCCCGTGTCTGCCGACGAATCCGCCACCCAGGCCGCCAAGTGGTCGCCGCCGTTGCCGCCCAATGTGGCGTCCGAGGTTGGCGAAGGCTCGGAGTAATGCGGCGGTGACGGGCCGACTCCCGGCTTCGGTCGGCGTACTCGAGCGCGGCTGGCTGTCTGCCAACAGCGTGGTGTTGTACGACGGCGCCGAGGCCACCGTGATCGACTCCGGCTATGTCAGCCATGCCGAGCAGACGCTGTCGCTGGTCACGGCGGCGCTGGCTGGCCGGCGTCTGGCGCGCCTGATCAACACCCATTCGCACTCCGACCACATCGGCGGCAACGCGGCCCTGGTGCGCCGCTTCGGCTGCCGCGTGGAAGTGCCGGTGGGCATGGCCGACATGGTGCGCGACTGGGACGAAGACGCCCTCCTGCTCACCCTTGCCGACCAGCGCGCCGAGCGCTTCTGCGCCGATGCGACGATTGCGCCGGGCGAGGTGGTGGCCATGGGCGAGCTGGAGTGGCAGGCACTCGCGGCGCCCGGCCACGCAATGGATGCGCTGGCGTTCCACAACCCGGACAAGCGCATCCTGATCTCGGGCGATGCGCTCTGGCGCGACGGGTTCGGCATCCTGTTCGCCGACGTGTTCGGTACGGGAGATGGTCTGGGCGAGGCCCGCCGCACCCTGGAGGCGATCGCGCGTCTGCCGGTGGAGGTGGTGATTCCCGGTCATGGGGCGGCGTTCGTCGAGGTGGATGACGCCCTGGCCCGCGCCTTCGCCCGGCTGGCCGCCTTCGAGGCCGATGGGGGGCGGATTGCGCGCAACGCGATCCGGGCCTGTATTACCTTCACGCTGCTCGATCGCCAGCGCATGAGTCTCGAAGCACTGACGGAACATCTGGCAGGGGTGCCACTCTATCGGGAGGCGAACCAACGCTTCCTGGGTCTGGCGCCCGACCGCCTCGCCGAATGGCTGGTGACCGAACTGGAGCGTGCGGGTGTGGCCCGCCGCGAGGCGGACGCGCTGGTGGCGGTCTGAACCGGTGTCACCCTACTGCGGGCGACCGCAGCGGGGTTGGTCTGGAAGCTGTCATCTCGCTGGTCCATAATCTGGCGGTTTCGCGGAGGCCATTCAATGCAGGTCGTACTGATCAGCGGACTGTCCGGGTCCGGTAAGAGCATCGCCCTCAACGTGCTCGAGGACGCGAGCTATTACATCGTCGACAACCTGCCGGCCACGCTGCTGCCCCAGCTCATCGAGCATTTGCGCAACAACGGCTACGAGCGCGTGGCGGTGGCGGTGGACGTGCGCTCCGGCGCCTGTCTGGCGGCCCTGCCGCAGCAGATCGCCATGCTGCGCGCGCAGGCGGTTGACCTGCGCATCGTGTTCCTGACCGCGCGCGACGACACCTTGATCGCGCGTTTTTCCGAAACCCGCCGCCGCCATCCGCTGGCCAGCGACCAGGTGTCGCTGGAAGAGGCGATCCAGCAGGAACGCGACGCCCTTGCGGTGATCGCCGAACAGGGGCACCACATCGACACCAGCGACCTGCACCCCAACAGCCTGCGCGCGTGGGTCAAGGAGTTCCTGCAGCTCGACCCGACCGAGGGCTTGACGCTGATGTTCCAGTCCTTCGGCTTCAAGTACGGCATTCCGCTCGACGCCGACCTGGTGTTCGACGTGCGTTGCCTGCCCAACCCTTACTACGACCCGCAACTCCGGCCCCTGACCGGGCGCGACCAGCCGGTGGTCGACTTTCTCGAAGCGCAGGATGAGGTTGGCCTGATGATCGAAGACATCGGCCACTTCATCGCCACTTGGTTGCCGCGCTACATGCGCGACAACCGCAGCTATCTGACGGTGGCGATTGGCTGTACCGGCGGCCAGCACCGCTCGGTATACATCTCCGAACGGCTGGCGGCGCGCTTTCGTGATCAGGTTAGGGTGCTGGTGCGGCACCGTTCGGCGGTGCGGCGCAGCTCCGATCACGAACCCAGCGGCGGCGGGCGCAGTGGCGCAGGCGGAGACGCCCGGGGGTGACGCGCTGGCGAGAATGGCTGTCGCTGTTGCGACCGGGCGATGCCCTGGTGGTGAGCGCCGCGCTGGTGTTCTGTGTGATGTCCTCGCTGGCACTGTGGCGTGGTGGCGCGCCGGACAAGGCCATCGTGCGCGCGGGCGGTCAGGTGGTGGCCGAGGTGGGCCTGTCGCGTGCCCAGGTGGTGGAGGTGAGCGGCCCGCTCGGCACCACTCGCATCGAAATCGAGCCCGGGCGCGCGCGCGTGGCCTCCGATCCCAGTCCCCGTCAGTACTGCGTGTTGCAGGGCTGGCTGACACGGTCCGGCGCGGTCGCGATCTGTGCGCCCAATGAGGTCAGCCTGAGCCTGGCCGGCGGTGCTTCCGAATATGACTCCCTCAACTATTGAGATCCGGCCCGACGCCGACGACGTGCGGATCAGCCGTCTGGCGGCCGCGGCGATCGCGCTGTCGGTGGCCGAGGCCGCCATCCCCATGCCGCTGCCCGGCGTCAAGCCCGGGCTGGCCAACATCGTCATCCTGATCGTGCTGCTGCGCTGGGGCTGGCGTGATGCCACCTGGGTGGCTTTGCTGCGGGTGTTCGCCGGCAGCCTGTTGCTGGGCCAGTTCTTTGCCCCGGGCTTCTTCCTGAGCCTGGCCGGCTCGCTCGCCAGCCTGGTGGTGCTGGGGCTGACGGTCCATCTGCCGGCGCGCTGGTTCGGACCGGTGACGCTCAGCGTGTTCGCCGCGTTTGCCCATATAGGCGGGCAACTGGTGCTCGCGAGGCTGTGGCTGGTGCCGCACGACGGCGTGTTCTACCTGGTGCCGGTGTTCGCTGCCGCCGCAACCTTGTTTGGTGTGATCAACGGATTGGTGGCGGCGCGTTTGCTGCGCGATTGGCCCGAACCCGAACCCGAGCCCGTGGTGCGCGACGCACGCTGAAGCCCACGGAACGCCTTCGCCGGCGCGCGCGTCCAAGCGCGACGACGGGTGTCGAGCGCGCGTGATGAGCGGAGGCGGACGATGAAGCGCCATACTTGGGCAGCGGGCATCAAGGTGGGGTTGCGGGAGCAAGGTCATTGGCTGCGGCGGTTTTCCGGGCGCTTGCCCGGCAGGGGTTTGGCCGTGTTGCTGACGTTGGTGTTGGCGTGGCCGGCTACCCCCGGCGCTGCGGCCGGTGGCGCGGCGGAAGCGGCCCTGCTGGCGCAGCTACGCGAAGGCGGCCATGTGCTGCTCGTCCGCCACGCCGCCACGGTGCCCGGCACCGGCGATCCGCCGGGGTTCCGTCTGGATGACTGTGCCACCCAGCGCAATCTGTCCGACGCCGGGCGCGCCGAGGCCCGCCGCCTGGGCGAGCATCTGCGCGCAGCCGGCATCCCCGTCGCCGAAGTGCGCAGCAGTGCCTGGTGCCGCAGCCTGGACACGGTCCGGCTGGCGTTCGAGCCTGACCTGACCGTGCAGCACTGGGCGCCGCTGGACTCCTTCTTTCGTGGCCAAGGCGACGCTGATTCGCAAACCCGGGCCGCGCGCACGGAGGCCGCCCGCGTACCGGGCGACGCCAACTGGGTGTGGGTGACGCATCAGGTGAACATCACCGCCTTGACCGGGATTCACCCTGCCATGGGCGAGGTGGTGGTGGTCAGGCCCGCCGTGGCCGGCGATGGCGTGACCGTGGTGGGGCGCTGGCGGCCCGGCTGAGCGGCGGCAAGCGCTGCACCCTTTCCGGCCAATGACCAACGCAAGTCTGCGCGAAGGCGCTCAGCCGTCTCCGTCGGAACGCTTGCCTTCCAGCTCCTGGCGCAGGTGCACGCCCTTGCGGCGTTGCTCGACCAGGATCTGCAGCTTGAGTGCGAGGCCGGCCCGCCGTTCGGCGTCGTCCTCCTTTTCCAGGGCGTGTTCCAGATCCTTCTGCTGCTTCTTCATTTCCTTCAGCAGGGTTTTGAGCTTGTCGCGCTTGTCACGCTGGCGGCGGCGATCGGAGGAGAAGAACTCCGCCAGCTTGGCGGTGAGTTTGGCGAACTTCATGGCTGGCTGGCCTCATGCGTCCGGAGGGCGGCGGCCTCGCCGGTGCCGACCACGCTCTTCAATTCCTGCCGGTCCAGTTGCAGGCGGGCCTCGATCTCATGCATGACCGGTTCGAACGGCGCGCAGATCACCCGCGCCATCTGCAGCAGGTTGCTGGCGATATCGTAGGCATAGGCGCTGTCGTTCATCAGCGAGGTGGCGGCCTCCACGCTGATGCGGCGGTCGCGGATGAGCTGGTCCAGGTGGCCATTGGCGACGATGTCGTGTTCTTCCATGCGCGCGCGCAACACATCGAGCGTGAGGGTGACGTTGCCGCCGGGATCACCGGCGAGTTGGTGCAGTTCGTGCAGCATCAGTGCGAGTTGCTGGCGGATCGCAACGTATTCCTTGCGCAGATACGGATTGGGCGAGGCGAGGTGGTGGGCGAGGTTCTTCTGCAGATGCTTGAGGTCCTTCAGCGCCTCCAGCAGATCCTGGCTCGCGCCTCGCAGCATGAAGGCCTGGCGCGACTGTGGCCCGTCGGTCTGCAGGCGGGCGAGAAAATCGAGAATGGTGCCGTGCAAGGGTTTGACGCGCCGCAGATAGTAGTCGTCCACATCGATGGCGCGGACGCGCTCCGGGGCGTTGGCGAGTAGTTCGAGGTCCTCGCCCTTGCGCAGGCGCGCCGGGTCGGCGTGCAGCACCAGGGCCATCACGTCGAAGACGTTGCCGAACAGATGCAGCAACTCCCTGCGCGCCGCTTCGAGGCCCGCATCGGGCATCTGGATCATGGTCTCGTTGATGAACTGAGGGGCAACCACGGTACGCGGCCGAGGTTTCAGCCAGGTTTCGAGCGCGTGCACCAGGCGCGGCGTGGCCGGCAGCATGATGAGAATGCCGGTGAGGTTGAACAGGGTATGGAACAGCGCCAGCTTGAGGGTGTGGTCGTCGCCGGCGATACCCAGCCAGTCACTGCCCGTCTCGACCGCGGCGACGAACTGGTTGATGAAGGTGAGCGCCACCAGTCCGGTGACGGCATTGAACACCAGGTGGGCGGCCGCCAAGCGGCGCCCCTCGATGTTGGCACTGATGGCGCCGATGACGGCGGTGATGGTGGTGCCGACGTTGGCGCCTATGGACAGGGCCAGCGCATTCTCGTAGCTGATCTGCTGGGCGGCGAGGGCGGTGATGGTGAGTACCAGGGTGGCGTGGCTGGACTGCATCACCACGGTGGCGGCGATCCCGATCAAGGTGTAGAGCAGCAGCCCCTTGACGCCGCCGACGGCGTACTCGGCGAGATCAATGGTGTCCTTGAAGGCTTCGAAACCGTCCTTCATGAAGTGGATGCCGAGGAACAGGAAGCCCAGGCCGGCGAGCACGTACCCGGCACCCTTGAGCAGCTTGGATCGATTGAAGATCAGGATCACGCCAAAGGTGATCATCGGCAGCGCGTAGGCGGCGATGTCCACCTTCAGGCCAAAGCCGGCAATCAGCCAGGCGCCGGTGGTGGTGCCGAGATTGGCGCCGAAGATGATGCCTATGCCCTGGGCCAGGCCGATCAGCCCGGCGCTGAGAAAGGAGATGGTGATCACCGACACCAGCGAGCTCGACTGCATTACGGTTGTGGCGACGATGCCGAAGGCGAAGCTCTTCCACAGTCGGTCGGTGGTGCGTTGCAGGATGCGCTCCAGCGTGCCGCCGGTAAAGGCCTTGAAGCCCTCCTCCAGCGACATCATGCCGAACAGGAAGATCGCCACGCCGGCGGCGATTTCCTTGAAGTTGGGGCTGGTCCAGAATCCGTAGCCGAGCAGCAGGAAGGCGCTGGCGAGCGCGGCGTGGCGGAACTGCATCAGCGCTTGCTGGTGCCGCCGAGCAAGGAACCGAGCAGGCCGCGCGCGATCTGCCGGCCGATGGAACTGCCTATGGTGCGCGTCACGGTCTTGGCCGCGGTCTGCACCAGGCCGTCGCGACGGCCGCCGCGCGGACCGGTGGAACCGAACAGCAGATCGGAGACCGGATTGGGCGCGGCGGATTGGGCCGGCTGGCTGCGCGCGCCACGTTCGGCGTCGCGGGCAGCCTGGGCCTCGGCCTTTTCACGGGCGTCCTCGGCGGCGCGGGCGGCGGCGGTCTCGGCCTGGGCGCGCAGCATTTCGTAAGCGGACTCACGGTCGACCGCCTGTTCGTAATGACCATAGAGCAGCGAGCCGCGCACCACCGCCTGGCGCTCCTGCGCGGTGAGCGGCCCCAGCCGCGACCCCGGGGCGATGACGAAGGCGCGCTCGACGACTTCCGGCCGCCCCTTGTCGTCCAGGAAGGACACCAGTGCTTCGCCCACGCCCAACTCGGTAATGGCTTCGGCGGCACTGAACGAGGGGTTGGCGCGCAGGGTGTCGGCGGCGGTCTTGACCGCCCGCTGGTCGCGCGGGGTGAAGGCGCGCAGCGCATGCTGCACGCGGTTGCCGAGCTGGCCGAGGACGCTGTCGGGCACGTCGAGCGGGCTCTGGGTGACGAAGTACACGCCCACGCCCTTGGAGCGGATAAGCCGTACCACCTGCTCGACCTTGTCCACCAGCGCCTTGGGGGCGTCGTTGAACAACAGGTGGGCTTCGTCGAAGAAGAACACCAGTCGGGGCTTGTCCGGATCGCCGATCTCGGGCAACTGCTCGAACAGCTCGGACAGCATCCACAGCAGGAAGGTGGAGTACAGGCGCGGCGAGTGGAAAAGCTTCTCGGCCGCGAGTACGTTGATCACGCCGTGGCCGTCTGCGTCGGTCTGCATCAGGTCGGCCAGGTCCAGCATGGGTTCGCCGAAGAAGTGCTCGGCGCCGTCCTGTTCCAGCGTCAGCAGGCCGCGCTGGATCGCACCGATGGAGGCGGCGGAGACGTTGCCGTACTCGGTGGTGAAGCGCCTGGCGTTCTCGCCGACGAACTGCACCATGGCGCGCAAATCCTTCAGGTCGAGCAGCAGCAGGCCGTTGTCGTCGGCGATCTTGAACACCAGTTGCAGCACGCCGGACTGGGTGTCGTTGAGGTTGAGCAGGCGTGCCAGCAGCAGCGGCCCCATGTCCGAGATCGTGGCCCGCACCGGATGGCCGAGTTCGCCATAGACGTCCCAGAACACCACGCTGTTGGCGCGCGCGTCGAAGTGATCGATGCCGATGGCGGCAAGCCGCTGCATCAGCCGTTCCGACGCCGTTCCCGCTGCCGCCACGCCCGACAGATCGCCCTTGATGTCGGCAACGAACACCGGTACGCCCGCCTGGGCGAAGGACTCGGCCATCTTCTGCAGCGTCACCGTCTTGCCGGTGCCGGTGGCGCCGGTGATCAGGCCGTGGCGGTTGGCCAGGCGGGGCAGCAGATGCAGTTCCTTGTCCTGGGTCTTGGCGATCAGCATGGGTTGGCTCATGGCGTGGATTCCGGCGCGGGTGGCAAAGATCGCGAGTGTACTGCGCGCGTGAGCGCTTGGATCAACGTCCGTGGGCGAAGTCACAGACCGACACACAGCGCTCGTAGGGTGTGCGGCAGGTCGTGCAGTCCACTCCGCCACAGCTACGCCGCTGGCAACTCAGCAAGGTGTCGCCGCAGGCGCGGGCGCAGCTGTTCCAGGCGTCCTGGCCGGGCAGGGGGGCGATGAGCGAGGGGTGGGCGCGGGCGTCGGCCAGACATCCGGGCAGATCGATGGCGCGCGGCGGGCCGACTTCGCGCCAGTCGTCCGGGGTGATCGGCAATTCGGCCTGGAGCGAGGCGACCTCGGTGGTGGCGAGCAGGCCGGAACGCAGCAGGGTTTCCAGCGCCTGGCAGTCGGCGCGGCGATCCGCGTCGGGGGTGCGCAGTACGGTTGCCGCCCGGGCGTGGGCGCATTCATGGGCGTACAGGAACAGCCGCGCCCGCTCGGTCAGGCCGGGTGCTCGCGCAGGGTTGTAGCGAATCACCGGACGGGCATGCTCCAGCCGACGCTCGAAAGCGGTGGCGAGGCGGTCGTCGAGCATGCTGGCGACCGGTTCGCCGTCGCCGCCGATGCAGCCGTGATAGGTGGTGACCGACTGGGCCTGCGCCGGCAGCGGCTGGAACAGCGCGGCGAGCATGAAAGCGAACAGAACGACGAACGGCATGCGGGACTCCGGTCGATGCGGAAGGAATGGTGCGGACGGCAGCGGGATGTGTGCCGTTCATGATAGGCGAGAATGGCCGAGACCGGTAACGCAGCTGCGCTGCCGCACCGCCCGACGGGCGTCGTATGTGGCACCGCGCGTGGCGTCACTCGTGCGCGGTGGGCGCCTGCCCCGGCCAACGGGGCGGGAGTATAATGCGCACTTTTTCAATCGCGCAGTACGTCGAGGTTCTTATGGCGGGTCATTCCAAATGGGCCAACATCCAGCACCGCAAGGGTCGCCAGGATGCCAAACGCGGCAAGGTATTCACCAAACTGATCAAGGAAATCACGGTTGCCGCCCGGATGGGGGGCGGAGATCCCAACTTCAACCCGCGCCTGCGCCTGGCGGTGGATAACGCCAAGGGCGAGAACATGCCGGGCGAGAACATCGAGCGTGCGATCAAGCGCGGCACCGGTGAGCTCGAAGGCGTCAGCTACGAGGAAGCCCGCTACGAGGGCTACGGCATTGGCGGCGCGGCGGTGATGGTCGATTGTCTGACCGACAACAAGACCCGTACCGTGGCGGACGTGCGCCATGCCTTCTCCAAGTACGGCGGCAACATGGGCACCGACGGGTGCGTGGCCTTTCAGTTCAAGCACTGCGGACAGCTCATGTTCGCCCCCGGCACCGATGAGGACGCGCTGATGGAAGCGGCCCTGGAGTCGGGTGCGGAGGACGTGGTAAGCAACGAGGATGGGTCGGTCGAGGTGTTGACCGCCCCCTATGAGTACAGTGCCGTCAAGGAGGCGCTGGAAAAGGCGGGTTTCAAGGCCGAATTTGGCGAGGTCTCGATGAAGCCGCTGAACGAGACCGAACTCGAGGGCGACGACGCGGTACGCATGCAGAAGTTGCTCGACGCCCTCGAGAGCTTGGACGACGTCCAGCAGGTATATACCTCGGCGGTGTTCGACGAGTAAGCCCGGCCGGTTCCGCGCTGCCCAGCCTGCGCTTCCCGTGCGGCGATCCGCCATGCCCTTTCTCTTCGTGCTGTTGTGGAGCACGGGCTTTCTAGGCGCGAAGTTCGGGCTGCCCTACGCCGAACCGCTCACCTTCCTGTCCATCCGCTACGCCCTGGTGATTGCGCTGATGGCTTGCGTGGCGCTCGCGATGCGCGCACCGTGGCCGCGCGACTGGCGGCAGGTGGTGCATATCGGGGTGACCGGCGTGCTGGTGCACGCGATCTACCTGGGCGGCGTGTTCGTTGCCATCCATCAGGGTTTGCCTGCCGGACTGGCCGCCCTGGTGGTGGGCATGCAACCATTGCTCACCGCGCTGGGGGCCGGCTGGCTGCTGGGGGAGCGGGTCAGTCGCTGGCAGTGGCTGGGGTTGGCGCTGGGTTTCGTCGGGGTGGTGATGGTGGTCGCGCACAAGACTGGCGCAGGCGACATTCCCGCCGAACGCCTGGTCGCCATGGTGTTGCCGGTGGTGGTGGCGCTGTGTTCGATCACCCTGGGTACGCTGTACCAGAAGCGCCACTGCGCCGCATTCGATCTGCGCACCGGATCAGTTATCCAGTTCGTGCCCAGCCTGGTCCTGAGCGCTGCCGCCGCTGCGGCATTCGAGACCATGGAGGTGCAATGGAGCGGCGAGTTCGTCTTTGCACTCGGCTGGCTGGTGCTGGTGCTCTCCCTGGGCGCGATCAGTCTGCTCAACCTGCTCATTCGCAGCGGCAGCGCGGTAAACGTCGCCAGCCTGTTCTACCTCACGCCTCCCACCACGGCGCTGTTCGCCTGGCTGATGTTCGGCGAAACCCTCACCGGCCTCGCCCTGCTCGGCATGGTGGTGGCGGTGCTGGGGGTCTGGCTGGCGCGCAAGCGTTGATACGCGCTGTGGCTGCTCGCGTGTTCAAGGTTCGTCCATGCGGAGGCAGGTGACGCGTCTCGTATCCACCGGGATGAAGCGTCCCTCCTTGTTGAAATCGAGTATCCAGGCGAAGTCGACTCCGGTGTCGGCATCAATGGTCTCGCGACCGTGCAGGCGTCCCACCACGACAAATCGCACGTCGCCTTGATTGCCTTCGAGCTGGCACTGATCCGAGTACAGCAGCAACGGGGCGGGTGGATCGCCCGACCACGTCACAAGAACGTGCGGGGGTAGCAGCAAGGTATCGAGGATCCGCTCCCGGCGGGTTCGCTCCCCCACGATTTCCTGCGAGCCGGTGATGGCCAGAATGTAGCGATCACCACATTCCAGGGTGACGCGCGAGGTCGGCGTGCCATCGGGAAGCGTGCCGCCCATCTCACCGCCGATGAAGACGCAGGAGAGCTCGGGGCTGATGCGAGCCGGCGGCGCGGATGTAAGAAACTCTCTCCCAATCAGAGATTTGGCTTCGTCCTCGGGCTTTGTCTCGCCTGCGGTTGCGACAAGCGCGGTGACCGCAAGAATCAGCGCGCCCAGCGCACGTCCGAGACCGCTCATTCCCTATCCCCCTGGTTGTCCGCGTATGCACGATGAATGGTACCGCGGCAGGCGACTGTTACATGTAACAGTGTATCTGGCGGGCATCTCATGACGCGTGGAGCCGGTTACAGGTTGCGGCTCGACGGCCCCGCGGCCGTATCGATCCGCTACGGTAGAATGGGGCGATGAGTACTGCTTCCAGCACTGTTGCGACGCGCATTCTCGGGTTGGACCCGGGCTTGAGGGTGACCGGGTTCGGGGTGATCGACAAACTCGGGACGCAGGTGCGCTATGTGGCGAGTGGCTGCATCAAGACCCGCGACGGGGAGTTGCCGGGGCGGCTTAAAACGCTGCTGGACGGGGTGCGCGAGGTGATCGGGGCGTACGCGCCGGACCAGGTCGCGGTCGAGAAGGTGTTCGTGAACGTCAATCCCCAGTCCACGCTGCTGCTCGGCCAGGCCCGCGGCGCGGTGATTTGCGGGGCGGTGGCGTGCGATCTGCCGGTGCTGGAGTACACCGCGCTGCAGGTAAAGCAGGCGGTGGTGGGCTATGGCAAGGCGAGCAAGGAGCAGGTGCAGCACATGGTGCAACGCCTGCTGCAACTGGAAGGCAGTCCGAGTGCGGATGCCGCGGATGCGCTGGCCTGCGCGATCTGCCACGCCAACGGTGGTCACGGCATGCTGGGTGAATTCGGGGCGCGACGGCGTGGGGGGCGGATTCTCGTGGCGCGCTGAGATTGGACGTCCCCCGCACGAGCCGCGTGTGCGGGGGACTCAGGGAGACAAGCGACATGGCAGACGAGTCGATACGGCCACCGGACGGCGAGCCAGGACAGTACCTGAAGATGCCGCCCTGGCTGGACACCGAGACCGGGGCGCGGCGGCGGGTCGGGGTGGAGCTGGAAATGAACGGCTTGACCCTGGACGACGTGGCGGCGCGGCTTGCGCGCTTCGTCGGCGGGCAGGCCGTTGCGGTCGGGCGCTACGAGCGGGCGATCAAAGGGGATCCGGCGGGTGACTGGATCGTCGAGCTCGATTTTGCACTGCTCAAGCGCCTTGGCCGCGAAACGTACGAAGATGATGGTCTGGCCGGAGAGCTGGGGCGCTCCGCCGAGGAGGCGCTGGCGTGGGCGGCGGAGCAGGTGGTGCCAGTGGAAGTGGTCAGTCCGCCGTTGCCGCTTGCGCGTCTGGCGCAGGTGGAGGCGCTGATCGAGATGTTGCGCGAGGCAGGCGCCCAAGGATCTTCAGCCAGTCTGGTCAACGCCTTTGGGATGCAGTTCAATCCGGAAGTGCCTAGCCGCTCGCCTCGGGTGCTCGCAGCCTGCTTGAAGGCCTTTCTGTGCCTCTACGACTGGTTGTTCGCGCGTGCCGACATCGATGTGTCGCGGCGGCTGACGAGCTACGTCGATCCGTTCCCGCTCGACTATGTGCGCAAGGTCGTCGCGCCTGGCTACTGGCCCGACCTGCCGGTGCTGATTGACGACTATCTCGCCGACAACCCCACCCGCAACCGCGCCCTGGACATGCTGCCGTTGTTTGCCGAGCTCGACGGCGCGCGGGTGCGGGCGGTGGTCGACGACGAACTGGTCAAGGCGCGTCCGACTTTTCATTATCGCTTGCCCGATTGCGAGATCCATCGAGCGGACTGGGGACTGCACGTGGCCTGGAACGATTGGGTGGAGGTGGAGCGGCTCGCAGCCGACGAGGTCCGGCTCGCCGCCTGCTGTGCGGCCTACTCCTCGTTCCTCGATCAGCCGTTGGAGCGCTGGCTGGGTGACTGGAAGGCGGAGCTCGAGCGCCACTGGCTGACCAGTTGATGAACGTGCCGGTTGCTTGCCGGCGCTGCTGGCCCCAGAGGCACGGTCGGGCTGGCGCTCGTCCGGAGCACGCGCAAAGTGGTGGCGTACGGTGCAAATGACGCGATGAAAGCGGTGTGGCGAGCGGTATGCGCAGCCGCTGCGTTCGCTGGGCGCTCAGTCTTCCCTCGGTGCGTTGCCGCCGCACCTGGATAGCCATTCCACCAGGGCGCGCGCATGCCGCGACAGGCGTGCGGGATCGCGCACGCAGAGGCGCAGGTCGCGCATCGCCCAGGCTTCGTCGAGCTCGGCGATGGCAACGTGGCTGGCCTGGGGGTGTGCCGTGACCGCCGAGCGCGGCACCATGCTCAATCCCACACCGGCAGCCACCATGCGCAAGATGGCGTGGAAGCCCAGCACCTGGATGCGCACATCCAGGCGTACCCCTGCGTCGGCGGCGACGTTCATCAGAAAGGTGTGGATCGCGCTGCCTGCGTTCAGGCTGATGAAGGCCTGGTCGGCGACCTCGGCGAAGCGCAGACGTCCCGCTTCGGCCAGCGCATGGTTGGGCGGCAGCACCAGCACCAGCCGGTCGTGGCGGTAGGGCAACAAGGTGAGGACGGAGTCGGCCACATCACCGGCGACCACGCCGACCTCCGCCTCGCCTGCGGCGATGGCGCGCACGATATCCGGGCTGGAGCGTTCCCGGAGCGATACCCGCAACTGCGGATGCGCGAGCAGGAAACCGGCCAGGTCGTCCGGCAAAAAGGAGTTGGTGGCATTGGTGTTCGCATGCAGGCTGACCTGGGCGCGCACGCCGCTGGCGAAGGGGGCGAGGTCCGCATGGATTTGTTCGACACGGGCGAACAGTTCACGTGCATGGGAGAGCAGCAGTTCGCCTGCTCGGGTAAGCCGCAAGCCCCGCGCGTGGCGCTCGAAGAGCGCTGCTCCGAGCGCGTCCTCCAGCCGCTTCAGCCGATGGCTGGCCGATGAAGGGGCGAGGTGACAGCGTTCGGCGGCGCGGGTGAGATTGCCGCTGTCGGCCGCAGCCACGAATAGCCGGAGTTCCTCGAGATCGTAGCGCATGGCAGTAGTGTTCGATTTTTTCGAATGCTCGGCTGCAATCATAGCAATTGTGGTCGGCCCCGCGCGCTGGCCTAATCGACGAATCTGAGATCGTTTGCAGGGAGGGCGTGGTGCAGGCAGGTGCAGGCTTGGGGCTGGCGTTCGCGGTGTTGGGTGCGATCGGGTTTTCGTTCAAGGCGATTCTGGTGAAGCTTGCCTATCGCTATGGCGTGGATGCCGAGACGCTGCTGGCCTTGCGCATGGCGTTTTCGCTGCCGTTCTTCGTCGTCCTCGGGGTGCTTGCCGGGCGGCGTGCCAGCCAGCCGATGGCGCGGGCCGACTGGCTGTGGATGCTGGGCCTGGGCTTTTTCGGCTACTACCTCGCCAGCTATCTCGACTTTCTCGGTTTGAAGTACATATCGGCTGGTCTGGAGCGTTTGATCCTGTTCTCCTACCCCACCATCGTGATCGTGTTGTCGGCGCTGTTCCTGGCCAAGCCGATCACCCGCCGCACGCTGGTGGCGCTGGGGCTGTGCTATCTCGGCATCGGCCTGGCCGTGGGTCACGACTTGTCGATGGCCGGCGAGACCCGCGAGGTGATGCTCGGCAGCCTGCTGGTGTTTGGCAGTGCGCTGTCCTACGCGCTGTACCTGATGGGCAATGGCGTGGTGGTGGGCAGGCTGGGGTCGATGCGGGTGACGGCGATCGCCACCGCGATTGCCTGTGTGCTGTGCATCGCACAGTTTGTGCTGATGCGCCCGCTGACGGCGCTGGTTCAGCCGTGGCAGGTGTACGGCCTGTCGTTGGCGATGGCGGTGTTCGCCACGGTGGCGCCGGTGTGGTTTGTCTCCGAGGCGATCCGGCGGCTCGGGGCCGGGCCGGTATCGCTGACCGGCACGCTTGGCCCGGTGGTGACGATAGGCCTGGGGTGGCTGATGCTGGATGAGCGCATCGGGTTGGCGCAGACCGTGGGGGCGGTGATGGTGATCGGCGGTGTGCTGGTGATGGCCCGGTGGCCGCGCAAGGCCACCGGGGCGTGATGCGCGTCAGTCCGGCACGAAGCCAAGCCGGCGGCAGATTTCCAGCGTAGGTCCGGCCTGGTTCATGCTGTAGAAGTGCAGGCCGGGTGCGCCGGCTTCGAGCAGGCGGGCGCACAAGTCGGTGACGACGTCGAAGCCGAAGGCGCGAATCGACTCGGCGTCGTCGCCGAAGCTCTCGAACTTCTTGCGCATCCAGCGTGGCAATTCGGCACCGCAGGTGTCGGAGAAGCGCGCCAGCTTGCTGAAGCTGGTGATCGGCATGATGCCGGGAATGATTGGAACGTCCACCCCGAGCGCGCGCACTTGATCGACGAAATGGCGATAGGCGTCGAGGTTGTAGAAGTACTGGGTGATCGCCGAATCGGCGCCGGCCTCGATCTTGCGCTTGAAGGCGAGCAAATCGTCACGCGGACTGCGCGCCTGGGGATGCCATTCCGGATAGGCGGCCACCTCGATGTGGAAATGGTCACCCGTCTCGGCGCGGATGAATGCCACCAGTTCGTTGGCGTAGCGGAACTCGCCGACACCGAACGCCCCCGATGGGAGATCCCCGCGCAGTGCGACGATGCGGCGGACCCCCGCGTCGCGGAAGGTGGTGAGGATGTCGCGGATGCGCTCACGAGTGGCGCCCACGCAGGTCAGGTGCGGGCAGGCGGCCAGGCCCTCGGCAGCGATCTCGGCAACGGTGGCGAAGGTGCGTTCCTGGGTGGAGCCGCCGGCACCATAGGTGACCGAGAAAAAGGTGGGGTCGAGCACCGCCAGTCGGGCGCGCACCGCGCGCAGCTTGTCCGCGCCGTCGGCCATCTGTGGGGGGAAGAACTCGACCGAGAGTTCAGCTTTATTCATGGGATGTGGATTTCCGTAATGCGGGGGCGTCCTGCTCCCCGTCTTCCTCGACAACGGTCAGGCGCGCAGTGCATGGAAGCAGGTGGCCTGGCTTGTCCAGAGCTTTGTCAGCGCCGCTGGCGACGACACGCACCCGGTTCGATTCGATCAGAGCGCGGGCCTGGGCGCGTGACGTCGCAAGTCGCTGTTCTACCATGAGCACGTCCGCGCGCACCTTGCCGGCCGGCTGCCCGGCGGGGCTGCGTGGTGCGCGCTCGGGCTCGGCCCTGGGGCGGCTGCTTCGGCGATGAAACGACTTCACGGTCGCCGTCGGGGCTTAGTAACGATAGTGCTCAGACTTGTAGGGCCCTTCGACCGGTACGCCGATGTAGGCCGCCTGCTCCGGTGTCAGCGCGGTGAGCTGAACGTTGAGCTTCTTCAGTTGCAGGCGGGCAACCTTCTCGTCGAGATGCTTGGGCAGGGTGTAGACGCCGACCGGGTACTCCGCAGTCTTGGTGAACAACTCGATCTGGGCGATGGTCTGGTTGGCGAAGGACGAACTCATCACGTAGCTGGGGTGGCCGGTGGCGCAGCCCAGGTTCACCAGGCGGCCTTTGGCCAGCAGGATGATTCTCTTGCCATCGGGGAAGATTACGTGATCGACCTGGGGCTTGATCTCCTCCCACTTGTAGCCTTCGATGCCGGCGACGTCGATCTCGTTGTCGAAGTGGCCGATATTGCAGACGATGGCCTGGTCCTTCATCTTCACCATGTGGTCGTGGGTGATCACGTGGTAGTTGCCGGTGGCGGTAACGAAGATGTCGGCCTTGTCGGCGGCGTAATCCATGGTGACTACGCGGTAGCCTTCCATCGCGGCCTGCAGGGCGCAGATCGGGTCGACCTCGGTGACCCAGACCTGGGCGGAAAGCGCGCGAAGTGCCTGGGCGGAACCCTTGCCAACGTCGCCGTAGCCGGCGACCACCGCGATCTTGCCGGCCACCATCACGTCGGTGGCGCGCTTGATGCCGTCTACCAGCGATTCGCGGCAGCCGTACAAGTTGTCGAATTTGCTCTTGGTGACCGAGTCGTTCACGTTGATCGCCGGGAAGCGCAGTTCGCCGCGCGCGTGCATCTGGTAGAGGCGGTGCACTCCGGTGGTGGTTTCTTCGGTCACGCCGCGGATCTTGTCGAGGCGGGTGGAGTACCAGTCGGGGCTCTGGGCCAGCTTGGCCTTGATTGCCGCGAACAGCACGGTTTCCTCCTCGGAGCCCGGCTTGGCCAGCACCGACAGGTCTTTCTCGGCACGCGCACCCAGGTGCAGCAACAAGGTGGCGTCGCCGCCGTCGTCGAGGATCATGTTCGAGTGGCCACCGTCGGTCCACTCGAAGATGCGGTGGGTGTAGTCCCAGTAGTCGGCGAGTGATTCGCCCTTGACCGCGAAGACCGGAATGCCGCTTGCCGCGATCGCCGCGGCCGCGTGATCCTGGGTGGAGAAGATGTTGCACGAGGCCCAGCGCACCTCGGCGCCCAGCGCGATCAGGGTCTCGATCAGGACCGCGGTCTGGATGGTCATGTGCAGCGAACCGGTGATGCGCGCGCCCTTGAGGGGCTGGCTGGCGGCGTATTCCTCGCGGATGGCCATCAGACCGGGCATTTCGGTTTCGGCGATGCGGATTTCCTTGCGGCCCCAGTCGGCCAGTGACAGGTCGGCGATGACGTAGTCGGAAAAACGAGTATCAGCCACAGCGTTCATGTGAAGCTCCATGCTATGGCCGGGGGGGAGGGGGGAGGCAGCGAAGGGCGCTGCGTGCGGCTCACCCGGCATCCCGAACCCGGCAGGGTTGAGGGAGAACGCGTCCTTGCGTTCGGGGTGAGCGCCGTTTCAACAAACCGCCGGGCTTGCGCCGGCGGGTTCCGAGCCTGGGGAAGGGCATGCCTGTGCCTCGCAGCGCTCCTCGGAAAATCGGATTATAGCCGCTTTCGCCCGGCCTGCATGGCGTGGCGAGGGCGGCATGTCGGCTCAGCCGCCCGAGGATGTGCGGTTGCTGTGGCGCATGAAGCTGACGATCAAGGTGATGACGGTGATCGGCATCACGTAGCCGAGCATGATTCCGGAAAACATCGGCAGGGCGTCGTGCTGCTGCGCGGCCAGCACCAGGTAGGCGGTGTAGGCGGCGTAGTAGCCCAGGAACACGCCACCTTCCCAGCGGGCGATCTCGCGGCCCGAAATCATGATCGGCAGGCAGGCGAAAGCGACGGCAAGCATGACCCACAGGTCGAAGTTGCGTGCCGCCTCCGACACCGGAATGCCGCCGGCCGATACCAGGCCGGTGGTGCCGATGACGGCGAAGATGTTGAAGACGTTGCTGCCGACCACGTTGCCGACGGCAATGTCGCGCTGACCGCGCAATGCGGCGATGATGGAGGTGGCAATCTCGGGCATCGAGGTGCCGACCGCCACCACGGTGAGGCCGATCACCAGGTCGCTGACGCCGAAGGCCTGGGCGAATGCCACTGCCGCACCCACCAACCAGTCCGAGCCCAGCACCAGCAGACCCAGGCCGGCGACGATGAGCAAGACTTGTACCGACCAGTGGCGGTCCCAGCTCGCGTCAGACGGCATGTCGGCGGCGAACTCCGCTTCCGTTTCGCGCGAGGCGCGGCGCGACTGGCGAATCAGGAATACCGTATAGCCGATCACCAGCAGGAACAGTACGCCGCCTTCCAGGCGCGTGATCGTGCCATCCAGCGCCATGACCACCATCAGCACCATGGCGCCGATCATGATGGGGATCTCCTGGCGGATGATTTGCTCGGCCACCAGCAGCGGCGCGATGACGGCGGAGATACCGAGGATGAGCAGGATGTTGGCGATGTTGCTGCCCACCACGTTGCCGATGGCCAGATCAGGGCTGCCCGACAGCGAGGCGCCCACCGAGACGGCAAGTTCCGGTGCACTGGTGCCGAAGGCGACCACGGTCAGCCCCACCACCAGCGGCGACACCCCCAGCGACAGGGCAAAGCGCGAGGCACCGCGCACCAGCGCCTCGGCGCCCACAACGAGGGTGACGAGTCCGAGCATGAAGAACAGGGCGTGGGTGAGCATGGCGGGTGGGGGCTGACGGAGGCGAGGGTTGGTGGTGGTGATGAGTGGTGGTGGCGATGAAACGGGCTGATGACGAGGCGCGGTCGAGGGGAGGCCGCCGGGCGCGCCGCCCCGGAGGGCGCGCGCTGGGTTTGCGGCGACTTGCTGGGCCTTGCGGCGCGGGGGTTACAGCCCTGCGTCGGCGCGCAGCGCCGCTGCCTTGTCGGTGTTTTCCCAGGTGAACTCGGGTTCGTCGCGGCCGAAGTGACCGTAGGCTGCGGTCTTGGCGTAGATCGGGCGCAGCAGGTCCAGCGTCTGGATGATGGCCTTGGGGCGCAGGTCGAAATGCGTGTGCACCAGTTCGACGATGCGCTCCTCCGGAATGCGGCCGGTACCGAAGGTGTTGACCATCAGCGACACCGGCTTCGCGACCCCGATCGCGTAGGCGACCTGCACCTCGCACTTGTCCGCGAGTCCGGCCGCGACGATGTTCTTGGCCACGTAACGGCCGGCGTAGGCCGCCGAACGGTCGACCTTGGACGGATCCTTGCCGGAAAATGCGCCGCCGCCGTGATGGGCCGCACCGCCGTAGGTGTCCACGATGATCTTGCGTCCGGTCAGGCCGCAGTCGCCATGCGGGCCGCCGATGACGAAGCGGCCGGTGGGGTTGATCAGGTAGCGTACGTCGCCACCGATCAGTTCGCTGGGCAGCACCGGCTTGATGATCTCCTCGATCACCGCCTCGGAGATTTGCGCGTGCGAGATGTCGGGATGGTGCTGGGTGGAGACGACCACGGTGTCGATGGCGACCGGCTTGCCGTCCACATACTTCACCGTGAGCTGGCTCTTGGCGTCCGGGCGCAACCACGGCAGTCGGCCGTCCTTGCGCAGCTCCGCCTGGCGCTGCATGATCCGGTGGGCGTAGTAGACGGGCAGCGGCATCAGCGCCGGGGTTTCGTTGCAGGCGTAGCCGAACATCAGTCCCTGGTCGCCGGCACCCTGGTCGAGATCCAGCCCCTCGCCCTCGTTCACGCCCTGGGCGATGTCTGGCGACTGACGGTTGATCGCGGTGAGAATTGCGCAGCTCTTGTAGTCGAAACCGATGTCCGAGTCGTTGTAGCCGATGCGGCGGATCACGTCCTGGACGATCTCGCGGTAGTTCACATGCGCCTTGGTGGTGATTTCACCCGAGATCACCACCAGCCCGGTCGATACCAGGGTTTCGCAGGCGACGCGACCGGCCGGGTCTTCGGCGAGAATGGCGTCGAGAATGCCGTCCGATACCTGGTCGGCGACCTTGTCGGGATGCCCTTCGGAAACCGATTCCGAGGTGAAGAGAAAGGCGTTGCTCATGTGCTGCTCCTTGAAACGAAAATCCCCGGTTTTTCCGGCGTGGCCGGCTCCGGGGATCGTCTCGAGCGGCGACGCTTTAGCAGTACTTGTTGCGCCTGGCATGGCCAGTGGCGCGCTCGCCCTGCAAGTTGTCGTGTTAACTCGGCGAGTAAGCGATTATTATACCGCGCTGGTCAGACTGGTCAAAAACCTGCGTCTGTGATCCGCGGGCGGGATGCCAGGTTCCCCCGCGGCGGCTGGCGCTGTGCTTCTGGTGATGATTTTCTCCACGATTTTTCCCGCTTTCTTTCGTATGCTCGCGCGCCTGCCGCTGGCGGCCGCCCACGCGCTGGGTGCGGCGGCAGGCTGGCTGGTGTGGGCGATGTCTCCGCGCTACCGTGCGTGGTTGCGCGACAACCTGCGCCAGGCCGTGGGCGAGCCTACATCGGTGTTGCTGCGTGCGGCCGTTGCCCAAGCCGGCCGTCAGGCCTTCGAGTTGCCCTTCATCTGGCTGCGGCCGCAGGCCGAGGTGCTGGCGCGCATCCGCCGCGTCGAAGGGGCGGAACTCGTCGAGGCGGCGCGCGCCGCGGGTGAAAGCGTATTGTTCCTCACGCCGCATCTGGGCTGCTTCGAGATGTGCGCGCAGTACTGCTCCACGCATGGCCCCATCACCGTGCTCTATCGGCCGCCGCGCAAACAGGCGCTCGCGCCCTTCATGGAGGCGGGGCGCGCGCGCGGCAACATCCGGGTTGCACCGGCCGACGTATCGGGGGTGCGGCGCCTGGTCAAGGCGCTGCGCAGCGGCGAGATGGTGGGCATGCTGCCCGATCAGGCCCCCAAGGAAGGCGAGGGAGTGTGGGCGCCGTTCTTCGGTCGCCAGGCGTGGACGATGACGCTGGCGGCGCGCCTCTCCGAAGTGAAGGGCGTGCGCGTGCTGATGATCTGGACCGAACGGCTGCCGCGCGGCCAGGGCTACGTGCTGCGGATCTCGGCGCCGGTCGAGGCCATTGCGGGCGACCTCGAGGTACGCGCCCGCGTGATCAACCGTGAGATCGAGCGCCTGATTCTTGCCTGTCCCGAGCAATACCTGTGGGGCTACAACCGCTACAAGCAGCCGGGCGGTTCGACGCCGCCGCCGCCGGAGGGCGATGCATGCTGATCGTGAGTCGCGCGGTGGTCGCGCTGTTGTGGTTGCTGCACTGGTTGCCGATGCCGGTGCTCGCGCGCCTGGGCGAGGGGCTGGGCGGGCTGTTGCGGCGGCTGGGTCGATCGCGCCGGCGGGTGGTGGACGTCAATTTGCGACTGTGCTTCCCCGATCTGAGCGAAGCCGAGCGGGCGCAACTGGCGAAGGCGCATTTCGCCGCCCTCGGCCGCAGCGTGCTCGATCGTGGCCTGGCCTGGTGGGCCTCGCCCGAGCGCCTGCGCAGGCTGGTGCGGGTAGACGGGCTGGAGCGCCTGCGTGCGGTGGTCGACAGCGGCCGGCCGGTGGTCTTGCTGGCGCCCCATTTCGTCGGGCTGGACATGGGCGGCACCCGCATGTCGCTGGAGTTCAACAGCGTCAGCATCTATTCACGGCAGAAGAATGCGGTGTTTGACCGCTGGCTGTTGCACGGCCGCAGCCGCTTCGGTGATCAACTGCTGTTGTCGCGTGACGAAGGTGTGCGCACCACGGTACGGGCGATGAAGTCGGGGCGCTTGTTCTATTACCTGCCGGATCTCGACTATGGCCGCAAGGACTCGATCTTCGTGCCCTTCTTCGGCGTGCCGGCGGCCACCATCACCGGTTTGTCGCGGCTCGCACGGCTTGCCGGCGCGGTGGTGGTGCCTTGCGTCAGCCGCCAGTTGGCAGGACGCAAAGGCTATGTGATCGAGCTCCACGAACCCTGGGCCGACTTTCCCACGGACGATGTGGAGGCCGACACCCGTCGCATGAATGCCTGGCTGGAGTCGGTGATCCGCAGCATGCCGGAGCAGTACTACTGGGTGCATCGGCGTTTCAAGACCCGGCCGGAGGGTGAGCCGCGCCCCTATTGACGGCAAGCGGCGTTGTCGACCGCCCCAGGCGGCTGGACGCGGCCCGGCGGCTGGGGGAGAATCGGCCGGACGGAACGAATTTCACGGAGCGAGTGGCGCACATGCGATTGCGGTTCACCAAGATGCACGGACTGGGCAACGATTTCGTCGTCATCGACGCGATCAGCCAGTCGCTCGAGCTTTCCCGCGAGCAGGCGCGCTTTCTCGCCGACCGCCACTTTGGCGTCGGTTGTGACCAGATTCTGGTGGTCGAGGCAGCGCCGGCCCCCGATATCGATTTTCGCTACCGCATCTTCAACGCCGATGGCGGCGAGGTGGAGCAGTGCGGCAATGGGGCGCGCTGCTTCGTGCGCTTCGTCCACGAGCAAGGCCTCACCGACAAGCGTGAGATCCGCGTGGCCACCCGTAGCGGCGTGATCGCGCCACGGCTGGAACAGGACGGGCTGGTCACGGTGGACATGGGCGTGCCGGTGCTGGAGCCTGCACGCGTGCCATTCCTGAGCGAATCCGACGCCATCGTTCAGCCGCTGGAACTGGCCGACGGTTCGCGCATCGCGATCACCGCGGTCTCCATGGGCAATCCGCACGCGGTACAGGTGGTGGTGGATGTCGATTCCGCGCCAGTGAGCACCAGCGGACCGTTGATCGAGCATCACTCGCGCTTTCCGGCGCGGGTGAATGCCGGTTTCATGGAGGTCGAGGACGCGCACCGCATCCGCCTGCGCGTGTTCGAGCGTGGCTCGGGCGAAACCCTGGCGTGTGGCACGGGCGCCTGCGCCGCGGTGGTCGCCGGCATTCTGCGCGAACTGCTGATGTCGCCGGTGGTGGTCGAAACCCGTGGCGGCGAACTGCAGATCGCCTGGGACGGACCGGGGCACCCGGTGCGCATGACCGGCCCGGCGGTGTCCGTTTTCGAGGGCGAGCTCGACTTGCCCGCCCATCCCGGCCTGCCGCCGCAGCGTGCGTGAGGCCGGCCGCCCCTTTTTCTTCTTCCGGCCGTTCCGCCGTGGCCCGCATGCCGGGTCGGGTGCTGGGGTGGCCACCCGGAGCCGAAGCCGATGAATGCTGAAGACGTCGCGCAATACCTGCGCGAACACCCCGATTTCCTGACCCAGCACGGCGAGTTGTTCACCCGCATCACCGTGCCTCATCCTCATGGCGGCCAGGCGATTACGCTGGCCGAGCGGCAGTTGCATGCGCTGCGCGACAAGATCGGGCAACTCGAACTCAAGCTCTCCGAACTCATCCGCTTTGGCGAGGAAAACGACGAGATCGGCGCCAAGGTGCACCGCCTCAGCCTGTTGCTGCTCGAAGCCGAACACTACGCCTCGCTGCGCTATGCGCTGCTGCAGAGCCTGGTCGAGGATTTCACCGTGCCGCATGTGGCGCTGCGCATCTGGAACAGCCCGATCAGCCACGAGGGCGACGATTTCCTGCCGGTCAGCGACGAGTTGCGCTTTTTTGCAGGCGATTTGCGCCACCCCTACTGTGGTGCGCCGGGCAACATCGAGATCCTGGGCTGGTTTGGTGATGCCGCGCCGCACATCCGTTCGGTTGCGCTGGTGCCGTTGCGGCGCGATGACCGGGTGTTTGGTCTGCTCGCCTTGGCGAGCGAGGAATCCGAGCGCTTCTATCCCGAGATGGGCACGCTCTACCTTGGGCGCATCGGCGAACTGTGTGCCGCCGCGTTACGGCGCGAACTCGGCTGACGTTTCGCGGCGGACGACATGAACCGGCGCGGCTCGGACAGCGGGGGTGATCGCGCGAAGGTGTCGCGCACCCTCCTGCCGCCGGCACGGTTGCCGCGGGAGGCGAGTTCCTCCGCAGCGGTCGTGGCGATCGAGGCTCCGGCCATTGTGCTGCCTGCGCTCGCCGTGGATTATCTTCGCTATCTCGAAACGGAACGCCGCGCCGCGCGCCTGACGCTGGAGGCCTACCGCGGTGACCTGCTCAGGCTGGCCGGCCTGGCCGAGGGGCGCGTGCTTCAGCAACTTACCACCCACGACGTGCGCCGCTTCGTCGCCCGCATGCACGCGGGAGGTCTCGGCGGGCGTTCGATCGCGCGGGTGTTATCGACCTGGCGGGGCTTCTACCGTTGGCTGGTGCGTCGCCACGGTTTGCCGCTCAACCCGGTGGACCCGGTACGCGCGCCGCGCGCGGCCAAGCGTCTGCCGCGGGCCTTGTCGCCCGACCAGTCCAAGGCCTTGATGGAAGTGGGGGACGATGGGGCGCTGGCGGTGCGGGACCGGGCGATGTTCGAGCTGTTCTACTCATCCGGTTTGCGCCTGGCCGAGCTCGCCGGGCTGGAGGTGGGGGCGGGGTTGGATCTGGAGGCGGGCATGGTCACCGTGCTCGGCAAGCGCGGCAAGATGCGGATGGTGCCGGTGGGCGAACCGGCGCTGGTCGCGTTGCGGGCATGGCTCACCGAGCGCGCGCGCTGGGCGGCGCCCGAGCAGGCGCTGTTGTTTGTCACACGCAGTGGCGGAGCACTCAGCGGCGGTGCGATCCGGTCGCGCTTGAAGCGCTGGACGTCGCAATCGGAACTGGGGCTGCATGTGCATCCGCACATGCTCAGGCATAGCTTCGCCAGCCAGTTGCTGCAGTCCAGTGGCGACCTGCGCGGGGTTCAGGAGTTGCTCGGGCATGCCAGCATTCGTAGCACGCAGGTATATACTCACCTCGACTTCCAGCATCTGGCCAGGGTCTATGACGACGCGCATCCGCGTGCGCGCAAGCGATGAAGAATGCGTGAAAGCCCAGTCATGACGCGGGATTGGCCGGCTTGTCGTACCACCCAATTCGGGGAGTGAGCGCCTCCGGGCGCAATCGAGGCTGAGGTAAGCTCGCTTCCATATCAATAAATACTGATGTCGCGGCGAGTCCGATTGGCCTGGGAGGGCGTTGGAAGTCGGGCGTCGCGCGAGCGCAATCATGCCGGAAAAACAAAAGCAGGCGGACAACCATCCGCCAGCAGTTCTCATTTCAAAATCAGGTTGAAGTATGTGGGGATTTAATTTGGTACGGGCTGTGGAGGTTACCCAGAGTCTATCGGTTGTGGGTTGAGGCGTTGCGTCATGAACTGCATCA
>JBKBMG010000030.1:0-68338 GCA_046295975.1 Rhodocyclaceae bacterium
CCGGCTTGCGAAAGGTTCAGACAACGAGTAAAAACCACCCGTCCTGTCATCTCCCACTGGGGGAATTTGACCTGGCCACAGATGGAGGAATTTGAAGTGGCCGCCGGGGTATCTGCGTCTCCGCCACCGTTCCCAACCTGCTACTGATTCTGCCCGTCGCAACAGCCGTACTGATTCTGTGCGCTGCCGAACTCGTCATCGGGCTCTGGCAAAAGCGCCTGTTCGCAGCAGTGGATGACGAACCGGTACGCGACATACTCCCAATCGTCCTCTTGTTCGGCACCTATGTGCTGACACTGCCCTGGCTGGGATTCGATCTGGGCACCGTGTTGTTCGTGGCGATCTTCCTGCGCATGAAGGGCGAGAAGAACATCTGGCTGACACTGGGCTACAGCCTGGGCTTCGGGTTCGCGACGGCGCTGTTCTTCGCCCTGATGCTGCCCTACCCCATGCCAATGACCTTCCTGCCCATCGATTAGCACCTGCAAGGAGGCGTAACGCAGTCAGACGACCCCGAAACCGTGCGCGGGTACGTAGCGAACTCACCTATTCGGTGCCCCCTCACGAAACCCGAAATGTGTGCATTGATGCACTATCCAGACACGCTGTAAGCGGTCAACCGAGGAATCTAGGATGATTGATCTTGTCGCCAGTGCCAACGCACTGACCTTGCTCTCAAGCAGCCTGACACCCTGGCTGGTTGTGATTCCGGGCATCATCATCGGGCTGATTTTCGGGGCGACGCCCGGACTTCAGATCTCAATGGCGATGGCCATCTTCCTGCCCATGACGATGTACATGGATTTCATGCAGGCCATGTTGTTTCTGACCGCCATTTTCACCGGCGGCTCGTTTGGGAGTGGCATACCGGCCATCCTGATGAACATCCCCGGCACCTCGTCCGCGATCGCCACGGCCTTCGACGGTTACCCGATGGCGCGCAAAGGGCTGCATAATCAGGCGCTGGGCATCGCCCTGGCATCATCGGTTTTCGGTGTGCTGATTGGCTACATGATTCTGTTCCTGCTGATTCAGCCCATTTCCACGATGGTGCTCAAATTGGGGCCGTCCGAGATGTTTGTGGTGATTCTATGGGGCATGACGCTGATTGCCAGCCTGCGCGGCGAGTACATGCTGAAGGGCCTGATTGCCGGCTTCGTGGGTCTGTTGATCGGCACGATCGGGTTCAACGAGATCGGCATGGCCCGTGGCACGATGGGCAGTTTCTATCTGTTCGACGGCATTCCGGTCATCCCCGCGATGATGGGCATGTTTGCCGCGTCGGAACTATTCCGCCTCGCCAACAAGCGCTACATCGTCGAGAACGATGCGTCGCGCAAGGTGAATCTGCGCCAGATCGCGAGTGGATTCAGGCAGGCCTTCACCGCACCGCTGGTGATGATCCGGGGATGCCTGATCGGGGTCTTCGTCGGCGCCGTGCCGGGTGTCGGTTCATCCGTATCGAACCTGCTCTCCTACGTGGAGACCAAACGGCGCGATTCGGACCCGGACTCCTTTGGCAAGGGCAATCCCAAGGGGATCATCGCTTCCGAATCGGCCAACAGCACTTCCGAGGCGGGCTCCATGGCCACGCTGCTGGCGCTGGGCATACCGGGCGGCGGCGCCACCGCCGTCATGCTTGCCGCGTTTGCAATGCACAACATCACCGGCGGGCCCCAGTTCATCCGTGAGCAGACGGACATCGTGTACGCCATCATCTTCGCGAACTTCGCCCAGGTCTTCTTCCTGATGGTGCTCGGTGTACTGTTCATACCGCTGCTGGCGAACATCATCAAGGTGCCGATGCGGTACCTGATCCCCAGCGTGCTGGTGCTGGCGGTATTCGGTTCGTTCGGTCTGACCGGAAACTTCGTGGGGCCGTTTACGGTACTGGCCTTCGCCATCATCGGCTGGCTGATGCGACGCTACGGCTATTCCGTTCCCGCCGCGGTGATCGGCATACTGCTTGGCGCAATGGCCGAGAAGACGCTGCTCCACTCCTATCAGATCAGCGGCGGCAACATCAGCTATGTGCTTGAGCGACCGGTCACGATGGTCATCATCGCGTTGCTGATGATTTCGCTTTCCGGTCGCCATATCGCGTCACTCATGAAGCGCTTGACGTCCGGCAAGTCCGGCCTGCGCGCCGCCTCCTGAAACCCACGGGTTGCCGCTGCTGATCACGGCTGGCGCCGCTGGCGTCAGCCGTGAAGTGGAAAGAGTACGGAGACCCGCAGGCCACCCGTCTCGCCCGGTTCCATCACCAGCCTGGCCAAGTGCGACTGGGCCACCTGGCTGACGATGGACAGTCCCAGACCCGAGCCCTTTTCATCGCGATTGATGCGGTAGAAGCGCTCCGTCACGTACGCGATCTCATCCTCGGGAATGCCGACACCGTCATCCTCCACGCTGAGGCGCACATGCGCGTCATCCTGTACCTGCAGTCTTACGCGGATCACGCCCTGATAACTGCTCTGCGCGCCGCCCGCATGGACGCTGGCATTGTCGATCAGGTTGGTCAGCAGCCACTGCACCATGATGGGATCGCAACGAATCCTCATCGGCCGGTCATCGGCGATGAACTCCAGTTCCTGACCGCGATCGTGCACCCGATTGAGCATGCGCGTACACGCCTCCCGGCAAGCGTCGGGCAAGTCGTGAACCTCAAGCGCCGACAAATCCACGAGGTCGGTTTTCGTCTTGGCGTATTTCAGCAACTGCTGCGTCGTATGAGCGGCGTACTCGGTGGTCTTGCGTATGGCCTGCAGGTTCTCCCGCAGCACGGGATCACGACACTGGCGCTCCGAAATCTCGGCCAACACCTTGATTTCCGAAATGGGCGTCCGTAACTGATGCGATACATCGGCATTGAACTGCTGAATGTGCTGGATGTTCTTCCGGATCCGCACCATGAGCTTGTTGATGCTGTCGACCAGCGCGGTGACCTCGGTTGGTGCGCGCTCCTGCAACGGCGAGAGATCCTGCGCCGAGCGCCGGTGCAACGCCCTTTCAATGCGCTGAAGTGGAGACAATCCCTTATGGATCGCAAACAGCGCAATGATCATCACGCTCAATCCGAGCCCCAGCTTCGTCACCAGCAGATTGGACATGAAGTCGCGTAGCAATTGAAGCCGCCCCTCGCGCGACTCGGCCACGATGATCTCGACCGGTGACGCCCGAGCGCCGCGAACGGGAATATGCAGCCGCAGTGCCCGCAAATCCGTTCCTGCGAAGGTCGTGTCGTAGAACACTTCGGCATCCGTCTCGCCCTCCGGTCCCCGCAATCCCTCGAAACCGGCCAGCACGCGCCCCTGGGCATCGCGCACGCGATAGAAGAGCTTGCCCTGCCCGCCTGTACCCAGCGAATTCACCGACAGGAAATGCAGATTGATCCGGATCTCACCGTCGGCCACATAGAAGCGTTCCTCGAAACGCGAAGCCCCCATGCGCAGCATCCTGTCAAAACTATGGTCGATACGATGCGTGAGAAGCAGGTGGCTGGCATAGAGCGACAAGGGAATCAATATGACCAGCGGAAGAATGATCCATGCGATCAGATGACTGCGAACGGAATTGACGCGCATCAGTCCAGATTATCCATCACGTAACCCAAGCCACGTACGGTGCGGATCCCCGCCGCAGCACCGAGTTTCTTTCGAATACGCGAGACATAGGTTTCAATTGCGCCCGCACTGAGATCCTGCTCGAAGGAGGCGATACTGTCGGCTACCTGATCCTTGGTCAGCAAACGACCGCGATTCATCAGAAAGTACTCCAGCACGGCCATCTCACGGCGGTGCAACACCACCTCCTCTCCCTTGAGCGTCAAGTTCCGCGACACCAGACAAAACACCAAGTCGCCGTTTCTGAGGCGATTGTCGGAAAACGAGCGACTGCGCCGGACGACCGCCCGGACGCGGGCGATGACTTCTTCAAGGGAGAATGGCTTGCACAGATAATCGTCTGCGCCCTCATCGAGACCGCTGATACGCTGATCCAATCGATCCCTTGCCGAGATAATGATGACCGGTATCGGGTTGTTGCGTTTGCGCAGATCCCGCAGCACCTCGATGCCGTCAACCCCCGGCAGCCCCAGATCCAGAATCAGCAGATCATAGTTGCCACTTTTCAGAAATGAGGCCGCCCCCTCACCGCTCCGAAGCACATCGGCGCCATAACCGGCTTCCTCGATCACGGTCTTGATCCCATGAGCCAGAATGGCGTTGTCTTCGATTATCAGAACCTTCATGTATCAATTCGGTAGTTCGGAAGCAAATCTGGGGAAAGCCGATGACCGACAGGGCTAGCGTGCATGGCACCCGTGCCGTTATCGGCATTGTAGATGCACGCTCCCCAGGATGCCTGACTGCAACCTCACGCCGTCAGGTTGTTGGCGCAACGCAGGCCTGTGGCCGGTAAAGGGCTTCACGCAGGTGGCGTACGGCTTGCGGGTCGAGGCGGTCTTCGCGATGGCCGATGCAGACGGCGCTGCGGAAGCCGGCGAAGTCCGGGGCGAGTTGTGCAAGGCGCGGGATGTCGGCGTGGCGCAGGGCGCCGGCGAGGCCGACGGTGAGGCCGCGCCGGCGGCCTTGGGCAATGAAGTGTGCGAGCGCCTGCGCGGGGACGAGGTCGAACAGGCTGCCGGCGCGCTTGCGCTGGGTGTCGCACATGATGGCGGAGAAAACGGGGTTGCAGGCGGCGGCCACGACCTCGGGCGCGAGGCCGTCGTCGGCGAGCAGCACCGGGACGATGGCAAGGCCGGTGGTGGTCGCGTGACGGGCGAGCGCGGCGAGCAAGGTGAGCGCCCGCGGGCCGGTGCCGGATACGCCCACCTTGACGAGGTCGACGCCGCAGGCGGCCACGGTGTCGATGCGGGCGAGTGCGGGGGCATGAATGACCAGGTCGGTGGCCTCGGGGGTGGCCACATCAGTGGCGGCGGATGAGGCGAGCGCGCCGACCGGGGGCGACGACGGAAGCGCATCCGCATGGGGTTCGAGGGGCAGGTCGCCGATGGTGGCGCTGATGAGGTGGTGCCCCGCCCCACTCCGCAGCGTGGTGCAGATGGCGCGCAGGGTGTCGGGCGGCAGACCGCCCAGGGCGCCGGCACGGGGTTCCTTGAGATCGATGAAGTCGACGCCGGCCGCGGCGGCGTCGCGCGCTTCGTCGACGTCGCGCACGCTGACGAGCATGCGGATGGCGGGCGTCACCGTTCGGACTCCGGCTGGCTGGCGTAGAAGTGCTCGACAGCACCGAACAGCCAATCCCAGGCCTCCTGCTCGCGCGGGCCGGCGGTCTTGTCGATGGCGATCTGCAGGTAGTCCATTTCACTTTCCACCTTGGTACGCGGCAGCATGCCGAGCCGGCTCACGAGCACCGCCGCTTCGATGACGGCGGCCTGGGCGCGGTTGAAACCCTGGAAGCCGGCATGGACGACTTCGCGACCGCGGCGCATGCGCAGCACCGGGCGCACGGCGTCATCGTGGTCGCCCTGCAGGTGCAATTCGACATGGCCGATGGCATCGACAAGGCGCTGGCCGTCGAAGCCTTCCAGAGGCTGGGTGGGCCAGTTGCGCCGGCCGGTGACACAGCCGGCGAAAATGCGCACGTCGGTGGTGAAGTTGAGCACTGCGCGGCGGGTGGCGAGGATGTTGTCGAGCGTGCGCGAGGGCTTGAACGGCATCAGCAACACCACCGGCACGGGCGTGGCGTCGGACGCCTGTTCGGTTTCGTAGCGCACGCCCATCGGCGCGAGGTGCACTTCGCCCTCGGGCGACAAGGTGCTGACCACGGTTTCGAAGATCATGGTTTGGGCTCCGGTTCCGGTGTTGTGCGGACACTGCGGTCGGCTGGGTTGGCGGAATCGATGGGGGCATCGACGAGAGGGGGATCGATGGGTGGGGGATCGACGGGCGGGTCATCGACGTGCACACCCTGCGCACTGCGGCGGGACTGCTTGGTGGCACCCGGGGCGCAGTAGGCACTGAGGTCCGGCGCAGCCTGGTCGACGGCGCAGCCCCAGACCAGGGCTTGGTCCTGGGCGTAGCGCTTGCCCAGCGTCCAGGCGATTTCGGCGCGGGCGAGTTCCACCCCCATGTAGAAAGCGTGTCCGCCGTCGTGTTCCAGGCCGAGGTGCGGCCACAGCTGGTACGGGTCGGTGCCGGTGTGATGGCCGTCCCGGTTGTAGACGTGCAGGCCGTTTTCGGAAACCTGCACGCGGAAGCTGGGGTCGCGCACGGCGGCGGCATTTTCGGCGATTTCTTCCGGGGTGTCGGGAAACGGGCGCTTGTCGTGGACCGTCATCAACGCGTCGCTGAAGCCTTTGGGCAGGCTTTGCGAGACGAAGGCGGCATGCATGACGCGGCGGGCGACGTCGGCCTCGCGCACGGCACGGCGGGCGTGGCGGCTGACCTCGGTGGTGAGCACCGCGGCCACGCCGAGTTCGGCGGCAATGCCGAACAGCACCGCGTTGATGCCGCTGGTGTCGGCTTCGGTGAGCTCGGTGACATTGCCCACGCCCATCATGATGTCGATGTCGGGATAGCGCTCGCGCAGCCGCTGGTAACGGCATAGCGAGGCGAGCAGCCCGAACGGGATGGGGTCGAGGATGGCGTCGGCCAGAAACGGCCGGCCGCGCGCGAGCATGGCGTCTACGGCTTCATGCAGCGAGGCTTCGTCGGTGGGCTCGCGCGGGATCAGCACCGGGGTGGCGGCGACTTCGTCGGCCAGCCACAGACTGTCGGCGGTGAGGCTGAGCAGGTAGTCGGCACCGGCGCGCCCGCCACGCAGCAGTTCGGCGTTGTCCAGCGAATCCACCGAGACGCGGAAGCCGGCGCGCTTGAGTTCTACCACGCATTCTTCCAGGTGCGGAAAGGGGGTGGCCGGCAGACAACCGAGGTCGATGACATCGGCGCCGCTGTTGCGCAAGGCGTGGGCGCGGGCGAGCACGCCGGCGGTGTCCAGCCGGGGGGCGTCGACGATCTCGGCGAAGATGTGGGTTTCGTAGCGCGACAGGTCCACCGCCTTGGCGGCGCGGTTGAAGAAGGCCGGCAAGTCCTTGAGTTCCTCAGGGCCGCGCACCACCGGTACGCCGTAGTGCTGGGCCAGGGCATCGAGATCGCCGCGACAGCGGCCGGGTACCAGCACGCGGTCGAAGCCGTCGACGCGCTCGAGGCGCCGCCGCACCATGTCGGCGGTCATGAGTCCGGCCACCTTCAGGCCAAGGTCGCGCACTTCCCAGGTAAACGGCGCGGGCGTCATCGCTGCGAGCACGCGTTCGAGGTTGCGCTGGGCCAGCCGGCCGGTGAGGAAGAGGATGCGTTCCATGGTGGATGGGGCGGCAGACACGTGGGCCTCAGTATGCACCGACACGACCGCAGCGATGCGTCTGGGCGGTGGCGGGCATGGGCGAACTCACGCAGCGCATCGCGGTGGGGGATGCGGTGAGGGTCCCTTCGGGCGTGATCGCGGCGGGTATCGCCTTGAGCATTGCTTCCGGCATCGTATCGAACTTCACTTCAGCCCCAGTTGCTCAAGGCGGTGCTGCAAGGCCTGCTCGAGTTGCTCGGGTGTTTCGACGACTTCGCAGAAATCGATGCGGCGCAGCCGTTCGACGTTCTCCAGCTCGATGTTGCGCGGCTTGAGTTCCACCCATTCGCGCGGGCTCTTGGTCACCACCACCGGCCGCATGTCGCAGGCCAGCACGATGCCGGGAATCTCCAGCTTGCCGGCCTGGGCGAAGATGTTGGTGGGCAGCGTGTCGGAAATGCCGAAGGCGCATTTGGCCACGGTGTTGCTGGTGGCCGGGGCCACTACCACGGTGTGGTAGACATCGTCGTAGAGCATGCCGACGGGCACGGAGCTGGACGTCTTGTCGCGGAACACGCGGCACTGCTCGCGCAGTTCGGCAATGCGGTAGTTGTACAGCGGCAGCACTTCTTCCGCCGCCGCCGAGAGGAACAGGTCGACGTTGGGCAGGCGTAGCGCGAGCGCGATGCACTCTTCCAGGAAATGGCCGGAGCCGGTCACCGCCCAGGCGAAGCGGCTGCGCCGGGCCAGGTCGCCGGCCGTGCCGCCGGTGGGCAGGATGGCATCTTCGTCGAAGGCGCTGGGGTAGTACTTGGTGTCGCCGCTGGCGTCGTTTCTGGGCATCGATGGACTTCTGGCGGTTGCGGGTTCTGGAGCGTGGTCAAGAATGGCGTGTGCGTCGAACGGGCCGGTTGGGGTCTTCCCTGCCCCCGCTGCAACTTGCATGCCGGCCGGCGGAACGTGCCCGAAGGCGACCTGCGCGTGTCCGCCATGGCCCGGTTTTCGCTTCGGATGTCGGTGTTCGTTGCACAATGCGGGCATTCTGAGATAAACAGCTACCGGAGACCACCCTCTTGCTTACCATCCACGACAGCCGGCCGACGCCGCACTCCCACAGCATGCATATCGCCCCACAGACCGACGCCGCCACCCAGGGGCTGGACATCATCTTCATCGACGGCTTCGTTGGCGAAACCGTGATCGGCATCCATCACGACGAGTTGCACGACACCCAGCCGGTGCGCATCGACCTGGCCGCGGGCCTGCCGCGCAGCCTGGCCTGTGACACCGACCGCATCGGCGACACCATCGACTACAGCGAGGTGCGCAGCGCGCTCAAGGAGATGCTCGCGACCCACGAGTACCGCCTGCTCGAGGCCTTCGCCGAGGGCGTGGCGGGGCTGCTGCTGGGCCGCTTCGGCGCGCATTGGGTGCGGGTGCGGGTAACCAAGCCGCGCAAGTTCGACGACGTGGAAGGCGTGGGGGTGATGATCGAACGCAGCCGCCGCCCCGCCCCGCCCGCCGATGGCCGCCCCAGCGCCGAGGTGCTGAGCCTGCTGGGCGCGGGGCTGGTGCCGGACGCCAAGCGCTGACGGACGCCCCCCGAAGGGGGCGGTAAAAAGGCCGAAGCAGCTGCTTCGGCCTTTTTAGTTACTGCGCGCCCGGGGTTGGGGGTCGCGCCGCTCGCAGGAAACTCAGTTGGCGGCGAACGGGTGGGCCGAAGAGCCCTTCTTGGACAGCATCTCGGCGGCCGAGGGCTGGCCGGACACCGCACGCTTGATCGACTCGCGGGTGGCCTGGTAGTTGTAGTCCTGGATCTTCTTGTCGTCCTCGGCGAGCCAATGGATGAAGACGCCGACGCAAATGAAGATGTTGTCGGCTTCGTCGGCGGGGATGGTGCCATCCTCGACGCTGTCGGCCACCGCCATCGCAACGCCACGCTGGGCCGGGCCGAACATCTGCACCGCCTGCTTGGCACCCTTGATGGTGACCTTGTTGAACATCACCGTCGCCGGCTTGCACATCAGGTTGGGAGCGACCACCGCCAGCAGCGAAGTGAAGCCGTCCTTGTTGTTGGTCAGCGCGGTGGCGAAAGCCGTCTCCGCAGCACTGCCCCGCGGCCCGAGGATGAGGTCGATGTGCGCGACTTCATTGCCATCCCCAACCAGGGACTCTCCCACGAGCATGCGATCGATCTTTGCCATTCTTGTTTCTCCATTTGATGTAGTCGTGTGGCCGTGCTGGCCGCCTGTCCACCTGCGCAACTGCGCGCACCGAAGGACATCCCGCTACCCAATACAGAATCCGTGCCAGCTTTGCGTGCGCTACCGCAGAAACCGCGCCAATGGCCGTACAGCCCGGTTCGGCGCGCCTCCCGGCGGCGGCCTGCGGTGGTGCGCAGTGCCCCGCGCGAGTCGTCCGACAAGTGTTCAACCACGTACCCGGTCGGGGTGACACGTGATCAAAAATGGCACACCTGTGCCACCGCCGGCTGCACCCTCAGCCCCAGCCGGCGCGACAGCAGATCGTCCACGATGGCCTGGGCGATGTCGAACCCGGTCACCTTCTGCAACCCCCGCCATGCGGCCACGCCGTTGACCTCGATGACCTGGGCGCCGCCCGTGGCCGCATCAGGCAGCAGGTCGACGCCTGCGTAGTCCATGCCCAGGGCCGCGGCGGCCGCCTCGGCGAGGGTCGCCAGTGGCGCCGGCTCGGTGGCAAGGTCGCAGGCCTGGCAGCGTGCGCCTCGGGCGACATTGCGCACCCAGTGGCGGCTGACGCGTCGCATGGCGGCGATGGCGCGGCCGCCCACCACCAGCACCCGCCAGTCGAAACCGGGCTGGCTGGGCGATTCCGGCTGCGGGACGAAGCGCTGCAGATAGACCAGGCCGGCGACTTCGGCCAACTCGGGCAAGGGCTGGATGCCCTCCCCGGTGAGCCCGATCCGGCGCAAGCCCTTGCCCTGCGAACCGAACACCGGCTTGAGTACCAGCCCGTGGCCGAGCGCGCCTTCGCGCATCAGCACGCGCCGCGCCTGGGCGGCGTCTTCCAGCGCCCAGGCGGGCGGCGTGGGCACGCCCGCGCGATGCAGCAGAAAGCTGGTCATGGCCTTGTCCACGCTGCGCTCGATGGCCCGGGCATCGTTGTAGACCGGCACGCCCAACTCCCGCAGCGCGTGCAGTATGCCGAGGCGCTTGGTGATTTGCTCCAGGCTGCCGCCGGCAATGCCACGCACGATCGCCGCGCGCGGCACCCTTTTGCCGAAGCCCGGTATCACCAGGCCACAGGCCGCGGTGGTGTCGAAGCGGCAGTCGGCGAGGTCCACGCACCGCCCCTCCAGCCCGCGGCGCGCAAGCGCCTGGCGTAGCTGGCGGGTATGCCATCCGGTTTCGTCGGTAAAAATGGCGACGCGACCGTCTCGCGCCGCCGCGAGGTACGGCGGCGGCAGCTGCAGGTCAGCCATCCTGGCGCTCCAGCCACAAGGCCAGCAACAAGTCCATGTGAAGCCGCCCGGCACGCCAGCTGCGGCCGCTGTCCAGGTTGCTCACCCAGGCTTCGGCAGGCGCAAACAAGGCGGGGTCGATCTTGTAGAAGTCGTACTCGTAGTCGCGGAAGATGTCGGCGAAGGAGCGGCCATGGTCGCGCGAATTGGTCGAGGGCAGGCACTGCGCGAGGTCACGTGCCGCCTCGTCGCTGCCGCGCACCTTGAGGTACACCCGCCCGCCGTAGAGGATGGCGTCATTGGTACGGCCCATGGCCACGCCACCGTCCGGACTGGGCGCCGGCAGCGGCGCGCAGGCGTTGCCATCGATGATGTCGCCGAGCGGGAAACCCAGCTCATGCGCCTTGTGCATGGCCACTTCCAGCACCCGGCCAACCACCTGGGTGGTGCCGGCGAGGCTGGTGGTGGGCGTGAGCACAAGGGTGAGCCGCTCCGCTGCCAGGCCACAATCGCGCAGGATCTTGTCCACCACCACCGGCGGCGGACGGCGGTCGACTTCCAGCACCAGTACGCCAGCATCAGCGTGGTCACGGTAGCCCAGTTCCACAAACAAGTCCTCGCGACAGGCCAGCGCGCGCGCCGGACCCGAGCCAAGCGAGAAGAACTTGCGCCCGCCAGCCTCCTCCTTGCTCGCCGACAGGCTCCAGCCGGCGTACTGGCTGGCCAGGCAGGCGAGCACCGGCTGGGCGCTATCGACCTCCAGCCAGGCCGGCCAGGCGTACTCCACCCGACTGGCCAGGCGCACCTTGCCCAGGCCGCCCATGCAGATCTCGGCGACCAGCACGCCGGCGGCGACGCTGCCGGGCACGTCGATGCCGGCATCGACCACGGTCACGCCGTTGTCCAGGCGCTCGACGGCCACACCCAGCGTGGCGGCGGCATCGATCAGCTGCGCCACCCGGCCGGCAGCCAGGCGGTTCACGCTGAGGCCGGCCGCCGCTGCGGAAAGCACGTCTGCGACGCCGTTGGTCGCTGCGCTGGAATGTTGTGCGTGTTCGGGGGTGTCTGCCACGATTTCACTCCTTGCCGGCGAGCAGTTCGCGGGCCTTGTCGAAGGCCTCGCGGAATCCCAGGTACAGCGGCTTGTCGGCAATGCGCATGGCCACCAGCAGGCCGTTTTCCACGCCATACTTGACGTTTCCGACCGCCAGCGCGCCGATGCCCACGGCCCCGGTCGCGCCGACCAGGGGCTTGCCGTCGTCCATCACACCGACGCCGGCGATGCCTTCCGGCGGCACGGCGTTGACGTCGGCGGCGACCAGCAGCGCAGTGGCGGCGGCGAGGTCCGCGGCGGTCACGACCTGCACCCCGGCGGCGGCGGCGGCAAGCACCACGTCGGCCTGCACAAGCGCGGCACGGCGGGCGGACTCATCCTGCGCGCCCACACCGTGCAAGGTGCAGCCGAAGCGCAGGCCGGTTTCGGCTGCGGCCTTGTCGGCGGCGGACTGGTCACGATGACTGGCAAGGGTAACGCTGGCGCCCAGGCCGGCCGCGATCACCCCTGCGATGCGCCCCACGGTACCGGTACCACCCAGGATCAGCACGCGCTTGCCGGCAAAGTCGGTGGCGTGCGCCTTGCGCAGTTGCCGCTCGACGCAGGCAACCAGCGCTGCCGCGGTGGTGTAGGAACCGCTGGGGTCGGCGATCACCGAGACTTCGAAGGGCGGCACCATGGCCTTGCGCGCGGCGTCGAGCATGTCGGCGGCGAGCATCACGTCGCGCCCGCCGATGAAGATGCCGGTGGCTTTCACCCCCTTGGGGCCACGCGAGAAGATCGCGTCCTGGGTGAGGCCGGTGATCTCCTCGCGGGTCACGCCGCAATACGGCACGACCACCTGGTAGCCGGCATCCACCGCCATGTTGATGTCGAACGGGCTCATCTGCTTGCCCGGAGAGAACATGTGAAGAATATAGCTTCGGTCCATGAAACCATCCTTTGGTGACTATGCTTGAAACAGGACACCGCCGGCCGGGCCGACGGGTTTGGAAGGTGCTGTCGGCAGGCGCTCAGGCGCGCGCAAGCGCGGCGGTGGCAACCTCGACGCGCGCGCCGCGATTGTTGGCGCCCATGACGACCAGGCGCAGCGCGGGGTCGACCACGCCCGCCGCGCGGGCCGCCGCGATCGCCCCTGCCGCCTCGTCGGCCGAACGCAGAAAGGCGAAACCGGTGGGACCCCACGAACTCTGGCCGATGCCAGCGGCGTAGTGACTGCCGATCCACTCGACCACCCGGGCAACGGCCGCGCCGGTGTACATGGAACCCCCCTGGGCCGGCGCGAAGTAGTCGCCGATCAACCGCTGGATGGCACTGACGCCGGCGGCGAAGGGTTCGAACCGGCGTTCGATCGCACCCGGCAGCACCCGCATCAGAACCTGATGGCAGAGGTCGGCAGCGAATTCCCTGGGAAACGGCTGAAGCCTGTCCATGGCCACCCGCTCGGCGCTGCCGCTGAGGCCGTCGATGCGATCGTCGAGCACCAGTACCACCCGCCAGTCGACGGGAAAGGCAATGCGCGCCAGCAGCGGCGCGGTGGCGCCGTCCGGACCCGGCCCGCCGTCCAGCAGCAGGCCACCCTGGTCGAAACCGGCAATGCCCACGCCCGAGCGCTCGCCCCGCCCCAGCACGGTGGCGATGCGGCGGGTACTCCAGTCCAGCCCGTGCAGGGTGCAGAAGGCCCGGCCCAGCGCGAGCGCAAGCTGAGTGCCGGAACCGAAGCCGGAGTGTGCCGGCGGCATGGCCGACAACACCACCTGAAGCGGCTGCGCGAGCCCGCTCTCACGCTGCAGGGCGGCCAGATAGCGGGCCATACGTTCGGCGGCGTCGCCGCTGCAGCACTCGTCGATCCGTATCCGCTGGTGCAGGCCATGGCCCAGCCCGGTGGCGGTTGCGCCCGCGGGATCGGAGTCGCCCTCCGCGAACTGCAGGCGCAGCCGCGTGGCGAAACCGTCCAACACCAGGCCGAGACTGGCGAAGCGCCGCCCCAGCGAGGCACTGGGATCGAGAAATCCGAGGTGCAGGCGCGCGGGCGAACTGACGTCGACCACCGTCGCGGGGTGCGGGGCGAGGTCAGGCGGGGTGCCGATGTCGGCGTCGAAACGGGTGCGAAGCGTGGTTTTGATCATTCCTGGTCGCGCCCGGCCCGCAAAGGCCGGACGTCACGGTGGTCTCCACTCGTTTTAGCAAGCATCGTTCCAGCCCCGCCAGCGGCGCGTGCGGGGGTCAGGTTTCACCCATCAGCCCGGGGGCCAGCGCCGCGGCGAGGAACAGCGTGCACACAGTGAGGTCGGCGCTGGTGCCCGGGTTGAGGCCGCGGGCCTTCAGATCCTCGTCCCACGCGGCAAGCGCGTCGGCCATGCGGGAATGGGTTGCCGAAGCGGGGCTCCCCTTCGCGTCGGGATGGACCGCCAACGCGGTGTGCCCTGCCCCGTCCTCGCCCGCAGCGGTGTCGCCCGTAGCATCCAGACGCAGCCACCAGTGACGCGCCTCCTTCCGCAGCTGCGCCGCGGCAGCGGCGCCATGCTTGCGCACGACATGGGAATCCGGGTAGGTGGCAAGCCATGTCAGATACACCCGCAACACGCGCTCAGCGTGGGTGGCGGCGGGCGCGCGCGCAGCCGACAGACCCAGCGCGAACACCTGCTCGAAACCGTTGGCGTATTGCGCGGCGATCAGGTCGCGCCCGGCGGCGAGCGACATGGCCGCGCGCAGTCCGATGCTGGGCGGCCGGCGCACGTCTTCGGCGTCGGCCTGTCCCAGACCACCGGGGTTGGCGAGGGCGATGGCCCGATAGGCCGCGGCGGCGTCATCAAGGTCGAGCGTGTCGAGCACCTGCAACACGGCCGGGCGCAACACCGCTTCGGAGAAGCCGACCGTGCCGTTCGCTTGCGTCCCACGGGCTTGCCCGCCCCAGGCAGCAACCGCCCCCGCACACCCTGGCGCATCCGGTAGGGCGTGCGGCGCCGCCTGTGGTGTGGCGGCGAGTTGCAGCGCACACCCCAGCGGCGCACACAGCAGCAAGATGCCGAGATTGGTGTTGCAACCGGCCACGCGTTGAGTAGCGGCCACGGCCGCCTCCAGTCGCGCCCCCACCGACCGCCCAGGCTCAAACAGGCAGGCGGCGGCGGCACGCGCGCTGTCGAGGAACTGCTGGGCCTGCATACCGTGTCCCGGCGACGCCAGGCGGTCGTGGCCGGGCTTGCGCACCGCACCCCCCTGCCCCCAGCCCATTTCCAAGGCGAGGATGCGCGCGGCCTCGGCTTGGTCCGGTCCCTCCCCCTTGCCCCGCATGTCACCGGACTGTGCGCTCATCGCATGCCCCTTCACCGTTGTCGTTTTCCCGCGTGCGCCGCAGCACTCAAGCGCATCGTTTGGTTCGACCGCCCCCCATCTGCCCACCCCGTCGCGCCGTTCAAGACCTCGCGGACCCTCCGCGCCTGGGCGGCGAGTCGCTCGACAACCACCCCCTCGTTTTCACCTTCGGCCCGCACGGTGCAGACCGGATCGCCCGACGACAGCCGCGTTCCCGGCTGCGGAATGTCGCAGCACTCCGGCTGTGCCAACAGACAGGCGGCCTGTTCCTTGTCGATGTCGACCGGTCGGTTGGCATACACCGTTTCGAAACCGCGCACCACTGCGGAGGACGCCACTATCGTCGGCGGCGGGGGCAAGGCGCCGATGCGGCACGCGGCCACATGGGCGCGTACCAACCCACCCGGCACGGCGTCGTCGAACAGGGCCAGACTTGCAGTGGGACGCGGATTGAGCTCCAGCAGCCAGGCGTCGCCCGCCTCGTCCAGCAGGAAGTCGATGCCGTTCAAGCCCACCAGCCCGAGCGCCACGACGAGACGGGCGACCACCTGCTCCACCCACGCCGCGCAGGCGCCCGGCACTCTGACCGGGCCTATGCCACCGTAATAGACGAAGGGTCGCCGTCCGCGGCTGCGCATACTTTGACGCGCGATGCCAAGCACCCGCGCGCGCGCGCCGTCGGCAAGAAACAAGGCCGACAAGGGCATACCCTGCGTGCGCCGCTGGAAGTACCACGCCCCCGGGGCGGTGGCGGTGGCAGCGTCGCCGCACACTGCAGGCCAGCCGATGTCGCGCAACGAGGCCTGGGTGAGTGCGCGCACATGCCAGCCGCCGCAGGCGTGAGCGTTCTTCACCAGCCAGCCGGCAGGCGGGACGATGGGCCGCCCGGCAGGATGTTCCGGGGGAATGAAACAGGTTTCCGGGTGGGGAACAGAGAGCGCACGCAGCAAGGCGAAAAAGGCGCGCGGCGTGCGCACCTGCGCCACCAGCTCGGGTGGGTTGCCCAGCGGCGCCACGACCTTGGCCGCGGCGGCAAGCACATCGGGACAGGCTTCAAAACCGCTGCCAGCCATCCACCCGACAAAGCCGGGGCGGTTGCGCAAGGCCTGGAGCGCGGAGACCAGCGCAGCGCCGTCCAGCACCAGGCCACCACCCGAGATGCCGCGCCATTCGCCGATCTGCCGAGTGTCGAGATCGCCGAATACGTCCAGCGCCACGGGCGTGAAACCGCCCGTGCGGGCGCTGTGTGCGAGCGCGCGGGCCGACAGGGCGGCAAGCACGAGCAACGGCGTGGGTGAAATCGTCATCCTCACATTCTGAGGGACGAGCGCGGGTACGCGCCACTGCGAATAGCTGGTGGCGACATCGCCGTTGCTGCCGGCCCTCGCCAGCGTGCAGTGGATACCCCGAGAGGGCAGCAGGCGGATGGAGCGAACGTCCACCGGTGACCGGCGACCGGCGACCGGCCAACACCACGGCCGACCACGGCCGAACACGGCCAGCCCCGCTCTGTACCAAAAAGTAGCACCTGCCCCATATTTAAGCAGGACGTGGACTGTACTCTGCGCGACCACGCAGGGCGTTGACACCCGCGCGCTCGGGGTGCGAACGGAACACCGTGTGTACCCGTGTCTTCCCGCGGATTTCCCAAGGACTTCCCGGGCATCCCCCATCCACGCCTGCACGCCGCATGACCGGGAAGCGGTTGCCAACGCGTTTCGGGACGCTGGCACAGCCTTTGCATCTGAGCACTTAGTTTCGCGAGCGCTACACGGTCACCCCCGCAAGTGCGCCACGAACGAGGCAACCACACAGGCCCCCACCCGGACCTGTGTCCGGGTGCCCTGGCAAGCCGGCGCAGACCGGTTGTAAAAGCATGTGGCAACAGACCTCGTATGCCGCGGCGAGTCGTCTGCTTGGTTTGGCGTGGCAAACACTCAGTGTAGATAAAGTGAGGAGACAATAATGAATCAAACCGGGAAACCCGCTCGGCGCTGTCCGCAACTCCTGGCCGCATTGCTGCTCGCACTTCCGGGGCTCGCCCTGGCCAACGCCGATCTGAAGAGCAAGATCGACAATCCGTCCAACTGGGCGGCCCAGGCCGGTGACTTCTTCAACCAGCGTTACAGCAAGCTCGACCAGATCAACAAGGACAACGTCGGCAAGATGCAGGTCGCATGGACCTTTTCCACCGGCGTGCTGCGCGGCCACGAGGGGTCGCCACTGGTGGTCGACGGCATGATGTACATCCACACGCCGTTCCCGAACAAGGTGTTCGCGATGGATCTGGACACCCAGAAGATCGTCTGGCGCCACGAGCCGCGGCAGGATCCGTCGGTGATCGCGCAGATGTGCTGCGACACCGTGTATCGCGGCCTCGCCTATGCCGAAGGCAAGATCTTCCTGCAACAGGCCGACAGCACCCTGGTCGCGCTCGATGCCAAGGACGGCAAGGTACTGTGGAGCGTGGTGAATGGCGATCCCAAGCTCGGCGCGGTAAACACCAATGCCCCGCACGTGTTCGGCGACAAGGTGATCACCGGCATTTCCGGCGGTGAATGGGGTGTGCGCGGCTTCCTCGCCGCCTACGACATCAACACCGGCAATCAGGTGTGGAAAGGCTACAGCGTCGGCCCCGACGACGAGATGCTGATGGACCCCGAGAAGACGATGACCTGGACCGACGGCGAACTCAAGCCGGTGGGCAAGGATTCGTCACTCAAGACCTGGGAAGGCGACCAGTGGAAGATCGGCGGCGGCACCACCTGGGGCTGGTTCAGCTACGACCCCGAATTGAACCTGGTTTACTACGGGAGCGGCAACCCCTCCACCTGGAACCCGTCCCAGCGTCCCGGTGACAACAAGTGGACGATGACCATCTTCGCGCGTGACCTGGACACCGGCGCGGCCAAGTGGGTCTACCAGATGACCCCACACGACGAGTGGGACTACGACGGCGTGAACGAGATGATCCTCGCCGACATCAAGGTCAAGGGCAAGGATACCAAGGCGCTGGTGCACTTCGACCGCAACGGCTTCGCCTACACCATGGATCGCACCAACGGCGCCCTGCTGGTGGCCGAGAAGTTCGACCCGACGGTGAACTGGGCCACCCACGTCGACATGACCACCGGCCGCCCGCAGGTGGTGCCGCAGTACTCCACCTCCAAGTTCACCAACCCCGACCACGGTCCGGACGTGAACGTGAAGGGCATCTGCCCCGCCGCGCTCGGCACCAAGGACCAGCAGCCCGCCTCCTTCGACCCCAACACCGGCCTGTTCTACGTGCCCACCAACCATGTGTGCATGGACTACGAGCCGTTCGAGGTCGAGTACGTGGCTGGCCAGCCGTACGTGGGTGCCACCCTGTCGATGTTCCCGACGCCGAACAGCCATGGCGGCATGGGCAACTTCATCGCCTGGGATGCGGGTGAAGGCAAGATTGTGCAGACCAAGCCGGAGAAGTTCTCGGTATGGAGCGGCTCGCTCAACACCGCCGGCGGCATTTCCTGCTTCGGCACGCTGGAAGGCTACCTGAAGTGCGTTGATGTGAATGACATCAACAAGGAACTGTACAGCTTCAAGACCCCGTCCGGCATCATCGGCAACGTGTTCACCTACGAGCACAAGGGCAAGCAGTACCTCGGCGTGTTCTCGGGCATTGGCGGCTGGGCCGGCATCGGCATGGCGGCCGGTCTCGAGGAAGACAGCGACGGCCTGGGTGCAGTGGGCGGCTACCGCGAACTGGCGGACTACACCCAGCTGGGTGGTTCGCTGACGATCTTCGCGCTGCCGAACAACTGACAACCCAAGCCATCCGAAACCACGTTTGACCCGACCATCGGACCGCGGGCTCCACCCGCGGTCCGGTCGCCCGGAACACGAGAACGAAGGGCGGAATTGCCAATCCAACCGCAAACAAAATCAAGCGCCCACGAGGTGCGACACATTACAAGAGGGCCGCGTGCCCAATATGGAGGAGTCGTAGATGAGACCCGTGCAGTTCGCCGTTGCCATTGCCCTTGCAGCCCTGTATTTCGGCGGCGCGACCCAGGCGCAGGACGCCAAGGCCGCTACCAAGCCGAGCGAAGAAAACACACCGCTCTACACCGTCGTGGATGGCTACAAGGTCGACCCCGACACCCTGACCGGTTTCCGCACCTGGCGTGCCGCCGCCTGTGACCGTTGTCACGGCGCCAACCAGGAAGGCATGGTCGGTCCCTCGCTGATCGAAAGCCTGAAGGTCATCAGCAAGGAAGAATTCATCGCCGTGATACGAGATGGCAGGCTTGAAAAAGGCATGCAGAGTTTCGGCAACGACCCACGCGTGATGGACAACATCGACCAGCTCTACGCCTATCTCAAAGGACGTTCCGACGGCGCGATCACCCGCGCGCGCGTGTCGGCCATCGAATAACGCCCGCCCGGCGGGAGGAGAGGTCACATGACACCCACTCGAATCGGGCGCGCGACGCACCCCGTGCGGCAGCTTGCCGGCGGACTGCTTGCATCGTGCGCAATCGCCCTGCTGGCTACGGTCGCGTCCCCCGCGCATGCGCTGGAAGGCGCGAAGGAACGCGGCGCGCTGCGCGTGTGCCAGGACCCCAACAACCTGCCCTTCTCCAACGACCAAGAGGAAGGCTTCGAAAACCGCATCGCCGAGATGTTCGCTGAGCACCTGGGCGTACCGGTAACCTACTTCAACTACCCGCAACGCTTCGTCTTCATACGCAATACCCTGCGCTACAAGCTGCCTGGCAAGGACTACCCCTGCGACATCATCATGGGTCTTCCCGTGGGTTTCGACCAGACCGCCATCACCAAGCCGTATTACCGTTCCACCTATGCGATGGTATTCCCCCAGGGCAAAGGGCTGGACGAGGTCAAGAGCGTCGAGGACTTCCTCGCGCTCGGCCCCGACAAGCTCAAGACGCTGAAGATCGGCCTGTACGACAAGTCGCCGGTTTCCCGCTGGATGGACCGACACGACCTGGTCGATCAGGGCGTGCCCTACCAGACGATCAACATGGACATGGATCACTATGTCGGAGACATCATCGACAAGGATCTGGTGGGCGGCAAGATCGACGTCGCCATCGTCTGGGGACCGGTAGCCGGTTACTACGCGAACAAAATGGATCCGCCGCTGAAGGTGGTGCCGATGAAGTCCGAACCCGGCATCAAGTTCGACTTCGAATTCGGCATGGGTTTGCGCCGCGGCGAACCGGAATGGCGCAAGGAAATCGAGTCCTTCATCGATTCCCACCAGACGGAAATCGAGCAGATTCTCAAGACCTATCACGTACCCTTGATCGACGAGGCGCTTGAGCCCATCGCCCAATGACGCGCAACCCGAACCTGAAACCCGGTCGATCCCATCGACCCTGAAGACCTCACCGAGGACGGCGGGCCTCACGGCCCGTCGCCCACCCGCGACCCAGTTCATACAGGGGCTTGCATGCATCCCGTCCCACGGCGCAATCAGCACACCCGGTCCGCTCCCCCCGTTCATCTGCACACGCAAGGCCGCGCGCTTGAGCCGCATGCCGGGCCACCGCCGGCGTCATCGCCACGCACCGGACGCTTGACCGCGATGACCGCCCTGCTCGCCGTTGCCACGGCGCTGATCTGGCCCGCCGCGGCGAGCGCCCAGGCGATCGCGCCCACCGCGCCCCAGGCGCCGGCCACCGACTATTCGGAGGCGGAAACAGCCATCTTCCTCAGCGAGCACCTCGCGGGCCTGGCCCCGCCGCGCACGCTGGAGTACCACTTCCGCAAGCACGGCTCGCTCGAGCAGGCGTTCGAGGACAAGGTCAGGTTGAAACTCGCCCCCACCGACAGCGGCGGCTGCTGCGACGCCACCGCCGATTTCCTGAGCGGCATGCACAGCACCAGCCTGCCCGAAGTCGAGGATGCGCGCGCCAACCCGGTGATCCTGTACTTTCTCGAGCACGACGTGCGCGACATGAACCGGCTCACCCAGGGCCAGCCCAACCACTTCCGCAAACGCATCCGCATGGCGATCTTCAACGGCGCGAAGGTGGATCCGGTGCAACTCACCTACCAGGGCCAGTCCGTGGCCGCACGCCGGGTCAGCTTCACCCCCTACGCCGACGACCCCAACCGCCACCGCTTCGCCCGCTACGCCGACAAGCACTACGTGTTCTGGCTGTCGAACGCCGTACCCGGCGGAGTGTTCGGCATGGCGACCTGGATGCGCGACAGCGAGACAGCCCCAGGGCACGCCCAACCACTGGTCGCCGAGGAACTGTACCTCGACGGCGCCACCCCGCCCGATCTGGCCGCCAGTCTGCGCTAGTCGGCCGGGCCACGAAGACACACAGGAGACTGCGACATGCCCCCCCTCTTCCCCACGCTCCGTGCCCCGCTGGCCGCCGCAGTGCTGGCCGTCGCCACACTCGCCGCGGCACCGGTACAGGCCAATGATTTCCCCACCATAGAGCGGGTGAACTTCGTATTCGAGTGCATGCGCGACCACCCCGGTCCGTACTACGAGATGTCCACCAAGTGCTCTTGCGCGCTCGACGCGGTCGCCGCCCAGGTCAGCTTCGAGGACTATCGCACCATGCACACCGCCGCGCTCGCCAACACCATAGGCGGGGAACGTGGCGGCTACTACCGCGGCAAGCTGTGGCGCGACCAGGCACGCAATTACGAGAAACTGGCGTCGGACGCCAAGAAGGGCTGCTTCATCGACACCTCCGCCGCCAGTCGCTGATCACCCGCGCCGCCCGCAAGGCGTGCAAAGCCAGGGCGCCATGAACGCCGTCCGCCGCGCCGAACATACCCCCGCCGCGGTGGCGTTCGCCCTGGTCGCCTGGCTGTGGTGGCTGCCGGGCGTACCCGCAGCCGCTGAACCAACGGCCCCGCCATCGGCGCTGGCGCTTCATGCCGTGGCACCGGGGGTGTTCGTCCACACCGGCCAGCAGCAGGTCTGGTCCGCCACTAACGCCGGCGACGTGGCCAATCTGGGCGTGGTCGTGGGTGCCACCTGTGTCGCCGTCATCGACAGCGGCGGCAGCCCCGCGCTTGGCGCGCAGTTGCTCGCCGCGCTGCGGGCGCGCAGCGATTTGCCGGTGTGCTACGTGATCAACACCCATGCACACCCCGACCACATCCTCGGCAACGCCGCCTTCGCCGCCCTCGATCCGCGCCCACGCTTCGTCGCCCACAGCCGGTTCACCGCAGCGCTCGCCGCGCGCGAGCCCTCCTACCGCGCCGCGGTCGAGCGCGAGCTCCGGCTGAGCCTGGGCGCGGACGAAGTGGTCTATCCCGATATCACGGTAGAAGAAACGCTGCAACTCGATCTGGGCGGGCGCACGCTGACCTTGCGCGCCTGGCCCACCGCCCATACCGATCACGACCTCAGCGTGCATGACGATGCCGCAGGCGTGCTGTTTCTCGGCGACCTGCTGTTCGCCGGCCACCTGCCGGTGGTGGACGGCCGCCTGCTGGGCTGGCTGGCGGTCATGGACGAACTGGCCGAACTCCCGGTACGCATTGCGGTGCCCGGCCACGGTCCGGTGTCGCATGCCTGGCCTGCCGCGCTGAACCTGCAACGTCGCTATCTGAGCGACGTGCGCGACCGCATCCGCAACGCCCTGGCGCGGGACCTGAGTATTTCCGAGGCGGTGGCGGCACACGCCGACAGCGGCACTGAAGGCTGGCTGCTGGCCGACGAGTTCCACCGCCGCAACCTCACGGCCGCCTTTGCCGAACTCGAGTGGGAAGAATGATCATGACTACATCCTTGCCGAAACGCTCGCCCGCATCCAAGACCCTGCTGCTTGCCTGCGCGCTGCTACTGTGCGCGATCGGCAGTGCATGGGCGCAGCGGTCTGCCCCTGCCGACCCCGCCGACCCGGAGTCCAGCGCCATCTGGCAGCAGGTGCGCGCCAGCATGTTCCAGGACCGGCCGATCACCCCTGGCGATGCCTTGCTTAGTCTTGACGCCCCGGACCGGGCCCAGGACGCCGCCATCGTGCCGATCGCCATCCGCACGCAGGTCGAGCAGACGCCGGCGCGTTTCATCGAACGGGTGTACCTCGTCATCGACAACAATCCGTCACCGGTGGGCGCCATCTTCCACTTCACCCCGGCCAGCGGCCGCGCCGACATCGAAACACGCGTGCGCATCGACGCCTACACCCACGTGCGCGCCATCGCCGAGATGAACGACGGCTCGCTGCACATGGCCACCCGCTTCGTCAAGGCCTCCGGCGGTTGCTCCGCCCCGCCGGGCAAGGACATGGCCGCAGCGATGGCCAGCCTGGGCAAGATGCGCTTCCGCGTCGAGGACGACATCCAGCCAGGCACGCCGGCCCGCGCCCAGTTGATGATCAGCCATCCCAACAACTCCGGCCTGGTCATGGACCAGCTTACCCGCCTCTACACCCCCGCCTACTTCGTGCGCCGGATCCAGGTGAGTTACGCCGGTGAGCCGATTCTCGCCGCCGATGTCGACTTCTCGATCAGCGAGAACCCCAACTTCCGCTTCTATTTCCTGCCACGCGGCGACGGCGAACTCAAGGCAGAGGTCATCGACACCAACGACTTGCGCTTCGAAACCGCGCTGACGGTTGCGCCGAAGTAGCGCAGCGCGCCGGCCGCGGCCGGCCCGCGCGAGTGAACGAGTGGAATCTCAACGCGCCAACAGGTCAGCACGTCACCCCGTCAGCCGGTCACGGAAGATGAAGAACACCGCCCCCATCAGGCACAGCCCGGCCCAGAGATAATCGAGCTTCAGCGGTTCCTTGAGATAGAACAGGGCAAACGGGACGAACACGGTCAGCGTGATGGCCTCCTGCATCACCTTCAACTGCCCGACGCTCAGCACCGTGTAGCCGATGCGATTGGCCGGCACTTGCAGCAGGTACTCGAACAAGGCAATGCCCCAACTGATGAAGGCGGCAATCATCCAGGGTTTGCCATTCAATTCCTTCAGGTGCGCGTACCACGCGAACGTCATGAAAATGTTGCTGCAGAACAGCAGGAGGATGCTGAGGGCGATCGGATTCAAGGGCAGACCGGGGTAAGGTGAAAATGCAATCGGTGCGGCGCAGCGGACGATGGGTTCTGCAAGACCGTGCCGTGCGCGACGCCATTCGTACCGAGCCCTACGGTATCAAGGGCTTGGGCACAGGCATCGCCTGAGACGTCTGAACATGGTTCAATGCGCCGCGGCTCATGCGCGCCGGGCCGGGGGCCGGGGCCCGGCGCGCGGGCGGGATCAGTGCTTCTTGACGCGCTCGCTTCCGTCCAACTCCATCTTCACGCCGGACAGGTTGCCGTGCTCGTCGACGAAATGCACGTGCAGATACTCGTGGTCGTCACGGTCATCGTGTTTGATCTTGAGGTTGTAGATATCGCTCCCGCGTTCCTGGATGGCCTTGCGACCGCCCTCCGGCAGGCTGCCGAAGACCTCGTCGATCACGATCTTCTCCGTGCCGCCAAGCAGCTTCTTGGTCGTGGCGTCCCACACGAGTTGATGGGCTTTCCCGTGGCGGAAATAGCCGACCTCGATCTCGGTGACCTGATGCGCGTTGGCCTCGACGATTTCGCCGAGCTTGGCGCCCACCAGGAAGCGGGCGGTCGCCTGCTGAGCGTCCATGGGCAGATCCCAGAACGATTTGACGATCCGCTTGCTTTCCTTCTGTGTCATCTTCTTATCCTCATTCAAGATGATTGGGTTGGGAGGAGACCCCGGGACGGGGTCTCGGATGTTGGCTGAGCGGTTTCACCGCCCAGCACTTTTCTGACCCTGGGGATGCACTCCGCACATTTCGGCGTGCAGCCCAGGAATCGGAAACCGGTCTTGACGTTGTGCGCCCCTCCGGCGCGTGCGCGCTCGAAGGCCGCATAGCTCAGTGCATGGCAGGTGCAGCAGATCTCGTCCCGCATCAGGGCTGCTCGCTCGCCGGTACCAGGGAGCGGATCAGGGCCGGGTGCGCCTCCTGCCAGCGGGTGTAGACCCGGCCAATGTCGCCCAAAGGCTTGGCCAGGAGCTTGAGGTTCACCGCCAGCGCGGACAGCTCGGCCAAGCTGATGTCCTTCACCGACGGACCGATGCCCAGCACATAGGCAATGGCCGCCACCGCCGCAAACGAGGTCCACATCACGATGTCGCTGGCGTCCTCGGCCAGCCACTTGAGGATGTGCAGGCGCACGCTGGTGGAGACGAAGCGTTCCTGATGGTGATGCAGCCGGCTGCGCTCTCCCGAGCCGGTAGCCTCGGATATCCGCGACTGCAGGTCGAGAATCTCGCGGCTGCGATGGCTGATGCGGCTACCGAAGAACCATACGAAGAAGATCGTGGGCAAGGCGCTGACCACGAGAACGGGCAACCACTGCGCGCCGATGGACAGCTGCCACAAGAGGACCGAGGTCACCACCGTGACGATCTTCCACGAGTCCTTGTAGATCACCTGGAAGCCTTTCTTGGCGACGTCGCTGCCGTACAGCACGTGGGCCACATCCTGCGACACATCGGCCTTTTGCCGCTTCTCGAGGTAGCTGCGCTGCATCGCGATGATCAGGCGGTACTCCACCACCTTGTTCAGGATCTTCTCGCCGAATTCCACCGCAACCAGGCCGATCGAGATCGCCAGGAAGAACGGCACGAACTCGGGCAGCAGCCGCCACGGATCCGTCACCCCGGCCTCGATCGCGGCCACCACGCGCTTGGTCAGCCACGCGAACGAGGGCGAGAGGGCGGCGGCGGCGGCGGTTGCGGACAATAGCCCGGCCAGCGGCAGCCAGAGCCGAAACAGCGTTCTCGCCATCTCGACCGCGAGCAGCCTGGACGGCAGGGTGCTGATGGGCCGAGCCGGCGCTTCGGTCAGCGTGTTCATGGGCGTCAGCCCAGGACCCGGACATCGAGCCGGTCGGTGGCCACGATCCGCTCGCCCACCGCCACGCTCTTCACCCGCGCGGGCCAGTCCGCCAGCGCGATCCAATCCGTTGCCCCGGCCGGCAGGCGCCAGCCCGCCTCGCCCGTCCAGGCAAGCAATCCTCCGTCGGGATGGGCAACCGCATCGAGCTTGCCGGCGCCCAGGGGCGAAGGCAGCGGCGCTACCCCGGCGCGCGTCACACGATGGATGCGACCGCCGCTGCCAACGAGCAACGCATCGCCGTCGATCGCCAGCGGCGTGCAGGCGCCGCGGAACAACGCGAGGACGTCGACGCGCGCCCCCTCGGCCCCGCCCGCCACATCAAGCTGCGCCAGCCGGCCATCGACGGTACCGACGAGCAATCTGTCGGAAGACGCCGCCAGCAGGCCATGCACGGTGCACCCACCCAAGGCCTGGACGAAGGCGAGCTTTTTCGGCTGCCCCAGGTCGGACACGAACAAGCCAGCCTTGGTCCCGAGCACCAGACGGTCGCCAGCAAAGGCGATGCCGGTCATCTCGGCGAAGTGCGGACGGGTGGCGAACTTCACCTGCTTCCAGGTGCAACCGCTGTCCCAGGACACGAACAGCGCACGCTGAGCGGCGAGATACCAGGCGCCGTCGGGTGACAGCGCCACACCCTCGGCATCGAGCACCGACCAGTCGGCCGTGCAGCGCGACCAGTTGTGCCCGCCGTCGTCGGACCAATAGCTGCCGTAGCTCGCGGTCGCAAGCAGCCGCCCCTCGTCGAGCGCCCACAGCTTCTTGATCTTGGCCGCGTGCGGGGCGATCGCCACGTCCTCGAAGAGATCGCGTACCGCAGCGGTGAACAGGTCCAGGACCAAGGCACCATTGCCACCGGCGATCACCGCGTACCGCTCGAACATGACCAGGGCTTCGGCTTCCGCGAAGCGCGGGTCCTTGATCTCGAGACTGGCTCCGCCATCGAACTGCACGCACAACTTGTTGCCGGCGATCCACGCCACCCGATCACCCTCGAACGCGGCTGCGCTGGCCGCATCCTTCTGCAGCCGCAGCGGCTCACCCTCGGCCCACGGGCCACGCCAGCGGGTGACGTAGCGACCATTGCACTCGGCGAGAATACCGTCGTGGTAGGTCGTCTCGAGCGCGATGCGCCAGCTGTCGCCACCGTCCTCCGAGACGATGAGCGCGGGCAGCATGCCGGCGCCCTGCTTCTTGGCAAAGGCGACGATGCGCGCACCTTGGGCGCTGAGCCCGATGATCTCGGTATGGCCTTCGCCATATACCTTGACCCAAGCGTCATCCTGCTGCCGGTAAATGCCGCGCTTGCCACCTACGAAGACGGCGGCATCCGCCGCGACCGCCGACTTGAGCTCGTCCCGCGGTGGCGCAGGCAGGGTGTCGAGTGCACGCCCGTCGTGGTCCAGGAGATGGATGGACTGTCCGCCGGCCGAACTGGCGACGACGATCATGCCGCGCGGGGCCGGGCCCAGCGCGGCGATCTTCTTGCCCGACCAGTCCGCGCTTGCGTGCAACACGCCGTCCTTCAGACGATACAGGCCGTTGGCGCTGCCCAGCCAGGTGCTTGCCCCGGTGCGCAATGCGCATTTCACTTCGGGGCGGCGGTGGGTGATGAGTTCGTTCATAGGGGTATTCCGATAGGGATTCAGGACGGGTTCCGCGGGGGTGTCGTCGTTGCCCTCAGGCCTCGACGCCGGACAGGAAGACGCGCCGGATCTGGCGCCGGTCGGTGGTGAGCAGCGCACGCCCGGCGTCGCACAGGCAAGCGTGGCGGACACCCGCCGGCCACGCCGACAACGGGCGCAGCGGCATGGCAAGCCCACCCTGCCAGGCGCGCACCTCGTTCCACAGCACGAAACCCTCCGCGCCGACGGGCAGCAGCGTGTACTCCCCCTCGTCCTGCGCGGGCGTGACGTCCCGCGCCACCCCGTCGACGAACTCGAACACCCGCGCACCGGTGGCGAGCAGAAAATGCGACGCCCGCCCGATGACCGATGACTCGAACACCGGCAGGTCGGCGATCGGCGTGGCGATGTCGCGGGTCGGGTCGTAGTGCCACACCTTCCCATCGCCCGTCCCGACGACCAGACCATTGCCATCCGACGCCGCCTGAAGCGCCTCAATGGCCTGATGCGCGAAGGCCGGAACGTAGACGACGGCCTCGGGATCGGTGAGCGCACCGGTGAGCAGCCCGGTCTTGCTGCCGACAAAGACCCGCCCGTCCACCGACGCCACGCCGCCACGCAATTCGGCATAGTGGTGCTGCTTCACCTTGAGCTTCACGTAACGCCAGCTCGCCCCGTTGTCTGCGCTGACGAACAACGCACGCTGGCACTGCAGCCACCAGCGACCGTCGGCACTGCGCGCAATGGACTCGGCATCGAGCACGGTCCACTCCGAGTCAACCGGTCGCCAGTCTTCGCCGTTGTCGGAGCGGAAACTGCCGAAGGTCGCAGTCACCAGCAGCGCGCCGTCGTCGAGCGCAAACAGGCGCTTGCGCTTGCCCAGGCCTTGCGGCAACGGCATGGCCGCGAACAGGTCGGTGGCGACGCCGCGTGCCGGGTCGACCAGATACGCGCCCTGCACGCCCGCCGTCAGCGCCCGCGTTGGCAGCACATGCAGATGCTCGGCCTCGGCCATCACCGGATGGTAGAAGGAGGCAGCCGCATGCCCGGCGCGCTGGGTTTCCAGCTTGTCACCATCGAGCACCGCCCATCCGTCATCAAAAAGGCATGCGGCGCTGAGCGGGTGCTTCTTGTACTCGCCACGCTCACCGCGCCGCCGTGCCCCCTTCCAGCGCGTGACCATCCAGTTCTCGTCGGCTGCATGGACGTAGTCCTGATAGTCCTGCGAGGACTGCACCGACCAGGTTTCGCCCCCGTCGAGCGACTCGATCAGCGCGGGCCGCTCGCCCGGCCCCATTTTCTTCACCGACGCGCGGATGTGCCGGCCATCGGCGCTCCTCACCCAGAGGACTTCGCCGCGCCCGTGCGCATCGCCGTAGATGCGCTCCCAGTACTCGCCGTCGAACCGGAAGAGCCCGCTCTTGGTACCCGCGATCAGCGTGGAGGCCGCCATCCACAGCGTCTTGATCTTCTCGCGCGGCACGAGGGGCATCGCCTCGACCGGATTCCATGCGCTGTCGCAACGATGCAGCGACTGGCCGTCGCTATCCTCGATCAGCAGCACATAACCGTCCGTCGTGGCGGCAATGTGCTGGACAGGCCGACCGCGCCAGGCTTCGATTTCGACCAGTGCATCGTCGATGAGCGCGTAGAGACCCATCTCGGTCGCCAGGAAAACGCGTTCGCCCTGGCGCAGTGTCGACCTCACCTGGGGGCGTGCGAATCGGGACATGGATTCGTTCATACAGTCTGTGTAATTTATGGATGATTCGGGGGGGTTGGATGGGCAAGACGGATCACAGCCGCCAGTTGAGGCCGACGAAATAGGTGCGTCCGGTCGTGACGACAGCGCTGCGGTTGAGCGCTCCCTCGACGATTTCGTACTCGTCGCGCTTCTGGTTGGTCAGGTTTTCCACGCTGGCATAAACCGTAGCGCCGCCTGCGAAGACTCTTTCCACGCGGGCATCGACGAAGGTTTGCGCGCGAATGGTCTTGTCGCGGATCGTCCCCGCACCCTCGTAGCTGCGGATATCACGCTTGGCGATGTGATTCAGCCCGAGCGCGGCGCGCATGCCGGATGGCACATGGCGATACTCGAGCGTAAGGTTGCCGATGAAGTTCGGCTGTTCGGAAAACGTGCGACGCCCGGTCAGCGGGTCATTCACGCGCGAATCGAGAAACGCCTGATTGGCGGTGATCGAGAACCCGTCGAGCCACCCGCCGCCCCACGACGACAACGAGAAGCGCTGATCGAACTCGATGCCGCGAATGTAGCCATCGCCGACGTTGTCATAGACGTAGCTGTTCGACGAAACCTCGCGCGCCTCGATCAGGTTCTTGATGTCGCGGTGGAACAGGTTCACGCCGAACAAGGTATCCCCCGCACCGTAGTCCACGCCGATATCCACGCTGCGCGAGCGGGCCGGCAAGAGATCCGGGTTGCCTTCAAAGGTGCGTTCGCCGCGCGTGACCAGACCGGGAGCGATCTCGTCGAGCTTTGGGCGGTTGACGTGGCGGGCCAGCGAGGCGCGCAGCGTCACGCTGTCGGACAGCCGGTACGACAGCGGCAGCGACGGCAGCACGTCGTCGAACTCGCGCCGGCTTTCGGCCCCTGTCCCCGCCTCGGAGCGCACCCGCACCTGCTCGAAACGCGCCCCCGGCGTGACGGTCAGGCGACCGAAGGCGGTCTCGCTCTGAACATAGGCCGCGCGGTAGGCCTCGCGCACTCGGTAGTCGGAATTCTCGGAGCGCGCTCGTTCCGCGGTGCTTTGATTCGGGGCACCGCTCTCGCTGAGGCTGTACACATGCAGATCATTACGCTTGGTCGCCGTTCGCGCCAGCACACCGAACTTGAGATTCGTCGAAGCCAGCGCGTCGACCGGAATCGAGAAGTTCACACCCGCCTGACGGCTATCGTCGTCGATGCTCGACCGCTCGGCCTTGGCACTTCCGAACTGGAGATTGGCGTTGAGCGTCTGCTCCTCACTCCATTTGCGCGAAGTCGCCCGGCCGGTCATCACACTTCCGTCCAGTGCCACACCGTTGTCGAAGGTATGGCGCCCCTCAAGCGACACCCCACGGGTCCGGATCTGCTCCTCGCCCGCAGTCAGGGTACGATCGCGAAACGTTCCGGGCGCACGGTTGTAGCGATCGCGGGCCTTGCCCGTACTCACGACATCGGTATGCACCACCAGCGGACGCAAATGCACCTCGCCACCGGCGTGGTAATGCGCCAGATCGAGGAGAAGGTTCAGGCTTTCGGTGCGCTTGGGCTCACGCTCGTCGACGGCAAAACCCAGGTTCTGCGCCGGCCCGCCACCGCCCGAGAAGGTCATCTCATCCTTGATCTTGATGCCGTCGTAGCGGTCGTAGCCCAACGCGGCGACAATGCCGAAGCGTTCGCCAACACGTGCCGCGTAACCGAGTGTCGCCGAACGATTCTCGCCACTGAGTTCGTCCAGCCCGCCGGCCGCGATGTCGAATTCATATTCCGGCACATCGGGAATCGCCCGTGGCCGCAACGCCAGACGCCCGGCGATACCGTCGCCCTCGTACTGCGCCGAAGGGCTGCGCAGGTAGGTCACGTCCTCGACGAGGAAGCTGCTGATACGCTGCAGGTCGATGTTGCGCGATCCGGACGAAGATGGAAGCGCCACGCCATCGAACGCAAAACGGGCAAACTCACCGGAGACGCCACGCAGATTGATGCTCTTCTTCTCGCCCGGCGGACCGCCAGCGAAGGTACCCGGCAACCTGGCCGCCACGTCGCTCAAGCGTCTGTCGCCGACCGCCTCGATCTGAGTGCGATCCACAACCACCGTCGGCTCGACGGTGTTCAGCCGTGCTTGAACCGCCTCCGCACGGCGCCTGAATGCCTGCTCGTCCCGCTCCAGTTCCGCCGAGACCACCACCGCCGGCAGCGTTGCCGGACGGGCGCCGTCAATGCGTGGCGCCTCGACGAGTATGTAGCCGGCCTGGGTGTTGCGGATGACGTAACCGCTACCCGCGAGCAAGGCATTGAAACCGTCCTCCACGCCGTGGCGGCCCTTGATACCGGACGTTCTGAGGCCCTTCAGCTTGTCGGTATCCGCCACCACCGTCACGCCGGACTGCTGCGCGAATCGCACCAGGGCCTCGGCCAGCCCACCCGCCGGCACGTCGACATCGACTCCGTTCGTAGCGGCGGGCGCCTGGAGCGGCAGCAAGGCGCCGATGCCAAGCATGATCGAGCACGCCAGCTTCGCCGCAGTCGCGGCCGGCCGTGGCTGCGGTTGCCTGGTTGAAGACGGGGCTCGCTTGGATACGATGGGCATGGTCTGGCTTCCTGTTTCTCTGGTTCATGTCCGCCAAGGGACGAGATACGAGAACTGGAGCTTGCTAACGCATGCCGTGTGACGTGCCTGGCGGTCCGGTTTCGTTGTGTTCACTCACCTTGACGGACGAGTGCGGGAAAGCGGAACCGCTGACGATGAAGTAGTCGGGAAAATGGGCTCGTCGCCGGTGCCCGCCGCTCGGGGCGGCAACGTCGGGCGAGCGGGATCAGCTGCCGGCGGCGGGATTGTCGACCAGGACCAGCCAGGGCGTGATGTGGCGCACCCGCAAGGAAGGGAAGCTATTGGTCAGCAGTTGCAATGCGCGATCCGGATCGTCCAGCGGCAGCACGGCCGAGATCCTGATTTCCTGCAACCGATCCCGGTCGAAGTGGATATGGCCACGCCGGTAGCGGCTCAACTGATCGAGCACGTCGGACAGCGGTTGTGCCTGAACGACAAGGTGACGATGCCCCCAGGCCCCCTCCATGCCCTCCGGGTCGATACGGGTGATCTCACCCAGCCCGTCGGCGGTAAAGCGTACCTGCTCACCGGCATGCAGAACCGTGTCCGGAAGATCGCTCCGCTTGACGACCCGCACTGCCGCGGCCGATTCCAACATGGAGAGCTCACTGCCACCCGGCTCGGTGGCGACCACGAAGCGCGTGCCCAGGGCACGCACCCGACCGTGCCGGGTTTCGACGATGAACGGCCGGATCGCGTCGCGCGCGACGTCGACCAGGATTTCACCTCCCACCAACTCCACGACGCGCCGGGACTCATCGAAGCGCAGGTTCACCGCACTCGCACTGGCCAGGGTGATGCGCGTGCCATCGGCCAGCGTGGTGGTCTTCCATTGCCCGGTGCCGGCGCGCATGTCGGCCAGCACATGGGCAGGCGGGTAGGTCTCGCTGACCACCCACGCCACAGGCGCAAGCAGGAGACAGATCGCGGCAAGTACCGTGGCGGCTCGGCGAACGCGGCGCGAGCGGGCGCGCGGGGCGAACGCAGCATCGAGCGCCGCGCGCGCCGGACGCACCGCCCCGCCACCACGCACCTGCTGCATCCGCACGACCAACTGCTCCATGCGGGCTGCGACTTCGGCGTGCCGCGGATCGGCCTCCTTCCAAGCCTCAAAGCGGGACCTGGCGAGTGCGCGCTCGGCCGCATCGTCCGCGCTGAGACTGACGATCCACTGCGCCGCCTCTTCGAGCAGGCGCTCGTCCGAGGAACAGGCCACGGGCGCTACATCCCCCGCGAGGCTCAATCCGGACCCCCTGCCTGATGGCAGTGCAGCAGGCACTGGACGAGATACTTGCGTACCATTCGGGCCGAGACACCGAGTTCCTCGGCGATGACCGCATGCGTTTCGCCATCCAGGTAGTGCATCAGAAACGCCTGTCGGGCACGCTCCGACACCCCCGCCAAGGCCGCACCGATCTGCTCCAGCGCCTGAAGCGTAAGCAGCGTCTCTTCCGGGGATGGATAGCCCGGGAGCGATTCGGACAGAAGTGCGAGCTCCGCCAGATAGGCTTGCTCGATCAATTGCCTGCGAGCACGGTCAACCAGCAGCCGCTTGGCCGTGGTCGTGAGAAACGCCCGCGGCTCGCGCACCCCCAGCAACGCATCCCGCGATGCCACGATCCTTACGAACGTATCCTGGGCCACATCGGCGGCGTTGTGCGCGCAACCGAGCTTCTTCCGCAACCACCCGTACAACCAGCCATGATGCTCACAATAGAGGTCGTGCAGCTGGCGCTGAAACACCTCCTCCTGGATCGGTGAATGAACGGTCGACATGGCGGTTTCTCACCGTGATGGCTAGTTATATTAGTACGACTCATTCTCATTATAGTTACCTTAACGACTCGGCGTAAACGCTGTACCGAGATTCGAGTGCCACAGCCAATATGTAGCAAAACTACCATCGCAACCTTCAGCCATCGGCTCCGCAGACGCACACCATTCAAGTTGAACAGCGTACGTCCCGCCCAGCCCCCTCACCCACGCCCCCTTAGCACAAGACCTACCCCGGCCAACCCAAAGCGGACACGTAATGTCGGCCCCACCCTCGCTTGAGGCCTTCGGCTCTACCCAGCACGTGCTTGCCAACAACGGTCATCGTCAGCGGCTTCGACAACTCCGCCCTACGCAAAGCCGCAGAGCAAACCCCAGCAATGCCCGATCGCCGGCCGTCGCGCAGCACCCATTCCTCGGCTTGCACGACATCTGTAGTTTTACTACACTCATCCCAGTCGTATGCCGACCGTACGCCCGCCCATTCTCTTTATGGCGAGACACCACGATGTACAAGATTCTGTCAATTGAAGCCCTGGAAATCCTCGATTCGCGTGGCAACCCCACCTTGCAGGCAAGCGTGCATCTCGCGTCCGGCCATGTCGGCCGCGCTGCGGTGCCGTCCGGCGCCTCGACCGGCGCGCGCGAAGCGCTGGAACTACGGGACGGCGACCCGGCGCGCTATGGAGGCAAGGGCGTGCTGAAGGCGTGCGAACACGTCGAGGGGCCGATTGCCGATGCGCTGATCGGCCTGGACGCCGGCGACCAGGCCGCCATCGACGACACCCTGCTTGAACTCGACGGCACGCCGGGGAAGTCGCGCTTGGGGGCCAATGCCCTCCTGGCGGTGTCGCTTGCCACGGCGCATGCGGCAGCGGCCGCCGCCGGCATGCCGCTCTACCGCCTGCTGCGTGACGCCGCAGCCGATTTCGTGCTGCCGGTACCGCTGATGAACGTGATCAACGGTGGCGCGCATGCGAACAACCGCCTCGATTTCCAGGAATGCATGATCGTGCCCCACGGCTTCGCCTGCTTCGGCGAAGCCTTGCGCGCCGGAACCGAGGTGTTCCAGGCTCTGCGCCGCGTGCTCGACGAACGCGGTCTGCCAACGACGGTGGGCGATGAAGGCGGCTTTGCCCCGGATCTGACCGGCACTCGCGAAGCGCTCGACCTGATTCTGTGCGCGATCGAACGCGCCGGCTACCGCCCGGACAGCCAGATCTCGCTGGCGCTCGATTGCGCCGCATCGACGCTTTACCACGATGGCCGCTATGTGCTGGCAGGCGAAGCGCAGCATTTCGGTCGCGCCGACTTCGTGGGCCATCTCGCCGAGCTGGTGGGTGACTACCCCATCCTCAGCATCGAGGACGGCATGGCTGAAGACGACTGGACCGGCTGGGGGTGTCTGAGCGATCGTCTCGGCCGTCGCATCCAGCTGGTGGGCGACGACGTGTTCGTCACCGATACCGGGTTGCTGACGCGCGGCATCGCCGATGGGGTGGCCAACGCAATCCTGATCAAACCCAATCAGGTCGGCACCCTCACCGAGGCGCTTGCGGCGGTGACCCTGGCACGCGGCGCCGGTTACGCGGCCATCCTCTCCCACCGTTCCGGGGAAACCGGCGATACCAGTATTGCCGACCTGGCCGTCGCCACGGCCTGCGGCCAGATCAAGACCGGCTCGGTCAGCCGCTCGGACCGCGTCGAAAAGTACAATCGCCTGCTCGCGATCGAGCGCGAACTGGCTGGCAGCGCGCGCTTTGCCGGCACCGCTGCGTTTCGCGCGGTGTGACGGGGGGCCAAGCCGATACCGTGTGACCCGAGCGGGATCAGGAGATCGCCAGGCCGAATCGGCGGATCAGGTCCAGCACCACGCCGTTGGTCCAGCCGAAGCCCTCCTGCACCGGGTACTCGCCGCCTCCCACGGGTTGGCTCGGGTTGCAGACGTCGTACTTCTCCATGAGCTTCCCAGTGCGGCGGAATTCCCGCTCGACCAGTGCGACGAAGCGGCTGGCAACCTCGCGCGCCAGTGCGTCATGGCCATGCGCGTGCAGGCCAGTGGCCACCACCCACTGCAGCGGCGCCCAACCGTTGGGGCTGTCCCATTGCTGCCCCGACCGCCGCAGCGTGGTGACAACCCCGCCCGGTCGCAGGAAGCGCTGTTCGATATTGGCGGCCATGGCCTCGCTGTGCCGCGCATCCGCCACACCGTAGGCAAGCGGATAGGCGCCAGCGAGCGTCCAGTGTGGACTGCGCGCCGCCGCCCGCCAGTCGTAGTCGAACCACCATCCGGCGGCTGGATCGTGGCACAGGCGGGTCAAGGCTTCGCGGCGTGCCACCGCCGCGGCGGCATAGCTGCGGGCTCGTCCGGGGGCGGTCGCGAACAGCCAGCGGCCAAGCTGCGCTTCCATGTCGTAGAGCAGGCTGTTGAGGTCGACCGGGAGCAGATACGTGCAGCGGATGGTGGCCAGCCCCATTGCTGCGTCCGCGTGTCCGCCGCTCACCGTGACGGCTCCAGCGGGAGGACGCGGCCCACCGTGCCCCGCCTGCACATCCCACACACCCACCTCATCGGCCAGCCAGCGGCTGCTGAAATCCCAGCCGGACTCGGCACCCGCACGCAGGTTGCGGAACAGTTCGGCGCGCCGCGACGGTGCAACGTGCGCCAGGAGGTCCACGTCCTCGGCATACGATTCCTCGCGCGGGCCATCATGGTCGTCCCAGTACCGGTTGAGCACCGTCCCGCCGACGGCGACGGTGCGCCGCCAGGCCTGTGGCGCATCGGCCGGTCGCGCCATCCACCAGCGGTATTCGCGCTCCAACTGCGGCACGTAGGGCATGACCGCATCCGTACCCCGGGCACGCTCCAGCAACTGCAGCATGGCGCCGAACATCGGCGGCTGGGAGCGGCCCAGCAGGTAGCGGCGGTTGCCGTTGGGCACGTGGCCGAAACGGTCGATCAGCCAGGCGAAGTTGCGCACCATGTCTTCGACCAGATCCAGTCGGCCATCCCGCACCAGGCCGAGCGAGGTGAAGTAGCTGTCCCAGTAGTAGATCTCGCGAAAGCGCCCGCCGGGCACGACGAAGGGCGCCGGCAACCCGATCAGGGTACTGCGGGCGTCGTCGTGCGCCACCGACGCCGGCCGGCGCGTCAATGCCGGCCACAGACTGGCGATGTAGGCCGTCAGGGCAGACGGGGCGGAACGAGGCACGTCGACCTCGGCGCACCGCGGCGCATCCCGCCCTTCCCCACTCACGTCCAGGCGTTCGCCGTGCTCCCCCCCCCCGGCCGGGGCCGGCAGTTCGAAATGGTGTTCGACGAAGTGCCGCACCACGTCACGGAACGCCGCCTCGACGCGCGCCGGGTCGCCGCGCACCACGCAGTCGGGGAAAGTCTTGGAGTCCGGAAAGACGCGCGCAAGTTGTACGGCCTGGAACAGCGCGCCCTGGGTCAGGAGGGAGGCGGTTGCCGCGATATCTTCGGCCCCGCCTCTGAGCTTGGCCACACTTCCGCGCTTGGCCACACTTCTGCTCCCGACCTCGGCACCGGCTTCGGCCTCGGTCACAGGTTTGGGCGCCTGCCGCGCGGAAACCGCCGTGGGGTCGTACCTGCTCATATCGGCTCACCATGAAGTGCATGCGTGTAGAAGTCCGGTGGGCTTACGCGGCCCCCGCCCGGGACGACTCGACCGTCGCCGGTGTCGAACCAGGGGTCTTTCTCAGCACCCGCGCCTGCCACGCCATGAGGACCGCCACCACGGCAAGTGCGGCGATGACCGCGGCCAGCGACAGGCGGGTTGCGACCTGCGCGAGCAGCAAGGGGCCGAACAGCCCACCCACTGCGCCCAGGGCAAACACCCGTGCCAATGCCTCGCCACCGATGCGCCCGGCCGCCGAGAACAGCACCGGCGCGATCGCGGCCAACCCCAGCCCGCTCACGATCAGCGCACCCAACGCCACCGCCAGGCTGCCGATCGCCGCCGCGCCGAGCAACGCGAGTGCGCAGGCCAGCGCGCCCGACACCACCACACGCGCCGGACCCAACCATGACACCAACGCATCGGTGGCGAACCGGCCAAGCGCCATCGCCCCGGCAAAGAGAGCCAGCCCCAGGCCGGCTACCCCGGCATCGGCCTGTAGTGACTGGTGCAGGTAGATCACCGACCAGCCCATGATGCCGCTCTCCACCACCGCGTGGCAGGCGGTCACGATACCCAGCGAAACCCATGCGGGATCGACCGGTGGGCGCACGGTCGTGGCAGCATCTTCCAGCGGCGCGCGCGGCAACGCACCGGCCGCATGGCGGTGCAACACCCCGACCAGCAAGGCCACCAGCGCCATGTGCGCCTCCAGCGACATGCCGGTGGTGGCGATCACGCCGCTGGCGAAGGCCGAAGCCATGCTGCCAATGTAGAAGGTGGCGTGCAGGCGCCCCATCATCCGCACCCCGCGGTGCAGTTCCCATTGCGCCGCCTGGTGGTTCACCGCCACCCCGACGCCGTTGTAGAGCACCGCCTGAACGAACATGCCGGCGAGCAGGCCGGGCAGCCCCGGCAACCAGGGTATCAGCGCCGTCACCAAGGCGCCCAGGGTGCCGAGCCGCCTCAGCATCGTCCTGCTGCCCCAATGCGTCAGCACCCAGCGGTTCACCGGGTAAGCCATCACGCCACCCAGCCCGGCGGCAAACAGCACCCATCCCCAGGTGCCGGCGTGCAGCGCCCAACGCAGCTCGAACTCGGGCTGGCGCGCCACCAGCACGCTGCCCACCGCGCCGAGCGCGGCGAAACCGTTGACCATCGCCCACAACGGGCGGGACGAGGGCGGGTGCATGAAGACTCCTGACGAACAGAGAGACGGCGGAGAAGTCGGGCTGGAACAGCAACGAGCCCAAAGCGCTTTGGATTTCAGTCGATCGCATGTGCCTGCGGCCAGGGGCATCACCCATGGTGGTCGGTACTCAGTGCTTTACGGCAGTCCGCGGGCGCCCGGCAAAACTCACCGGCCCGGGCTGATTGGCCCCCACCTGGTCGCCGCCCGCCATCCGCATTGCGCGCGGGAAGGCCTTGCCGTCGGCACCGAACAGGTGGCAGTGCTCGGGGGGAATGCGGTAACCCACGACATCGCCCACGCCTACGCCGGAACGGGTGGCATCGCGCACCACCCAGGGCTCGCCCGGAATGCGGCTGTCGAGGTAGTGGTAGGTCTCGTTGCCCATGTGCTCGACGAAGAGCACGTCGGCCAGATAAGGGGCATCGGCAAGCGCCCCCCATTCGATATGTTCCGGGCGGATGCCGAGCCGGACCTCACTACCCTCGGCCGCGGCCGGCGTGGCGATCGGCACCGTCAGTTGCTTGCCGTTCCACAGGCCCACCACACTTTCGGCCGGGCCGGTGCGCAGCAGCCGGGCCGGCATCAGGTTCATCTTGGGCGAACCGATGAACTGGGCGACGAACTCGTTGGCCGGATGGTCGTAGAGTTCCAGCGGCGTGCCGACCTGCTCGACGTGGCCTCGATTGAGCACCACGATGCGCTGCGCCAGCGTCATCGCCTCCACCTGGTCGTGGGTCACGTAAATGATGGTGGAGCGCAGGCGACGATGCAGCGCGGCGATTTCCATGCGCATCTGCACCCGCAGGCCGGCGTCGAGGTTGGACAGCGGCTCGTCGAACAGGAACAGCTTGGGTTCGCGTGCAATCGCCCGGCCGATCGCCACCCGCTGGCGCTGGCCGCCCGACAAGTCCTTGGGCCTGCGCTGCAGCAACGGCTCGAGTTGCAGGATGCGGGCGCTCTCCTCCACTCGCCTGGCGATCTCGTCGGACGGCAACTTGGCCAGCCGCATCGCGAAAGCGATGTTCTCGTACACCGTCATGTGCGGGTACAGCGCGTAGGATTGGAACACCATGCCGATGCCGCGCTCGGACGGGGTGTCGTCATTGACGTAGGTGCCGTCGATGTACATGGCCCCGTCGGAGATGTCCTCCAGCCCGGCGATCATGCGCAACAAGGTGGACTTGCCGCAGCCCGAAGGCCCGACGATGACGATGAATTCTCCGCTGTCGACCTGGAGGTCCAGCGACTGAATGACCACTGCATCGTCGCCGTAGCGCTTGTGCAGCTTTTCTAGGGTAAGTTGCGCCATGATTCAGCCCTTGACCGCGCCAGCGGTCAGGCCGCTGACGATGCGTTTCTGGAATATCAGCACAAGGCCGATGATTGGCAGCGTCACCACCACCGAGGCGGCCATGATGGCCCCCCATGGCAGTTCGTACTGCGATGCCCCCTGCATCAGCGCAATGGCCACCGGCACGGTGCGGTTCTCGGTGGACAGCACGAAGGTGAGCGCGAACATGAACTCGTTCCAGGCGCCGATGAAGGACAGCAACCCGGTGGTCACCAGCGCCGGTCCGAGAATCGGCGCGAACACGCGGGTAATGATCACCCACAGGCTGGCGCCATCGACGATGGCGGCCTCCTCCAGTTCGACCGGAAGGTTGCGCATGAAGGTCGTGAGCACCCAGATGGTGAACGGCAGCGAGAAGGTCGCGTAGGACAGCACCAACGCGCCGAGCGAGTCGTAAAGGCCGAGGAAGCGCACCAACTCGAACATGCCCGACAGCACCGCGACCTGCGGGAACATGGACACACACAAGACGGTGAACAGGATTGCACGCTGGCCGCGGAAGCGGATGCGCGCCAGCGCAAAGGCTCCGGTGATCGATACCAGCAGGCAGATGCCGACCGTCACCGTGGCCACCACCACGGAATTGAGCAGGCTGCGCGCCACGCCGTTGTTCACCAGCGCGGTGACGTAGTTGTCCCAATTGAAGGTGGTGGGCAGGTAGTACGGCAGGAACAGCTCCTGCCCACTGCGCAGGGACGTCAGGATCGCGTAGTAGAACGGAAACACGCACACCACCACCGCCACCGCTGCAGCGGCGTAGATCCACATCAGCGAGCCAATGCGGCGTTGCTTGCGGGTGAGCTTCATGACCGCTTCTCCTTCGGCTCGGCAAAGCGGCCGACGCGCAGGAACACCGCCGCCACGCCCGCCACCATCATGAAGACCAGTACCGACGCGGCGGAGCCCACACCCATGTCCTGATAGGCCACCATCTGGTCGCGGGCGTAGCCGGACACCGAGATCGTCGCCTCGCTGTTGGAGGTGAGCACGTAGATCAGGTCGAACACCCGCAGCGCGTCCATGGTGCGGAAGATCAGCGCCACGATCATCGCCGGAAAGATCAGCGGCAAGGTGACGCGGCGGAAGCGCTGCCAGGCGTTGGCCCCATCCACGCGGGCCGCCTCGTAGAGATCGGACGGCACCATCTGCAACGCAGCCAGCAGCATCAAGGCCATGAAGGGCACGGTCTTCCAGACGTCGGCCAGCACCACCGCCCACATCGACAAGCCGGGGTCGGCAATCCACGCCAGCGGCGCATCGATCAGGCCGACGCGCCGCAGCAGGTCGTTGATGGTTCCGTACTGGTCGTGGAACATCCAGCTGAACATCTTGGCGGTGACGATGGTCGGGATCGCCCACGGCACCAGGATGGCGGCGCGCACCAGGCCCTGGCCGCGGAACTTCTGGTTCATGAGCAGGGCCAGCGCCATACCGAACGCCAGCTCCAGCGACACCGACACGAAGGTAAACCACAAGGTGTTGCGCACCGCCCGCCACCATACCGGGTCGGCAAGCACGCCGTGGGCTTCGCCATCGATCATCTCGAGGTAGTTCGCCAGGCCGATCAGGACGTATTCGTCCGGCGCATCGAGCCGCACGTCGGTAAAGCTGTAGAACAGCGTGCGCAGCAACGGCCAGCCCGCCACCCCTGCCAGCAGCAACAGCGTCGGCGCCACCAGCAGCCACGCCGAACGGCTGCGGCGAACCTGCAGGCTGCGCTTGCGCCCGCGGCCGGCGGCCGGCGCCGCCACGGCAGTTGCGGTACCGACCGACCGCGGCGTGGTGTGGGGCGCTGGCGTCGATATGGTATTCGGATTCAAGGCATCGCTCCTGTACTTGGGCAGACCGTCCGCCAGACCCGGCATTTACCGCCAGTCGCGCCCCTTGAGCCGGTTAAGGCGGCTTTCGAGATCGGCAACCGCACGCGCACCGTCGGAGCGCCCGCTCAACACGTCGTAGGTGGCGTTCCAGATCGCATTGGACACCCGCGGGTACTGCCCACGCGTGGGCGTGGAGGGACGTGCCACGGCGGCGTCGAAGACCTCCTTGAGCACGGCGAGATGCGGGCCCTTCTCACGCACCTCGGCATCGTCATAGACGTCGAGACGCGCGGGCGACACACCCATGAGCATGAAGTAGCGCTTCTGCGTTTCGAAGTCCGAGAGCATGCGCACCAGCGCCACCGCCGCATCGGGCACCGTGGTATTGACGTTCACCGCCCACTGCCAGCCACCCAGGGCGGCGGCATGGCGCCCGTCTCCGCCTTCGGTTTCGCCGCGCGGTACCGGAATGATGCCGACCTTGCCCTTCACCGGGCTATTGTCTTCCTGGCTGAGCAGATAGGCGTACGGCCAGTTGCGCATGAAGACCGCGTCGCCGTTCTGGAACACCGCACGCGCCTCTTCTTCCTGGTAGCCGAGTACGCCACGCGGCGCAATGCGGTCGATCCAGCCCGCGGCCAGGTCGAGTGCCGCCGCGGCCTGAGGATTGTTCACCGTCACCCTGCCCTCGGCGCCGACGAAACTGCCGCCACCATGCGACGCCACCAGTTCGACCGCCACGCAGGTCAACCCCTCGTAGGCCTTGCCCTGCAGCACCAGGCCGTGGAGGTTGCGATGTCCGGCCTCGCGCTCGGCGGCCTGGATGCGCTCGGCGATGCGGGCGAGTTCAGCCCAGGTCTGCGGCGGCTGCTCACCATGCTTTTCCAGCAGATCGCTGCGGTAGAACATCACCCCGGCGTCGATGAAGCTGGGCACACCCTTGATGCGCCCGTCGACCACGTTGTTGCGCCACGCGGACGCAAAGAAAGCCGGCTCGAGATCGGCCACCGCGTCGGTCAGGTCGAGCAGATGGCGGTCGATCACCCCCGGCCACACCACGTCCATCGCGAACACGTCCACGACATTGCTGGCACGCGTGGCAAAGATCTGTTGCAGCGTCGCGAGCTTCTCGTCGGACGCCGCGGGCATGTCGATGAACTGCAGGGTATGCGGTGTCTCGGCCTCGAAGCGCTGCTTGATGTAGTCGCAGAAGCTGCGCACGGTGGCGCCACTGCCGCATTCCATCTTCACCGTGTCGGCGTGGGCCGGCAGGAGCGCGCCGCAAGCGACCAATGCGGCGGCAAGGCGGGTTCCGAACCGGGTTCCGAGGTTGATCCATTTCATTGTGTCTGTCTCCTTCTCTTCGGTGCTATGGACGGGGTCGCCAGTGACGCCCCTGGAACAGCTGCTTGTTGGCCCGCCAATCAATTGCGCCACACCGTTCGACCTGAGCGCATCAAAGGGCCTGGGCTTCGATCGCGCTCCGACAGGCCCGTCCCGAGCCTGTCGTGGGGCTCAGCCCGGACGGTATTGGATGGCCGGATCAATTGGCGTACCGGGTCACTCGTCGACGCGGTACGCCCTTGCCTCATACGGGCGCAAGCTCAGGATGTCGGTAGCCGGATGGGCCTCCACCGGCAGGTTGGCCAGCAACAGGCCGGGACGGGTAACGGTGAAGCGGTCGTGGCGATACGTTGCCGCCTCGCCGCTCAGGTTGCAGATCACCACGATGCGCCGGCCGGCATGGCTGCGCACATAGGCATAGACCTGCGCATCATCTTCCATCAACAGCCGGTAGCCGCCCTGCACCAATACCGGTTCGGCCTTGCGCAGCGCAATCAGGGCGCGGTAGTAGGCGAGTACCGAGTCGGGCTGTTCGCGCTGCGCGGCAACGTTGATCCGGGTGTGGTTGGGGTTGACCGCCAGCCACGGCCGCACCCGGCTGAAGCCGGCGTGTTCGCCGCCATCCCATTGCATGGGCGTGCGCGCGTTGTCGCGGCCGGTGACCGCCAAATCCGCCAGCACCCCCTCCGGCGCCTCGCCGCGCGCGGTACGCGCCCGGTAGTCGTTGCGGGCAAACACGTCGTTGAAGTCATCGATGCTGCCGAACACCGTGTTGGTCATGCCGATTTCCTGGCCCTGGTAGATAAAGGGCGTGCCCTGCATCAGGAAATACAGCGTCGCCAGTGCAGTGGCGCTCTCCCGCCACCAGCGTTCGGTGTCGCCCCACTTCGAGACGATGCGCGGAATATCGTGGTTTTCCAGGAACAAGGCGTTCCAGCCGAAGCCGTCCAGCGTTTCCTGCCAGGTCGAGAACACCCGCTTGAGCGCGCACACGTCGAGCGGCGCACGTGGGTCGGCGTTCCACAGATGCAAGTGCTCGAACTGAAAGATCATGTTCAGGCGTCCGTGGGTCTCACCCACCCAGTCGCGCGCCTGTACCGCCGACACACCGTTGGCCTCGCCCACGGTCATCACGTCGTAGCGGTTGAAGGTGTTGGCGCACAGCTCGTCGAGATGCGCCAGCACACCGTCCACGTTCATGTGCATCGGCCAGCTCGGCACCTGAGGCAGGCCCTCGGGATTGGGCAGGTCGGGCAAACCAGGCACCTTGCGGATATGGCTGATGGCGTCCAGACGGAAGCCGTCTATGCCCTTGTCCAGCCACCAGCGCACCATGTCGTAGATGGCGGCGCGCATGTCGCCGTTGTCCCAGTTGAGGTCGGGCTGGCGCGCCGAGAAAAGATGCAGGAAGTACTGCCCGGTGGCGTCGTCGCGCTGCCAGGCCGGCCCCTTGAAAATGCTCTCCCAGTTGTTCGGCGGACCATCGTCGCGGCCGTCCCGCCACACATACCAGTCGCGTCGCGGGTTGTCGCGCGACGCGCGGGAGGTCACGAACCAGGGGTGCTCGTCACTGGTGTGGTTCACCACCAGATCGAGGATGAGGCGCATGCCCCGCCGATGGACTTCGTCGAGCAGGCGGTCGAAATCCGCCATGGTCCCGAACTCGTCCATGATGTCCTGGTAGTCGCTGATGTCATAACCATTGTCGTCGTTGGGCGACTTGTACATCGGACACAGCCAGATCACATCCACGCCCAGCCACTTCAGGTAGTCCAGCCGCTCGACGATGCCATTCAGGTCGCCGATGCCATCGCCGTTGGCGTCCATGAAGCTGCGCGGGTAGATCTGGTAGGCCACCGCCTGCTTCCACCACTGCGTGGGCTGCGGATCGGACTGCGCTGACACAACCTGCGGATCGTACATTTCGGGGTCTCCGTCTCACTCGGCACGGCACTCGGTCGCCACGGCACGGTTACGTCGCGGTCGACGCGTTGCGGCAGCGCACCGCAACGATGAATTTCGTTAATGGGTTCATAAATCTTCCAAAGCGGTTTGGATCGTAGTTCAAAGCGCTTTGGATGTAAACTGGTTTCGTGATGAAATAGGCTTGACCCTAACGAGGACGTCGCTGATGAAGGTAAACCTGAAGATGTTGTCCGAATCGCTCGGCCTGTCGCAGACCACCGTCAGCCGCGCGCTGAACGGCTATTCCGACGTGGCGGCCTCAACCCGCGAACGCGTGGCCGAGGCTGCCCGCCGCCTGGGCTATCAGCCCGACCCCTTGGCGCGGCGCCTGGCCACAGGCCGCACCGACACCGTCGGACTGGTGTTCCCATTCGCCGCCACCGAGTTCGGCGACCACCGCTTTGGCGAAGTGGTTGACGGCTTGACGGACGGGCTCGCCCAGCACGGCATGGACCTCAGCATCATTCCCACCCGCCCCGGCAAGGAACTGGACACCTACCGCCGCCTGATCGACACGCGGCGGGTGGACGCCCTGATCGTCGGCTGGACCCAGGTCGAAGACGCCCGCATCCGCCTGCTTCAGCAGGCCCGCTTCCCCTTCCTCGCCTACGGCCGCACCCACAGCACCGCCCCCTATCCGTGGTTCGACTTCGACAACCAGGCCGGCGCGCGCGCCGCCGTCGAACGTCTGATCGGACTGGGCCACCGGTGCATCGGCGTCATCCACGCACCGCTCGAGCTGAACTTCGCTCGCCAGCGCTTCGACGGCTACCTCGGCGCCTTGGCCGCAGCCGGTATCGCGCGCGACGACAGCGTGATCGCCGCCAGTCCGCTGAGCCGCATCGCAGGCTACGAGGCAATGCTCGCCCTGCTCGCCCTGCCCAAGCCCCCCACTGCGGTACTGGTGGACAACAACCTGGCCGGAATCGGCGCGTTGCGCGCCCTGGGCGACAAGGGCATCAAGCCCGGACGGGATCTATCCGTCATCGTATACGACGGAGTGTTCGCCGACGTGCCACTCCCCTACTCCGTAAGCGCGGTCATCCAACCCACTGGCGAACGCTCCGGACGGTGCATGGCGGGCATGATCGTCGATGTACTCGCGGGCAAACCCGTCGCCGAACTCCAGCACCTCGCCCAACCCTGCCTGGAAGCCGGCGACACCGACGGGCCGCCGCCGTCAGCCTGAAGCGTCCGCGGCCACTGGCGGTACCGTGCTGCTCACTACTGACGCCCGCTCCGAATCTGGATTGCAACGAATGGCGCACCCGGACCATGCGACCAGGCTGCCCGCAGCCTCAGCTTGACGCGGAAAACGCCAGCGCCGCGGCCACTACCGCCTGCTCGATGGCCGCCGGTTTCAAGTTTCCCCGCATGTAGGACATCAGGCTGCGCTGAGCGCGTATGGTTGCGAAACCGTAGAGCGTCGACCACATCGAGATCATTCTCAGCCGCACTTGACGTGGCTTCGCCTCCGGCAGCGAACGCTGGAGTTGCCGAAACAGCAGGCGATACGTCTTTGCCAGCGAAGGCAAGCGTGCCTCCGCATCAGGCGCCGTGACCACTTCGGCGTCATACATCATGCGAAACAATCCCGGCTTTTCCTCGCAGAACGACAAGAACGAATACATGGACGCTTCCAGCCCCGTCTGCGGGGACGGCGCATCGGCAAAGATCCGTTGCAGATCCCGGAACATGGACTGATGCCCCTCCTCGGCCAGCGCCATCAGCAAGTCGCTGCGATTCGAGAAATGGCGGTACAAGGCCGCGGGCGTGACACCCAGGTGCTGTGCCAGGTCACGCATCGCCACCGCATCGTGCCCGCGCGTACAAACGATGCCTCGCGCGGCTTCCAGCGCCGACGCCCGCAGACTGCCGTGGTGATAATGATCGCGCATGGTCACGCAACACCTCTGATCGCCAACTCGATGCCGGAATCCTATCAGCACTGGACGTGACTGACGTCGCCCGCCGCCGTCAGTCACGTCCGGGCGCGGCTTACTGCTGGCTGGCCTGCCCCCGGGGCAGTCGGTACTTTCAACCCCTTTACGCGACACACCGTCTATATGACGCTTCAGCCCCCCTGCCAGGGGGCTGAAGCACGCGCCCCCGAGGGCGCCAGGGAAAGACAGGGACACTTAGGCCGGTACTTTCTCCTGCTCCTTGGCGATCAGCCCATCCAGCACCCGACGCGCCCGCACCGCCGGCCCGTCACCCGCCAGCAGCACGGGTTTCAAGGACCAGAACTCGGCATCGCCAATCGCCCGCTGCTGCGCTTCCAGCATGGGAAGGTCTTCGTTGGTGAAGGGGATCTTCAACGCTTCGATATGCTCCTCGGCCATCTTGGCCCCGATCTCGCCCATTGCCTTCGGGAAGGAAATCGCGAACCAGTAATGCGTGGAACGCTCGGTTTCGGGCGTGAACAAATGCGGCAGCATGGCATCACGCCCCTCCGAGCGGGGCCGTCCGGTGGGCGTCGCGCCTGAGTGCAGCAACATGCACGCGGGTGCGTCCCAGCGTACATCGATCCACCGGTCGACCGGCATGCCATGCGCCAAACCGAACGCATCATAGAGGAAGGCCGGCATGATCTCGTTACAGGTCTGGCGCAAGGACCACACCGTATCGCCGGTCTGTTTCACATCGATGTTCGCCTGCTTGACCGCATCGCTGCCCAGCGTTCCGGGATGGAGGAACTCGATGTGCGACAGATCGAGAATGTTGTCGGACTCAAGGACATAGTTCGCCTTGGCATGCAGGTAGCGCTTGCCCACGTGCCAATGCTCGGGATCCATGCACGAGAAGTCGGGAATCAGTGCCGGGTCGGCACGCTCGGCGTCACCCAACCAGATCCAGAGACAGCTGTAGCGCTCAACCAACGGGAAGCTGCGCGTCTTCGCCGACGCCGGCACACGGCCATCGCCGTGCGGATTGTGTACGCAGGCGCCGCTGCCATCGAAGCGCAGACCGTGATAAGCGCATTCCAGGCTACGCCCACCGTCGCACAACTTGCCCATGGACAAGGGCGCAAACCGATGCGGACAGCGATCGAGCAAAGCATGCGCAACCCCATCAGCATCGCGGAACATCACCACCGGCAAGTCGAGCAAGGTGCGCGCAAAAGGCGCCGTTTGCTCGACCTCGCTTGCCCAGGCGGCCACATACCAAGTGTTCATCAAATAAGCCATTCTTGTCTCCTCTTGTTGTGATGTAAACGTCGTTTACTTTAGGTGTGAGGTTCAGTCGTGTCAAGCAAGAAAATCCTTTAAATCATCTTGTTGCAGAGGTCGCGCGAGTGCGCCTCAGGTCAGCGCGCGCTGCGCGCGCGGCAAGAGGGGCAGTGCCCTCGGCGTCGCGTCGCACTGGCCATGACAACTTCACGAAACCGATTCGAACAATTCTTTCTATTTGCCTCCTGAATACATTAAAGGCTAAGCTGAGGTACTTGCGACCGACCCTGCCATGGGGAGTCTGCATTCCTGACGCCGGACCCCTGAGATGCGCTTCAAGAAACTCGATCTGAACCTGCTGGTCGCGCTGGACGCAATGCTGACCGAACGCAGCATCAGCCGTGCTGCCGAGCGGGTACACCTCACCCAGTCGGCGATGAGCAATGCACTGGCCCGCCTGCGTGAGTACTTCGACGATCAATTGCTGGTGCAGGTCGGTCGCAAGATGGAACTCACCCCACGTGCCGAACTCCTGAAGGATGCAGTGCGCGATGTGCTCGTCCGGGTCGACACGACGATTGCAGCCCACCCCGATTTCGTTCCCGAACAGGCCGATCGGGAGTTTCGCTTGTACGTGTCGGATTATTCGCTGCAAACCCTCATTCCACACGTGCTCGCACTGACCCAGGCGCAAGCACCGGGGGTACGTTTCCAGTTGCTGCATCAACGGACGGAGCCGCATCGGGCACTGGAGCGCGGCGAGATCGACTTGCTCGTGATTCCGCGCAACTACTGTTCGCAGGAACATCCGCTCGACACCCTGTTCAACGAAGCCTTCCAGTGCGTGGTTTGGCGCCACAGCCGTCGCTGGAGCAGCGACACCATGAGCCTGGACGACTACGCCAACGCCGGCCACGTGGTGATGCTGCCGGCCGAGGGTCAGCCCTCGTTCGAAACCTGGTTCATGGATCGCTACGGCCTCTCTCGCCACATCGAGGTCACCTCGTTCAACTTCACCTCGGTGCCCTTCCTCGTGGTCGGCACCGACCGCGTCGCCACCGTACACAGCCGCCTCGCACAACAGGCTCGGCAGATGCTACCGCTGAAGTGCTTCGTGCCGCCCCTGCCCATTCCAGAGATGGAGCAGGCCATGCAATGGCACAAGTACCGCACCCAGGATCCCGCGCTGAGCTGGCTGCGCAGCCTGTTCCACGAAGCGGTCATCCGCATGAACACGGCAGAGGCGGACCACGCACCGCCTGATCAGCCAACACCGCCGCAACACATGTGAGGAAATCGCCGCGCGCAGCCAGGCGATCGGCGATCGGCAGCGATCGAGCGGATAGCCGCAAACACGGGCGCCGCGCAACATGGCACGGCTCGCTACGACTGCTTCACAAACGCACAACGCTGCCATGGCTTGCGCCTGTTGCGGGTCGCTCAGTTCTCGGCGCGACCGACATAGTGCTCAGCGAGCGTTGCGGCGAGCTCCGACCCACCAACCCGGGATTTCAAGGCCGCAATCTGACGACTGTATTCGTGCTCGTCGCTGTCCGGTGACCTGTGCAGCAGCGACGTCATCCATCCCGCAAAGCCGGCCATCCTGCGCACCCGCTGAAGCGCGGTGGTCGAGTAGGTCTCGAGCAAATCGTTGCGGCCGTCACGGTAGTAGCGTGTCAGCGCCCGGGCGAGCAACCTCGCGTCGGCTGCCGCCAGGTTCAGCCCCTTGGCGCCGGTGGGCGGCACCACATGTGCCGCATCGCCGGCGAGAAACAATCGGCCATACTGCATCGGTTCGACCACCAGGCTGCGCATGCCGACCACGCTGCGGTCGATGATGGGTGCCCGCCCCGGCAGCCAGCCGTCAGCCGACGCGAGCCGGGTCTGCAGTTCGGTCCAGATACGGTCGTCGGGCCAGTCCTCGATACGCTCGGTCGGCGAACATTGAAAGAACAGGCGCTGCAGATCGCGTGACTGCGTACTCACCAAGGCGAAGCCACGCCTGTGTACGGCATAGATCAGTTCATGCGAGACACGCGGCGCCTTGTACAGGATGCCGAACCAGGCATACGGGTAGAGCTGCTCCTGCCCCTTCATCACCCCGGCCGGCACCGAGCGCCTGCAGACACCGCGCGTGCCGTCGCTGCCGGCGATGAAATCGCAGTGGATTTCGTGCTCCTCGTCCTGACGATCGCGGTAGCGGATCTTGGGCAGGTCGGTTTCGAGGTCGCGGATGTTCACCACATTGGCGTTGAACCGAATGTCACCACCGTTTTCCCGTCTCAGCCTGAGCAAATCCTTGATGACATCGCGCTGAGCATAGCTGCGTACCGCGCCGCCCCCGGTGAGTGCCGCAAGGTCGATGCGTACATCCTGGCCCTCCACCCGCAGCACGATGCTGTCCTGGCGCTGGCCTTCCTTCATCATGCGTTCGCCGGCACCGATCTCGTTCAACAGGTCCACCGTACCCTGTTCGAGCACGCCGGCCTTCAGCGCCGATTCGGTCTCATGACGCGACTGGCGCTCGAGCACGATGGAGTCTATGCCTTCGAGATGCAACAGTTGCGACAGCATCAGCCCGGCGGGCCCCGCGCCGATGATTGCAACCTGGGTACGGATGGGTTTCATGCGTTCACCGCGGGTTGAATCGACAGTGCGTGGCGGATCAAGGCCTCGACACTGCCATCGTGACGGAACCCGAGCGCCTCTGCCTGTGCGGTATCCAGCGGCGGATAACGCGCGAACAGGCGCTCGACCAGGGGCTCGGGCGCATAGCGCACCAACTGCCCGGAGTCCCGACCGAAACGCGCGCACAGTGCCGCCACCACGTCGGCCATCGTCAGTCGCAATACCGGCATCGGATAGCTGCGGCGCGGATGCAGCCGCTGCGGATCGACGCATGCCGCGCGCAACAGGTTGTCGACGCACGCAGATACCGAGATCCACCAGGCGACACCCTCGGGCGAGACCGGCAGGGTGACCGGCTCGCCCGCGGCCAGGCGCCAGAACACCTGGCTCATGAAGGCCGACATCAGCCCGGCGCCCTCGCCCGGACGCGCAACCACGCCGGGCAGGCGCAGGCTGCAGCCCTCCACCCAGCGCCGGCGACTGGCATCGGCCACCAGCACTTCGCATGCCAGCTTGTGCGCGCCGTAGCTGAGCGCCGGCGCCGGCAGGGTCGCCTCGTCAATCCGCTCCGGTAAGGGGTCACCGTACACCGCAACGCTACTCGCATAGATGAAGCGTGCCGGAACAGACTGGCCACGCAACCGTTCAAGCAGGGCAATGGTGGCATCGAGATTCACCCGCCGGCCCCGCTCGTAGTCCGCCTCGGCCGCCCCGCCTGGCAGGCTTGCCAAGTGAAACACGGCATCCAGCGGTTGGGCGCACAGGGCGTCCAGGTGGGTGGGGTCGCAGAGATCGCCCGCCCGCTGCACCACCCGCGCATCCCCCGCCGCGTCGTCGGAGTGCAGATCGGCCGCCACGATCTGATCGACCGTCCGTCCGTCCAGCCCCTGTGCAAGCAGACGCTGTACCAGTACCCGGCCGATGAAGCCGTCGGCGCCGGTCACCAGCACCCGGATCATCGTGCGTACCTTGCCACACGCTGATCGATGACGCCAAACGGGCCGTCGCGGCCATCGTCGAAGCGCGCCTGCATCCGCACCCGGTCACCGAAACGCATGAACGGCGTCGTCGCCGCCCCTTCGTCGACGATCTCGATCACCCGTCGCTCGGCGATGCAGGCCGACCCGGCGGCGCGGTCGGTATTGGACACCGTCCCCGAACCGACGATGGTCCCGGCGGTCAGCTTGCGGGTCCGGGCGGCGTGCGCCACCAGGCGGCCGAAGTCGAAGTTCATCTCGCGACCATGCGGCTCGCCGAAGCGCTGGTCGTTCCACGCCACGTGCAGGCGCATGTGCACCCGGCCGTCGCGCCACGCATCGCCCAGTTCATCCGGCGTCACCGCCACCGGCGCGAATGCGGTCGAAGGCTTGGCCTGCAGGAAGCCGAAACCGGACTTCATCTCACGCGGCCCCAGTGCGCGCAGGCTCCAGTCGTTGACCTGCACGATCAGGCGCACGCATGCCAGCGCCTCCTGCGGCTCGGCGGCCATCGGCACCGCAGCCACCACCACACCGAACTCACCTTCGAAATCGATGCCGTCTGCTTCGCTCGGCAGAAAAACGTCATCGTGCGGGCCAAGAAAATCGTCGCTTGCACCCTGGTACATCACCGGCACGTTGTCGAAGTCGGGAATCGGCTGGGTGTTGAAGGCTCGCTCCATCAAGCGACCATGGTTGAGAAAGGCCGAGCCGTCGCACCACTGCGGACTGCGCGGCAAGGGGGCGCCACAACGCGACGGTTCGAAAGACGTGGCGCCCGATGCGCGCCCATTGTTCAGCGTATCGGAGAGGTCCTGCAATGCGGTCACGACCTCGTCCCAGCGCTGTAGCGCGGTCAGCAGGTCGGGGGCGATGTGACTGGCGTCGAAGGCTTGCGACAAATCGCGCGACACGACCAGCAAGCGGCCATCCAGGGAGCCATCACGCAGGGTGGCGAATTTCATTCCGATCTCCTCAAGTAGTTTCCATTTCCGTCGTCGTCGTCGACGACAGCACCGACATCGACGACGTGCTTTGCCCAATCACCCTCACCGCAGGCACAACGCACACGCTCACGCCACCGCGTCCGCAATGTCCCGGGCGTCGTCGCCATCGACCCGCCCAGCGCCAGACGCCACCAAACCGTTGCCGCGCGACGCCACCACACCGCCCCGCGTCACGCCTCCAGAATCGCAACGGCGCGCGTCCATCCGGCCGATGCGCCACGGATCTTGTGCGGAAAACAGCTCACCATGAAGCCATGCGGCGGCAGCGCCTCGAGGTTGTGCAGTTTCTCGAGATGGCAGTAGCCGATGTCGCGCCCGGCCTTGTGCCCCTCCCAGATCAAGGCCTTGTTGCCGGTTTCCGCCACTTTCTTCGCGGTATAGGAAAACGGCGCGTCCCAACTCCAGGCATCGGTGCCGGTGAGGCGCACGCCGCGCTCGAGCAGGTACATGGTCGCCTCATAGCCCATGCCGCAACCGGCCTGCAGGAAGTCGGGATGGCCGTAGCGCGAACCGGCGCGGGTGTTGACGACGACGATATCTAGCGGCTCGAGCGTATGGCCGATGCGTCGCAGCTCGGCCTCGACGTCCGCCGCAGTGGCAACATAACCATCCGGAAAGTGACGGAAATCCAGTTTCACACCCGGTTGGAAGCACCACTCCAGCGGCACTTCGTCGATGGTCATCGACGGGCGCCGCTCGCCCAGCTTGGCATCCTGGGTGGAATGGAAATGATAGGGCGCATCGAGGTGGGTGCCGTTATGGGTGGTCAGCGTCACCCATTCGGCGGCGGCGGCCTCACCGTCGGGGTAGTCCTCGGGCGTGGTGCCGGGAATCATCTCCATGAACTCGGGCAGCGTATCGGCATGCGTCTGATAGGTGATCTTCGGCGCCAGTGGCGGCGGATCGGACAGCACATCGTTTTCCAGGTAGATCGACAGATCGATGAACTGGCGTTGTGGTTTGGACGTCATTCGGAGACTCCTCAAGCAAGGCGCTCGCTCGGCGTGGCACGACGGCAGGCGCGGGCAAAACAGAAAATGGCGAGCACATCGATCAGCACCGCCGCCACCCCCAGGCTGGCGTAGCCCGACAGCTTGACCAGCGTGCCGCCGAGAATCGGCCCGATCGCCGCACCGGCCATGAGCATTGCCGGCGTGGCGGCGAGCACCCGACCGCTGCGATCCAGACGGGCGATCAGTCCGAAGGCGAAGGTGTGGGTGAAGATCATTACCGCGGCATAGAAGGCGGCGGCGGCGGCATAGGGCGCAAAGGCTTCGCTCTGGGCGATGGTCAGCGCCAGCAAGCCCTGCAACAAGGGCCCCGCCAGCACCACGTTGCGCAGTGACACACAGCGCTCGAACAGGGCCGCGAGGGCGGCCGGAAACAGGTTCACCACCCCCAGGGCGATGAGCACGCCGGTGACCGCGTCAAGCCCGAAGCCGCGGTCGGACCCGATGCGCTCGAGAAAGCTGAAGATCATGGCCTGCACAAGTCCCATGCAGGCAATACCGACCACCGCATACCACACCGACGGGTTGATCGAAGTCGTTGCCAGTGTGCCCAGGGTCGGCGCTGCCTGTGCAGCCCCTCCCCCGCCTGCGCCTTCAACCGTGGTCTGCTTCGGATCGGGGAATGCCAGCGCGCAGACCAATGCCGCCACCGCCATCACCACGCCGAAGGCGATGAACAGCGTCTGCCCGCCCATTGCCGCCACCAGTTGCGGCGTGGCACCGAGAAAAACGATCGCGAACACCCCTAGCGCCATCCCGACCAATGCAAACAAGCGGTGCGGATTGGCGCTGCGGCCTATGGTGCCGTGGGTAAAACTCAGGCCGCAGGCCGCCGACACCCCTGCGAGCAGATGCAGCGCGGCCATCACCGAGTAGCTGTCAGTCAAGGCATTGCCACCGATAGCCAGTGCCGCAATGCCAAACCCCAGTGGCGCCGCAATCCGTCCGCGCATGCGGTGAAAACGCGGCGCAAAGAACAGGCTGCTGACCACCGCGCCGACCAGGAACAGCGTCACCAGTCCCCCCGCCTGCTGGGGATCGAAACCGTAGTGGGCGATCAGCGTCCCCACCCAGACCGGCAGGGCCACGAGGTCCACCATGCCGGCACAATGCGCCACCATCAGCGCAAGGCGTCCGGACCAGCGCTCCGAAGTTGTCGTCATCTTCGTCTCCTCCGGCTCAGATCGGTGCTGCCAGCGCCATCAGCGACTCGCGCATGATTCGCGAGTGCTCGTCCTTGTCGCCACCGGCGATCTCGATCTCGCCGAGCCTGGTGGAGTTCTCCACCACCATGCGGCAACGCGCCCAGCGCCGTTCGCCGAAGGCCTGCAGGGCGTGCTCCACCGCGACCGCCCGCTCGAGTTCCTCGGCGAGCACGATTGCATCCTCGATACCGATGCAGGCTCCGGAGGCCAGGTGCGGCGTGGTCGCGTGCACCGCGTCGCCAATGAGCACGACCCGGCCTCGATGCCAGGGCTGGGGCACCAGCAGGCCTTCGAGCGGGCGGAACACGATCTGCGAGTCGGCGTTCAGGCTGTCACGAATCGTGCGCACCAACGGTGCGGGGAAGTCATCGAGGAGCGCGGCCATCAGCTGCGGGAAGTCGTCCGGCGCCACGCGTTCGTTGTCGGGGCGGTTTTCGGTGATGAACATATACATCTCGGTCGCCGACACCGGGTTCACCCCCGGTTTGACCTTGGCGCCCATCCACATCATCGCGGTCGTCACCTCGGCCGGTCGCGGCAGCACCGCGCGCCATACCGCCTGGCCGCTGTAGCGCGGGCTTGGCGCGTCCGGCAGCAAGGCCTGTCGCGTCTTCGAGTACAGGCCGTCGGCGCCGATCACCAGGTCGTAGCGCCGCCGCTGCCCGTCGGTAAAGCTGACATCGACACCGTCGGCGTCCTGCTCGATCGCGGTAAAGGAGCACCCCAGACGCACGTTCGCGCCCGAGGCGCGGGTGGCCTCGGCCAGGATGCGCGCCAGCACCGGGCGCATGATCGCGCCGCCACCGGGCACGTCCGGCCCGGCGATACGGGGCGTCGGCAGCGTGGCCACCTGAACGCCGTCCGGGCGCAGAATTTCCACGCCGTCGGCGGCATTGCCCTCGCGCATGAAGGCCTCCAGGATGCCCAGGGTTTGGAATGCGCGCAGCGTGGCGCCGCCCAGGCTGATGCCGGCTCCATAAGAGCGCCAGCCGGCGTCGATCTCGACCAGGTCAACCTCCAGGCCCTGTTTGCGCAACTGGATGGCAGCGGCCATGCCGGAAAAACCGCCACCGATGATCAGGATGGTCTTGGCGGGTGAAGTCATACTGGGGTCTCCTCGTTATCATCGGCGAGATGGATCTCGCCGGTTGTTGTCTGCACCAGCGCGACCGGAACGAGCGACTCGCCCACACAGGGGCCGAGCACGCAAAGGCCGGTCGCGATTTCGAAACGGGCACCGTGCGCGTGGCACACGATGTAGCGTCCGTCACCGCTGAGGTAGGCGTCCTTGCGCCAGGCCATCGGCGCGCCCTGCCAGTGCGGGCAGGCGTTGCGATAGGCATGCAAACCCTGCCGCCGCACCACGAAGACGGTGTCACGGCCTTCGCCCAAGGGGTCGAAGCCACGTGCCTCGCCCTCTGGCAATTCATCGATGTGGCACAGGCGGGCGGACGCGCGCATCAATGCGCTCAGCGAGTTGCCGGGGGCGGGCCGCCGCCCGGCGCCCACTTGTCACGATGCTGGAACAGGAAGATCTGCGAAGTATCCGAACCCATCGGCGCCTCGCGGGCGATCCAGCTGTCGTCGTGCAGATCCATGTCGGCGTCGTACTCGACGTGACAGCCCAGCGGGCTGTTGAAATACCAGAACCAGTTCGAACCGAAGACGTGGCGCCCCGGCCCCCAGAACGACTCGTAGCCCTTCTTCACGAATCGCGTGCCGGCCAGCATGACCTCGGTCGGCCCGCCCATGTGGAAGGTGAAGTGCTCCACCCCCTTCATGTGCGGCGGCGTCTGGATCAGGAACAGGGTGTGGTGGTCCGGCGTGCCCACTGGCCGCAGGAAGGGGCCGGCGCCGACGAAGCGGTCGGTGCAGACAAAGCCGATACGCGTGTAAAAGGCCTCGGCCCGGGCGACGTCGGGGACGAAGTACACCACGTGCGACAAGGTCCGCGGCAAGGCCGCCGCACCCTCGTCCGCCCCTGCGACATTGACGCCCCGCTGCGCCTTTGCGCCCGGCGCATTCACTGTCTCCGCCGGCAGGTCGAGTGCCTTGCGCACCGTCACCTGGAAACCGAGCACGAAGCCCATGTCATCGACCGTTTCGATCGATCCGTCGGCCAGCCGACGCACTTCGCGATCGCGGCCGAGCTCGTCGACGATGGCGTCCAGCACCGCGGCATCGGCCACGCCGTAGATCGTCTTGCGCAGCATGCTGGCCGTCCCCATCGGCGGCGGCAGGGTCGGGTCGTCCTGACCGGCGATGACGATGGCCGTACCGTCCAACGCCTCGAAACGCCCCTCGCCCACCGGCGCCAGACCGTAGTCGGTCAGGTATTGCGCGCAGGCGGCGAGGTCGTCGACGCCAAAGACCAGGGCATCCGGTCCAATGATGTTCATGTTTGCTCTCCTTGATTCAGGCGGTCCGACCGCCCAGTGTTTCAGCGACCCAGTCGGCGATGTACTGGCCGGCATTGATGCTGTTGTCGAAGCTCGAGTGCTGTACCCCGCCCTCGCGCTCGGTGAAGACTTTCAAATCGCGCCTCGGGCTGTTCACGAGTTGCTCATAGGTGCGATGTGCCCACTTCAATGGAATCTGCGAATCCTGCTCGCCATGGGTTACCAGGAAGGGCACCTTGATGCGATCGAGCACACCGTCGAGATGCACGTGCTCGGCGATACGCATGAAATCGTCGATATCCTTCGCGCCCCACACCCAGCACACATGCGCCCAGTAGTGCGGCACCGGGAAGCTGCCCTCCTTCTCCAGCCGGCGCTTCTGCACGTCGCGCCAGTCGTGATTGGCGCCCCACACCACGCCGCAGGCGAAACGCGGTTCGAAGGCCACCGCGCGCGGGCAGTAATAGCCGCCGAGCGACACGCCTTCCAGGCCGATGCGCTTGGGGTCGATGTCATCCCGCGTTTCCAGCCAGTCCACCACGCGGCTGGCCCAGTGCTCGGAATCAAAGCGCGCGGTCAGCCCGTGCAGGCGCAAGGCCTCGCCGGTACCGGGCTGGTCGATGATCAGCGACGACACGCCGCGGCGGGCCAGCCAGGCCGGCAGGCCAACGCGGTACTTCATCTCCTTGGTGGAATCGAGGCCGTTCACCTGGACGAGAACGGGCGCCCGCCCCGTCACGCCCTCGGCACGCACGTACAGACCCGAGATGACCTTGCCTTCATACGGAATCTCGACGCGCTCGCAGTTCTCGCGCGACAGCGCCAGGCCACGCGCGAACACCTCGAGAAATCGCTGATACAGCGCCATCCGCCCCGGTGCACCATGTGCCTGCAGGCGTTCGCCGGTCAGGTAGTAGGTTGCCGCGCGGCTGTATTTCTCGCCCGCGGACAGCAGCCGCCCGCGTTCTTCGTCCTCCTGTGCCAGTTCGCACAGCTTGTCGGCCATCTTCGACCAGGTCTCGCGGAAGGCCTGCGTGCCGGCGGCATCGGGCTGCTTGGCCGCGTCCTGCAGCGGCGCGCACATCGCCTCGATTTCACCGATGCGGGCCCCCATTTCGATGGCCAGGTTGACCGACAGGTTCCAGACGTAGTTGGTGGGGAAGTACTTGAACATGGAGGGTCCTTTGCTATTGGCGGGTCGCTCGCGGGCCGATGCCCAGCGTCCCGAAGAAGGTGGCAGTGGCGTCGTCCGAGAAGTCCGGGACGAAGCGGAAGGCGACAATGCGCCCGTCGCGGACGCGAACAATGTCCTGTCCCAGGATGCGCGGTGCGCCGGCCTGCTCGTACAGCGGACTGCGCACTTCGAGGTCGGAGAACACGGTGTCGCCTTCGACGCGACGGCGCACCTCGGTCATGCGTGCGCCCGGCGTCACGACAGTGGCCTCGATGTAGTGGGCAAGGCAGGTCGGGTTGTCCATCTCCGCCTGGCAACCAACGAAATCCGAACGTTCGACATCCGGGGCGATCATGGCGCGCACCGCGCCCATGTCGCCCGCGTGGACAGCGATGAGATAGCGGTCAAACACCTCGGAAGGCGTAATCGTCGGCGTGACCGCCGCGCAGGCCGTGCTGAACACGGCCAGCATGGGCGCAAGAAATCTCGGCTTCATGGCGTTCGTTCCGTCTGGGTTTGTTTCATTGGGACTTGGTCACTTGTCGATGAAGCGGGCTGGCTCATGGGTTCAGAACCGCCTTGTTCGCACTTGGAACTCTGGTCGCCGCCTCGGCCTGAGACGGTCGCGGCCCGAGGAGGAAGTGCGCCAGTGCCGGCAGCAGGATCAGCGCCCCGAGCATGTTCCACAGGAACATGAAGGCCAGCAGCAAGCCCATGTCGGCCTGGAACTTGATCGGGCTGGCAACCCAGGTGATCACGCCGATGGCCAGCGTCACCCCGGTGAGCATCACCACCTTGCCGGTGAAGATCAGCGCGTTGTAGTACGCCTCGGACAGGCTGCGGCCCGCACGCAGTTGCGCCAGCGTGACCGACAGGATGTACAGCGCGTAGTCGACGCCGATGCCCACGCCGATCGCGATCACCGGCAAGGTCGCGACCTTGACCCCCATGCCGAGCAACACCATCAGCGCCTCGGCCAGGATGGAGGTCAGCGCCAGCGGCAGCACCGCAACAACCACTGCCCGCCAGGAACGGAAGGTGATCAGCACCAGCATGATCACGATCGAGTAGATCCACAGCTGCATGTCGCGCCACGCATCCTTGACGACGATGTTGGTCGCCGCCTCGATGCCCGCCGTCCCTGCCGCGAGGAGGAACTTGACCTCATCGGTGTCGTTGTCGCGGGCGAAGGCCTCGACATGCTCGATCGTCCGCGTCAACGTGGCCGCCTTGTGGTCCTGCAGGTAAACGTAGATCGTCAGCAGATCGCAGGCATCGTTGTAAAGTCCGCGCGGCGCGCCGGCCGTCACCGTGTTGAGCATGTCCTGGTTGGGCAGGAACTCGTACCACTTGGGATTGCCTTCGTTGAGCCCGACCAGCATGCGACGGTTGAGCAGCGCCAGGGTGTTGGTGGACTCCACCCCTTCGAGCTGGCGCAACTCCCATTCCAGCGCATCGACCTTGTTCAGCGTCTCGTACTCGGAGCACCGCCCTTCCGGCGTGCTCACCATCACCGCGAGCACGTCGCTGGAGGCGCCGTAGGCGTTGTTCAGGAAGGCGACATCGCGGTTGTAGCGGCTATCGGCGCGCAACTCGGGCGCCCCCGGATCGAGATCGCCGATCTGCAGGCGGCTCGAAACAATCTGCCCGCCCACCGCCAGCGCGACCGCCGCGAGCACCGTCACGGTTGCCCAGCGACGCTGGGTGAAACGGTCCAGAAAACGCCACAGCGGGTGCTTGGCTGCCGGCGCCCGCTCGGCCCGCAGGCTGCGTTCAGCGGCCCGCGCGCTCACCCCCGAGTAGGACAACAGAACAGGCAGCAGCGCCAGATTGGTGAAGATCAGCAGGGCGACACCGATGGAGGCGGCAATCGCCAGTTCGCGGATGACCGGAACATCGATCACCAGCAACACGCCGAAGCCAAAGGCGTCGGTGACGAGCGCGGCCATGCCGGTACGGAACAGACGCCTGAAGGTGAAGCGTGCGGCGACCAGCTTGTCCGCACCGCGCCCGATGTCCTGCATGATGCCGTTCATCTTCTGCGCACCATGGCTCATGCCGATGGCGAAGATCAGGAACGGCACCAGGATCGAATACGGGTCGAGTGCCTGGCCCAGCAGCGGCAGCAAACCCAGCAACCACACCACGGCGATCAGCGAGGTACACACCACCAGCGTGCTCGAGCGCAGGCAACGGGTGAAGGCCAGCACCATCGCCGCCGCAATCGCCACCGCGAGCGCGAAGAACATCAGCACCGCATGCACGCCCTCGATCAGGTCACCGACGATCTTGGCAAAGCCGGTGATGCGGATCTCCACCCCCTCGGCTTCATACTTGGCGCGCAGCGCCTCCAGGTTGTCGGCCAGGCGCGCATAGTCGAGCACCTGCCCGGTGGCATCGTGCGCCAGCAGCGGCACGTAGATCACCGACGATTGTGCATCATGCGCCACCAACTGGCCGATCTCGCCGGAACGGGCGACGTTGGCGGCGAGCTGCTCGATCCGCTCCCGGGAACCGTCATATCCATCTGGAATCACCGGCCCGCCTTCCAGCCCCTCCTCGGTCACGCCCACCCAACGCGTGTTCGACGTCCACAAGGACTTCATGCCGCGGCGGTCCACCCCGGGCAACAGGAAAACCTCGTCGCTGAGCTTGCGCAGGGTCTCGAGGTAGGCCGCGTCGTAAATGCTGCCGCCTGGATTGACCACCGCGATGCGCACCGCGTTGCCCAGCCCGGTGAGCTGGGACTGATAGGCCAGATAGTTCTGGATATAGGAGTGGTGGGTGGGAATGGTCTTTTCGAAGCTGGCGTTGACCTGCAGCGTCGTCGCCTGCCAGCCCAGCCCCAGCGTGACCAGGGCGCAGACCAGAATGACCAGCAGGCGGTTGTTGAACAGCAGACGCTCCAGCCACGAACCGGAGCGCGGATCGAAGTCCGCACGTGCGCCGGTCATGTCTGAAGCGTACTTGGTCGAGAGCGTCACGTCTGGAATCCTTACTGTGCAGCGTCGAGAAAAGAAACACGCACCACGCCCGTAAAGCCCAGCACGATCAACTGGCCATCATGACCTTCTAGCAATGCGCTCAGCATCGGCAGAGGTTTGCGATTGAGTGGCGAAAGCGTCTGGTCACGCAGACGCATCACGAAACCGGCCTGATTGCCAAGCAACACCGACCCATCAGCAGTCACCGTGGAGGCGGTGATGGAGGCCGGCATCGGCACGTCGATCTGACGCCAGCTGGCACCGCCATCCTTGGAACGCCATACGTTGCCGCGCAGCCCTGCCACCAGGATGTCGGACTCGGCCGGCAGCTCGGCGGTGAAAAAACTGCCCTCATAGGGGGAATCGAGGCGCTCGAACACCCCGCCGCCATCGATCGAGCGCAACAGCATGCCCTGCTCTCCCGCCAGCAGCAGCGTGCCTGCGCGCCCGCGTACCGCGTAGAGATGCAGGCCCATCGGGTTGTCGAGGCGTTCCATCCAGGAGGTCCAGTGCTCGCCACCGTCCTCGGTGTAGAAGGCCAAGCCATAGGCGCCCACCACCAGTATGCGGTTCGCATCGAACATCAACGCATCGAAGAAGGGCTTGTCCGGTCCGTCGGAAACCAGGTAGCCGGCATTGCGGATGCGAGCCTCGTCGCCGGATGCCTTCGCCTCCTCAAGCGCAAGCTCGGCCGCCTGGACGCCGTCGAGACGACGCTCCCAGTGCTCACCGCCATCGCTGGTGGTGAGCACCGTGCCGCCGTGACCGACGACGACGCCGTGGCGCGCATCGGCAAACCGCACCGCCACCAATGTCACCGCAACCGGGCTGGGCACCTGGCGCCAGCTGGCACCCCCATCGTCGGACACGACGATGATGCCGCGCTCACCGACGGCGACCGTGCGCTCGCCCGCCAGGGCGGCGGACAGCAGCACCGCCTCGGCCGGCTGACGCACCTGCAGCGCCGGGCGCTGCAACGCGTCGGCTGCTGGCGCGGCTACTGCCGGGCCGAGCAGGGTCAGGCACAGCAACAGTGAAAATAGAAGTCTGTCAGTCATGAAATCTGGCTCCACGAGGAGGCGGACCAGCCGCCCCCTCATGCATCGAAGATCGGATCAACGCACACCCTGGGCAGCCAGGCCGTCACCGGTGAAGGTGGAGGTCGGCCAGCGGTCGGCCGGTCGGTGGTGGTAAGGCTTGTCGTTCAGCACGTTGGCGACATAGCCTTGCCCGGACAGCAGGTCGTAGAACCCGAATGTCTGCTGCACCAGTGCGCCGATGTCGGGCATGACATAGTTGAACATCCACAAGGACTTCCACAGTTGCCCCTTGGCGTCCCAGCGGTCACCCAGCACCGCCTGCCAGGTGTCTTCATCGAGGTAGTAGATGCTGCGCGGTGCCTGATGACGCTGACCGTCCTTCAGCGTCGCCTCGACCACCCACACGCGATGCAGCTCCCAGCGCACGTGGTCGGGATTGAGGTGGTTGCCGGTGATGATCGCGGCATCCGGTGCCTGCAGGAAACGGTTCTGGTTGTAGGGCACCAGCATTTCCTGCTTGCCCACCAGTTTCCAGTCAAACAGGCTGGTCTTGCCGGAGAACACGCTCAACTCATCGAAGGACATCATGCCGGCGGTGGCCGGCGTCGGCGTATCGCAGCAGGCATTCGGCAACTTGCGCACGCGGCGCTGACCGGTCAGATACACGTAGGTGGCCGACTTGTTTTCATCCACGTTCTGACGACCGACGATCATTTCCCCGGCGCGAATTGGCGGACCTTCGTTGACCAGGTTCACCTCCCAGAAGTAGCCGTCGAAACCGTCTGCCTTGCCCTCCTCGTAGTAGTAGGGCATGCGCTGGCGAATCCGGCCGTCGGTGGTCAACACCACCTTGCCGTCGGCAGTGATCTGGTACTGATTCAACGCCGCCTCCCAGGAGGTGCCACGCCACGACAGCTTGTGATTCCAGATCGCCTCTTCGCCGTTCTGCGGGATCGGAAACGGAATGCCGCCATAGACGCCGGACGGCGTCGAGTTGTCGAGCCTGCCATTCGCCAGGTTGTTCGCGGTGTTGTCATAGACCCACTGCGGGGCATAGGCAGTGCGGTGCGTCGGATAAACGTCCAGGCGATAGCTGTCCGGATACTTCTGCAGCAAGGCCTTGACGCCATCGCTGAGCTTGTCGGCGTATTGCGCCATGTTGGCCGCGGTGACCGAATACAGGGGCTGCTCGGCGGCGAAGGGGTCGCCACGCCGACCCCTCGGCGAATCACCCGCTATGACTCCCTTGAAGCCCCCGGTCCATGCCGGAATGGAACCATCCGCATTGCCGGCGCGCTCGCCGCCCAGCGGTGTCAGATCGCCCTGCAGGCGAGCCGCATCGCGCGCGGAATCCGCTTGCGCGGTGAAGGCGGTCGTCGCAACACAGGCCAGCGCCAGGGTGCGCAGCTTGAGAGAAAAATTCATTTGGGGAGTCTCCGTCAGAAGGTCGTACGCAAGGACACCGAGACGTAGTCACGATCCTTGAGCGCCTGCTTGAATTGGGTGAAGTTCTCGGCGTTGAGCGAAGGTCCTGTCGGCCCGTAGAAATTCACGTAGGAGAGCAAAATCATGTAGCGGTTGAGGTAAGTACCCTGCAAGCCGATATTGAAGTCGCCCCCACGATGCACGCCGAAAGCCGGGCCAACCGCGCCGGAGCGCCCGGCCGTGTAGCTCACGCCGACCGGCACGCTGAGATCCAGCCCGGGCAGCACCTGGCGATAGGTCGGGGCGAACACCATGCGTATCAAAGTCGCATCACGATCGGCAACCGGATTCAGCATCTGCCGGTTGTCGGTCACGGACAGCACCCGGTTCCACGCCACCTCACCGGTAAACGACGCTTCCTGGTAAAGCGGCGAAGGCCCGAGGGAAGCGATCCACGACAATTGCGCGTGCCCGGTACGCCCCACCGCGTAGCCCGGATTGTTCTTGTTGTCGAAACCGGTATTGACGCCTATGGTCGATAGAATCGTCTGCCCGCCGCTGGACAGCGGCGCGTTCTCGCGAAGCGACACCTCGGCGCCCAGACTCCAGCTGCCAACCGTCTTCGCCGCGCTGATGCCGTAAGCCCGGATGCCCTCGTGATACACCCAGCGATAGCTGTCCGGCGCCGTCGCCGGCGGCACCCCGGTCACCGTCGTCCAGATGTTGCTGGGCGACATGGCGTGATAGCGGATGGCGTAGAAACCGAAATCGGTGTCGATACTGTCCGCCAGCCAGCGCAGTTGCACGCCATACTGCCCACTGTCGCGCGGCTCCAGCTCTGACTGCCGGCGGAACTCGAACGGACCGGCCAGAATGCGCTCACCCCCCTCAGGCCCGAGCGAGTCCGAAGCACTCAGATAGGCACCAACCGGCTGCAAGCGGCTGGCCTCCCACTCGTAGCCAAGATAGCCCCCTACCGAAATCGTGTCCGAGAGCGGGAAGTTGCCCGACAACTTGCCGGTAGGACGGATGATTTCCTTGAACTGCGAATTGGGGACCGACTGCGCCTTGACGACGTCGACCGGAGCCTGCCCACCGGCTATGCCGTTGGCACCGAAGAACAGACTCTCGCCCCACAGCAGCGAATGACGCCCCAGCCGCACCGTGGCCAGGCGCTCACCCAGATCGAAGCGGCCAAACACGAAGGCGTCCAGCACCTCGGCGTCGCGCCCCATGATTCGGCGGGTTTCGCTGGAAAAGCGGTTGCCCGGCGTGCGGTTGGCCGTCAGCGAGTTGTTGTCGTTGGACTGGTTGTAGACCGTGTCGTACCAGGCCGCGCCACTGATGCGGGCGCCGACGCGCTCGGTGGTGATGTCGAGTTCGGACAGCAGATCGACGCGATTCGAAACCAGTCCGCGCCCGAAGTTGTTGTTGCCATCATTCTGGTTCGGCGCCGCCGGCCCCTCGCTGGACAGCGCGGCCGCCCGTCCAAGCAAGCGTGCTGCGGCACTGTATTTGACTGTCGTGTCCAGCCGGACCTTGACGTCCGACTCTCCGGTATCGATCTCGAAGGCTTGAGCGCCCGCCGCCACCATCGATGCAATCGCTAGGGTCGACAAACGCGGGATGTTGGTTCCCATGGCTCTGGTGTCTCCTCCAGAAGTTTTTATAAGCAGCAAGATCCGTCGAACCGACCGAAGGCCTTGCCATCGTGGGGAGGAGATTAGAGAGCCTGCGGGGTCAGGTGAAACGCTTCTTATCCATACGAGGCACAAGTGACGTAAATACTTATGGGTCGATCGACCGTTTGAATGGGTCGATGCCGCGTCATGGCTGACGGCCGCCAGCGCCCGAACGTCGTCCTCTCCTGCCGGACCGACCGCCCGTTCCCACCCTCACCATGTGCTCGGCCCAAGCAAGGCATGACCCGCGCCCGCCTGCTTTGAGCCGGGAGACACCGCGCCGTAACCAAAAGCAGGCCACAGGCCGCACCCCCGACAAACCGACCGATGGCGGGAAGGCGCCAGAAGCTCCAGAGGGAATGTGCGGCGACCGACGAGGTCACGCGAAAGAACCGACGCGTCGAAAGGAAGCGAACACACCCATAAACCGAGGTTCAGTAAAGACGTGCGACCTGCTGCGAGCGCGGTCCACACACGCTTGCCCTGCTTGCGCGAGTTCCGCTTTGTGAGATGGTCGAACACGCGGCCCCGCCGCCCGCAGCGGATTCAGCCTCACCACCGATTTCGCCACGTCCGACGTGTGCATCCCTCGCGAGACCGGCAGCTTCGAGTCGATCATCGAGTCAAGCCGTACGGACCGGCAAGCACTGCCCGATCAGCCCCAGCCCCGCCCCAGCGAAGGTCAACTCCAGCTTGTTCGATTCCTTGATATCAAAGCGCGCAATGCTCGGCTCGGTGAGTCCGAGATGACCCAGGCTTGTTGCGAGAGGTTCGAGGCCGATGGCGTTCGGGGACGGACTTCTGGGTGCGATCCAGGCAAGCACCTCGGCCACGATGCGTGCGCCGAGGGCGGTGGTGACAAATACGCATGACAGGATGCGGCGCACTCCCAAGAACTCCAAGAAACAGAGACCTTATTGCTTTTCTAAGCGCCACCAGCAAACCGACCGAGCCAGTATATGCTCCAGAAGCTCCAGAGCGACTGCACCGCGATCAGCGACATCACACGAAGGGGTCGGTTGCTTGAGAAAAGGCGAGCACATCCGTATATCGCGATCAAATATGTACATAGCGCAAGCGCAGCTGGCCAGCGAAAAATCGCTTGCCCTACCACCAACGCCATGCCGCTGGCAACAATTGCGCTGAACATAGCGCTCTGCTCGATACCTCCTCCCAAAAGGGTCACCCCAGCAAGGAAGAAAGCGAAGAGCACAAGGATGAGCGTACCTATAACGTCAACAAAGAGTGTCCGCAAACTCGCCTCCCTAGTGGCTACGTCGCCCCGCGGCAAAAGATTGCGGCGTCACCAAGAGATAGCGTCGAGTATCGTTGGTTCTGTCGATCTTGAAGCGCATCGAATCCTTGAATGCTTCTCCGCCCACATGCCAAATTCCTCCCGAGTCGTTGAAGGTATGATCCCACCAGTCTTCTGCGCTGTATTGATTGGGTGTTCCTCTGCAGCCCGCGTATGGATGCAGAGCAATCGCACTCGAATGACCTGAGACGACCGAGCGCATCAAGAAAAAGTCGTTCACGCTCGTAGACTTTTGGAAAAATTTTTCGGATTCGCTCGAAAGCTGGCCCGCCCGTCTTATGCACAGACGCGATTGGCCATGCGGGAGCAAGCCGAGCGCGAGGAATGCTACTACATCAGCTCGCGTGCGCAGACGGCCGAGGAGCTGGCCAGGACGGTACAGGCGCAGTGGGCCATTGAGAGCCGACTCCACTGGATGCTCGACATCCGCTTCGGTGAAGATGGCTGCCTCGTACGCAAGGACAACGCGCCGTAAAACCAAGAACATCATGCTCAACCTGATTCGCAGCGACACCACGGATTCGGCCGAGACCAGTCCGCGCCTCAAGCGCAAGCGGGCAGCCTGGAACGACGACGTCCGGATGAACATGCTCGGAATCACGCGGCTATGTTGGCCGAGTGCGATAGCCCTGCTATAGCTCAGATGTACGCGTTACAACAAGACGCATGTTCTCGGTGCTCGTGACACTTATCTCGCAGGCAATTCTCTCTCTACGGACAGTTTGGTCCGGAAGAATTCGAAGATTCCCGAGAATGAATGCGATTCCGAAGGTCGAAAAGACTTCATTTCGTTTATTTGGTCCTGGAACGGCAACAAATCCAACATCCTCGGAGCAGCTAAAACGTGAAACTGAGACTTCGGATTTGTCATCAAAACCGTAAACCTGCAAAGAATACTGACCAACGTATCTTGGAAAGAGATGGAAGTGCGATACTCCATTCTCGACGTCGCTAAGAGCAATTGGGAAATTGTAGTCGTCCGGCGGGAACGCTATAGAAATAATTTTTCGGCAAAATTGACAATCCGTCTTACTCAGAAGTACGTCGCGAAGCCCGATCGCCGCAAAGGGAAGCATAACGATGACAATAGTCATTAATATGAGTGACATCACCATTCGTGCTCTCATTTAGCTCATCCCATTCCACACAACTCTTCCGTCATAAACAGCTCGCCCGCTGGGCGCCCGAATAACCATACACTTTAGTCTGGTATACCTTGTGCTTGCTCCATGCCATTTTATCTACCAAGGCATG
>JBKBMG010000031.1:0-58931 GCA_046295975.1 Rhodocyclaceae bacterium
AGGCCGCCAGCCGGCTTGCGAAAGGTTCAGACAACGAGTAAAAACCACCCGTCCTGTCATCTCCCACTGGGGGAATTTGACCTGGCCACAGATGGAGGAATTTGAAGTGGCCGCCGGGGGATGGTCAATGGTCGCGCGTTCAAGCCTTCTGACTGGCTAACAGAAGGCGTACCCATCGTGCGCATTCAGAACCTCAACAACCCACAAGCTCCCTTCAACTACTGCTCCCCGTCGGCGCTTGATGAAAAGCACCGCATCCAGACCGGTAGTTTCCTGATCAGTTGGTCCGGAACACCAGGCACTTCGTTTGGCGCATTCATCTGGGAGCGCGGCCCCGCAGCACTCAATCAGCACATTTTTCGATGCGCCCAACGAACGCCGGTGTACTACGAGCAATTCTTGCGACTCGCAATCAACACGCGCTTGGATGAACTCATTGCAAAAGCTCATGGTGGTGTCGGTTTGCAGCACGTCACGAAAGGCAAGCTCGAAGCGCTAAGTCTTGTGCTCCCGCCCCTCCCCGAACAACACCGCATCGTCGCCCGCGTCGATGAACTGATGGCGCTGTGCGATCGCCTCGAAGCCGAACAGGCCGACGCCGCCGAGGCCCACGCCCGCCTCGTCGATGCCCTGCTCGCCCCCCTCACCGCCAGCCGCGACGCCGCCGAATGCGCCACCAACTGGCAACGCCTGCATAAGCACTTCGACACCCTGTTCACCACCGAAGCCAGCATCACCGCCCTCAAACAGACCGCCCTCCAACTCGCCGTCATGGGCCGCCTCGTCCCCCAAGACCCCAATGACGGCGAAAGACTCGAAGGGCAGTTCGGTGACTTTGCCGACTTTCTGAACGGTCATGCGTTTAAAAGCTCATGGTTCACAAAGTCGGGCGTTCGACTCGTCCGCAACGCCAATGTTGGACATGGAATCTGCAACTGGAAAGACGTTGCGTACATCAGCAATGATCAGGCCCGAGAGTTTGAAAAGTTCGCATTGTTAGCTGGCGATCTCGTCTTATCTCTTGATCGTCCGATCATAAGTAGCGGGCTGAAGGTTGCTTGGATTAACGCGCAAGACACGCCATGCTTGCTTTTGCAGCGAGTTGCCAAAGTGGTTCCATCCACACTAATCGATATCGAGTACCTCTATCTGTGGTTCAACTCGCCGCTGTTCATAGATTCCATCGATCCTGGTCGAAGTAACGGCGTGCCGCATATCTCCACCAAACAAGTTCTGGGGCTGCCCTTTGTCTGTCCTCCCCTCCCCGAACAACACCGCATCGTCGCCAAGGTCGATGAACTGATGGCCCTGTGTGACCGCCTGCAGGCCAAGCTCGCCACCGCCCGCGAGCACCGCGCCCGCCTGGCCGACACGCTGGTGCAGGCGGCGCTGGAGGCGGCCTGAGGGCGGTTGTCGTAGGGCGTCAATAAGCGCAGCGCATTGCGCCGAATGACCCGGCCTCCGGCGGGTTACGCTTCGCTAACCCGCCCTACGGGACTGCGCCGGGACAGCGGAACCGCGCATGGGACGTAATGCAGAAGAAGCTGTTTGCCGGCCGCTCCGGCTGCGTTGCCGGCAATGGGATGAAAGTGTTCCCCTGAAAAGCAGAAGGGCCACCCGGTAGTCCGAGTAGCCCAGCGCCGGTCGGGTAGTCCCAACCCATTTGCTTTAACTCTACCTAGCGATGGCCAGGAGCGCAAGGAATAGAATCAAAGGGTCCGGGCAGCTGCTCGAACGCTTCGATAACGACGATTTCTGGAGGGTAGGGTGGTGAAGCAGGTCTGTCAGTACGCCGTCGCCCAGTTCATGCCCTATTCCGAGACGCGCGAGTTCGCGAACGTGGGTGTAGTGCTGATGTGTCCCGAGGCGGGATTCTTCGGTTTTCGGCTGCTGAAGCGGTACGGCCGCGTCACGAGGTTCTTCGAGGGTATCGACCGTCGCATCTTTCTGGAGGGCAAGCAGCTTTTCCAGGATGAGCTCACCCGTATTCGTGGCTTGTTGATGCAGGGTCCGCTGGATGGGCGACGCATGTTGGACGCGACCGCCGCGGTGCGGCAGTTCGCCGAGTTGGTCCGTCGGCGCGAAACCTTGTTCCGATTCGACGAGCCGGGCGTGGTAATGGCCGACGACCCCAAGGCTTGTCTTGAAGAGCTCTATGGGTTCTACGTCGAGCGCGAATTCGCGACCAAGGAATACCAGGAGCGTTTGCTGGAGAAAGGCGTCAGGCGTTTGCTGTTTGGCGCGAAGCTTGGCGACCGCTACCGCGAAGAAGTGATCGGTGACGACATGTTCCATGCCCGTTTCCCGTTTGTTGCCATGCAAGGCGAAACGCCGGTACGGGTGATCAAGCCCTTGTTTCTGGCGCAGGACGACCCGGAGCGCATCTACTCCCACGGCGATTTGTGGATCCGCAAGATCCACCGGCTGCGTAGCCGCAAGCGCCTTCCGGACGCGGTGCTGCTTCCACTCGACGCCCCGCCGGCGGAGGACGTGAAGCGTCATCGGGCTTTCGAGGAGGTGGCAGGCGAGTTGGCGAGCCTCGATGTCGAGATCGTCCCGACCCCGGACACACGCCGGATTCTCGATTTCGCCAGCGTTTGAACGCGTGTAAACGAGCGGCGGGGGCGGCAACAAGTGCAGGGGGTCGCCGGGTGGCGCCTCCCACGTATCATGGCATTGCTTCGCGCGTGCCGGAGGCGCCGGATCGATCGGGCCGGGCTGCTGATGCGACGCGTATTCGCTGATTGCGGCGAATAGTGCAATCACCACGGGGCAGTCGTGCTGCCGCGCCACGCCGCCCGCTCAGGCTTACTCCCCCGTTCCAGCTTCGTCCGCTCCGGTCAGCGCCGGCAGGGTACGCTTCATGAAGCCGTCGAACAGCGGCACGGTGAAGGCGGTGTCGCCGTGGGCGGGGCTGTAGACCATGCCTTTTTCGATCAGCTTGGCGCGTACCGGGGCGACGGCGCTGATGCGTTTGCCCAGGGCGCCGGCGATGTCGCCGGAGCGGTGGGGGCCGGGGCCGAGTTCGGCCATGGCGCGCATGTAGCGCTTTTCGGCGGGGGTGAGGCGGTCGTAGCGTACGCGGAAGAAGCTCGCATCCAGTTCGGCCAGGGCAACTTCGGTGGCGCGGCGCGCGTCGGCCAGGGTGATGGGCGGGGCGTCGGCCTCGGCCCAGGCGTGTTTCCCCCATTCCTGCAGGAAGTACGGGTAGCCCTGGGTGCGGGTGACGATTTCGTCCACCGCCTCGTCGGTGTAGCGGGCGCCTTCCTGTTCGGCCGGTACGCACAAGGCGCGGCGGGCGGCATCAGGCGCCAGCGGTTCGATGGGTACGAACTCGAACAGGCGTTCGGCATAGGATTTGGCGCGCCCCATCTGGCCCAGCAGTTGCGGCAGGCCGGCGGCGATGAGGGTGATCGGCAACTGCTTCTGACTGGCGCGGTGCAGGGCGGTGATCAGGGCTGCGAGTTGTACCTCGGGAATGTACTGCAGTTCGTCGATTACCAGCACCAGGGCGGTGCCGTGGGCCGCGGCGGTTTCACCGACGCAGACCACGAGGTCGGTGAGGTCGTTTTCCAGGTCGCCGCTGTCGGCCAGGCCGGCGAGCGGGTCCAGGTCGATGTTGAACTCGATGTCCTTGTACTTGAAGCGGGCGGCCTTGATGAAGCTGGCGAGTGCCCCCCAGGCACGCTTGAGCGCGGCCTTGGCGGCGACCTTGCGGCTCATGCGGATAAGCCCGGCGCGCAGCGCGGGGCCAAGCACCGAGGGCAGGGAGCGGCCCTCGGGCGATTCGATGACGACGGTGGTCATGCCCTCGGCTTCGGCCTGGGTGGCGATGCGTTGCAGCAGCACCGTTTTGCCGACGCCGCGCAGGCCGTAAAGGATCAGGCTGCGGGCGGCGCGGGCGTGGGCGATGCGGTGCAGGGCCACGGCGGCGCGTTCAATGATGTCGTCGCGCCCTGCGAGTTCGGGTGGCGGGGTGCCGGCGCCAGGGGCGTAGGGATTGCGTCGCGGGTCCATGGATATAGCGAACAATGCATGAGTTAGCAAATTTTGCTAACTCATGATAACTCCACTATAGGCTTCTGGCCAGCCTGGCGGATGTCCTGCTGCGGGGGCCGCTGCGCCCGGGTTCAAGCCGCGCCTTCGGCGGCGTCCAGCAGGCGTTCGCATTCGCTCATCAGCGACTGGGCGGTTTCGGATTCGTAGTTCGGGTCCAGCGCTTCCATCATTTCATGGGTGATGAACAGGCCCGCCTCGCGCGATACCGAGCCCTGGATCTGGCGCGCGAGGGCGTCGCTCAACTCCGACAGCAGGCGGCGCGCCTCCAGCGGCAGGGTGCGCTTGCTGCGCGCGAGCCAGTCCGCCGCAAGCGTCGCGCCCTGGGCTTCGGTCGGCCACTGGCCATGGTCGTAGTAGAGGCGCAGGCGCTCCGCGGTGAGTGCGAAGATCAGCGCGATGCGCGTGCCGCGTGCGCCGGGGGGAGGGGGTGAGGGAGGCATGGCGGGTCGTCGGGTCGGGATGAGGTTCGGCGGCTTTGGGCGAATGCGGCCATGGGGGGCGCAGTGGGCTCATTCCGACACGCTCAGCGCATCGGAATGGTCACCGCCTGCGGCACCGGCACGGCGGTGACGTTGTTCTGCGGGCTGCCGTCGATGAGCTTGTCGCTGTACACCAGGTAGACCAGGGTGTTGCGCCTGGCGTCCACCATGCGCACGATGCGGATCTTCTTGAACAGGATGGAGGCGCTTTGCGAGAACACCTCCTCCTGCGCGCGCAAGGGCTCGGTGAAGGCGATGTCGCCGATTTGCCGGCAGGCCACCGAGGCATCGGCGGTGTCTTCGGCCAGGCCGAGGCTGCCCTTGATGCCGCCGGTACGCGCGCGCGACACGTAACACGCCACGCCCTTGACCTTGGGGTCGTCAAACACCTCGACCACCACCTGGTGATTGCGCCCGATCAGCTTGAACGCGGTGTCCACGCTGCCAACCATCTCTGCATGGGCGGTGGCGATCAACAAGGCGGCACCGGCAAGCACGCTGGCGAGTTGGGCGGGGCGGAGTTTCATGGAGGTGTTCCGGCAGAAAGGCCAGGCATGGCGGGGCGACGGGGGGATTATCTCACTCCGCCGGTGTGCGTGGTTTGCACTTGAGGGTGCTTGGTGGTGGCGGGGAAACGGCGCAGGCCGCGATTTTAGGGTGATATCCGAGGTGACGGGTGGCAGCTCCCATAGATAGAATAGGAATCGTTATCAGGAGTAATTGCAAGTCGGCGCGCTGACGGGCGCGCCGCCTTGCTTCTGTACACCGGCGCGGGGTCGGACTTTCGCCTGCGCTCGTCGTTCACCCATCTTCACGGTACCCCATTCATGACGAATCGTTTCCTCGCGCCAGCCACTCACGGCGCTGCACACGTGTGCACGGCCTTGCGCAGCGCATCTCTTCCGAGTCATCGCCCGCCGATGCGGGTGCTGGCGCTGTGCCTGGCACTATGGCCGGCGGCGGTCTTTGCCCAAGCGCCGGAGGGCGGGCCGGACAAAGCTGCCCAGTTGGAGTCCGTGCTCGTGACCGGTTTGCGAGCCGACGGACTCAGACCCGAGACGGTGGAGGCGGGAACCTTCCGCGGCGCCGACATCATGGATGTGCCCTCCACCGTCAACGTGGTCACCCGCGAGGCCCTGGAGTTGCAGGTGGCGGGTGGTTTGTACGATGCGCTGCGCAACACCGCGGGCGTCACCCGCCAGCAGAATGGCGGCGAGACCTGGGACCAACTGGTGATCCGCGGCATTGGCGTGGAGAACCGCACGAACTACCGGGTCAACGGCTCCCTGCCCTATCTCAACTTCTCGCAGGTCGCGCTGGAGAACAAGGAGCGGGTGGAGGTGCTGAAGGGGGCGTCGGCGCTGTACTACGGCTTCACCTCCCCGGCCGGGGTGGTAAACCTCGTCACCAAGCGTGCCGGGGCGGAGCCGGTGGCGACGCTGGGGGTATCGGCCGATTCCAACGGCGGCGTGCAGGCGTCGGCCGATGTTGGCCGCCGCTTCGGTGAGACCCAGCAGTACGGGCTGCGGGTGAACGCTGCCGGCGGCGCCCTGGGCAGCTACCTCGATGGTGTGGATGAGGGTGACCGCCGTTTCGTCTCGGCGGCGTTCGACTGGCGCGTGAATGAGCGTCTGACGCTGCGGGCCGACGTGGAATACGACCGCCGCGACACCACCGAGCAGGTGGGCGTGCAACTGCCGGCTGCGGTGGATGGCGTGATCACCCTGCCGCGCACGGTCGATCCATCCCGGCTGGTGGGGCCGGACTGGGCCACCTTCCGCGCCGAGACGCGCAACGCGTTGTTGCGCGCCGATCTCGAACTGTCGGACAACTGGGCCCTGACGGTGGAGGCGGGCCATGCCGAGGTGGAGCGCAAGCGTCAGCTACCGGTATTCCGTTTCGACAACGCCGCTGCGGTGGCGACCGGTGCCGGCAACCTCCGCGGCAACTCGCAGACGCTCAATCTCGAATCCGACATGGCGCGCGCCGAGCTTTTCGGGGTGTTCGAAACCGGCGCGGTGCGCCACGAACTTACCCTGGGCAGCAGCTATACCACCAAGGACCAGGCGCCCATCTATCAGCAGAACTACACCGTTGCGGAACAGAATCTCTACGATCCGCTGCCGATCTCCAACAGTGTGAGCTGGGGGGCGGTACCGGCCACGCCCACCACCGCGGCCTATTCGACACGTGACACCGGCTACTACGCCATCGACCGCATGAGCCTGGGCGCCGAATGGCAGGTCGTGGCCGGCCTGCGTCATGCCCGCTATCGCAGCAACCAGGGCGGGCTTGCTTATGCGCCGAGCAAGACGGCGCCGCTGGCGGCGGTCATCTATCGGCCTGCCGAGGCGTTGTCGTTCTACGCCTCGTATGCCGAAGGGCTGGAAGAGGGCGAGGCCGCACCGGCCGGCACGGACAACGTCGGCACCCGCCTCGCCCCCGGCGTGAGCAAGCAAAAGGAGCTTGGCGCGCGCTGGCAGGCGCCAGCCGGCACCCTGGTTTCGGCGGCCGTGTTCGACATACTCCGCCCGGGCTACTACACCTCTGCGGACAACGTCTATACCGCCGGTGGCGAGCAACGCTATCGCGGTCTCGAGTTGTCCGCACAGGGCCGGCTCAGTCAGCAACTCGGTTGGCAGGCCTCGGCGCTGTGGCTGGATCCGGAATTCCGCAACATCGGCCCGGACTACGACGGCAAGTTGCCGGAGAACGCCGCACGTCGTACCGCCAGCCTGTTTCTTGCATACGATCTGGCGGCGGTGCCGGGGCTGACCCTGAGCGGCGGTGCCTATTACACCGGGCGCCGCCCGGTGGACGACCGCAACCAGGCCTGGCTGGACGATGTCACCCTTTACGCCGCCGGACTGCGCTACAACACCCGACTGTTCGGCAAACTGGCCACCTGGCAGGTGAACGTCGAAAACCTTGCCGACAAGCGCTACTGGGCCGCCGGTGGCACCCGGCTTGCGGCGGGTGCACCGCGGACGCTCAAGGCGCTGCTCAAGGTGGCGCTGTAGTAGCGGATTCGCCCGCACCGTCGGCGTTGGGCGTGCCCCTCGCCGGGCACGCGGCGTGGCGCGCCCGGTCCCGCCCGGGTTACGCTTACGCTCCCGCCGGCCCGAGCGTGCCGGCCACCGTCCCGGCGCGGGCGTATCACATCAGGAGCACAACATGGCAACGAGCGAGTTCAGGGTCATCGGCATGAAGGACGAACAATGCCTGCGGCTGGTGATGAACGCCATTCAGGATCTGCCCGGCATCGACCATGCCGAGGTGTCGCTGGATACCGGCGAGGCGGTGATCGAGCACGGTCCGCTGGTATCCGAAGGGGACGTGCGCGCCGCCGTCGAGGAGGCCGGCTACGCCACGGCGTGAAGGCGCCGGGCGGACGAGGGCGAGCCAGGACGGGTGCGCCGGCACAGGCGCAAACCACGACAACCACGACGATCACAACAACCACAACGAACAAACCTGTCGGAGGAGACATGCTGCCGAGCGCAGATACCTATCCGGCCTTGCGCGAAGCGTTCGCGTGGGCGGTACCGGAGCTGTACAACATCGGGGTCGACGTCTGCGACAAGTGGGCCGAGCGCGAGCCGGAGCGCATTGCGCTGATCCACGTCGAGCCGCTCGCGGACGGCGGCGAGCGGGTGACCGAGTACGACTATGCGACGTTGCGGGCGCAGTCCAACCGCCTGGCCAACCTGTTGCGTGCGCTCGGCGTGGCGCGTGGCGACCGGGTGGCGATCCTGTTGCCGCAAAGCCCGGAAACGGCGCTGGGCCACATCGCCACCCACAAGCTGGGGGCGATCTCGATTCCGTTGTTCACCCTGTTCGGCGAGGAGGCACTGGCCTACCGCCTGGGCAATGCCAGCGCGCGGGTGGTGATCACCAATGCCGAAGGCGCGGCCAAGGTGGCGGCACTGCGCGCGCAACTGCCGGAACTGCAGGCGGTGTTGAGCGTGGATGGCAGCGCTGGCCAGGGCCCGTCGGCCGACGCCGGGGTGCTCGATCTGCACGCCGAGATGGCGCGGTGTGCCGAGGCATTCGAGCCGGTACCCACCCACGCCGACGATCCGGCAATCATCATCTACACCTCCGGCACCACCGGGCAGCCCAAGGGCGCGCTGCACGCCCACCGGGTGTTGCTGGGGCACTTGCCCGGCGTGGAGGTCAGCCACGATCTGTTTCCCCAGCCGGGCGACCGCATCTGGACGCCCGCCGACTGGGCCTGGATCGGCGGTCTGCTGGATGTGCTCCTGCCGGCCCTGCACCACGGCGTGCCGGTGGTGGCACGACGTTTCGAGAAGTTCAGTGGCGAGGCCGCGTTCGCGCTGATCGAACGCTACGGCGTGCGCAATGCCTTCATCCCGCCCACCGCGCTGAAGATGATGCGCGCCGTGGCCGAACCGGCGCGACGCTGGAAGCTGTCGATGCGCAGCATCGCCAGCGGCGGCGAATCGCTGGGCGTGGAACTGCTGGACTGGGGGCGGCGCACCTTCGGGCTGACCATCAACGAGTTCTACGGCCAGACCGAGTGCAACATGATCGTATCGTCGTGCGCGGCACTGGCCCCGCCCCGGCCGGGGGCCATGGGCTGGGCCGTGCCCGGCCATACCCTGGCCATCGTCGACGACGCCGGCACGCCGTTGCCCGACGGCGAACACGGCAACATCGCCGTGCTGCGCCCCGACCCGGTGATGTTCCTGGGCTACTGGAACAACCCCGCGGCCACCGCCGCCAAGTTTGCCGGCGACTGGTTGCTGACCGGCGATGTCGGCGTGCGTGACGATGAGGGCCGTTTCAGCTTCGTCGGCCGCAACGATGACGTGATCACGTCCTCCGGCTACCGCATCGGCCCCGGCGAGATCGAGGACTGCCTGATCGGCCATCCCCAGGTGCAACTGGCCGCGGTGGTGGGCAAGCCGGACCCGCAACGCACCGAGATCGTCAAGGCCTACGTCGTGCTCAAGCCCGATGCCCGGCCGTCACCCGAGCTCGCGGCGGAGATCCAGCAGTGGGTGCGGACGCGGCTGGCCGCCCACGAATACCCGCGCGAGGTGGCCTTCGTCGACAGCCTGCCGATGACCACCACTGGCAAGATCATCCGCCGCGAACTGCGTCAGCGCGCCGCCGAGGAGTTGGCCTGCGATGCGCTGCCCACGGAGGCGCGCCCCGCGGCCATCCCGAACGTCGATCCGAACACATCATCCGACACCCCCCGTCCCCCTCAGGAGCCAGCATGACCCAGCGCAGTTTCCAGCAAGTCGACGTGTTCACCGCCACCCCCTACCTCGGCAATCCGCTGGGCGTGGTGCTCGATGGCAGCGGCCTGAGTGGCGAGGCGATGCAGCAGTTCACCAACTGGACCAATCTCTCCGAATGCACCTTCCTGCTGCCGCCCACCGAGGCGGGCCGGGCGGCTGGTGCCGATTACCGGGTGCGCATTTTCTGCCCCGGCCGCGAGCTGCCGTTTGCCGGCCACCCGACGCTGGGCAGTTGCCACGCCTGGCTGGCCGCTGGTGGCCAGCCACAGGGCGAGCAGGTGGTGCAGGAGTGCGGTGTCGGGCTGGTCCGGATTCGCCGTGACGGCGCCCGCCTGGCCTTTGCCGCGCCGCCACTGATCAAGCAAGGTCCGCTGGACGAGGCCGACGTCGACCTGATCGCGCGCGGCTTGGGCGTGTCGCGTGAGGACATCGTTGCTCACGCCTGGTGCGACAACGGCCCGAACTGGCGCGGGGTGATGTTGCGCGACGCCGAACAGGTGCTGGCGGTCCGGCCCGATGCCAACTTGCTCGGGCGGCTCGACGTGGGCGTGGTCGGGCCGCGCGGCAAGGTCGGCGTGGTGGCGGGCCGTGCCGACGACGACGCGATCCACTTCGAGGTGCGGGCCTTCTTCCCCGGCAACAACGGCCTCGCCGAAGATCCGGTGACCGGTAGCCTGAATGCCGCGCTGGCGCAGTGGCTGATCGGCGCCGGCCTGGCGCCGGCGCGTTACGTGGCGGCTCAGGGCACGGCGCTCGGGCGTGCCGGCCGGGTGTATGTCGAACGCGCGGGCGACGGCACCATCTGGGTGGGGGGCGAGTCGGTGACCTGCATCGAGGGGCAGGTGCGTTTGTGAGACCGTCCCCGGTGGGGTGACGCTGGGTGGTTCGGCGCCGCGGGCGCCACGGGCGTCGTTGGTACGCCCCCTCGATTCGCGGGTTCCCCGCTGCGTTGGGCTCGTGCCTTGGTTCTTCCGTACCTTCGTGTTTCCGCGTTTCCGGGTCTATTCGGCGCGGAACAGGTGGGCGTAGGAACGCGACACCGTGAGCCGTTCCGGCCGGTGGCGCAGTGGATCTGGGCGAAGCGTGCCGGATCGAGCCGTTCGAGCAGGGTCTTGAGCGGGGTGCGGAGCAGGGCTTCGCCGTCGCGGGTGAAGACGGCGGTGTATTTGTCGGTGGCGCTGAAGTAGCACACCTCGTCGAGCGGGATCATGCGAACCGTGCCGCCTTGGGCGGCCTTCACCCAGCGTAGCGGCGCGGGCGCGGCGGTTTGTGGCAGGAGCCGGGCGAGCGCCGCGGCCAGGGCGTCGGGGGCGGCGGTGGGGCCCTGCGCCCGGCTGGCATCGCGTTGTGCCAGCGCCTCGCGCAGGCGCGCGACGCTGACTGCGAGGCGGGCCGGGGTGACCGGTTTGAGCAGGTAGTCCAGCGCCGCCTGCTCGAACGCCTCGATCGCATGGTCGTCGTAGGCGGTCACGAACACGATGCGTGGCCGGGCGTCGGCAGGCAGCTCGGTGGCGATGCGCCGTGCCACGTCCAGGCCGCTCTGGCCCGGCATGCGGATGTCAAGAAAAGCCACGTCGGGCCGCTGCCGCACAATCGCGTCGAAGGCCGCCGGGCCGTTGCCGGCTTCGGCTACGATGTGCAGCGCCGGCCAGGCCTCGGCGAGCTGATCGCGCAGTTCGGCCAGCAGCAGCGGTTCGTCGTCGGCGAGCACGGCGCGGGGTGCTGAGTGGGGCGCGGAGTCCGGGGCGGGGCTGAAATCGGGCATGAGGGGCAGTGTGGTTCGGGCGGTGCGATACAAGCATACGCCGCTCAGCCGCGCCCGGTGTCCTCGGCCGCCGTGCCCGTGACCGGGCGCAGCGGCAGGCGCAGGCGTGCGACCACGCCACCGCCCGGAGGGGATTCGATCTCCAGCCGTGCGCGCCCGCCATACAGCGCCTGCAGGCGCTCGCGCACGTTCTCCAGGCCGGTGCCGGCGCCATCGGGTGGCGTGCAATCGCCACCGGTGTCGTGCAGGCCGATACCGGTGTCCGCCACCTCCACGATTAACTCTTCGTTCTCCTGCCTGGCGCGCAACTCGATGCTGCCGCCAGCCAGCGCGGGCTCGATACCGTGGCGTAGCGCGTTTTCGACCAGCGGCTGGATCAGCATCGGGGCGATGGGCAGGGGTGCAAGTGCGTCGGGCAGGGATACCGCTACGCGCAGGCGTTCGCCCAGCCGGATGCAATGGATGTGCAGCAAGGTGTCGAGCAGCGCGAATTCGTCCGCCAGGGTGCTGTTGTCGGCGCGTGCGGCGGTCAGGGTGGCACGCAGCCAGGCGTTGAGGCGGTCCAGCAGATCCAGCGCGCGCTCGGGATCACGTGCGATCAGGCTGCGCAGGTTGGCCAGGGAGTTGAACAGGAAGTGTGGCTCGATCTGTGCCTGCAAGGCCTTGAGGCGGGCCTGCAGCAGGCCGCGTTCGGCTTCCCGCATGCGCTCGGCGCGCTCGGCGGCTTCGGCCCGGGCCTGGGCGGCCCGCGTCTCGGCCTGCGCAATCTGCTGGCGGGTGTGAAAGACATGAATGATCACCGCCGTGACCGCCGCAGACAAGGCCAGCACGCCCGGCCACTGGTCGGCGAGCAGGGCCGCTGGCCGGTCGGTCGGCAGACCCAGCAGCCAGCCCGACACCTGCCAGCCGATGGCCACGCCGGCCAGCACCGCCAGCCCTACCCCGGCCGCCTGCAGCCGGCCGGTTGGCAGCACACGCATTGCCAGCACGCAGCCAGCGTAGATCGACAGGCCGATGCACTGCGAGAACACCCACAGCGCCCAGAATCCGGCCTGGCCGCGCAACAGCAGCAGCAATACCGCGCAGCCGGTGTTGAAGCCCGCGACCAGTGCCAGATTGCGCAGCCGCGCCGGCCAGCGGGGGGCGCCTGGAATGCTTGCCGGTGTCGTGGTCATCATGCAGGCCTTGGGCGAGGTGCTGCCCGCGCGGTGGCAGGGGCGGGGGTGTGCCAGGGCATGCTCATAGACCCAGCCACCAGGTGGAGATCAGCCGACCCGGTGCCAACGCCCCAAGCGCGGCCCCGATCAGCCCCAGCGACAGGCCGGTCATCGCGTGGCGGTGGCCGCGCCGGTTGCCGCGCCGGATCGCGAACAGCGCGTAGGGCAGTGATACCAGAGTGAGTACGCTGAACCCATGCAGCCACGACAGGCCGCCGTCGTGGCGTATCCAGAAGGCGCCAATCGCCAGCGTCAGCATGGCACCGGCCCAGATGCGGCCGAGCAGGCGGTGGTGCGGCGTGCCCTTGCGCATGACGGCGAGAACCGCGGTCAGCGCCAGGGCCACACCCGCCGCGACCAAGTGTAGTGCGACCGTGGCCTCGATGCCGTTGGCCAGGCTCTCCCCGCGCCCCTTGGCCGGGCCCATGCCGACATGCAGCACGATCAGCATGATCGCAAACAACCCCCACGCCGCCCATGGCCGCCAGGATGCGGCGCGCGCGCCTTGGGAGATCGGGGGGTGGGGGGTGCCGGGGTGGGCGGCGGAGCGGGCGTGGTTGAGGTTCATGGCGGCATTCCAGGTGGATCACATGGCGGATCCGCTGCATGGGCGGCGGGGCTGGACACGATCTTCCATGCCCGCGCGCGCCACGGCGAGCGGAATGCGACGAAACGCCGGAAAAGCGGGCCGAAGCGCAGTGACCGCCGACGAAGGCGATGCCGCAGCGATGGCAGTCCCGATCGCGAGGATGAGCAACACCGCCATGCGCCTCAAGCCGCGGTTTCGTGCCGCGGCATGTGCGGAGCAGACTGCTAGCCCTCGTGCGGTGCCGCGCGGAAGGCCGGCAGGGTTTCGGCAACCCGCGACAGCCGAGCGAGGGAGGGGTATTGCGCCGGCGCCACGACGTCGGGCAGCAGGGCCCGGGCGAAGTACCAGGTGACGGCCGTGGTCAGCAGGCCCTGGTCGAGGGTGCCGCTTTCCACCGCTTCGGTCTGTCCGTCGAGCTCCGTCTCAAGCTGGCCGAGCGCCGCATGCAATTGCCCGGACACCCGCTCCACCCAGGGGAGATGCTGCTTTTCGCGCGGACGCAGCTGGCGCTCATAGACCAGTTGCACGCTCTTCTCGCAGGCGGCGAGCGCCAGCCCGGTCTGGCGCAGGGTTCGGCTGCGCGCGGGCGGTGCGGACGGCATGAGTGTGCGGCCGGCCGGTGCGACCGTTTCCACGTGCTCGAGGATGAGAGTGGAGTCCATCAGCACCGTGCCGTCGTCGCACACCAGGGTGGGGGCCTTGACCACCGGATTGATCTCGGCGAAGGCGTCGTAGTTGCGGAACACCGACAGCGGCAGGTGTTCGTAGGGCATGCCCAGCCAGCGCAGCGAAACCGCCACGCGCCGGACATAGGGGGAATCGAGCATGCCGATCAGTTTCATGCAGGTCGCTCCTTGCGAGGGTAGGTCTTCATGATGCCGTCGGATTCGCGGCTTTGCGAGCCCCCGTGCGCGTCGCCTGGCGTTCTTCGGCGCGGGGCGCGCGCCCCGCGGCCGTTGCCGCAGGGTGTGGGGTCGGCATGGGGCGGGATGTGCTTGCCGCTGCGATCCTCTATGCTTGCACCTCGGAGGTGAGTCCATGACGAACATGATCTGCCGCGGTGCCGGCTGCGGACGGGGTGGCTGATGCTGTGGCAGGCGATCAAGGCGGCGCGTGACCTCGGGCGAGTGCATGACATCGCCGCGGTGCTGATCCGCTACGGTTTTGGCGATCTGGTGCGACGCATCGGCATGGCGGGGGCGCTGGAGCGGGCCGGTCGCAGCCTGCACTGGCGGGTGCCGGCCGATCTGGCGGTGCTGGAGCCGGCTGCACGGGTGGCGCGCGCGCTGGAGGAACTGGGGCCGACCTTCATCAAGCTCGGGCAGATGCTGGCGACGCGGGTGGACCTGCTGCCGCCGGAGTGGATTGCCGAGTTCGAGAAGCTGCAGGATTCGGTACCGGCGGTGCCCTTCGACGAGATCCGCGCTCAGCTCGAAGAGGACCTGGGCGACGCACCCGAGGCGGTGTTCGACGCACTCGACACCGAGCCGTTGGCGGCCGCGTCGCTCGCCCAGGTCTATCGCGCCCGCCTGGCCGACGGCCGCGCGGTGGTGCTCAAGGTACGTCGACCGGGCATCCGGCCGGTGGTCGAGGCCGACCTGCGGCTGCTTACCCGGCTCGCCGACATCATCGAGGCGGAAGCGCCGGACCTGCGCCGCTACCATTTGCGCGAAGTGGTGCGCCAGCTCACGCTGTCGCTGCGGCGGGAGATGGATTTCGCCGCGGAATGCCGCAGTGCTGAGCGGATTGCCGCGTGTTTTGCCGGCCCCGGAGATGGCGCCGGCAGCCGGAGCGATCACCACGTCGTCGCGGATGAAGCCGGCTTGTCCGCGGCGGACGAGGTGGTGCCCGAATCGGCGGAAGCCCGGCCGGACGCGCGCGGCGACATCGTGATCCCGCACATTCATTGGCAATGGACCTGCGAGCGGCTCAACGTGCAGGAATGCATCGTCGGCATTCCCGGCCGGCGCGTGGCCGAGCTCGACGCCGCCGGCCTGGACCGGCGCGTGCTTGCCCGCAAGGGGGCCGCGGCGGTGCTCAAGATGATGCTGGAGGATGGCTTCTTCCACGCCGATCCGCACCCCGGCAACGTCATTTATCTGCCGGGCAACCGTATCGCTTTCATCGATTTCGGCATGGTTGGCCGCCTTTCCGAAGAACGCCGCTACCAGGTGGCGACGTTGCTGCAGGGGCTGGTCGGCCGCGATGCCGAGGCCGCCGCCGAGGTGTTGCTCGATTGGGGTGGCGGCAGCGAGGTCGACGCCGCCACCCTGCGTGGCGAGATCGATGCCTTCATCGACCAATACCACGGTGTGCCGTTGAAGTCGTTGCGGCTCGCCGACATGTTGTCGGATCTGATGGCGATGCTGCGCGACCACAGCCTGTCGCTGCCGCCGGACCTCACCCTCATGGTCAAGGCCTTCGTCACGCTGGAAGGCATGGGGCGCCAGCTTGACCCCGAATTCGACATGGCCGGCGCAGCCCGCCCCTTTCTCGAGCGCGTCATGCTTGCCCACCACTCGCCCGAAGCCTTGGCGCGGCGCGGCTGGCGCTCGGTGCTCGGCGCGGTGGACCTCGTCACCGGTCTGCCGCGGGATCTGCGCAGCCTGCTGCGCAGCGTGCGTCGCGGCACTTTCCAGGTGCAGGTCGAGGTGTTGCCGCTGCGCCAGTTCGGCGACCAGATCGACCGTGCCTTCAGCCGGTTGACGCTGGGCATCGTCACCGCCGCACTGATCGTCGCCTCGGCCCTGGTCATGGGACTGGCGCACGATGAGGCCTCGGGCATTCCGTTCTTCGCCTTGCTGGGCTTCATTGCCGCGGTGCTGGGCGGACTCGCGGTGCTGATCTCGATCTGGCGCGGCGGCAAGGGTTGAGCGCGTGTCCCGGGCAGCGGTCAGGGGGGCGGACAAAGTGAGACTTTTGTCTCACATTGCCGCCCCGAGTTGCGCTATTCTGCAAGGACATATCCCGAGACAATTTTCCGGGCTCGCCGCGATTGCCCGCCTGGAGGCCCGCTCCGGGTACCGCGCCGTCCGGTTTGAGGTGTTTCCCCCCGCATCGACGACACGGTAGCCGCATCATGAAGCGTTCCCGCCTGTTGTTGTCTACCGCCGTGCTCGCAAGCGTGCTCGGCGGCCTGTTCGCCGCATGGCGGCTCGGCTATGTCCTTTTGCCGGGCGAACGGGTGGTGGTGGTCGGCCTGTACGAGAACGCTCCCAAGATTTACACCGGCCCCAATGGCCGGCCCGCCGGGCTGTTCGTCGACCTCGTGGAGGCCATGGCCAGCGCCGAAGGTTGGCGGCTGCGTTACCTGCCCTGCGACTGGGCTGCCTGCCTGCGCCAACTCGAAGACGGCTATATAGACTTGATGCCCGACGTCGCCTTCTCGGCCGAACGCGCGCGCCGCTTCGATTTCCACAAGGTGTCGGTGGCCAACAGCTGGTCGCAGATCTATGCCCATCCCGATGTCTCCGTGCAGACCCTCTCCGACCTCGCCGGCAAGCGCATCGCGCTGCTGCAGGGCGGTATCCAGCAGTCCTTCCTCGCGCAGTTGATGGCCGGCAGCGAGGTCGAGTATCAGGCGGTGCCCGTGTCGAGTCTGGACGAGGGCTACCAGGCGGTGGTCGACGGCCGCGCCGACGCAGTGGTGACCAACAGCTTCTTCGCCGCGCGCAACGGCCACCACTATCGGCTGGTGGAAACTCCCATCGTGTTCCTGCCCTCGGCGCTGTACTTCGCCAGTACCAAGAATGCCAACCACGATCTGCTCGAGCGGGTGGACGCCCATTTGCAGCGCTGGCGGCGCGATGCCGATTCGGTGTACTTCGAAGCCATGCGCCGGACCATGGCGGTGCCGCCGGACATGGCGGTGCCGGCCTGGGTGGGCTGGTCGCTGTTCGTGCTGGTGGCCGGCATGGCCGGGCTGTTCGCAATCAGCATGTTGTTGCGCTGGCAGGTGGCGCAGCGCACCCGCGCGTTGCTTGCAAGCACGCGCGAGCTCGAGACCCAGCGCGCCAACCTGGAACACCTGGTGGCCGAGCGCACCGCCGAGCTACGTGCAGCCAAGGACGAGGCCGAACGGCTGACGCGGGTCAAGAGTGACTTCCTCGCCAACATGAGCCACGAGATCCGCACGCCGATGAACGCCATCCTCGGCATGCTCTACCTCGCGCTCAAGAGCGACATGCCCGAAGCCTTGCGCAGCCAGCTTGGCAAGGCCCAGGGGGCGGCGCGTTCGCTGCTGGGCAGCATCAACGACATTCTCGACATCTCCAAGATCGAGGCCGGCCGGCTGGAACTGGAGGAAATCGAGTTCGGCCTCGATGCCGTGGTCGAGCAGGTGGCCGATGCGGTGGGTTACCAGGCCGAGCACAAGGGCATCGAATTCCTGATCCGCTACGACCCGGCGATTCCGCCGCGGCTGGTGGGCGACCCGCTGCGGCTGGGGCAGATATTGCTCAACCTGTGCAGCAATGCGGTGAAGTTCACCGAGCAGGGCGAGGTCGAACTGGCATTTCGCCGTCTGGAGCAATACGAGGGAAGCCTGGAGATGCACGTGTGTGTGCGCGACACCGGCATCGGTCTGACCGAGGCGACACGTGCGCGGCTGTTCGAGAAGTTCAGCCAGGCCGACGAGACCACCACCCGCCGCTTCGGCGGCACCGGCCTGGGCTTGGCGATCTCCAAGAATCTGGTGGAGCTGATGGGCGGGCGTATCTGGATCGAGGAATCGCGACCCGGCCACGGCACCACGGTGTGTTTCAGCGTGCCCTTGCGCACCCCGGCCCAGGCGCAAAGCCTGGGGCGCGAACTGATCGAACAGGCCGGCCCGCTGCTCGCCGGTATCCGCGTGCTGGTGGTCGATGACAACGAGGTCGCGCGCGAGATCATCGCCGAGACCTTGCGCTTCTTCCGCCTCGAAGTGGCGGGCGTGGCCAGCGGTACGGCCGCGATCGAGCGGCTGCGCGAACCGGGTGCCGCTTTTGACCTGGTGCTGATGGACTGGCGCATGCCCGGCATGAACGGCGACGAGGCCACACGGCGCATCCATGCCGACCCGGCGATCGCGCATCGGCCCAAGGTGGTGATGATCACCGCCTACGGCAGGGAGGACGTGATCCGCCTGGCCGAGCAGTCCGGCGTGGATGGCTTCCTGATCAAGCCGGTGTCGCCTTCCACGCTGCTCGACACCGTGCTGTCGGTGCTCGGCCGCGGCAGTATTCTCGGCGAGACCGGTTTGGCCCGCACGCAGCCGGCGGATGCCGGGGGCGCCGCGCCGGACGGCCTGGGCGGCCTGGCGGGCGCGAGGATGCTCCTCGTCGAAGACAACGACATCAACCGGGAATTCGCATCGGAGTTGCTGCGCAGCGAGGGCATGGTGGTCGACGAAGCGGTCAACGGCGCCGAAGCGCTGGAGCGGGTGCGGGTGCGCGACTACGACGCGGTGCTGATGGACATCCAGATGCCGGTCATGGACGGTCTGGAAGCGGCGCGGCGCATGCGTGCGCTGGCCGTGGGGCCGGAGGGGGCGCGTTTCGCGCGCCTGCCCATCATCGCCATGACCGCGCTGGCCATGGCCCAGGATGCCGAGGCCAGCCGCGCCGCCGGGATGAATGACCACGTCACCAAGCCGATCGCCCCGGATAGGCTGTTGGCCGCCTTGAGCCGATGGATGGCACGACCTTCCGGAACGGCTGAGGCGGGCGCTGCTGCGGCTGCTCAAACGGCTGCCCTGGCGGCGGAGGAGACGTCGGCCGATCGGCTGACGCAGGAAGAAGCCTGCCTCGCGGCCCTGCACGCGCTCGAACACCTCAACGCACGCGATGGCATCCGCCGCATCGGCGGTCGGCCGGACGCTTATCTGCGGCAACTGCGTCGCTTCCGCGAGCGTTACCCGGATGCAATCGACGAACTGCGGCGGCTGCTTGCCGACCACGGCGTGCAGCGTGGCGCGGAGTTCTGCCACGCCTTGCGCGGCGTGACCGGCAACATCGGTGCGCAAGCGGTGTATGCACGTCTGCAGGACATCGATGCCGGGCTCAAGCGCGGCGAACTGCCGACGGCAGACTTGCTCGATGAAACCGCGGCGCTGCTCGCCGCCGTCATGGCCGACATCGACCGCATCGCGGCCCTGCAGGAGGCGGTGGCTGCGGATCGCGATGCCCCGTCCGTGGTCCCGAGTCTGTCCGACGAGGCGGTGCGGGGACTGCTCGCCCGGCTCGCCTATGCGCTGGAATACGACCTGGGCGCGGCCGAGCCGGTGCTGGCCGAATTGCGCGCCGGGGTCGCGGGCACGCCGCTGGAGGCCCCGATCGCCGCAATCGCCGACCGGGTCGAGGTGTTCGATCTCGACACCGCGCTCGCCCATGTGAACACCATGCTCAAGCAAGCTTCGGGCACCCCGTCATGAATGCCATCGTCAACGACCTCACGATCCCATCCCGAACCGAGCGCCCACGCGTGCTCATCGTCGACGACGTGCACGAGAACCTGCACGCCCTCATGAACGTGCTGCGCGACGACTACACCATCAGCGCCGCCACCAGTGGCGAGAAGGCGCTCGAACTGGCACGTCGTGCGCCGCCTCCCGACATCATCCTGCTCGACATCGTCATGCCCGGCATGGATGGCTATTCGGTGCTCACGGCGCTCAAGATCGACCCGGCCACGGCCGACATTCCGGTGATCTTCGTCACCTCCCTCGCCGAGGCCGACGACGAGGCGCGCGGCCTCGCACTGGGCGTGGCCGACTACATCACCAAGCCGATCAACCCCGATCTGCTCAGGACGCGCCTGCGCAATCATCTGGAGTTGCGCCGCTACCGCCAGCATCCGGCACTGTTCGACCTCGCGCCGCCCGACCCCGACCGTCCGCCGTCGCTGCTGGTAGTCGATGACGTGCCGGAGAACATCCACGAACTGCTGGAGGCGCTCAAGGGCGACTACCGCATCATGGTGGCCAGCACCGGTACGCGCGCGCTCGAGATCGTCGAGGGTGAGGCCCCGCCCGACCTGATCCTGCTCGACATCATGATGCCGGACATGGACGGCTACGAAACCTGCCGGCGCATCAAGGCCACGCTCACCGGCAATCGCATTCCGGTGATCTTCGTCACCGTAATCGACGCCACCCAGGACAAGGTGCGGGGCTTCGATCTCGGTGCGGCGGATTTCATCACCAAGCCCTTCGATGTCGACGAGGTGCGGGCACGGGTGCGCACCCATCTCGAACTGGCGCGGCTGCGCCACCTGCTGGAGGACATGGTTTCCCAGCGCAACGCAATGTTGCAGGTGAGCGAGGAGAAGTACCGCATTCTCGCCCACCGCGACCCGCTCACCGGCCTGCCCAACCGCGTCTTGTTCGCCGAGCTGCTTACCCATGCCATCCTCCACGCCGAGCGCAATCGCGGCGAGTTCGCGCTGCTGTTCCTGGACCTGGACCATTTCGCCACCATCAACGAGAGCCTTGGCCATCGCATTGGCGATCAGTTGTTGATCGCAGTCGGCAAGCGCCTGCAGCGCCTGTTACCGGAAAGCGATGCGATCGCCCGTATCGGCGGGGACGAGTTCAACATCCTGCTCGAGCGCGGCGAGGGCATGGCGCCGGACCTTCAGGCCCAGCACATGATCGATGCCCTGGGCGAACCCTTCGTCGTGGAGGAGCATGAGATCTACGTCGGGGCGAGCATCGGCATTGCCCTCTATCCGTCCGACGGCAGTACGGCCGAGGCGCTTCAGAGCAATGCGGACGCCGCGCTGCGCCAGGCCAAGATGCAGGGGCGCGGCATGCTGCGCTTCTTTTCTCCGGAAATGTCCAGCCAGGCCCGTCAGCGTCTGACCCTGGATGCCGAACTGCGGCGCGCCCTGGAACGCGGAGAACTGTGCCTGCATTACCAGCCGCAGGTCGATCTGCGCTGCGCAGCGCTGCGGTGGTGGGCGTGGAAGCGCTGGTGCGCTGGTGCCACCCGGAGCGCGGCATGGTGCCGCCGGGCGAGTTCATTCCGTTGGCGGAGGAAAGCGGGCTGGTGGTGCCGCTGGGCGACTGGGTGTTGCGCGAGGCCTGCGCACAGATCGGCCGGTGGTGCGAAGCCGGCCTGAACCCGGGGTGTACCGCGGTGAACGTGTCTGCGGTCCAGCTCAACCGTGGCCAGTTGGTGGCATCGGTCGGCGCGGCCTTGCGCGAGTCGGGCATTGACCCCCGGCACCTCGAGCTGGAGATCACCGAAAGCTTCGTCATGCTCGACCGTGCGGCGGTATTCCAGTCCATAGCCGAACTGCGCGCGCTAGGGGTGCGCTTGTCCATCGACGACTTCGGCACCGGCTATTCCTCGCTCGCCTACCTGCAACGCCTGCAGGTGCACAAGCTGAAGATCGACATGTCCTTCGTGCGCGACATGACCACCAACCAGGGCAATGCCTCCATCGTCAGGGCGGTGGTCGCGCTGGGTCACAGCCTGGGGTTGGAAGTCATTGCCGAAGGGGTCGAGCACGCCGCTCAGGCCGAGTATCTGCGGGCACTCGACTGCGACGTGATGCAAGGCTACCTCGTCAGCGCGCCGATGCCGGCCGAGGCGATGACGCGCTTTCTGTCGGATTACCGGCAGCATGCGCTGCCGCCGGGTGATTCGGTCGATTGACCAGGCCCATGCCCGGAAGTGAAGCAAGCCCCACACCAGGCCTGATCACCCGATCAGTGTCCGTTCTTCGGGTGATCACTCGCCCCCCCAGCTCCAGCCGCCTCCGCCTTGCCCGCTGCTCCCTTCGTCGTCTTCCGCCTCCCACGCCTGCTCCAGTTCGCGCAGGCTGCACTTGGCGATACCGAATTCGGTCCTGACCACCAGTGGATAGGCGCTGCCGCGGAAGCGGCCGAGTTGGCCGATGTTGTAACCGATGATGCGCCCGGGTACGTGGCCGATGCGCACGCGCCGGCCAACCCGGTAGCCAGCGCGGATCGCGCGGTTGATCGCCTGTTCGGTGCGGGCGTGCGGGTTGTCGGCTGCGTCGGTCGGCGACTGCGTGGGGTGGGGGCGTCGGGTCTGCATGATGCTCTCCGCAATTCCAGGGGATTCAAAGAGACGTCCAGGCGTCTTGAAGGGGTTAACGGCGCGTAAGCCGCGCAGGTGTACCCACTATCCCGTGATCCCGATGGACGGGGCGTGACCGGCGTCACGATGTCGTGGAGATTGTCGTTCGTCCCCGCCGAACGGCTGCGTGAAGCCAAACTCGCTTACCTTTCGGCGTCGCTGTGTGGGGCCGCGTCGTCATAGACTGCTGCCGGGGGAAGGCATGCGTCATGTCTTCGGGCCGGATGGTGGTGACATGCCCGGACACCGGAATCCCTGCAGGCAGTGGCGCGATACGACCGCTGCGACGACAATCGGCGAGGAGTGTGGGAATGAGAGAGGAGCTTGGCCGGCGCGCAGGCCCTGGCAGTCTGTCGGACTTGAGGCTGATCTGCTGCGCCAGTGGGAGAGGCGGTCGATATCCGTCGATTTTTTCGTTGCATGGAACCACTATGCGCCCCGGAAACGAACGAATCTGGCCTCGTGCTCCCACTCGGCTCGCGACCATCGCTCAAGTCCGACAGACTGCTGGTGTGCTGGCGCTGAGCGCATGCATGGTTCTGGCTGCCAACGCTGCCTGGGGCGGTGACCGGGTGTGCGATGGCGCGCTCGGTGCGGTTGCGGTGGACGGCAACGTCACGGTGCCCGCCGGTGGCGCGTGCATGCTGCAGAGCACGCGGGTGGCGGGCAATGTGCAGGTGGCGTCGGGTGCGCGCCTGATTGCCAACGGCGCCCGCGTGGGCGGCAACATCCAGGCCGACGACGCGCGCCGGGTGGTGGTGTTGTCCGGTACCTGGGTGGACGGCAATATCCAGGTGAAGCAAAGCGGCCTGGTGCGGGTGGAAGGCGCCCGCGTCGGTGGTGACGTGCAGTTGGTCGACAACACCGGCGTAGTGGTGGTCAAGGACAACCGGGTTGCCGGCAACCTGCAGTGCAAGTCCAACCATCGCGCGCCGAACGGTGGCGGCAACCGGGTGTCGGGCAACAAGGAAGATCAGTGCCGCAGTCTGTGAACGGGCGGGAACGGAAGGCGGAATACGGCCTGCGCCGTTGACGACGGAGGTACGGCTGTCCGGGCGACCTCAGTCCGCTTGTCACTTCCATCGACATATGCGAGACGTCGTGAAAAGTACGTTTTCGGTCGCACTGGTACTTGTTTTCCTTGAGCAAGAAATGCGCAATGGTGTCGATGCTGTGTGATTGGCACAGAGCGCTTTGAAATGGCGCAAGCGATGTTCGCAGCGTCGCATGGAAGCACGTGGTTGCACTCTTCTATAACAAGAATCTCGCGTTACCGACGGCCATTTGCCGAACGGAACACAGCGGTTGCAGGACCGCGATCTGAGATGACAAAAGGAGAGTGCCGATGGATGGTGGTCGAGAGTTAGGCCTTGAACCCGGTGCGGGCAGGCGGACACAAGCACGTGGTCTGGGCTTTCAAGGTCCGGTTTTTCCGGTGACGGCGAGCCTGGTCATTCTGTTCATCGTCTACGCGGTGATGGATCCAGCGCAGGCCAGTGCGCAGATGGTGGCCGCGCGGACGTGGGCCATCGACCACTTCGACTGGCTGTTCATGTTCTCCGGCAATGCCTTCGTGTTGTTCTGTATCGCGCTGATTCTGCTTCCGGTCGGCAACGTCCGCCTCGGAGGAGGATATGCACGCCCCGAGTTTTCGCGCGTGTCCTGGTTCGCCATGCTCTTTGCAGCGGGCATGGGCATCGGGTTGATGTTCTGGAGCGTGGCGGAGCCGGTGGCGTACTACACCGACTGGTATGGAACGCCATTGAATGCGCCCGCCAATACGCCTGAAGGTGCGAGTGCTGCGATGGGTGCCACGATGTTCCATTGGGGGCTGCACCCGTGGGCGATTTACGGGGTCGTCGCGGTCGCCATTGGTTTCTTCACCTACAACATGGGGTTGCCACCGTCGTTGCGTACGGCGTTCTACCCGCTGGTGGGGGATCGTGTGGCCGGCTGGATTGGCCATGTCGTCGATGTCATTGCCGCCTTGGCCACCATCTTCGGCCTCGCCACCTCGCTTGGCCTGGGGGCAATTCAGGCGGCCAGTGGCATTCACTTCCTGACGGGGATTCCCAATTCGCTTAACCTGCAGTTGGGCATCATCGTGGTTGTGAGCAGTGTGACGCTTTTCTCGGTCTGGCGCGGTATCGAGGGAGGCGTCAAACTGCTCAGCAACATCAATATGGTCCTGGCGACCGCCCTCATGGTGTTTGTCGCGATCTTTGGCGGCATCGTCGCTTTCATGAAGGGCGTTCTCACCACGTCGATGGACTATGCCGCTTACCTGATTCCCCTGTCGAACTGGATCGGTCGTGACGATCAGACCTGGCTGCATGGATGGACGGTGTTCTACTGGGCCTGGTGGATTTCGTGGTCCCCGTTTGTCGGTATCTTCATTGCCCGCGTGTCGAAGGGGCGAACCGTGCGTGAGTTGCTGATCGCGGTGCTGCTTGTGCCGACGTTGGTGACACTTGTGTGGATGACCGCCTTTGGCGGCAATGCGCTGGCCCAGGCATCCGGTGGAATCGGGGAGCTTGCGAACGGCATCGGCGATGTATCGCTGGCGATGTTCCACATGCTCAGCAACCTCCCGTTGAGTGCTCTGACGTCCGCCCTGGACGTGGTCCTGGTGATGATCTTCTTTGTTACCTCTGCGGATTCCGGAGCGCTGGTGATCGACAGCATCACTGCGGGTGGCAAGGCCGAGACACCGCCGGGGCAGCGGGTGTTCTGGGCGTGCCTGGTCGGCATCATTGCGGCGATCCTGCTCTCGGCCGGCGGCAAGGACGCACTCAGCGCCCTGCAGGCCGGCGCTGTGACGACCGGATTGCCCTTTACCGTTGTACTACTGGTGATGATGGTGGGCCTCTACAAGGCGTTGCACCGGGCTCACTATGGGAAAAGCCTGGTGTTCGAGCGTGGCTGAGCCTGCCCTTGATCGGATAGACGATTGAATGGGGCGCGCGCCACCGGGCGGCCGCGGGGATGTCGTCCGCAGCCGCCCGGTCTCCGTCAGCGGCAGTGCGACGGCAGGTAGCGCCAGGGCACGTCGGTAAGCGGCAGGTCTTCCGGCAGGTCGATCAGCGGCTCATTGGGCGTGCCGAAGTAGGCGTCGGCGCAGGCCCATTGCAGGCGGCCGTCGGTGTCGACCTCGGGGATGAGGAACAGGTGGGTGTTCTCGAGCGCGCCGCTGGCGTCGCTGAAGTGCACGAACAACGCCCCCTCGTGGTAGCTGATGCGACCCTTGCCAGAGGCCAGGGTACGCGGCAGGTCCACGCCGGCTTCGGCCGTGTCGTCGGGCAGGTTGCCATGGGTGGCGTAGTGGTCGGCGAGTGCGGCCTGAACGTCCCGGGTTTCGGCGACGGCCGCGCTCACTTCGGCGCGCAAGGTGTAGTCCTGATAGGCGGGCACGGCGATGGCGGCGAGAATGCCGCCGGCCGCGACAGCGGTCAGGCCGTTCTGGGCCAGCAGTGTTTCGGCCGGCGAGTGCTCGTAGTTCAGCTCCAGTGCGAACTGGCGCGCATCCACCACCACTTCGGCGCCGATGCCGCTACGCTTGGGCAGGCCGAGTTGGGCGGCGGTGGGCAGGGCGAACAGGTCCAGCGGGGTTTCGACAAGGTCCGACAGCGTCTGCAGCAGGCCCAGATGCATGTGGTAGACCGTCTGGGCGACGTCCTCCAGCTCGGCCGAGGCGGACAACAGCGCCTGCTGGCGCTGGGCGCCCTGGGTAGCGCGCAGCCACTCGGTAAGCGGCATGCGGCGGGCGTCGGCGTCGATGCGCGCCATCAGCGGCTGGGGTACGCCGGCGCTGATCAGCCAGCCGTCCTGCTCGTACCAGTACAGGTGCTGGCCAATGCGGCTGTAGAGCTTGAGCAGGTTGAGGGCGGGCGTATCGAGGCCGGCCGTGCCGGCCTCTTCCTCGAGCACCTCGGCCATGCCAGGCATAGCGGGCAGGATCAGGTGGTGCAGGCGTTGACCGCGGTACTCATGGGTGCGCACCGGTTTGCCCGTCTTCTCCGCCACGACGGCGAGCACGCGTTCCAGTGCGCCCGCGTCACCCAGGCGCATCGCGGTATAGCTGCCCGCTTCGTCGCGCAGCGCGACCCATTCGCGGCCGAAGGGGGCGAGCCAGCCGGCCAGATCCAGCCCGGTGGCCTTGACCAGTGCCTGGTCGAGCGCGGCCATGCCTTCGGCAACATCTTCGCCATCGCTCGCAGCATCCGCGTCGGCCTGCGTATTCAGTCCGGCATCGTTCAGGGTGGTCTGGGCGAAGAGATCGATCAGGCTCGCGACCTGGCTGGCCGAGGGCAGGGCACCGGTGAGCACCCAGCGCGGCTGCCCGATGGTGTCGAAGCGGAAGTCGAACGGGCCGGTGGGGGTGAAGGCTGCCCACGGGGCCTGCTCGAAGTCCACGCGCAAGGCCATGCGGCCCTTGCCGTCGGCACTGCCAAAGCCCAGAGCCAGCGCCCGCCCCTGGTCCAGGACCGGGCGCAACCATTCGTACTGCGGCTGGATGCCGAGGGCCAGCGTAGGCTTGAGGGCGGGAATGTCGGCCCACAGCACCATGCCGTGACCGGCTGCGTCGATTTGCTGCTCGAGGCCGCGCATGGCGTGGCCGGGGTTGGGGTTGGCGACTTCGGCGCGCAGCGTGCGCAGGGTGTCGGCGCTGGCGTACATGCCGCCTAGCAGCATCAGGCGGGCGTTGGCGGCATCGAAGTGGAGGAACAGCGGTACGCCAACCTGGTCCAGGCTGGCATGGCCGTCGGCGTCGAAGGTCAGGCCGGGCGCTGAAAGCGCCTCACCCACCAGTTGCGCCGCGGTGGCGGGGTCGGTGGTGCGCAGGCGCACGCTGGCGAGTACGTTGGACCCGGGCGAGGCGAAACCACCTGTCCCAAGTACGGCGACTTCCAGCGCAGAATCCTGGGCCAGCAGCAGTTTGAGCGGCGCCGAGCCAAGGGCGGCGAGGGTGGGCTCGCGTTCGAGTCCGTCGCGCTGGCCGCGCAGTGCGGCGATATAGGCTTCGCTTGTGTACATCGCGTCGCTCGCGCGTCCGCCGGAACTGCCGATCAAGGCCCACGGTGCGGGTACTCGAAGGTAGGCGATGGCGGACTGCGGAAGGTGGTCGCGCAGCCAGGGCGGGGGGGCGCCGGCGGCGCCGTTGGCCCCGGGCGTGGCCATCGGCACGCTGGGGCCGGACTGTGCTGCCTCGGCGCGATCGTTGCGCTCGGCCGTGGCTGCCGGTGCGGCGGTGTCGGACCCGCCGGAGCAGCCCACTAGGGCGAGCGACAGGGCAAGAAGCAATGGGGTGGCGCGCATCGTGTGTCTCGTACTTGGCAAAACCGCGATTCTGTCATGTATCGCGATGGCGTACCTACCGAAAATATGCGCCGGGGGAGCGCGGGCGTGCGGCGCAAACTCAGTGCGGTGTGGCTGGTAAACCTGGGTGGGCGGGCGAGGGGAGGGCGGCGTCGGGAGGCGGGAACAGGTGGTCGCGCGGGACCATGAAGGCTTCGTTGGCCAGACAGAAGTTGCCGAAGCGCGTGTCGTAGGTGATCTCGTCGCCTATCCAGGCTGGCAGGCTCAGTGCGGCGTGCTCTGTGGGGAGTTCGACTTCGGCGATCACCAGACCGGCATGGCGGCCTTCGAACACATCCACTTCGATCACGTGGGGTGGGTGCGGCACCAGATAGCGGGTCTTGCGCACCACGCGCCGGCCGCAGAACTTCTCCAGCAACTGGCGGGCGTCGTCGAGCGGGATGGGGTATTCGAACTCGTCGCGGGTGATGCCCTCGCGGGGTCCCTTGAGGGTGAGAAAGGCGCGGTCTTCGCGAATGCGCACCCGGGTGGTGACGGCGCCGGGTTCCTTGGCGACATAGCCTTGTACGATGCGATCGCCCCGCAGCCCTCGAAGGGGGTCGAGGGTGCGAACCAGAAACTTGCGTTCGATTTCTTTGGCCATCGTGCTCGATCGGTCGGCGGTTCGGCAAGGTGCCGGCGGAGTGTAGCACCGGGCCAATCAAGTTTCTTGCAAACATTTTTCATCTTCGTTACACAGCCTCTATGGGCAGCGCTCCGGGCGTCCGTCCGGCGTGTGCCATCAATCTCACGAGGTGCCTCATGGATGCCTGTTCCGACTCCGCTCCCGGCAGCCCTGCGGCGTTTGCTCCAAGCACCGGTCTGGCCGGGCTGGATGCGGTCTTGCAGGGGATTGAGTGCGGCGACAACATCGTCTGGCAGGTCGAGTCGTTCGACGACTACCGTGCCTTGGTGTTGCCTTATGCCGAGGCGGCGCGCCGCCAGCGGCGGCGGCTGATCTACTTCCGCTTCGCCTCCCACCCGCCCTTGCTCGGCGGCGCTGGCGCTGGCGATGGCAATGGCGATTGCGAGGGGGGCGAGGGCAGCGCGCATGGCGTGGGTACGCAGGCACCGGACGTGGTCGAGCGGGGCTTCGGAGCAGTGGGAGGCGAGGTGTTGGAGGTGTGCTTCCCGCGCCCGCAGGATGGCTTCGATGCCTTCGTCGACCAGGTTCATGGTGTGATAGAGGCGGCCGGACGGGAGACCCTGTACGTGTTCGACTGCCTGTCCGAGCTGGCCGAGGCCTGGCAGTCGGACCGGATGATGGGCAACTTCTTCCGCCTCACCTGCCCGCGTCTCTACGACCTGGATACGGTCACGTACTTCGGCGTGTATCGCAATACCCATGGGCGTGCGGGCATGGAGATGATTGCCGATACCACGCAGTTCCTGCTCGACGTGTTCCATTGCCGGGGACGACTGTATCTGCGCCCGGTGAAGGTCCAGCACCGCTCGGCGGCGGCGATGAACCTGATCCATGCATGGGGGCCCGGCGACCGCTTTCGCGCGGTGACCGACAGCGGCACGGTGGCCGAGATTCTCGCCGGTTCGGCGTGGCCCGGGCTGGAGGACGGTGAGGTCGTCGGCCACTGGCAACGACATTTCGCCGCCGGCCGCGCACTGTCCGCGGCGCGCCGGGCGGGCCGGGCCGACCCGGCAGCCGAGCGCGCGGCGTTCGCGCGCCTGGTCGAACTGGTGTTTCCGGACGACCCTGGACTGATCCGCCTGGTGCACGAGTACCTGGGCCTGGACGACGTGCTGGCGCTGCGCGATCGCATGATCGGCAACGGCAGTATCGGCGGCAAGGCGCTTGGGATGCTGCTGGCGCGTGCGGTGTTGCGCCGCGACGCACCGTTGCTGAAGTCGCGGATGGAGGCACATGACTCGTTCTACGTGGGCACCGAGGTCTTCGACACCTTTTTCGTGATCAACGGGCTGTGGTGGGTGCGGCGTGCCCAGCGCGAGGCGGACGGCTTTCTGCACGGCCTCGAGGCGGCGCGGGCGCGCATTCTGGCCGGGCACTTCCCGCCCGAGACGCTGCACCAGTTCGAGGGCATGCTCGACTATTTCGGCGAGTGGCCCTTCATCGTACGCTCCAGCTCACGCTTGGAGGACCGCTACGGCAACGCCTTTGCCGGCCAGTACGACAGTGTGTTCTGCGTGAACCAGGGCCCGCGCGAGGCCCGCCTGGCGGCGTTGCTGGACGCGGTGCGCCAGGTGTACGCCAGCAGCCTGTCGGAGCAGGCTCTGCGCTACCGCAAGCGGCGTGGGCTGCTGCAAGCCCACGAACAGATGGCCTTGCTGATCATGCGTGTTTCCGGCACGGCCGGCCGGCGTTACTTCCATCCTCATGCGGCCGGCGTGGGGTTGTCGGTGAATCCTTATCCCTGGAGCCCGCGCATCGACATGCGCGCCGGAGTCGTACGCTTGGTGGCCGGCTTGGGCACGCGCGCGGTCGACCGCGTGGATGACGACCATACCCGCCTGATTGCGCTGAATGCTCCGGAGCTGCGCCCGGAAACCTCCTTCGGCGAGATCGCCCGACATGCCCAGCGGCGCATGGATGCCCTGGATCTACGCGCCAACACGCTGGTGAGCGGGCGGTTCGTTGACCTGGTGGAGGCTGACGACGGCTTTCCGTGGGCCTTGCTCACCACGCGCGAGCATGCCGACGGGCCGGCCTTTCTGACTTTCGACGGCCTGATCGAGCGCACCGCCTTCGTGGCCGACTTGCGCACGGTGCTGGCCAGCCTGCACGCGGCCTACGCCCATCCGGTGGAGGTCGAGTTCGCGCTGAACTGGCAGGCCGATGGCGGCTATCGCATCAACCTGCTGCAGTGCCGACCGATGCAGGTGCGCAACCTGGAAGGCGCGCGCGGCGCGGCGCCGCCTGCCGGTGCGGCGGTGTTGCTGAATGCCGAGGGCGCGGTGATTGGCCCAAGCCGGATCATCCGCTTGCAGCGGGTGGTCTATGTGGTGCCCGAGGCCTTCGTTCGCCTCGGTCCGGCCGAGCGTGGCGAAGTCGCGCGACTGGTGGGCCGGCTCAACCACGCCAGCGAAGGGCGCTGCACGCTCGCCCTCGGGCCGGGACGCTGGGGGTCACGCGACCCGTGGCTGGGTATTCCGGTGCAGTTTGGCGAGATCAATCATTTCGCCGCGATATGCGAGATTGTCGGCATGCATGCGCATCTGGTGCCGGACGTGTCGCTGGGCACGCATTTCCTCAACGAACTGATCGAGGCCGACGTGTTGTACTTTGCGCAGTTTCCCCACCGCAATGGCAATCGACTGGACGAGACCGCGTTATTGGCCCGTCCCGACCGTTTCACCGAGGTGTTGCCGGATGCGGCGGCGTGGGCGGGAGTGATCCACGTCGCGGACTTCGATGCCGTGCCGGGGGCGCTCCAGCCCGTGCTCTATGCGGATGCCGAGGCTCAGCGGGTGGTGGTGACGCTGGAGGCGGCGCCTCCCCCTGAGAGCCTGTGAGCTGCCTTGCCAGCGCTCACACCAGCATGTAGCGTTCGCTGAGTTCATTGGCGCGGGCGACCGCCTCGCGCGCGAAAGCCATGGGGATACGCACCGGCAGCACCACGTGCTTGCGCCGGTCGCGGGACACCAGTTCGCACAGGTCGAGCACCAGTTCATCTTCGGTTTGTGGCGTGCCCTCCCCCAGCAACACGCCGTTGCGCAATGCGCGCAGCGTCACGCTCTCCAGCCGCAGGCAGCGCTCAGGTTGTTCGAGGTGCTCGGCCAGCGCGCTGGCCACGCGGTCCGGCTGCAAGGCCTCGATGTCGTGGCGCAGGCGCTCGTTGAGCTCGTAGATCTTGCGGGTGTGTTCGGCCAGTCGGGCCTCACGGAGGCTTTGTCGCATTACTGCCAGTTGGGTGCGCTCGATGCCGCGCGCGGTCTCGATGCTCGCCAGTTCGTCGCGAATCGCCCGGACATGGGTGGCGAAGCTCATCAACAGGCTGTCTACGGCGGCGTCCAGCAGGCGCGCCCTGGCCTCGTCCGCGGCCGGCGCCGGCTCGCTGATGACATGGCCGGAAAAGTAGATCAGCGTCTGCGGCACGTCACGGCGCAGGGTGTCGCCCTCCAGGGCGACGCCGAGCACGGATTTCTCCGCCCGTCGCGCGGCCAGCAGCGCATGCACGTGGTCGGCGCCGCAGCCGCTGCCGGCGGTCAGGAAACTGCGCACGTGGCGGCTGCTGCCCACCGCTTCGGCAAGCGCGTCGGCCGATGGGAACAAGGCGTGCACCACCGGGTTGCTCGCCACCGCGCTGCGGTCCAGTTCGACTTCGGGCGGCAGGCTGGCGACCAGATGCTCGCAGTGGTCGAGGGCGATCCGCAGCGGCCGGCGCAGTTTGCGCTCGAGGTTGCCGACCGACTTGAGCTGGGGGCCGAGATAGTGGATGGCGCGTTCCAGGGCGGCGAGCGCATCCGGATCGGGGCGGGCGGGGTTCAACCAGCGGGACAGCAGTGCGGACAGGTTCATGGGCGGACCGTCGTTGGGCGAGGCTTGGGGACGCTACATCGCGGCTATCGCGATGACGGCCGGTCAGGTGATGGTAGCGCATGCAATGGTAACCCTGCCAAGATCAGGGTGTATGTGGGAGCGATCACGGAAGGCCGGCGCTATCGTCACGCGACCATGCGTGGCGCAATGGAAAACGCCCGGGCACCGCCCGGGCGTTTCCAGTCATGCCTGTCGATCCGTCGTGGCTAGCCGCGTGAGGCCTGCCTCTTCCCAGTGGCGTTGCAGAACCGCCAGCCGATATTTGCGTCCATCAGGACGCCTCTTGCGGGCGGACGCGGAACGGATGCGCGTTTCCTGTGCGCTATCGTCATTCGTACTACGCGATGGTCGTCATCGAGCGAGTGCCGGAGACGCGCATTCGGGCCTTGCAACCGGGAACCGAGGCGATGAGCGGCGGATCGACGGGATGCAGCTGATGCGGGGAACAATGCATAGGCCTCCTTTGCGAGTTGCGCACAGTCGGGATGCGGTGCCTGCCTGCTCTTCCTGCTTTCCGAAGGCTTTCGGGTAGTGAGGAACAGGCGGTGGCGTGAACTGATTGTGCGCCCGTCGGATGCTGGATTGCAAGACGATTCGGCGGGGGGTAGCAGCGTGCCGAAGCGACGGGCGTGATGTATTGCACAGTCGCCCGCGAGTGTCGGCTTACACGGTCTCCAGGCGGCGCTCGATGGCGTCGGCCAGGCGGTCGGCGCAGCCGCGCACGAGGGTGAGCAGGGCGTCGCGAACGGTTTCACCGCCGTCCTGGGGGTCGGGCAGGCCGTTGGCCAACTCGCATGCTTGGGCGAGCAGGGCGTGCAGCTCGTTGGCGGTGGGCGTAGCGACAGCCGGCAAGCTGATATCGGATGTGGCCATGTCGGCGGGCTCCGTGCCGCTTGTCGGCAGGCGTTCCAGCCAGCGCGCCAGCGCGCCCTGTGCCAGATCAATGCGCGGCGGCGTGTCGCTGTGGCCGAGGACGAAGGCCTCGACCTGCTTGCGCCAGGTGGCGGCTTCGACGAGAGCGTACAGCAGCAGGGTCTCGCTCTTGTCCAGTTCGCGTGCCTGCGCCCAGCTCGGGTCGGGATGCCAGCGCTCGATCCAGCCGGGCACGTCGCTGGCGGGCATGGGCCGGGCAATGCCGTAGCCCTGGCCGAGCATGCAGCCGAGTTGCAGCAGGCGCCGGCCGTGGGCCACGGTTTCCACGCCCTCGGCAACCACCACGCGGCGGAAGGCGTTGGCCAGGCCGAGCACGCTTTCGAGGATGGCGAGGTCGTCCGGGTCTTCGAGCATGTCGCGGACGAAGGTCTGGTCGATCTTGAGCACGCCGGCGGGCAGATGCTTGAGATAGGTGAGCGAGGAATAGCCGGTGCCGAAGTCGTCCAGCGCAAAACCAACGCCCAGGCCGCGGCAGCCTTCGATGATGCTCACTACGTGATCGAGATTGTCGAGCGCGCTGGTTTCCAGCACCTCGAGCTCAAGCCGGCCGGAGGCGACGCCGGTGTACGGCCCCAGCAGTCCGCCGAGGCGTTCCACGAAGTCCGGCCGTTGCAGGTGATTGGCCGAGATGTTCACGCTGACGGGCAGATCCAGCCCGTTCTCCAGCCAGGTGGCGATTTGCCTGAGGGCGCTGTCGATCACCCACTCGCCCAGTTCCGCGCTGAGCGGACTGCGTTCGATGTCCGGCAGGAACCGCGCCGGGGCAAGCAGACCGAGGGTGGGGTGGGCCCAGCGGATCAGCGCTTCCAGGCCGATCACCGCACCGGTGCGCAGATTGACCTTGGGCTGGTAATAGAGCACGAACTCGCCCATGCGCATGGCGCGGTGGGCGCGTGCCAGCGACTCGTGGTAGCCGCGCACGCTGCGGTCGAGGTCGGTGTCGAAGACGCTGAAACGGTTCTTGCCGGCGAGTTTGGCCTGGTACATGGCCAGGTCGGCCTGGCGCAGCAACTGGTCGGCATCCACCGCGTCGAGCTGGGGGAACAGCGTCAGGCCGATGCTGGCCGATACCTGCAGCGTGGCGCCGTCCAGCACCACCGGTTGCGACACGGTTTCGAGCAGGCGCTCGACAAATGGTACGAAGGCTGCCCGGTCGGCCAGGTCCACCAGCACCGCGGCGAATTCGTCGCCGCCCAGGCGGGCGATGGTGTCGCCTTCGCGCAGCGTCGCCCGCATCCGTCCGGCGAGGTCCTGCAGCAGGCGGTCCCCCGTCTCGTGACCGTGATGGTCGTTCACCGCCTTGAAGCCATCCAGGTCGATGTAGGCCACCGCCACCAGCAACCCGCGCCGGCGTGCCTGAGCGAGCGCTTGTTCGAGGCGGTCGCGCAGCAGGTTGCGGTTGGGCAGGCCGGTCAGGGTGTCATGGTTGGCGAGGTACTCAAGTTCGGCTTCATGCGCCTTTTGCGCCGATATGTCGGCATACAGCCCGACGTACTGGACGATTTCGGCATCGTCGTTGCGCACCGCGCTGATGGTGAGCAGCGCCGGGTAGTCGTCCCCGCCCTTGCGCCGGTTCCAGATCTCGCCGCTCCAGTGCCCCTGGTTGCCGAGCTTGCGCCACATGTCGGTGTAGAACACTTCGGGGTGGCGGCCGGACTTGAGCAAGCGTGTGGTCTGTCCCAGCAATTCGACCCGGGCATAGCCACAGGACGCACAGAATGCCTCGTTGGCGTCGAGTATCACACCGGCCGAGTCGGTGATGAGAATGCCTTCGCGGGCGTGGGTGAAGACGCTGGCGGCCAGCTTCATGCCGGCCTGGGCGCGTTTTTGTTCGGACAGGTCGATGTCGATGCAGTACATTTCCAGTTCGCCACTGGCGCTCAATTGCATCACGTGGCTGGAGAACACCGGCACCGGCGAGCCATCCTTGCGGAGCATGGTGAGCTCCCCCGCGGGGATTTCGACGCCTTGCTGTACCCATTCCCGATGGGCGGCGTCGAGCATGTCGCGCATGCCGGGCGGGATGATCAGGTCGTCGAGGCGGCGGCCCTGGGCTTCCTCGGCGCTGTAGCCGTAGAGCACCTCGCTGGCGCGATTCCAGAAAATCACCCGGCGCTGCGGGTCGTAGCCCTGGACGGAGATGTTGGGAACGTGTTCGAACAGGTTGCGGAAGCGCGTCTCGCTCAGATGCAGGGCGGCTTCCATCTCGCTGCGCTGGATCTCGGCGCTGACCCTTTCGTCGAAGACCTCCAGCAAGGCCATGGCGGCGTCCGGTTCGGCGATGGGCCGGCGGCTCATCAACACCAGCAAGCCAAGCGGGGCGCCGTCACGGGCCAGTAGCGGCACCCCACAATAGGCCTCCACACCGAGCAGGCGCAGGGCTTCATCGTCGGGGTAGAGGTCGGCCACACCGACGGGGTGAACGCAGGCGCTGGCGTTGACGATGTGCTCGCACGGGGTACCGGCGAGCACGTAGTGCATGGCCTCCATCGACTTGCCGTCGGCCCAGCCGGCGAGACTGACGACGTGTGCCCGGTCGCGGGTCAGACGCCCGACGAAGGCGAAATCCACGCCCAGCGACTCGGCCAGATGTCGGCACACCGCCTCAAAGAACGGTACCCCGGCCAGGCCGGCGAAGTTGTTGGCGAGACAGGCGAGCGCGGTGCGAAGTCGTCGCGGCTCGGTAACGTCGTTGGCGAATCCGATGAACCCGAGGAACTCGCCGCGGCTGTCGTAGCGGGGGCAGGCGTGATCCTCCACCCAGTGGTAGGTACCGCTGGCGTGGCGTAGCCGGTACTCCATGGAGATCGGTTCGCGGCGGATGAAGGCCTCGGCATAGCGCGCTTCGACTACGGGTTGGTCGTCAGGGTGCACGCAGTCGCGCCAGCCCTGGCCAAGTTCTTCCTCCAGGTGGCGGCCGGTGAAGCGCAGCCAGGGAGCGTTGAAATAGGTGCAGCGGCGGTGCTGGTCCGACATCCAGATCAGGGTCGAGCCGGAGTCGGCCAGCGTGCGGTAGTGTTGCTCGCTCTCGCGCAGGGCCTCGCGCGCGCGGTGGTGCTCGGTGATGTCGAAGGACATGCCGAGAATGCCGATCAGTCGGTTGTCGGTGTCGTACAACGGGGATTTGGTGGTTTGCAGCAGGCTGGTCTGCCCGTCGCTGGAGAAGCGCACCCACTCCTCGTAGGTCTGAGCCGCAGCGCGCGCCAGCACCGCCTGATCGTGGGCGCGGAAGCTGTCGGCAATCTCGACTGGAATCAACTCGTGGTCGGTGTGGCCGACGATGGCCGCGCGCGAAAGTCCGAACAGCGCCTCCACCCGCTGGTTGCAGTGCAGATAGATCCCGTCCGGGTTTTTGATCCATACCAGTGCAGGCAGGGCCTGGATCAATGCGTCCAGCGATACCGGCAAGCGGTCATCGGCGGACGCCCCCTCCGTGCCGCCCTGGGGGACGTGGAGCATGCCGTGAAGCTCGCCGTACGGACCTCGATCACTCACGCAAGAACCCTCCCTGGTTGTGGCGTCGGCCCGGAGTGGGCCGTGGCTCGCGGCCGTACACGGGGCATGTGTCCGTTGCGGTACGGCAGCCTGTTCGCGCGCTGCGGACGGCCGCCCCCGGCTGGCTCGTGGGATGGCCACGCCGTTGCACGCAACTATTGTCAACGACCAACGCGCCCCTTGCGCTTGCCGGCCGCCATCAGGGACGAGTCTATCGCCTAACGTGCTGCGCCGCTGTCGCGCAACGCAATGGGGCGACGCTGAAGTCGCGAGCGTCGGCACGAGCGCAAGCCGGTGCGCGAGGTACGGACAATGGTAATCATAGCTGCCATCGCCGCCGCGTGCAGCCCGGTGGGATTAAGCCGCTCCGATTCCGGAGTCGGCATGGGGGGCGGCGGCCAGGGCTGGAGTCGAACAACGGGCATCCTGATGCCTGTTTCGACCCGCCGTCAGGGAAGCCGATTCATTCAGCACCGTTCGGGCTGTGCCTGTCGAAGCCCTTGGTTTTCTGAGGAATACCCTTCGACAAGCCTGTCCTGAGCGCAGCCGAAGGGCTCATGGCGCACGGATCCAGTCAGTGTTTCCGTAGAAGGCTTGTTGTGCGCTGGGCGTGTGAATGCGTCGGTGGGACGGGCCGATGGCGGCGACGCGCGGTGCGCGCGCTGTCGCCGGTCACCGTGATGTGTTTTGGTCGCTGCGTTTTCTACGCACCCTGGACGAGTTTGCGCAGCTGGTTCTGGATCTCTTCCATCGGCTGGCGCATTGCTTCGATGGCTTTGAGGCGGGCCTGGACTTCGCCCTGCACTTTCGGGTCGGTCACCTGAGCCGTCATTCCAGATATACGGATGACCGCACGGTTGGCGTCGAGAAAGCTCGCAAGCTCCGCGTAGTGGGTGAGGATCTCTTCAAAAAGACCGATTTGCGTATCGACCAGCGCGGCCGGGTCGGTGACGGTGCGCCGATAGGCGGCGTCGAAGAGCGTCTTCAGGTCTTCCGCCTGTTCCAGGGCCACCCGCTCGCGCTCGCTCTGTGCCAACTGCCTGGTCATCTGTTCGCGATACCCTGCCATTCCGGTCCGCGCCTCCTCTATGGTGGCGCCCCCGTTCATCACCGCATCCAGGGTGCGCATCCGTTCCACCGACTGCAACGTGCTCTTCATCGGTGCCAAGACCTTCTCCATTTCCGCGTTGTAACGAAGGATGACATCGTAATTCGCGGCGTAGCGTCCGAACTGCTTCCTGTCGTCCTCATTGGGCACCGGCAAGCGGACACCGGGCTTGTCGAGGATACGGGCCTGAAGAAAGTCGGCGAAGGCCTTGCGTTCGGACGGCTCGGAGCTGCAGCCGGCCAGCACTGAGAGCGTCAGCAGCAGCAATACGAGACGCAGGATAGGGGGCGCAGAACGTCGGTTCAGGGTCATGGGTCGTGTCGCAACAGAGAAAAGGAATTGCTTCTCGAATGAAAGTGAGCGTCAAGCCAGCACCGGCGGCGTGCCCATGCGCTTGCCGTTGAGCAGCATGGGGGCGTCGCTGCGCAGAATGAGTGCATTGCGTTCGATGCGGAAGGTGATGGGCCGGACCGACTCGATCACGTGCCAGCCGGTTTCGGAGTGCACCGGCTCATCGCGGGCGAGTTTTCTGGGGGGCGTGCGCTCTGCCCGGGCAGCCGGGCCGAAGGCTTCGCGCAAGGCCTTGAAGCGCTCGAGCGCGTCCTCCTCGGGGGCGGTGGCCAGATCAAGCAGCATGCGTACCGGGCGGGGAATGCTGCGGCCGCTCTCGTAGCGCGAACCTCCGGACTGGGTGACGCCGAGCGCGCCCCAGAAGTGTTTCTGGTTCATGCCGAGCGCCAGGCGGATGTCGGTGGCGGAACGGGAGGATGGGCCGGTAGGGCGGGGGCGTTTGGGTTTGGTCATGCGCGTGGGGCTGATGTGACGTCAGTGGAAAAGGGGTACGCCGATGCGTGTCCGGCCGCTGCTGCGTTGAGCGGAGCATTGCATCGGCAATGAGGGTAGCAGGGCGATTGCGGGCTCAGCACTGCGAGGTGAGGTAGCACGTGGCGTTCTTGCTCAGGAACAAAGCGTTGTCCCGGTCGTGTCGGGCAATGGTATCGGGCCCGGCACTTCCGCGTGGGAGGGCTGGCCGGGTTCGGCCTCGCTCCACACGCTCACCGCCCACAGGGCACTGCGCAAGGGCACTGCGCAAGGGCACTGCGCAAGGGCACTGCGCAAGGGCACTGCGCAAGGGCGTATGGGCGATCAGGGCGCGATTCATGGGCGGGGGCTCCGGGGCGGGATGGCGGAATCATAGTTCCTGCTATGAGAAACGCAAGCGTAAAGTTTGAATGGATATGGCAAACGTTTGCAACAACTTGTATCTGGAATGGTGGGGTGGGCGCGGCTTGCGTAGTGCTCGGGTCTCCGCTATCACGAGAAACGGGCCGGTCTGCCGTGATCCGCCCATCATCGGTAGTTCGTTGGGGCGGAAGCGGAAATCGGGAGGGGATGGCACGCATGACCTTGAAAGGGCGGGAGGTGCCGGGGCGTGGGCGGCCAGGACGCGATGCGGGCGCCCGGGCACGTGGCATGGCGGCGCTGTCGGCGCTACTGCACGCGGTGATCGGCCGATGGGCCTTCTTTGCCGGGGCGGTGGTGCTGGCGTTGGGGGCGGCGCTGTTGTCGGCGGCGTGGAAAGTGGGGCCGGCCTGGCATTTGATGGTCCAGGAGGCACGCAGTCTGGGCGGGCGCGCAGAGGCCCGGGTGGCCGACACGTTCCTGGTGCTGGACGTGGAGGGGCGACGGCTGAAGCAAGGGGTTCATTGGACGGCACATGCGCGCATGCGCTTGTGCGTGGATCTAATCTATCCATTTGATTTGCCTTCGGCCGGGCAGTCCGGCAAAACCCCCGATGCCATCGCCGGTGTTGCGGCGCGTCAGGTGTTTTGCAGCGAGGAGAGCGCGGCACGGCCGACAGAGCGCTTCGGGGCGCTGGACATGCGCGAGATCGTACCCGGCGCCGCGATCGATTGGCCGCGCGACCAGCAAGGCAATCCGCTCGTCGCGCTGCGCATGGCACCGCAACTGCACGCGTGGTTGGCGGCCGAGCCGGCTCGCTACTGGCCCTTGCTCGGAAAAACCGAAGAGGCCGAGCGCACGCGGCCGCCGGCCGGGTCCGAACTGGACTACCTGTTGCTCGAGTTCGATCGACCGCTGGAGTGGCTGTTGCGTGCCTGGCCGGAGCCGCGGCGAGCGGTGATCGATGCGAGCCATGTGATCGATGGCGCCGGGCCGTCTCCGGGTGGTCGCATTGCCCTGCGCTTCGATCCCCGGCAGCCTGAGCGTGCCTACCCGGAGGTGTTCGCCGAGCGCGTCGACATGACGGGGGAGCGTTGGGCCAGCGCGGCGGCGTTCGCACTGTTCGGGCTGCTGGTGTGGCGAATGGGGGTGGAGATTGCTTTCATCGGGTCCGGCCGGGCGGTTCGCGCGGCCTTGCTGGTGGTGCCCTTGCTGGCCTTGCCCTGGTGGTCGGAGCGGCTGGCAGGCGTCGCGCGCTGGATGGGCGGGGACGCTTACTACCTTGGCGTGGACATGGCGGCAGACCTGGGCATCGAAGGCCGGGTACCCTTCACCCGCCACTCGCCACAGGTCTTCGCGGAAACAGTGCGCATCGCGTGGCAGCCGCTCGCGCCGCCGTCGCGCTACGCCGGCGTGCTTGCCCCCTTCGATCTGGCCGTGCCCGAGCCGCCGCCCGACGATGCCGATGCCGCGCTGGCGCAGCTTTCTTCCCGCATCGCGGAGCAGGTCGCACGTCTTCCGGACGGCGAGGCCGAAGCCTTGTTCGCTCGCCTGGCCGCGCTCGAACTGGCCGGCGAGCGTGAGATCGGTTGGATGTTCGTGGCCGCCGCCCGCGCGGCGGAAAAGGATGCGGCGCGAACACCGGCGGTGCGCGCCCAGGCGGGGCGATTCCTGTGGTGGTTCGTCGTCAGCCCGGCCCTGCCTGCCGCGACCGACCCCGGGTTTGCTACCCGCCGCGCGTTGTGGTCGTCGCTGCTCGACGCGGAGGATCCGGCGGTGCGCAACATGGCCCGTTCGGCGCTGGAACGGTTCCCGGACTGATACCCGTAGGCAGCGGGCTCTTGGGACTGGACCTTTTGCGTCGGCAGGAGAAGAATGGATGCACAACGACGCCGCGTCAGCCGCCACCGCAACAACTGCGGTGGCGGCCGGTGTGCTTTTCTCGGGCGGGCGCACCGCATCCGCGCCGGCGCGACAACCGGAGGGCTGGAGATGAGGTTCGACATTCACCGGAGGTTCCAGGTCGAGGTGCTCAGGGTGGGCGAGGACTGGGTCGCCTTCCGGCTTGGCGACGGCACCCGGGTTCCCTTGCCCGACGTGATGATTCCGGCGAACACCGAGCCGGAGGCGTTGGCCTCGGTGCTCGACGACGTCTTTCACGAGTACGCCGGGCCAGGCACGGCGGTGCGGCGGCTGGAAACGGCCTCCTGACGGCGATCGAGGTTGGTGATCGACGACGCCAGCAGCCTGTCGGACCGGAGCGATCGTCGCGAGCCGAGTGGGAGCGCGAGGCCAGATTCGTTCGTTTTTCAGGCGCATCGTGGTTCTATGCAACGAAAAAAACGGGCGGATATGGACCGCCTCTCACACTGGCGCAGCAGATCAGCCTCCAGTCCGTCAGACTGCTACGCCCGCAAGCTCTTGAACGCATCCTCGACGTGGCCGGCCAGGGCTTCACACGCCGGGTCGGCGCCCCTGCGGCGTACCAGTACGATTCGGTAGTTGCCCAGCGGCGGCAGGCCCGCGTCGTCACCGAGTCGACGTAACGGCGGACGTACCAGGCTGGCCGGGAAGGGTGCGACCGCCAGGTCGGCGAGCACGGCCGCTTCCTTGCCGGCGCAGTGCTCGCTGGTATAGGCGACGCGGTAGGGAATTCCGGCCCGGTCCAGTGCCGCCAGCGCCATCGAGCGCCATATGCAGCCCTGACTGGCCAGCGTGACCGGCAGCGGATTGCGCTGGACCGCGCAACCGCCCTCGCGACCGACCCAAAACAGCGGTTCGGAGCGCAACACCACGCCGCGAGCAGATTCCGCCCCCGGGCTGCCGCAGTTCGCCACTGCCAGATCGAGTTCGCCGGCGTCCAGCCGTTCGAGCATCTCCATGCTCTTGCCCACGATGACGTTCACCTGCACCGCAGGGTGTGTGCGTGCGAACTGCGCCAGCACACTTGGCAGCACATGGGCGTCAAGTCCGTCCGGGGTGCCGAAGCGCACCGTGCCGCTTAGCGCCGGTGCCAGGAACTGGCTGACCGCCTCCTCGTTGAGCTTGAGCATGCGACGACCGTAGCCAAGCAACACCTCGCCTTCCGGCGTCAATCGGACCTGTCGCGCCTCGCGCACGAACAGCGGCGTGTGCAGGGTTTCCTCCAGGCGCTTGATCTGCATGCTGAGCGCGGAAGGGGTGCGGAACACCTGGTTGGCTGCGCGGGTGAAGCTGCCGCTCTCGGCAATGGCGACGAAGCTGCGCAGCACCTCGGTGTCCAGCAGCGGCACGCTGCCTGCTTGCGGTAAGGGGGCATTCATGGGCGTCACTTGGATTCAAATTATCTTAATGCTCAATGTAGATCTTTTCGCTGGATTGAACAAGAAGCTTGACCCATCATGCACTCGGAGCTTGTGAAAATGGCCGCGGTGCACAGACCTCAACCGGCTAATGCGCATCGTGCCCCCACCCGCTCACCGAGGTCGCGACCCTCATCGTACGTTTCAACTACAGGCGCACTCCGCTCCGGCGGGCGCGCAGGAGGGTATCGCCATGTCGAATCTCAACGACTTGCACAACGTGATCCGGTCCGGCCCCTGCGGTATTGCAAGCGGATGGCAGGCGGCGCATGCGCACGCCGCGGAACATCGTCCCGGCGCCGAGGAGGGCGCGCGGGCAGAGCCGACGCCGAGGCCAGTCCGGGAACAAGCCCCTGTTGCGGGGGCGTCTGCGGGCGGAATCTCCGCCCCGCGGGTGGAGGCCACCGACCTGGGGCGGACAGGGCGCAGTGCGCCACCGGTCCCCTTACCCGATGTCTACATGCCGGCGATGCCGCCGCTGGCCTGGATTACCGCCTTGGAGCACTGGGTGTGGCGCCGGGTGGTACGCACCCGGCTGTGGATGCGCGCTTGGGCGCGTCGCCGGCGGCTGCAGCGATTGCAGGACTACGACGATCATTTGCTCGAGGACATGGGCTACACCCGCCAGGAACTTGCCTGGGCGCTCAGTCTGCCGATGCGGGTCAATGCCCGGCGAGCGTTGCGCCGCCTGCAGGCGAGATTGAAGGCGCGGGGGCTGCGGTGAGCGATCGAGAATCGCACAGGTGCTTCATACGAGTATTTCAGGTTGAGGTGGGGTGTGTCGTGATCGGGCGACATTGCCGTTGTGGCGGGCGATGCGGTGAGTGGCGTGCGGGCTGCGGATTCCAAGGCGGTGACCGGACGATCGGCAGTATCGCGCAAACGCCGTGTCGCTTGTCAGCGACAGTTGATCGTCGTGTTTTCCCGCGGATGGCGAGCGCGAGCGGGGGAGCTGTCGTGCAGACGTGACGTTTGGCGCGGCGGTTGCCACCGCGGTGGTACTGCGGGTGGCCCGGGCGGACTGGAGCAGGCATCGCACGGGTGACGCCAAACCCCTTGCGTTCCGCGCGTTTCTGGCGGGCGCTGCGGGGCTTTCGACGCTGCACGGGATGCTCTGGCACGGTGGTTGCAATACGGATGACAAGTCGTCATCCCTCGCAGTCTGGGTGATGGCTGTTTCCATCAACTGCCGCAAGACAGGAGGACGAAATGGCTCCCAAACTCAGCAAAACCGTGATTGCCGCCGCCACCGCGGCGCTCGTGACGCTCCCCGCCTGGGCTGCCGGCGATGCGCCCGACCAGGTGCCCGGCGCGCCCGCCTACTCCACCGAGATGCCGGCGGATCCGTCCCAGGCGCCTGAAGCCGGCGTACCGCAGCCCTGGGAAGGCGCTGCTCAGCCTGCCGACGAGGTCGAACAGTCGGCGCAGCAGCCGGCGATGGGCGACAACCCCTTGTATGCCCACACCCCTGAAGAGTTGCACCGCATGAACGTGGTCGACCAGGAAGGCAAGAAAGTCGGCCGTGTCGAATCGGTCGTACTCGGTCCCGACGGAGGCAGTGCGCACGTGGTGATCTCGTCTGGCGGGTTCCTCGGTATCGGCTCCAAGGAGATCGTGGTATCGATCGACGAACTGCATCTGGGTGAAGACCGGCTGCACGTAGCAGCGTCGGCCGACCAGCTCGAAGCCCGTGCCGGCGAGGTGCCGGAAGGCTATGTGGCGTTGCAGCCGGAGCGGCCGATCGGCGAGTTCTCCGCCTTCGAACCGATCCAGGAAGCGCCCGCAACCGAAGGGCTGCCGGCGGTGCCGCTGGACACGCCTCAGCCAGCCGTGCCGCAGTGAGCGACCTTGCCCTCCTCCGGGAGGGCGCTTACCCGTAGTGCTTGCCCAGCACGCCCCGCTTCGTCGGGGCGTGCTGGCGTTCACCGTGGGGCGATCAGCGGGGCGTTTGCGCGTTGCGAGCCAAAGGCGACAGCGGAGCGGCAGGGGCGTCCTGGCAATGGCTCAGCACCAGTTGTGGCGGTTCGAAGGAAAAGATGAAGGGTGCTGCGCGTTGCAACACGTTGAGACCCAGAATGGGCCGGGTATCGCCGGGAAACACCGCCGCTTCCACATCGTTGAGCCAGCACGATTCTCCTATGCTCACCGCGCCGATCGAATACAGCGGCACCTCCAGCTCGCTACCATTCGCCAGTCGCCCCCGCATGTGGCGGACGAAGCGGACCTCGCCGCTTTGCTGCAGACGCTCGAGCATGCGTTCATTGATCGTCATGTAGCCGGAGCCGGTGTCGACCATGAGGTCCACCGCACCCACGCCAGCGATGCGCCCGGGCACGTAGAAGGTGGTGCCGCCCTTGGCCGTCATGTCGATCGCCGAATTGAATTCCCCGGCCATGGCCGGGGACAGCCCGACCGTCGCGAACATGAGCGCGATTGTGCAGGTTCCTAGCGTCGATGCCATTCCAAGTCCTCAGTGTTGCCGCTGTGATCCACGACGCGCGTCCTCGCAGTCGCAACGCCCGCATGGGCCTGAGTATCGGCGCGGGTTCGCCATCGGGTCAAGACGGATATGTCACGGTCCGTTCGTCGTGAGTCGACCTGCACGCGCGTCGGAACGGGGTGTCGCAGCATGGGAACTTGACCTTAACAATGGTTTAGGTTTCATGCTTGTGGTGCTAATCCGACAAAGGAGACCCCCCATGCAACCGATTCGCTCCGATCTTTGGGAAACCGCGGTAGAGCACCCTGCGCCGGGTTTGACCACCCATGCCTATCTGCTGGTGCGGGAGGGCGGCAACGTGCTCTTCTACAGCACCGGCCTGGAGTCCGAGTACGACGCCTTGGAGCGGCTCGGTGGTGTGGCCTGGCAACTGCTCAGCCATCGTGACGAAGCGGGGCCGGCACTTGCGCGCATCCGCGCGCGCTTCGGCGCCCGGCTGGGCGCGCATGCGCGCGAGCGTGCGGACGTCGCGGTACATTGTGAGCCGGATCTGCTGTTCGAGGCGCGCGCCATCCTGTTCCCGGACGTTGAAGTCATACCCGCACCCGGGCATAGCCCGGGCAGTGTCTGCTACCTGGTGGATTCGCGCTATGGCGGTCGCTATCTCTTCACTGGCGACACGCTATATCTCGACCGGAACGGGGTTTGGCGCGCCGGCTTCATCCCTGGGTACAGCACTGCCGAGGATAGGGTCGTACTCGCCGAAACGCTCGACATGCTGCGCGGTCTGGCGCCCGATCTTGTGGTCGGCAGCGCCTTCGATGGCCGTGTCGGTTATCAGGCGATGGCACGGGGTGCGTGGCCGGAACACGTTGCGCGTGCGCGCGCTGCGCTATTGAACATGGGTGGGCGGGAAGGTGTGGCATGAACATTCTGGTGGTGGGTGCGAGCCGAGGACTCGGGCGTGCGTTCGTCGAAGGGTTGGGGGCGGCGGGCGACCGTATCGTGGGGGTGTCGCGCTGATCTGCAACCTCGGTATCTGGGAGCATGCGGCATTTTCCGAAGACTATGCGTTTCTCGATGATCGTGACGACGAGATCCTGCAAATGCTCACGGTCAACGTCGGTGCCACAGTGCTGCTGCTCAAGCGCCTGCTGCCACGTATGCTGGGCGGCCGCAAGCCGCAGGTGATCCTGACCGGATCGACATCCGCGCTGCCGCACTGTGGCCGGCCGGAAGTGACCTTCGGCGCGACCAAGTCAGCCTTGAATGGCATTGCTGATGCGCTGCGAGAAGGGTTCCGGGCGCGGCGGCTGGCGGTCAGCTGCCTGCAACTCGGCTACCTGAACACGGATGATGGGCTTGACTCGTCCTTGTCCCGGGCGGTGGAACGGGGCGGTGATCGCAAGATTCCGGTGCACGACGTGGTGGCGCTGGTCCGTGCCATGATGGCTTTGTCCGACGCCAGCTTCGTTCGGGAAGTGGTGTTGCCGGCGCTGCTCGATGAACGGTTCTGACCCGGCACGCAGTCCATCGCGATGCTGCGGTCACCGGGAGATGGCGAGCGCGCTGTTTCCCGGATTGCATATCGGGAAACGGCGCGCTCGTCACCGCTGCTTCACGGGCGCTCAGACCAGCGTCAGGCGCACGTCGATGTTGTTGCGCGTGGCGTTGGAATAGGGGCACACCAGATGGGCTGCGTCTACCAGCGCCTGGGCCGCATCCCGCGGCATGCCCGGAAGGGAGATGCGCAACTCGACTTCGATGCCGAATCCGCCGGGCAGGGGGCCGATGCCGACGTCGCCCGTGATTGACACATCGGCGGGCAGGGTGATCTTGTCGCGCTGGCCGACGAACTTCATCGCGCCCAGAAAGCAGGCCGAGTAGCCGGCGGCGAACAGTTGCTCCGGGTTGGTGCCCGTGCCACCGGCACCGCCGAGTTCGCGCGGTGTACTGAGCGCGACGTCGAGTGCGCCGTCGGATGCACGGGCGCGACCGTCGCGACCGCCGGTTGCAGTTGCCTGGGCACGGTAGAGGACTTTTTCGAGGGACATGGCAAGACTCCTTTCAGGGGCGCTTCACGGAATAGACAGGTGGTGCGCCGCGACACCTGTCTGGATAAAGTTGATAACGATTAAATCGTGTGCGATTTTTATGGTGGTTGCTTGCGTCGATCGTGGAAGTTCACGCGCTGGCGGGATGGCCGGCTATCTGGTTACCCGGTGGCACGCGCGAGCTTCGCGCGCAGCGCATCGAGCTGTCGCTTGAGGCGTTGCAGCTCCTCGGCCGGGCAGTCGGCTGCACACAGAATCGAACCCGGTACCTGTCCGGCCTGCGCCTGCATGGCTCGGCCTTGCTCGGTGAGGCTGATCAGCACCTGGCGCTCGTCATTGCGCGCGCGGGCACGGCTTAGCAACGCCTGCGCTTCCATGCGTTTGAGCAAGGGCGTGAGGGTGGCCGAGTCGAGACTGAGGCGTTCGCCAATTTCCGAAACGGTGAGGCCGTCCCGCTCCCACAGCACCAGCATGACCAGATATTGCGGGTAGGTCAGGCCAAGATCGCCAAGCAGCTTGCGATAAAGCTTGGTCATCGCCAGGCTGGTGGCGTAAAGCGAGAAGCACAGCTGTTCGTCGAGTCGCAGGGACAGCCGCGGCAGGTCGTCGGTGGGAGGCAGGTTGGTGTCCATGAGACGGATATTAGATAGTGTGCTATCAAATAGCAAGCAATTTTTCAGTCAACGTTTCGTTCCGCCGTGCCGGGCCTGTGACGCGCCCTTGATGCGCCTGGTGTTGTGGGCAGGGCGCCCTACACTGGGAGGGAGCGGTTGGCGCTGCGGCCGCTCGGTCATGGACGGACAGGAGGCCGGAGATGTCGAATCACACCTACAAGTTGCTGGAGATCGTGGGCTCGTCGACGGTGGGGACCGACGATGCGATTCGCAACGCGATCGAAATGGCGGCCAGATCCGTTCGCCACATGGACTGGTTCGAGGTTGGCGAGATCCGCGGCCACATCGCTGACGGCAAGGTGGCCCACTATCAGGTGACGCTCAAGATCGGCTTCAGGTTGGAGGATTGACCGACGCGGCGGCGCCTGCGGCTGGTGTTCAGCGGTTGCGCCGGGGGAGGGCGCGGTGACCGCTGGCACGTCGCCGCCTGCGCACGATGAGCAGCATCAGCAGTAGCGCCGCCAGCCACAGTAGCGCGCGGGTGTGGTCGGGCGAAGGAGTAGGGGGCGCGGTGGGCGGTGGGCTGGCCGTGAGCGGAGGTGTTCGCAGGGCGGCAAGCGGCGTCGGGCGGCGGTCGATGGTTGCGGCGGTATCCGCAGCCAGCGCCGCCTGACCGTAGTCGGCCCGGGCGATCATGCCCTGATGCGCCGGGAAGCGGGCGAACGGATGGGTGGTGTGGAAGGTCACCGGCAGTGACTCGCCGGCGAGTTGGCCGTCGCGTTCCAGCACCGTGCGGGTGACGGCGAAGTGCAGGTGCGGGCCGGACGAATAGCCGGTGTTGCCGGAGCGCGCCAGCGGGCTGCCGGCGCGCACCCTGTCTCCCTCCGCCACCAGGGCCGAATGCGGCGCCAGGTGCAGGTAGTGGGCGATCGTGCCGTCGGCGTGGAGTACCCGTACCAGATTGGCGCGGTCGAGGTAGAGCGGGTCCTTGGCGCCGATGGTGAAGTGGCTTACCACCTCGATCACCACCCCGTCGCGTGCGGCCAGCACGAGCGTGCCTTCGGGCATCACGAAATCGACGGCATGCAGGCTTTCTGCGTCGTTGTGGGTGGTGAGTTGGCCGCCGTGGGCCTGGCTGACGTAGAAGCCGAGCCCGTCGGGATAGGGCAGGCGGTACAGGGCGGTGGCGTCGTGCTCGGCGTCGTGTGCGCCGGCGTAGTAACGGTACTGATAGCGAAAGCGGTACGCCTCGCTGCGGCGCGCCGGGCGGATCTCCGCGAGCTTCCTGGTGGTGCCCGGCGGGATGATGGTGGTGATGGGCGATTGCGGTGTCGCCACGATGTTCTGGCCGCTGATCTCCAGCCGCAACGACTGTGGAGCGTGCGAGGTGTTGGTGACCATCAGGTCCTTGCCGTGGACGGCGTCGCGGGATTCCACCAAGAGCGCCGCCGATGCCGCTGCGGTCAGCAGTAGCCAGAGCATGCCGACGACAAGGGGCAACAGCGCCAGGGCGCGGCCCGCCGATGCGGGATGTGGGTCGGGCGGTGGTGGCCGCCTGTACGGGGCGAGTGGCGCGAGTGCGGTGGGTGGGGTGAGTCGCATGGACGGCTGTGGGCGGATGGGCGGAGGCCGGCTGCCGAGTGCCCTTCTTCGCCCGACAGCCTCCCGGGATCATAGCCCAGGCGGCTGTCGGACTTGCGCGATCGTCTCTCGCAGCGTGGAGGATTTCGCACGGATCGCAGATGGCTATTAACCCGGCAATCAAATACCGTTCGGGCTGAGCGAAGCAAGCCCCGCCGCGGGCGTGGCAAAGCAGACGCAGGAAACGGGTACTCCGTTCGCCCTGAGCCTGTCGAAGCCCAGTCGACACGAACGCCCTTCGACAGGCTCAGGACGAACGGGGTAGCGCATTTCGTTGCCGGGTTAATAGCCACCCGAGATCGAAAATGTATATGACGAACTGCAGCGCTTGGTGTTAGCATGCGGGGATCGTCCCGCCGCCCATTCGTCATGAGCGGAGCCCGGTCGGGCGACCACTCTGCCGCGGACCGCGGCTTTTTTATCGGATGGAGCTTCCATGGCGGAAACGACTTATGAGCTGGTGTTCCAGGGCGGGATACTGGACGGATTCGAGCGCGGGCAGGTGATGCAGCGCTTCGGCGAGATGTTCAGCCTGCCGGTCGAGGATGTGGAGAAGGTGTTCGGACATCCGCGCGTGGTGCTCAAGCGCAACCTGGCCGACGAGGCGGCACGTGCGCTGCACGACCGCTTGGTGGCCATCGGCATGGCCGTGCATGTGCATCCGCCGGCTGCGACGCCCGCGCCGGCCGCCGCGCCCGCGGTGGAGCGAGAGCCGCTGGTGGTTCAGGCCGCCGCAGCAGCAGCGCCGGCGGCCGACGGCTTCGATGCCCGGTCCGGGCGGGGTGAGGCACGCCTGGAGCCCTCCGTGGCCGCTTCGGCGGGGGGCGGTGGCGCGGGTCTGGTCGGCGGGGCGGCGAGTGCCGCGCGCGGCGAGGCCGAGGCACGTGCGGAGCGCTTCACCTTCTCGGGTGAGGGCTTCGAGTTCTTCCGCATCTGGATCGTCAACATCCTGCTCACCATCGTCACCCTGGGGGTGTATTCCGCCTGGGCCAAGGTTCGCACGCATCGCTATTTCTACGGCAACACCACGCTGGCCGGCGCGAGCTTCGAGTACCTTGCCGAACCGCTGCGCATCCTCAAGGGGCGGGCGATCGCGTTTGCCCTGTTGGTGATTTATCTGGTGGTGGAGCAGGTGGCGCCGTTGCTGTCGCTGGTACTGGCGCTGGCGCTGATGCTGGTGTTCCCGTGGGTGATGATGAAGGCGCTCACCTTCCGCAACCACTATTCGGCCTGGCGCGGCGTGCGCTTCGGCTTCACCGGCAAGGTCGGCGAGGCCTACAAGGTGTTCCTGCTGTGGCCGATCGCCGGCATGCTCACCTTCGGCATCCTGATGCCTTACGCGGTGTATCGCCAGCAGCGTTATATCGTCGAGCGCAGTCGCTACGGCGTCTGCAACTTCGACTACAGCGGCCGGCCGTTCGGCTTCTATACCTTGTTCATTACGATCGCGCTGGTCTTCCTCGCGGCGGTCATACTGATGTTCATCCTAGGCTTCGTGCTGCCGTTCCTGTCCTTCATCCCGATCGTCGCGGCGTATTTCGTCGCCTTCGCGCTGTTCAACGTGATGATGACCAACCTCCTGTACGGCAATACCGCACTCGCCGGTCATCGCCTGCAGTCCGCCTATCGCCTGAAGTCCTACGCCTGGCTGATGTTCGTCAACATGCTGGGCATGATCTTCACGCTGGGGCTGTTCTACCCCTGGGCCAAGGTACGCAATGCGCGCTACGCCGCGGCCCACATTCATGTGCTTGCCGACGGCGATCTTGGCGAGTTTGCTGCGGCCCAGCAGAAGGACGTGTCGGCCATCGGCGGTGAAATCGGCGATCTGTTCGACATGGGGCTGTAAGCGGCGGGCGGGGCGGACATGGACGCGATGGTGCTGGAAGGCGCGTATTTCGACGGCGCCAGCTCGCGACGCCATACGGCCCGCATGGAAGTGGCCGGTGGTATTGCGCGCGTGCTGCGCGGCGCGGACGGGCGGGATGGCGAAGCGGGCCAGGGCGGTGGCGAGCCTTTCGCCCAGGCTGCCTTCGACCGGCTGGCGGTCAGTTCGCGGGTGGGCAACACCCCGCGCTTTCTCGCCTTCCCCGGCGGCGGTCGCTTCGAGACGCGTGACAATGACGCGGTGGACCGCCTGGTGGCGGCTCACCGTCCGTCGCGCGGCGCGGGGCTGGCCCATAGGCTGGAATCGCGGCTGCGCTACGTGCTGCTGGGGCTGGTGGTCACGATTGCCTTCGTCTGGTCCGGCATCCAGTGGGGGATTCCCGCCGCCGCCAAGGCGGTGGCGTTCTCCTTGCCGGTGGAAGTGAACAACCATGCCGACCGCAGCGTTCTCGAGGTGCTCGACCGCATCTGGCTCGAGCCGAGCAAGCTTCCCGAAGCGCGCCAGGAGGCGCTGCATGCGGCCTTCGCGCCATTTGTCGCGGCCGCCGGAGACAGCCCGCGCATCCGTGTGCTGTTCCGCGATGCCGAGGGTACGATAGGCGCCAACGCCCTGGCCCTGCCGGCCGGCACGGTGGTCATTACCGACCAGCTGGTCGGTTTGGCCGAGCATGACGAAGAAATCATTGCGGTGCTCGCCCACGAAATCGGGCATGCGGTGCACCGCCACGTCATGCGCCGCACCCTGCAGGCCTCGGCAGTCGGCCTGGTGTCCATGGTTGTGCTCGGCGACGTGTCGTCGGTGTCCTCAGCGATCGCGGCCATTCCGGTCATGCTCACGGAACTCGGCTATTCCCGCGCCTTCGAACGCGAGGCCGACCGCTATGCGGTTGACATGCTGCGCGCCCACGGCATCGCGCCACGGCGCCTGGCCGACATGCTGGAGCGCCTCGACCCGGACAAGGACGAGCGCCACGCCTACCTGTCCACCCATCCTCCCACGCCGGAACGGGTGCGCTTGATCCTGTCGCACTGACCGCGATGCGTCGCTGGACGCGGCGTCAAGTGGACGCTGCTGCGGCCTGACAACTTTGGCACTGCGCCGCGCCCTGAGGCGTGGAATACTCCGGCCATCCTGACGCCGCCCGGCGTCCCGCGCGAACTCCCCCGATTCAGGAGGCCAGACCGATGTCGCAGAACGCGAACACGTTGCTGCTGTTTTTTTCCGACAAGACCCGCCATGAGCACTGTGTGCTGGCGTTGCACCATCTCTTGCGCGAGGACGACGAGGCCAGTCGCCCCTTTCAGCACAAGCTCGGGGTCGATATCTCCACCCCCTGGCAGGATGAGTGGTTCAACCAGCAGGTGACCGCCACGCCTCGCTACATCCGCGTGGACTTCGACAGCGCCACCAGCGCGGGCGCGCCGTATGCGTTGCTGCGCGCCCTGTTTGCAAGCGGACTCAAGGCTGCGGTGTATGAGGTCTTTCACGACCAGGTGGGCGAGACCCAAGGTTTTCATTTCATGGCTGACAAGCTGGTGAGTCGCGGGGACTGGTTCGCGGCGATGCCGGAGCTCACGGATCTGGTCGTCGAGGCCATGGGGGCGGAAGACGCGGGTGCAGACGATGCGGATGCCGACGACGGGGCGACCGACGATCACGACTGCTCGGTCGCCGTCGGCAAGCCGGTGCCCATCCAGAAACTGATCGACGACGAGCAGCGCCGCGCCAAGGAAACCGAGGCGCTGGTCGAGGGTATCGTGGCCCTGGGCAAGGCGGCACGCGAAACCGGCGCCAACCCGCTGGAACTGGCGAAAGGTGCGCTCGTGGTCGGGGGCTTGATCAAGGGTGTGGTGCAGGCGCTGGTGTTTACCGTGGTGACCGTGTTGTTGTTCAAGGGCGTGTGGTTGTGGATCGGGATCGGAGTGGTGTTGCTGGTAGTGCTCCCGCTTTGGTATGCCGGAACCGCCAGCCGCGAACTGAACGTGTCGGGGGCCGACTGATGCTGACCGAGATCGAGTGGTGGGGCGGCCTGCTCTTCATCTGGGGGGCGCTGTCCTATCGCGCCCTGGCCTTGGTCGGGCTGGAAGAGGTGGGGCTGGCCCGTGTCCTGCTCGCGCGTGCGATGTATCTGTGCGTGGGGGTGGTGCTGGCGGTGTATTTCTACCCCTTGAACGCCGACTGGGCACGCTTGGGCTACATCGGCGCCACCGCACTGGCGGCCTTGCTGGTGCTCGGGTTCTCCACCTATGCCTATGGCTGGACCGATGACGAGGAAGGGGCGGACACGCCGGGCGTGACGGAATTGGGTTGGACGGTGGCGGGGCACTTCGCCTTGCTCGGACCGGTGCTGATCGGCTTGATCCTGGCAGGCTGGAAGTCCTACGGTTTGTTCCATGGTCAGGGCTGAAGGCGTGATGCGTGTGGTGTGTCAGCCGGCATCCCCGGTTGGCCGGGGGTACTGGTTCGGGGGGGTGATGCGTTTCATCGTTGCAGACGAGGCGGGGAGGTGGGCATGAACGATTCGCACTTCGCCACCCTGCTCACGCTCTACATGCGCCGTATCCGCGCCAGTGCGGCCGGCGTCGCGGCCGAGATCGGCCTGAGTCGGGAAGCGGTCAACAACTGGCGCAACGGCGTGTCCCTGCCCAATCCGCGGTCGCGCGACCGGTTGCTCGCCTGCGCCCGCTATCTGCGCCTGACCGAGACCGAGACCAACCACCTGTGCGTGGCCGCCGGGTTTGCGCCGGAGTTTCCGCTGTTCGCCGCGGCCGTGGCGGAAACGCCGTTCGCCAGTTTCATCGATGGCGTGTTCGAGCAGCTCGACCGCCTCTCCCCCTACCCCGTCGCCATGCTGTTGTCGCAGGCGCACTGGGGCCAACCGCCGTTCCGTGCGGAAATCCTGCTGCGTGCCGCGGCGATCTACGGCGAGCAGGCGGTCCTGCACATTCAGCCCCCGTACAGCGTCAGCACCGCCAGTGCCGATTACTTCGCCGCGCTAGGTCGTCAGTGCGGCTTCGAGGGCGTGGGGTCGGACTACGAATTTGAAGCCGCGCTGGAGCGCCGGCTGATCGGCGGCGAACGCCTGTTCTGCATGGTGAGCCGTTTCGAGCAAGGTACGCCGGCGCTGCGCGAAACCCTGGCGGGCATTCTGCGCAGCCTCAGCGAGATGCACGGGCGGCGCTTGCACCTGTTGTTGTGCGGCGGCGAAACCCTGGCCGACCTCAAGTACCGGGCGGGGGACTTGTCATTGCTCAACATTGCCCAGGTTGACTACTGGCCCGAACTCACGCGCGACGACCTGGCCGCACTCGCTCACCGGCGCTGGCCGGGCCGGCCGTTCGACGATGCGCTGCTCGACTGCTTGATGAGGTGCTGCGGCGGCCACCCGGCGCTGATCGAGGAGGGGCTGGCATGGCTGGCGGAGCATGGCCCCGGATTCGATGCCCAGATGGAGGCGGCGCTTCATGCACATCTGGCCCGTAGCGCGCGGCTATGGCAGGCCTTCGTGCCCGTCGTCGCAGACGATGCGGCGCGTGCGCGGCTGAGCGAGTTGCTGCGCGCGCCCGACCTGGGGCGCGCCCGCCCCTACCTGCAGGACGCCGACCTGCGTCGCTTGTTCTGGAGCAACCTCGTGTGCGTGCGCGGGCAGGGCGACGATGCCCGGCTTCATTGGCGCTGCGCGGTGGTTCGCGATGCCGGGCTGCAGGTCCTGGAATCATGCGCGGAGGCCTGATCGCGCGTGTTCGTGACCGGCTCGCGGGTGTGGGCTGGTCGGGCTGGCGTCTCGTCATCATTGCGGTGGCGACGGTCTTCGTCGGCAGCGCGGTGCTGACGCCGCAGTTCAACCCGCTGACCCGTGGCGGCATGGTTGCCGCCAGCGCCATGCCGCTGGTGTGGAACGAGATCAACTACTGGCGCGGGGCCGTGATCGAAGCCATGCACATCGAGGACGGCTGGCCCAAGGACCTGCAGCGGCACGCGCCGCCGGAGGCCGGGCGGTGGGTGGACATGACTTCTCCCAGGCCATATCGGCTGGTCGCCACGGTTCGCGAGGTTGCCGAAATGGGCGCGCTGGCGGGACGGCAAATCGTCTTTGATCTCGATCGCAACGGTGGCTGGCTGTGCGCGCCGGGCACGCCGCCGATGCCGACGCGCTATCTGCCGGTCAACTGCCAGGGCGGCGACGCGGAGGCGCCGGCGATCGTCTCCTTGCGCGGGCTCATCCTGTTCTGTGCTGCCGTCTTTGTGCTCGCGGCCGTGCTGCTGGCCTTGCGCCACCCCCTGCTGGTGCCGCTGCAACTGCGTCCCGAGTCGCTGCTGCGGCTACCGGTGTCTCGGCTGGCGCGGCTGGACCGCCTGCTTGGTCTGTTGCTGCGTCGTGATGCCACGCTCCAGGCCGCCGGCGTGCGCCCGGTACATTGGCGGGCTGCGCTCCGCTACGCCGCGGCTAAGGCCGCCGAGCGCATGCGGGTGCTCGGCATGCGGGTGGGGGCGAACTACGAGGCTGCGGACGACTGGCCCTTGCCCGGCGTGGTCGGTGAGTGGCGCTTCGCCGCAGGCCTGCCGATCACGCTGGACCGTTGCCTCGTCTATGTGCCCGATCCGTCGCTGTCCGACGAGGCCGTGGTGCATCACCTGCGCACCGTGCAGACCGGCATCGACGTCATGCTGGTGATGGCGGGCGAGGCCGGCGAGGCATTGTTCGAGCACTGCGCCGACACTGCCAACCTGTGCGTTGCGCTGGGTGCCGAGGATCAGACGGAGCTGCTGCTGTCCCCCCGCCCGCTCGACGTCCTGCTCCGCGCACTGGCCGCGCAATTGCGCCTGACCCGCATCTCCCCCTATCAGACCCGCGGCGGGGTGGCCCGCGCCGATGCCTTCTTCGGCCGCAGCGAGGCGCTCGCACGGGTGCTCAATCGCGAGCCGGCCAACTACCTGGTGGTGGGCGGCCGCCAGCTGGGCAAGAGCAGCCTGCTCAAGGCGGTGCAGCGGCGCCTGGTCGACCACCCGCGCATCGCCTGCCACTACCTCTCACTGCGCGACCACCGGCTTGCCCCGCGGCTGGCCCTGCAGTTCGGGCTGGCGCCGGACACCCCGCTCGACGCGGTCATTGCCCACCTGGGCGAATGCCATGCCGGCAAGCGCCTGTTCCTGCTCATCGATGAGGCCGACCTGTTCTTCCGCGACGAGTCGGCCAACGGCTACGCCCAGTTGTCTACCCTGCGCGCGCTCAGCGACGAGGGGCGCTGCTGGTTCATGCTCGCGGGCTTCTGGGATCTCTATGCCACGGCGGTGCTCGACTACCAGTCGCCGCTGCGCAACTTCGGCGAGGTCATCACCATCGGCGGGCTGGAGCGCGACGCCTGCCGCGATCTGGCCACGGTGCCGCTGGCGCGCCTGCGCCTGGGGTTTGCCGGCAGCCCGCTGGTCGACGAAGTGGTCGAGGCGAGTGGCCAGCGCGCCAACCTCGTCGCCATCATCTGCCAGGAATGTCTGGAAGCGCTCGAGCCGGGCGAGCGTTCGATCGAGCGCCGCCATCTCGACCGGGCCTTGCGTTCGCGCGCGGTGGACGACGCCCTCGCCGGCTGGGGCCGGCTCACCCACGACGAGGCCGCCTGCCGCATCGACCGGGCAATCGTCTATCATGCCGCGCGCCACGGCCGCACCACGCTGGCGGAGTTGGTGTCGCTGTTCCAGCAGGCCGGCAGCGGCGTTGCGGTCGACGCCCTCACGCGCGGCCTGGCCCGCCTGCAGCTGGCCCACGTACTGCGGCGCGACGGCGTGTACTTCGGCTTCGCCATTCCACTGTTCGAACGTCAGTTCGAGCCGGGCGAACTGGATGTCCTGCTGCGCCAGGAGCTTGCCGGCAGCGCAGCGGCCCGGTAGGGTAACGGGCGTAGGCGTGCATCCAGCATGCCGTAGACAATAGATGGCAAGCTGGAGCCTCCCGTGCGACGCAGCGTCACCACCCTCTACCGCCACCCCGTCAAGGGCCTGAGCCCGCAGCGGCTCGACTCGGTGGTGCTGACACCTGGCCTGCCGGTGCCGGGCGACCGCCGCTTCGCGATCGCCCACGGTGACGCCGATCTCGACCCGGCTGCGCCACGCTGGCTGTCCAAGCGTGCCTTCATGGCCTTGCATGCCATGCCTGCGCTGGCGAGCCTGACCACCGACTGGGACGAAGCCGGTGGCGAACTCGAGATTCGCCGCCGTGGCCAGCTATTGTTGCGTGCCGACCTGCGCGACCCGGCGGGGCGCGCCGCGCTGGAAGCGTTCTTCCACGATTTCGCCGGTCGCGATGCCCGCGGCCGGCCGCGTCTGGTGGAAGCAGCCGATTTCGCCTTCACCGATGTCGACGCCCCGCTGGTGTCGATTGCCTGTTCCGCCTCGCTGCGCGATCTGGAGCGTGCCGCCGGGGTTGCGATCGACATACGCCGCTTTCGCGCCAACATCGTCGTGGAGGGCGGCTTGCCGTGGCAGGAACTCGACTGGGTGGGGCAGGAGATCGAAATCGGTGGCGCCCGCCTGCGCGTGGTCGAACCCATCGTCCGTTGCGCCGCCACCTGCGCCAATCCGGCCAGCGGCGAGAGCGATCTCAATATCCCCAGGTTGCTGGTGCGCCTGCGCGGCGAACCGGTGTTCGCCGTCTATGCGGAGGTGCTGGCGGGCGGTGTCGTCCGTGCGGGCGATGGGGTGATTGCGCCCGAAGGCGGCGCGCTGGGCACGCACGACCTCGGGGTCTAATGACCTGGCACTCAAAGTGACTGACTACCGTTCGGGCTGAGCCCCTCGACGGTGTGTGCCAAGCGCTCCCACGGCGCACCCGAGGTGCGCCCGTAGACAGGCTTGCGCTGAGCGAGGTCAAGGGGCTCGGAGCGAACGCCGGTGGCCGTGCCCGCGGGTGGTCTTGCTACTCACCGGCGGGGCTTGCCTGGTTCAGAACCGCCCGAGTACGCTGTCAAGCGAAAGTGCGCCCGACTCCATCATGAGCCACGCCAGCGCACCGCAGTTGAGCGCCACGGTGACCCAGAACACGGTCTGGAAAGTCGGCTTGGACGACTTGTGGCGCAGCAGGCGCTGGGCCGCGAGCGCGCCGGGCCAGCCGCCGGCTAGGGCGAACAGGTGCAGGGTGCGCTCGCGTATACGTTGGCGCCCGTGCCTTGACGCGGACTTGTCCGATGCGTAGGCCAGGAAGGCCACGGCACTCGCCGCGCCATACAGCCCCAGCACCGCCAGGGGCAACCACCCCACGAGCACCGCCAGGGCCAGGGCGCCGACGAAACCGCCGGCGAACAGGGGGGGCAGCGGGCCATCGCGGCGCCGCTTCACCGGCGCCGGCGCGCCGACGAAGGCCACCGCCTTGGCCTGCGGCCGCCCCTTTACGTCCACTGTCAGTTCGTAGGTGACCAGTTCGTCCCCTTCGGGTCGCCGTCGTCGGTCGGTGAACTGATGGATGTGGAGAAACACCCGGTCACCGCCTCCGTTGGGTGTGATGAAGCCAAAGCCCTTGTCGTCCTTCCAGGTGGTGATTCGGCCTTGGTAGCGCATGCAGGGAGAGCGGGCTCGGTGTGATGAGGTGGATGGGTGGGGCGCGAAGCGTTCGATGCAGGGTGTTCGGAGTGGCGTGCCCGCCTGATTGGCGCGAAGAAGACCTTGGTTGGATGGGGGCTGGCGGGAAAGCCAGCACAGATGATAGGCACCCTTCGTTGTACGCAAGCGTGAAATAGTTGGCAGCAATCTTGATTCCGCGGGAATCATCCAGGACCCCGCAGTGGAGCGCGTCATTAACCCGGCAACGAAATGCGCTACCCCGTTCGCCCTGAGCCTGTCGAAGCCCGTTCGAAGGCACTGCCATCAAGTGCCCTTCGACAGGCTCAGGGCGAACGGAGTACCCGCTTCCGGGGG
>JBKBMG010000032.1:0-58414 GCA_046295975.1 Rhodocyclaceae bacterium
TAATACCACTCACTCCCTCTCCGACACCCCCGAAACACCGCCGGAAGCAACGAAGAGCGCGCATTCTATACACCACAAAATTCCTGTCAACCCAACAAACCAAAATTCTTTCGAAACCCCCCCACACACTCATCAAGACAAATCCCCACTCAACAAGACGACAGTCGGCACGCGGTCGCCACCTAGGGAAGCGCTGATTTATTCCGCACCGCTCGGGCTAAGCCTGTCGAAGCCCTTCTTCTTCCGAGGAATGCCCTGCGACAAGCCTGTCCTGAGCCCAGCCGAAGGGCTCAGGACGAACGGATTTAATCAGTGTTTCCCTAACCAAGCACCACCGACGCAAACTTGCGCTTCCCCACTTGGAGCACCGCCCGCGTACCCGCCTCGAGCTGCAACCCCTTGTCCTCCACTCGTTCGCCGTCAATTCGGACCGCGCCCTGATCGATCATCCGCATCGCTTCCGATGTACTACCGGTCAGCCCCGCTTGCTTCAGCACATTTACCAGCGGAAGGCCGGTATCGGCGACTGCAATGCGCACCTCGGGGATGTCTTCGGGCAACGCGCCTTGGCGGAAGCGTGCTTCAAAATCCTGCAGTGCGTCCTCCGCCGAGCGTCGATCATGGAAGCGCTCAACCAGTTCCTGGGCGAGCAGCACCTTGACGTCGCGAGGATTGCGCCCTTCCCCGACCTCGCGTTTGAGCGACGCGATCTCCGCCGAACTCCTGAACGACAGGAGTTCGTAGTATCGCCACATCAAGTTATCGGAAACCGACATTGTCTTGCCGAAGATCTCTTTGGGCGCCTCGGCGATACCAATATAGTTGCCGAGCGACTTGGACATCTTATTGACACCATCCAGGCCTTCAAGCAGGGGCACTGTAAGTACGCATTGCGGGGGCTGACCATAGTCTTTCTGTAGTTCGCGACCGACCAGCAGGTTGAACTTCTGGTCCGTGCCACCAAGCTCGACGTCAGCACGCATCGCCACCGAGTCGTAGCCTTGGCACAGCGGATAGAGAAACTCATGAATCGCAATCGGCTGACCGTTGCCATAGCGCTTCGCGAAGTCATCGCGCTCAAGCATGCGCGCAACCGTGTGATGCGACGCGAGCTTGATCATGCCGGCCGCCCCCAACTCTTCCATCCAACGGGAGTTGAAGCAGATCTCGGTACGCGCCGGGTCGAGAATCTTGAACACCTGATCCTGATAGGTACGGGCATTCTCGACGATCTGCTCACGCGACAGCGGTGGGCGGGTGGCATTCTTGCCGGAGGGGTCGCCGATCATTCCGGTGAAGTCTCCAATCAGAAACAACACCTGATGCCCGAGTTCCTGGAAGTGACGCAGCTTGTTGATCAGCACCGTGTGCCCGAAGTGCAGATCCGGTGCGGTCGGATCGAAACCGGCCTTGACGCGCAGCGGACGGCCGGACTTCAGCCGCTCGACCAGCTCCGACTCGACCAGAATTTCATCGGCTCCGCGCTTGATCAGCGCCAGTGCCTCATTCAGTTCCATCATCAATCTCTCCAACGGGTACGGCAACGCACCAAACTTTGCTAGACTTCGGGAAATTTTTGTGCCGAAGGTTTTGTATGCAGGTAGACAAAGATCGGATTCTAGCCGATTCGGGCCGACGCCTCCCCTCCGCTCGGCGAACTGCGGTCATGGTCGGACTGACTGCGGCCTCGTTGCTCGGTGTGGTAGCTGCAACAGCCGTCGTTCCAGGGCAGGATGAACTGCCCGTCTCAACCGAGACCATTCTCGAAAGACTCGACACTCCCGTACTGGAAGTCGTCGCCGACGCGCCCGATCTACCTTATGTAGTTGACGAACGCATCCAGCCCGGCGACACCCTCCAGGTGCTTTTCCGACGCATGGGCATGGACGACGCCGAAGCGCTTGCCTTCATCAACGGAAGCGACGAGGGCAAGGATGTCATCCGCAAGCTGCGCGCCGGGCGCTCGGTGATCGCGATGATCACATCGGACGGCAAAGCCCTTTCGATCAATCTGCCAGTCGGATCCGGCGCAGAGCGCTTCATCGTAGAGCGTACCGAAGACGGCTTGCACGCATCGGACAACAAGGTCGCCAGCGTCGACACACTCGTCGAGATGCGTTCAGGCGTGATCACGCACTCCTTGTTCGGCACCACGGATGCCGTAGGCGTTCCGGACAGCGTTGCAAGCAAGTTCGCCGAGATTTTCGGCACCCAGATCGACTTCACCCGCGATCTGCGCAAGGGTGATCGCTTCAGCGTGGTGTACGAAACGGTGTTCGATCAAGGCGTACCCATTCGCACCGGTCGCGTGCTGGCCGCCGAGTTCGTGAACCAGGGCAAAACCCATACCGTAGTGTTGTATCGCGAGGCGGACGGCAATGAGGCCTATTACACACCGGACGGCAAGGGACTGAACCAGGCTTTCCTGCGTTATCCGCTGGAGTTCACCCGGATCTCGTCGAACTTCGGTCGACGCATGCACCCCATTCATCGCAGCTGGCGCAGTCACAACGGTACGGATTTCGCTGCGCCGACCGGCACGCCGATCAAGGCGTCATCGGACGGGCGAGTCAGTTTTGTCGGTGACCAGCGGGGCTATGGCAAGACCGTCATCCTTGAGCACCGGGACCGTTACTCCACGCTCTACGCCCATATGAACGGATTTCCCCGGGGCCTGGCCAAAGGTCAGCGCGTGCGGCAGGGCGATGTGATCGGCTATGTCGGCATGACAGGTTGGGCGACGGGGCCACATCTGCACTATGAGATCCGGATCAACAACGTCCCGCACGACCCGATGAAGATCGCCTTGCCCCACGTTCAGCCGCTGGGCAAAAAAGAGTTGGAGGCGTTCAAAGCCGAGACGAACCCGATGCTCGAACGCCTGGCATTGCTCAATTACGGCAGCAACAGTATCGCGCAAGCCAGCTCGAACTGACAGTTTGCTGCATACGTGTCGAAGCCCGAACGCTCACTGGCGTTCGGGCTTCGACGTTTTTACCCCGGGCGTGACACGACGTGAGAAGTAGCGGGGACAAGGTCGCGAGTGATCATGGGGATCGATCACAGGTACGCGCTCCCGCAGTACGCGAGCAATCGCGACGCAGATGACAAAACGCCCAGCGCATGGGCTGGGCGTTCCGGGGATGTCTGGTGCTGTTGAGAGGAATCGAACCTCCGACCTACTGATTACGAATCAGTTGCTCTACCAACTGAGCTACAACAGCGAAGAGCCGGGACTATACCGTAGTGCGACGCGGCGTTCAAGCGCCCCGCTCACTCCTGCCACTGCTGGGCGGCGCCCTCACGATCATGTACGTGGCGCCCAGTACGATGGCCGGCTGTAGTGGTTCTTCAAGTGGTCGATCAGTAGGCGCACCCTCAGCGCGAGATGGCGCCGCTGCGGAAACACCGCATAGATGCCCATGGTTGGCGTGGCATAGGCGTCCAGCACGGAGACCAGTCGTCCCCGGCGCAAGTCGTCGGCAACCTCCCAAAGCGAGCGCCACGCCAGCCCATGCCCGGACAGCGCCCATTCGTGCAGCACCGCACCATCGTTGCATTCGAGGCGCCCCGCTACCTTCACTGTCACTATGCTCCCTTCGTCGTTGCGAAAGCTCCAGCCACGCTGCTGACCAAGCGACAAGCAGTTGTGGTGAGCCAGATCCTCGATGGAGACCGGCACTCCATGCCTCGCAACGTAGTCCGGGCTGGCGACGACCACGCGCTGATTGTCCGCAAGCCTTATGGAAACGAGACTGGAGTCGGCCAGTTCACCGATGCGGATCGCACAGTCGATGCTCTCGTTCACCAGGTCGACCACGCGATCAGTCAGATCCAGGGAACAACTGACATCCGGGTTCGCCGCCAGGAAATCGCGAAGCAGTGGCGCCACGTGCAACCGCCCAAAGCCAGCCGGCGCAGACACGCGCAGATGCCCACTCGCCTTGACGCCTCCCAGACTGACAGAAGCCTCGGCATTAGCCAGATCGTTGAGGATGCGCTGACAGTCCTCGAGAAACGCAACGCCCTCGAACGTCAGGGAGATGCTGCGCGTCGTGCGTACCAACAGCTTCACCCCGAGGCGCTGCTCAAGCGCATCAAGACGCCGGCCGACAACCGCAGGCGTAACCCCTTCTGCCCGGGCCGCAGCGGAAAGGCTACCTCGGGTCGCGACCGACACGAAGCTCTCGATCGACTTCAATCCATCCATTTATTACTTTTAGTACAAGATCAGTTGACGAAGCAGGCTATTCTGAAACGCTGATAAGCGCAATAAAATCTGTGACAACCATCTCATTGGAACATCGATGAAGCATCCGCCACCAATCAGGGCTGTCGCCTTCGACGCATTCGGCACACTGTTCGATGTGTTCTCGGTGGGCGCGCTCTCGGAACAGTTGTTTCCCGGCAAGGGGGAGCAACTCGCCACCTTGTGGCGCCTGAAGCAGATCGAGTACGCCCTGCTGAGGACGCTGTCCGGCCGTTACAAGCCTTTCGACAAGGTGACAGGAGATGCGCTGACTTACGCAGCGGCCCGACTCGGACTGGATCTGACAGAGGCGCGCCACCGCCAGTTGATGAGCCAGTATGCCTGCCTGTCACCGTTTCCCGAGAATATTGAGACCTTGCGCATGCTCCGGAAACTGGGCCTGCCACTGGCGGTGCTCTCCAACGGCACACCCGAGATGCTGCAGATCGCGACTCGCAGCGCAGGCATGAACGAGTTGTTCGACCACGTTCTTTCCGTTGATCGGGTCCAGCAATACAAGACTGCCTCATCCGCCTATCAGCTTGGCCCGGAGGCGTTCGGCATACCGGCAAGAGAGATCCTGTTCGTGTCGGCCAACGGCTGGGATGTGGCCGGCGCAACCTGGTTCGGCTATACCACTTTCTGGGTGAATCGCGCACAACACCCCGTCGAGGAGCTGGATGTCGCGCCCACCGCAACAGGACACACGCTGGCGGACGTCATCGAATTCGTGCGCGAGCGTCGTTCGGCAGAATGAAATCCGGAGCCGGAGACTGCGCCGGCATTCGATCCACCGCTTGATCACTGTCACACACGAGAGACCCCAGCATGACTGACCGAATCCAGTGCAGCCAACTCCAGGTCGACGCCGCCCTGTACCAGTTCATCGAATCCGAGGCATTACCGGGTAGCGGCGTGGACAGCGCCACCTTCTGGGCGGGATTCAGCGCCCTCGCCAACGAGCTGGCACCACGGAACCGGGCGCTGCTGGCCGAACGCGACCGCCTGCAGCGCGAACTCGACGCCTGGCATACCGCCCATCCCGGTCCGATTCGCGACATGGGCGCCTACAAGACGTTCCTGACCGAAGTCGGCTACCTCCAGCCGGCTCCAGCGGCGTTCCGCATCGGCACCACCGGCGTCGATACCGAGATCACGCAACAGGCGGGGCCCCAGCTTGTGGTTCCGGTGATGAACGCGCGCTACGCCCTCAATGCCGCCAACGCACGCTGGGGAAGCCTCTACGACGCACTCTACGGTACCGACGCGATTCCCGAGGACGATGGCGCCACGCGGGGCGACAGTTACAACCCCGTGCGCGGTCAGAAGGTGATCGCCTTTGCCCGCGCGTTTCTCGATCAGGCCGCGCCGCTGGCGCAAGGCAGTCACACACAGGCTACCTCCTACACGGTGTCCGACGGCGGATTGCGCGTGTCTCTCGACGACGGTCGCTCGAGCGCACTTGTGGACGCTGCACAATTCGTCGGCTACCAGGGCGAGGCGAGCGCACCGAAGGCCGTGTTGCTCAAGCACAACGGCCTGCATTTCGAGATCCAGATCGACCGCGGCCATCTGATCGGTGGAACCGACCCAGCTGGCGTGAAGGACGTATTGATGGAGGCGGCGCTCTCGACCATCATGGACTGCGAGGACTCCGTCGCAGCAGTCGATGCGGAAGACAAGGTGGTGATCTACCGGAACTGGCTGGGACTGATTCGAGGCGACCTGACCGAGCAGGTGACCAAGGGGGGGCGAACCATCACCCGCACCCTCAACCCGGACCGGAAGTACGTCACGGCGGACGGCGCCGAGGTCACGTTGCACGGACGCTCACTGCTGTTCGTGCGCAACGTCGGCCACCTGATGACCAACCCGGCGGTCCTGCTCGCCGATGGGACCGAGATTCCGGAGGGCATTCTCGATGCCGTCGTGACCACCCTGATCTCGATTCGGGATCTGGCGCGCAAGGGCAACTCCCGCTCTGGCAGCATGTACATCGTCAAGCCGAAAATGCATGGCCCGGACGAAGTGGCCTTCGCCGACGAGTTGTTCACGCGGGTCGAACAGATGCTGGGCCTTCCCGCCAACACCATGAAAATGGGCATCATGGACGAGGAGCGACGCACCTCGGTCAACCTCGCGGCCTGCATCAAGGCCGCCGAGTCGCGCGTGGTGTTCATCAACACCGGCTTCCTGGACCGCACCGGGGACGAGATGCACACCGCGATGGCGGCCGGCGCCATGTTGCGCAAAGGGGCGATGAAAACAACCGCCTGGATCCAGGCCTACGAGCGCAATAATGTGTTGGCTGGCCTGGCCTGCGGGCTGCGTGGCAAGGCCCAGATCGGCAAGGGCATGTGGGCGATGCCCGATCTGATGGCTGAAATGCTCAAGCAGAAGATCGGCCATCCGCAAGCAGGGGCGAACACCGCCTGGGTACCCTCGCCGACCGCGGCGGTACTCCACGCGCTGCACTACCACCAGGTCGACGTGCAGGCCGTGCAGCAACAACTTGAGCGCATCGAGTACGCAACCGAACGCGATACGCTGCTCGACGCACTGCTGACCATTCCCGTCTCCGAGCGCGCCGACTGGCATGCGGCGGAAATCCAGCAGGAACTCGATAATAATGCCCAAGGCATACTCGGTTACGTGGTGCGGTGGGTAGACCAGGGTGTTGGCTGCTCCAAGGTTCCGGACATCAACAACATTGGCCTGATGGAAGACCGTGCTACGCTGCGCATCTCCAGCCAGCACATTGCCAACTGGCTGCGCCATGGCGTGGCCACCGAGTCGCAGGTGCTCGAGACCCTCAAGCGCATGGCCGCAGTGGTCGACACGCAGAACGCCGGCGACCCGCTGTATCGCCCGATGGCGACCGATTTCGATCGCTCGGTGGCCTTCAAAGCGGCATGCGATCTGGTGTTCAAGGGGTGCGAGCAGCCCAGCGGCTATACCGAACCGCTGCTCCACGCGTGGCGCCAGATTGCCAAGGCACAGCAGCACTGACCGTCCGCATCGGCAGTATCCGTCGCGTCGAACGGGCGCCGCATGCCGCGGCGCCCTTTTCCCACCTCCGGGCGGCCAAACGCCAGGCTCCACCAACCCCGCTTCCGCGGCGTGACGAGACGGGAAACCGGCTATCATCTGCTGCACCGCCGCATCCCGCCGACTCATGGAACTCCTGACCGACATCATTCTGCGCGCCGGCCGCTCCGCCGTGGAGCTTGCCCTGTTCGTGCTGCTCCCGATCATGGTCGTGATGCTGTCGCTGATGCGACTGCTGGAGGCCAAGGGGCTGATCGATCGCACCATTCGCTTGTTTGCCCCCATGGTCAGACCCGCAGGGCTGACAGGCCTGGGCGTGTTTGCGGCACTGCAGATCAGTTTCGTCAGTTTCGCCGCGCCTATCGCCACCCTGGCGATGATGGACCAGCGTGGCGCCTCGGAGCGCCACATTGCCGCAACACTGGCACTGGTCATGGCCATGGCCCAGGCCAACGTGGTATTTCCTATGCTGGCCCTGGGGCTGGAGTTCTGGACGGTACTCGGCCTGTCACTGGCGGGCGGGCTGGCTGCTGCGGCGTCGACCTACCACTTCTTCGGCCGCAAGCTGTCGTCGCGCGAGGCGCAGGTGGACGAAACCCTGCATCATCCGGTCGCCGAGGACGCCAAGGGCGTGCTCAACGTGATCAACCGAGCCGGGGCCGAAGCGTTCAAGATCGCGGTGGGCGCAATCCCGATGTTGGTCCTGGCGCTGGTCGCGGTGATGCTGATGCGCAGCCTGGGCATCATCGACGCGCTGGTGCTCGCGCTCGGGCCGCTGCTCACGCTGCTGGGCATCGATCCGGCGCTGATTCTGCCCAGCCTGACCAAGTACATTGCCGGTGGCACGGCGATGATGGGGGTCATGGACGACATGCTGCGTGAGGGCAGCGCCAGTGCGACCACGCTCAACCAGAGCGCCGGCTTTCTCATCCACCCCTTTGATGTCGCCGGCGTTGCGGTACTGATCTCGGCCGGACCGCGGGTTGCCGCCGTATGGAAGCCAGCCGCCCTCGGTGCAGTTGTCGGTATCGCGCTGCGCACGCTTGGACACGTGCTGATTGCCTGAACGGTCCGCGGCATACTACGAAGTGTTTCCCCTCCGGAGATCTTCATGCTTGGCGCAATCACCCTGCTGCTCGTCCTTCAACTCGTGGGCGAAGTCATCGTCCGCTCGCTCGATCTGATGATTCCCGGCCCTGTCGTCGGCATGGCCTTGCTGCTGCTCGTACTCATCGTACGCAAAGGCGCGGATGACGAGTTGCGCAAGACTTCCAACACCCTGTTGCAACACCTTTCCCTGCTGTTCGTTCCCGCGGGCGTAGGTGTGATGCTGCATTTCGAACGGCTTGCCGAGGAATGGCTAGCGTTGTTGCTGGCGGTACTGCTGAGCACGGTCATCGCCCTAGGCGCCTCGGGTTTGCTGTTGAGGGCGTTGTCACGAGGCCGTTCCGGAAACAAGGAGCAGTCGTGATGGCTGCCGACTTCACCGACGTTTGGGTGTATCTCACCACCACCCCGCTTCTGGGCCTGACGCTGACCCTGCTGACCTATCAGGCAGCTTGGTGGATCTACCAGCGCTGCGATCAGCATCCCCTTGCCAATCCGGTACTGCTGGCCGTGGTGATGCTGGTTGCAGTGCTCTATCTGACTGGCACCGAGTACGCCACCTACTTTGATGGAGCACAGTTCGTGCATTTCCTGCTTGGACCTGCAACCGTCGCCCTGGCCATTCCGCTGTACGCGCAGTTGCCTCGCCTTAAACGCCTCGCGCTCCCCCTGCTGGTCACCTTGCTGGCCGGCTCGCTGATAGCAGTGAGCAGTGCGGTAGTCATCGCCGCGCTGCTCGGCGCAAGCCCACAATCGCTGATGTCGCTCGCGCCCAAGAGCGTCACCACGCCGATTGCCATGGCCATCTCGGAGGGACTTGGGGGGCTGCCGTCGCTCACCGCGGTGCTGGTGATCATGACCGGGATTCTCGGCGCGGTTACGGCACGCTCCGTATTCAACACCCTGCGGATTGACGATCACGCCGTGCGCGGCTTCGCCACCGGCCTGGTGTCGCATGGCATCGGCACAGCACGGGCCTTCCAGGTCAGCGAGCAGGCGGGCGCCTTCGCCGCCCTGGGAATGGGGTTGAACGCCCTGCTCACAGCCTTGTTGGTGCCGCTGGTGTTTCCGCTGCTGGTGAAGCTACTGGGCTGAGCGCGGCGGCAGGCATTGCCTACGGCCGCGCGGAGGGGGAAACTGTCGGGAAACAACGGCAACGGGAGGAGGCACCATGACACCGAGCTCTGTTCACGACATCCGCAACCTGGCTTTCCTCGGTCACGCGGGCGCCGGCAAGACCACCTTGCTGGAGGCACTGCTGTCCGGAGCGGGCGAAATCGTCAGTGCCGGCAGCGTAGAGCGCGGCAGCACCCTCAGTGACTTCGACCCGCAGGAAAAGGAGATGGGGCACTCGCTGTCGACCGCACTCGCGCACTTCGAGTGGTCGGGGCACTGGGTCAATGTACTCGACACGCCCGGGTTGCCCGATCTCGTCGGGCGCGCGCTGCTTGCCCTGCCCGCGGTCGAGACCGCTGTAATCGTCATCAACGCCCAGGCCGGCATCGAAAGCGCCACTCGCCGGATGATGACCGCGGCCGAGGGCAAGTGCCGCATGATCGTCGTGAACAAGATCGACGCCCAGGGCGTCGACCTGGCGGCACTGATGGCGGCGATTGGCGAACAGTTCGGCCGCGAGTGCCTCCCGATCAACCTGCCCGCAACGGCTGCCGACTCGGTGATCGACTGCTTTTTCGCCCCCGATTATGACGCGCCCACCGCCTGGTCGTCCGTGCGCGAAGCACACGACGCAATCGTCGATCAGGTGGTGGAGCTCGACGAGGCGTTGATGGCCAAGTACCTGGAACAGGGGGAATCGCTCGACCCGGACCAGTTGCACGATCCCTTCGAGCTGGCCTTGCGTGAAGGACATCTGATTCCCGTGTGTTTCGTGTCAGCACGCAGCGGCGTCGGCATCGATCTGCTGCTCGACGTCATTGGCCGTCTCATGCCCGATCCGACCGAGGGCAACCCGCCCGTGTTCGTCCAGGGTGAAGGCAGCGCCGCGCGCCCCGTGGCGGTGACACCGGATCCCGAACAGCACGTGGTTGCCCATGTCTTCCAGGTGAGCAACGACCCCTACCGCGGCAGACTGGGCTTGTTCCGCATCCATCAGGGGCAGGTCACACCGAACACCCAGTTGTTTGTTGGAGACGCACGCAAGCCCTTCAAGGTGGCTCACCTGTTGAGGCCGCAAGGCAAGAACCAGGTCGAGACGCTGATCGGGGTTCCCGGCGACATCTGCGCGGTTGCTCGCGTGGACGAGATCCATCGCGATGCGGTGCTGCACGACTCTCACGACGAGGACTTCTTCCACCTGCGCCCAGCCGCCTATCCTCAACCGGTCTATGGCCTGGTGCTGATTCCGCACAAACACGGTGACGAGCAAAAGCTCTCCGAAGCCCTGTCGCGCCTGCAGGACGAGGACCCCTGCCTGAGCGTCGATTTCGATCCACGCACCCGCCAGACGGTGGTACGCGGCATGGGCGAACTGCATCTGCGCATCGTGCTGGAGCAACTGCGCACGCGCAACAATCTGCAGGTCGATACCGCCACGCCGTCCATCCCTTATCGCGAGACAATCGCCGCAAGTGCAGAAGCGCGTTACCGGCACAAGAAACAAAGCGGCGGAGCCGGCCAGTTCGGCGAAGTCGCCCTGCGTGTCGAGCCACTGCAAAGGGGGCATGGCGTCGAACTGGGCAGCGAAGTGAAGGGCGGTGCAATTCCCACCAACTTCCTGCCGGCCGTCGAAAAGGGCGTACGACAGGCGCTCACCGAGGGTGCGCTGGCAGGCTTTCCGGTGCAGGACGTACGCGTGGTTCTGGTCGACGGCAAGCACCACGCGGTCGACTCCAATGAGATCTCTTTCGTCACCGCCGGACGTCACGCTACGCTGGAAGCACTGCTGGCCGCGCGACCGATCGTGCTCGAACCGCTGCTGGAAGTGACCACCCGCTTTCTCGAAGGACATTTTGGCGAGATCAGTGCCGAGTTATCTGCGCGCCGCGGCCGCCTCACCGAGACCGACAGCCCCGCTGCGGGGTGGACACAGATCAAGGCCATCGTACCGATGGCGGAAATGGATGGTTTTGAAGCCCGGCTCAAAGCCATATGCGCCGGTGACAGCGAGTTCCAGATCACCGCCGCTGGCCACGAACCCGCACCACCTGACGTCCAGCATCGCCTGTCCAGCGAGTTCTCGGGGCGAGCGCAATGAGCTACGCCGTGCTTCCCGAAGCAACAGGCATCCGCCACCCGTCAGGGAGGTGGTCGCGTGGCAACCGGAGGAATGTCCAGTGAACGACGCCCAGGAGCACGAGCGACCACCAACGCCCGTCAGGCTGAGCGCGCGTCAGCGCGCCTATTGGCGCCGCACGCTGGCACTGACCGGCGGCCTGCTCGCAATATGGTTTTGCGCGACCTTCGCAGCCGCCTACTTCGCAACCGAACTGAACCGCTTCAGCTTTCTGGGAATACCGTTCGCGTATTACTTCTTTTCCCAGGGCGCACTGATCGTGTTCCTGATCATCATCGCGTTCTATGTCTGGGCAATGAATCGCCTGGACCAGCGCTTCGGCGTCGGCGAACGACGTTGAACGCCAACGCAACCGATGGCGGCCTCGCGTCAGGCGCCGCAAGGCAACGCCGTCATCAAGCCTTGTGACCGCCCGCCGAACCTGAAGCGGCAGCACGCTTGCTCTTGGCGCCCCCCGCAAATCCATGCGCGTGACGGGCCAGCCCGAAATCAATGAACACCTTGCACCAGATCGTCATACCAGCGATCGCACTCCACACCTGATACTCGACCTGGCCGAGCAGCACCGCAGCGATCACGCAGATTACGATGGCACCGCCGAGCAGATTGATGATGGCGGAGAACACCGCGAACCGGGCAGGATCCGGCGGCGACACGCCACGCTTGAGCGCCACTTCCGAAAAGTCACGTCCAACCACAATACGCCAAGCCCGCCGCAACCAGAAGAAAGCGATCGGGAACAGCGCGAGAAACAAGATCCATGTCATCGCGATGCTGATGTCGAAAACCATTTGAACCTCCCGTACCCGCTCGTGCACTACCGACACCTTACAGGGTGTCTCAGAAAAGAAAACCCCGCCATGACACTCGTGACGGGGTCTCCGCTGCGGCCCCACACTGGTAGGGCCGCCGTATTCGGCGCGGCTGACTCCAGCCGCGCTAACCACTCACCGGAGCGCAGCTGTCAGTGCGCCCCGTCGATGGCCTTGGCGCCGCGCGGCACGCGCACGCTTTCGACCAGGTGCTGGATGTGGTCCGGCGCCGGGCGGGTTGCCTTCATCACGATGAACGCCACCGCGAAGTTGACGATCGCCCCGATGGTGCCGAACGCTTCGGGCGTGATGCCGAAGAAGGAGTTCGGGCCGCCGATCAGTTCGACGAACTCGGTGCCGCGGACGAAGAACAGCCCCTTGTGTGCAAACACATAGAACAGCGTCACACCCAGGCCGGCCAGCATGCCCGCGATCGCGCCTTCCTTGTTCATCGTCTTGCTGAAGATGCCCATCATGATCGCCGGGAACAGCGAACTGGCGGCAATACCGAAGGCCAGCGCCACCGTACCCGCGGCAAAGCCCGGTGGGTTCAGACCCAGCCAGCCGGCGAAGACGATCGCAATCGCCATCGAGATCTTGCCGGTGAGCAGTTCGCCTTTCTCGGAGAGATCGGGCTTGAAGACGTTCTTCACCAAGTCATGCGACACCGCGGAGGAGATCGCCAGCAGCAGGCCGGCAGCCGTCGACAAGGCCGCAGCGACGCCGCCTGCAGCGACCAGCGCGATCACCCAGTTCGGCAACAGCGCGATCTCCGGGTTGGCCAACACGATGATGTCGGCGTTCACCGTCAGCTCGTTGCCCTTCCAGCCAGCAGCCTCTGCCTTGGCACCGGCACCCGGTCCGTAGAACTGGATGCGGCCATCACCGTTCTTGTCTTCCCACCGCAGCAGACCGGTACGCTCCCAACGGCTCATCCAGTCCGGACGATCCTCGTAGCGAATGCTCGACTCTTCTGCATAGAGATCGCCACCGGTCGCCACCGCCGTATTCACGGTCGCGTGCAGGTTGTACTTCGCCATCGCCGCCACGGCAGGCGCTGTCGTGTAGAGAATGGCGATGAACACCAGCGCCCAGCCGGCGGAGCTGCGGGCATCGGAGACCTTGGGCACGGTGAAGAAGCGGATGATCACGTGCGGCAGGCCCGCGGTACCGATCATCAGCGAAATCGTGTACACGAACATGTTGAGGGTGCTGCCCGGAACCGACGTGGTGTACTCGTTGAAACCGAGATCGGTCACGACCTGGTCAAGGCGCTCCAGCAAATGCACGTCCGAGCCGCTCAGGGTGGAACCCAGACCCAATTGCGGCAGCGGATTGCCGGTCAGCGTCAGCGAAATGAAGACCGCCGGCACGGTGTAGGCGGAAATCAGCACGATGTACTGAGCTACCTGGGTGTAGGTGATGCCCTTCATGCCGCCGAACACCGCATAGGCGAACACGATGCCCATGCCGATGTAGATGCCCATCTCGTTGGTGACGCCGAGGAAGCGCGAGAAGGTCACGCCGACACCAGTCATCTGGCCGATAACGTAGGTGACCGAGGCAACCAACAGGCAGATCACCGCAACCGCGTTGGCACTCTTGGAGTAATAGCGGTCGCCAATGAACTGTGGCACCGTGAACTTGCCGAACTTGCGCAGGTACGGCGCGAGCAGCATCGCAAGCAACACGTAGCCGCCAGTCCAGCCCATCAGGAACAGGCCGCCGCCGTATCCCATGTTGGAGATCAGGCCCGCCATGGAGATGAACGACGCCGCGCTCATCCAGTCGGCCGCCGTGGCCATGCCGTTGGTCACCGGATGTACGCCGCCGCCAGCGACGTAAAATTCCTTGGTGCTGCCGGCGCGCGCCCAGACGGCAATCCCGATGTACAGCGCAAACGTCGCGCCGACCACCAGGTAAGTCAGAAGCTGCAGATCCATTTAGTCCCCCTCCCCTTATTCTTCGTGCACGTCGAATTCGCGATCGATGTCACCCATCTTCTTCGCGTAGAAGAAGATCAGCGCAATGAACACGTAGATCGAGCCCTGCTGCGCGAACCAGAATCCGAGCGGATATCCGCCCAGGCTGATACCGTTGAGCAAGGGTGCGAACAGAATGCCCGCACCAAGCGATACCAAGAACCACACGATCATGATCTTCCAGATCAGACCGAGTACCGCTTTCCAATAGCTTTCAGCGCTCTTGTCCATGTTGTCTCCTCGAAGTGAGTGGTGCCGGGCCGCGGATCCAAACCCACAACCCCCCCTGCCTGAAACAGCGACTCGATTATTGGCGCGCGATCTTACTCAATCCTTACAATCGATAACGGCATTCAAAACATTTATCGAGCTACACCAGAGGATGACCACGCGCCGCCCGGGCGCAAGTCGCCTCGGCTACAGAAGGCTCGTCGCGTCTGAGGAGAACGCAACATCTTCCCTGGTCTATCCGGAAAATGAAGCGAACAGCATGGAAATTGATCGTCAGCCAAGCTTCTCGACACAGCCGGCGACATCCGCGGCTGACGTTTCGAAGCAACAGTGGCCTCAGCGGAACCGCCCGGCACGCGGCTTACAGGAAAACACCAATACCCCGGCGGCAATCCGGTGGTAGCCTGCTGAGCGCACGCATTGCCAGATCACGCAGCGCGCGATGCGTGGGTTCCAGCCATGGCCCGTCGTTCGCGCGCCATCCAGCACCGCACGCGATCAGGCTGCCCGCGCAGGCGGCCGCCTGCCCACCTCGGCACAAGGAGAACTGATGTACAAGCACATCCTCGTCGCAATCGACGACAGCAATACCTCCCGCAAGGCGCTCGAAGAGGCCATCGCGCTTGCCGGACTACATGGTGCGACACTGGAAATCGCGCATGCGATCGACGAAGCGCTGGTCCAGGCCTTCAATACCCACGGGGTTGCGCTGGTCAATGCCCGTCAGTTGGAGCAGGCCTTGCTGGACAACGGCAACACCCTGCTCGCCACTGCGGTAGAACAGGCCCGCGCCGCCGGCGTCGATGCCCGTCCAACTCTGCTCGCCACCCAGGACAGCCACAGCGCGGACCAGATCGCCGATCTGGTCGAGAACTCCAGCGCAGATCTGCTGGTAGTCGGCTCACACGGCCGGCGCGGAGTCCGCCGCTGGCTACTCGGCAGTGTGGCCGAGAACCTGCTGCGCAAGGTCGGCATCTCGGTGCTGATCGTTCGCGGCATCCACTGAGGAACGCGCCGCACGACGGCACCACACGTGAAAAAGCCCCCTTTCGGGGGCTTTTTCGTCGCGGCCTTTCCGGCCAGTCCGCAGGCCGGCCGGAAGACGGCAATTACATGCGGGCGATCATCGCATCGCCAAAACCAGAGCACGACACTTCGTTTGCACCTTCCATGAGTCGGGCGAAGTCGTAGGTGACCTGCTTGTCGCCGATTGCCGCTTCCATCGACTTGATCACGAGATCCGCCGCTTCGCGCCAATCCATGTGGCGCAGCATCATCTCGGCGGAGAGGATCAGCGAACCGGGGTTCACCTTGTCCAGGCCCGCGTACTTCGGCGCCGTGCCATGCGTCGCCTCGAAGCATGCATACTGGTCGGAAATGTTGGCTCCCGGAGCGATGCCAATACCGCCTACCTGCGCCGCGAGCGCGTCCGAGATGTAGTCGCCGTTAAGGTTGGTGGTGGCGATCACGTCATACTCCGCCGGACGCAGCAGGATCTGCTGCAGGAACGCGTCGGCGATGGAATCCTTGACCACGATCTCGTTCCCGGTCTTGGGATTCTTGAACTTGCACCACGGCCCACCATCGATCAGCTCGGCACCAAACTCATTGCGGGCAACCTCGTAACCGGTGTCACGGAACAGACCTTCCGTGAACTTCATGATGTTGCCCTTGTGCACCAACGTCACCGACTTGCGATCGTTGTCGATCGCGTACTGCATCGCGGCGCGCACCAGGCGGGTGGTACCTTCGACGGAAATCGGCTTGATGCCGATGCCCGAGGTTTCCGGGAAGCGGATCTTCTTGACGCCCATTTCCTCGGTGAAGAACTTGACGACCTTCTTGACTTCGTCCGAACCCGATGCCCATTCCACGCCCGCGTAGATGTCCTCGGTGTTCTCGCGGAAGATCACCATATCGACGAGTTCCGGCTTCTTCAGCGGCGACGGCACGCCACGGAAGTAACGAACCGGACGCACGCACTGATAGAGATCGAGCTCCTGGCGAAGGGCAACGTTGAGCGAACGAATGCCGCCGCCGACCGGCGTCGTCATCGGTCCCTTGATCGAGACGGAGTAATCCTTGAGCGCCTGAAAGGTTTCCGCGGGGAACCACTCGTCCGGGCCGTAGATCTGGGTGGACTTCTCGCCAGCAAAAACTTCCATCCAGTGGATCTTGCGCTTGCCGCCGTAGGCCTTTTCCACTGCTGCGTCGATGACCTTGATCATGACCGGGCTGATGTCCACGCCGATGCCGTCACCCTCGATGTAAGGGATGATCGGGTTGTCGGGAATCGCCTGGCCCGGGACAATCTTCTGGCCGCCGGCGGGGACGGTGATCTTGGATGCGCTCATTCCTACTCCCTCGTAATATGTAAGCTCGAACTGTGAGAACCTGGGCAAAGGCCGGTGCTAGGCGGCTCATAGCCGCGTCGCCCCCGTGCGTTGAGCGAAGCTCGCAGGAAACGGGCTGCGGGTTGCCCCAGAGCAAGTACCCGTCTTGTGACACGCCGGCCGGGTCTGCCGGACGCGACCAGTTTCGGCCCCGCACGACGCCCAATCGCGAATTATCCTCGAAAAGCCGTGCGGCCGAAAGTCGGCCGACCTGGCGGACCTCGACGGCCCCCTTGTCGCCCCCCCCGGAAACGCAACCCTCCGGGTGTGGAAACCGCTGGTAGCCGACGTTACGCAGACGCCCGAAACACCAACCCTGCAGCCTGCGGGCAGACCAAGATCGCCGCCCCGAACACGGATGGCGCGCCAGGCCGTGTATTCAGTGCAGATCCCGCACCAGACGAACGTGCACGTAGTCGCTGCGACCACCGGTACCGGTGTGGCCGGTATTGAACGACACGCCCCAAGCACTGAAGTTGAAGCGTGCGTGAGGGGTGCTGGTCCAAAAGTTGCCGATTGGGGTATCGGGAAACACCGATTCCAAAATAGTGGGGCTGCGGTAATCGCCCACGCAGCCGCCGCCCAGCCCCTCCCGGTTGGGCTCGCTACGCATGCCCGAGGTGCAATGCGTCAGCGCATAGAGCTCTGCTTGGGTGGGCAGTCGCCAATCGGCATGGCCGGCAAACTGCGTTGCCTCCGCCGCCTTGAGGGCCTGGTCCCAGTTGAACTGGCGGGCCTGTCCGCTGCACGTCGCACCGGTCCAGGACTGCCCCAGGCTGCAGCGCATCCACATCAGTCCGGCAGCGACCTCGACCACGGTACCGTCGTCCTGCGGGTCGAAACGCGCCAGCGCCGCCTCCGCCATGCGTGTCAAACGCTCGGCTTCGGCCTCGTCACGGGCACGTCCCGCTTCCGTCAGGCCACGCTCCAGGTTCAACACCAACACCGGTCCGGGCCGCGCGGCGTCGAACGCATGGGTAAGGCGCCCACGAAACTCCGCAAACTCCTCCAGGCGCCGCGCCTCGATCTCGTACTGCCCGGAAGGCAACGAAATGGCCAGCGCTTCGCCAGGCGCCTGGGGTGACACGCCATAGTGCTGTTCGTTCACGTACACATCCGCGCCACCCGGCACGGTGGCGACACGCAACGGACCACCCGCCTCGTCCCCCTTGCCGCACGCCGCCAGCACCGTGGCAACCAGCGCCATTGCCAGCCCCCGCGATGCGCCACCCATGTCTTGCCATCGTGCTGCTGATTCCATTTCCCTTCCCGATGTTCCCTGTGATGCGCGTCACAATCGCTGCCGTTGGCCTTCCTGCCCGTCCTGGCCCGGGCATTCTGCCACAGGGTACTGCGGAAGGCCGTCACGGCCGCCTCCACGCGGCCCGGGGTCCAATGGTAAAGTGCCTCGGGGCAGAATCCACGTCAAACTGGAACACAGCCCGCAAACCGGAGGAAGGGAGCAAGCCGTTCATGGACGCATTCGCAGGAGAGAACTCCGTGGCCCAGGCAATTGCCTACGCGATGATCGAGGGCTTCAACAAGCACTACCGGATCTTCCGTGAGACATCACGGCGCGCCAAAGAATACTTCGAAGCGGCCGAGTGGCAGGCGCAGCTCGACGCGGTGCGTGACCGGGTGCAGTTCTACGACGACCGGGTCAATGAAACGGTCGAGCGGCTGCACCAGGAGTTCGACGCCGACTCGCTGGACAACGCCACCTGGCAGCAGGTCAAACTTCACTACATCGGGATGTTGATCAACCATCGCCAGCCGGAGCTGGCCGAGACCTTCTTCAACTCCGTCACCACCAAGATCCTTCACCGCAGCTACTTCAACAACGACTACATCTTCGCCCGGCCGGCGATCTCCACCGAATTCATCGATTCCTATCCGCCAGTCTATAGCAGCTACTACCCGCAGGACGAGGGGCTACGCAGCACCATTCGCCGCATCATCGAGGATTTCGACTGGCAGCGTCCGTTCGAGGATCTCGACCGCGACGTGGATTTCATCCTCCGCTCGGCCCAGCGCCACCTCGGCAGTTGGCCCGCAATGGAAGTGAACTGCCAGATCCAGGTGCTGTTCTCGGCGTTCTACCGCAACAAGACGGCCTACGTGATCGGCAAGGCCGTCAATGGCTACCAGGAATATCCGTTCGCACTCGCGGTGCGCCACAACGACGCTGGCAAACTCTACATCGACACCCTGCTACTCGACCCGTGGCGCATCTCGGTGCTGTTCTCGCTGTCGCGCGCGTACTTCATGGCGGACATGGAAGTGCCCTCCGGCTACGTGCAGTTCCTGCGCTCAATCATGCCAAACAAGCCGCGCAGCGAGCTCTACACCATGCTGGGTCTGGGCAAGCAGGGCAAGACAATGTTCTTCCGCGACCTGATCGCCCACCTGCGCCACTCAAACGACCAGTTCATCATCGCCCCAGGCATTCGCGGCCTGGTCATGCTGGTGTTCACTCTCCCGTCCTACCCGTATGTATTCAAGATCATCAAGGACGTGTTTGGCGCCTCCAAGAACATGGATCGCGCCACGGTCAAGCGCAAGTACCTGATGGTGAAGCATGTAGACCGGGTCGGTCGGATGGCCGACACGCTGGAGTTCTCGTACGCCGCGCTGCCGCTGTCGCGCTTCCACCCCGAACTGCTGGAAGAACTGCGCAAGCTCGCGCCATCCTCGTTCGAGATCGAGGGTGACTCCGTGATCATCAAGCACTTTTATATCGAACGACGCATGACGCCGCTCAATATCCACCTTGAGCGAGCCGCGGACGAAGAGGTGGAGGAGGCGGTCAAGGAATACGGCAACGCAATCCGCGAACTCGCCATCGCCAACATCTTCCCCGGGGACATGCTGTGGAAGAACTTCGGCGTCACCCGCTACGGCCGGGTAGTGTTCTACGACTACGACGAAATCGAGTACATGACAGACATGAACTTCCGCAAGATCCCGGCGGCGCCGTATCCGGAAATGGAAATGTCGGGAGAGGCCTGGTACTCGGCCGCAGCGCTGGACGTGTTTCCGGAGGAGTTCGCCACCTTCCTGCTCGGTGCGCCGCGGGTCCGCAAGGCCTTCCTGAGACATCATCGTGATCTGCTGCAGCCCGAATTCTGGCAGCAGGCGCAGGCCTCGATACGCAGCGGCTACGTTGAGGACTTCTTCCCCTACCCGGTGGAAATGCGCTTCTGCAACCTTTTCCCTGCCGAAACGCCAGACACGGTAGCAAACTCAAGCGAGCCCGCGACCGCGGGCGACCGTTGAACACCAGACGGCCCTCACAGGTGTTCACGCCTGGGCACGGGGGCATCCGGCGCCCAGCCACCGCCCGGAAAACGCTAATCTGCTCGAATGCGTTGGGGTCGAGTGCGTCGAACCCTTGCCATCAGCACCGAAACGCCCTGCGCCCTGCCCTGACTGACCGAACCGCTTCAGTTCGCCCCTGGTCACTTCATCCCAGCCACCTTGATCAGCAAACCGGAACGGCATGCTAATTCAGGTCACCAAGGCTTCTTCGCTCTGGCTTTCACCGAGGTTGTCGACCCAACTCAGCGTCACGCGATCACCCTTCTCCCCGCCCTTGAATTTGAACGCAAAGTAGGGATCGGTGGACACCGCCCCGCTCATTTGTACGCTCAGCACGACTCGGTCGTTGTGCCTCGCGGTCAGTTCGGTAATGTAGTGACCGGGAATCAGATTCCCAGCCGAATCGCGGCGCTGCCCGGTTTCCATCGGGTGCGACATCAGCGCTCGCACCTCGGTAACGCCGTCCCTGGACGCGGCGCGGATGAGTATGCGACCAGTCATCTTCTTGCTCCTTCGTTCGGTTTCAATTCTTCGTCTGCTCGCGCGGCCGACAATGGCTCCGCCACAGATGTTCAGCCGCAACCACCCAATGTGACCCGCACCTCCTTCCTCGCCACGTGGAACTTGCCGTTCGCCTTCACCAGCACCCACACGTCCGACGTCTGTGCCATCTTCACCCGGGTCTGGATATCGGGAAGCGTGCCGTCGGGAATCGAGAACGTGGCGGCAACCATGTTGGGATTTTTCTCCACCATGATCGCAATCTGTTCGGTACCGGGCAGCGACGTCGTCACGCCGATCGGCACCACCGCACCGTTCTCGGCGATGTCGGGCGCGGAAATCAAAATCTCCGCGCTTTGATCCGGCTTACCGGCGCCGATCGCGGCGAAAGCCTCGGCAAGTGTCGTAGCCGAGAAAATCGCCCGGTCGGTCGCCGCCAAAGCCACGCCCGGTCGAAGCATCCCCGTCGACACAAGCACACCGAACATGCCCAGGCCCATCCCCGCCTTCAGGGTATGTCTGCGTTGTTGGTCCATCCTGCCTCTCCTGCTCGTAACACCTGATGGTCGCATCCAAGCGGCCACCCGTATCCTGTTGGTTAGCCACTCTGCGAGCAGCGCGACCGATTATCCGACCCCCGCTCCCAGCATATTGGCTCAGCCGGTCCGTCCATTCCGCCCTCCATCCCTGACGCCCCGTTGTCGCTGAGACAGCCCGGCACGCCAATGATCACCCGGTATTTTGCGGCATTCCCGCAACGCCGGGAGCGATGAGCCTGCGCACCACGGCACAACGCGCTTTATGTCCCACGACACCACCCGGCGCATTTTTGCTGGCGCTACGCCCCACGCCCAAACGCCCGAGTCCACGCGCCTTTGCGCCGGTTTCGTGGGCTATACTCGGAGGCCGTGGCGTCGCTCGCGTGCCGCGCATCGAATCGCGACAGAGGCCATGCCCAACCCACCCCGTTCGACCACAAGGTACGTCGAAAGCCCGCCGCAAGTGGCCGGACTGCGCGGAGCACCTGATACGGGACGTATCGCATCGCAGGCGCCCACGCCACGCGATTTCACGATCCGACCGCGCAGCAGGCTTTTCGTGTTACCCGCAGGAGAGGAGAACCACCGTGTTCATAAGAATGACATTCATCGCTGCATTGCTCGGCGCCTCGACACTTGCACACGCGCAGCCCCCCAATGTCGCCCGTGATCTTGCTGCCACCTGCGCCAACTGTCATGGCACCAACGGCCACGCCATCGCCGGTGCGTCCCGCCTCGCGGGAGAGCCCGCCGACAGACTGATCCGGACGTTTCTCGAGTTCCGCTCCGGTGACAGACCGGCAACCATCATGCACCAGATTGCCAAGGGTTACACGGACGAGCAGATAAGGCTCATCGCCGACTACTTCGCGGCACAGAAATAAGCGCACACGACAGGACCGGGAGACTGAAAGATGCTTGACAGACGTGGATTCATCAAGTCGGCCGGCGCAGTGGCGCTGGGCGGGAGCACACTCGCAGGGCTAGGGGGGTGCGCCGGCGCGGGCAGCGTACGCCAGGCAGGCGGGCACGTAGTCGTGGTGGGTGGCGGCTACGGCGGTGCCACCGCGGCCAAGTACCTGCGCATGTGGAGCGGCCGCGGCGTGAAGGTCACGCTGATCGAGCGCGAGGCGCGCTTCGTCTCTTGCCCGATCTCCAACCTCGTGATCGGCGGCGTCAAGGACATGGCCTACATCACCTCCGGCTACGACAGATTGCGCGACCACTGGGGGGTCGAAGTCATCCATGACGAAGTCGTGGCCATCGACGTCACACGGCGCGAAATCCGGCTGGCCGGCGGAGCCACCCTCCATTACGACCGCGCCCTGCTCTCCCCTGGTGTCGATTTCCTGACCGACGAAGTAGGCGGACTGACGGGCCACCAGGAACGCATTCCCCACGCCTGGAAAGCCGGCCCCCAGACAGTCCTGCTGCGCAAGCAGCTTGAGGACATGGCCGACGGCGGCGTCTATGCACTGCACGTCCCCAAGGTGCCGTACCGCTGCCCGCCCGGCCCCTATGAGCGCGCCTGCCTGGTGGCCAACTACTTCAAGGCGCACAAGCCCCGCTCCAAGGTGCTGCTGCTCGACGCCAACCCCGAGATCCAGTCCAAGAAGGGGCTTTTCACGAAAGCCTTCGAAGACCTTTACAAGGACATCATCGAGTACGTGCCAAACAGCACGCTGATCTCGGTGGACGCCGCCACGCGCTCCGCCGAACTGGAGTTCTCGGCGGTCAAGGCGGACGTACTCAATGTACTGCCGCCGATGCGTTCCGGCCGCTTGGTCGATCTATTAGGTGTCGAACTGATCAACAACCGCTGGGTGGATGTCAACTTCCTGACCATGGAAGCCAAAGGCGCGCCCAACATCCACGTCGTCGGCGATGCCATCTTCCCCGCCCCGACCATGCCCAAATCCGGTCACATGGCCAACCAGCAGGCCAAGGTCGCCGCCTCCGCGATCCTCAGTCTGCTTGCCGGGCAGGCGCCCAACCCCGATCCGCTGGTCATGAACACCTGCTACAGCTTTGTGGACAGCCGCAACGTGGTGCACGTCGCCTCGGTCCACCAGTACAACGCAGAAAAAGCCACCTTTCTGCCCGTAGAAGGGGCGGGCGGCGTATCGTCTGCCGCCAGCGAGTTGGAAGGGCGCTACGCGCTTGCATGGGCGCAGAATATCTGGGCTGACATGCTGGTGTGACGGCAAAGCCGGCATACGCGAAAACGGCAGCCTGCGGGGTGCCAGCCCTTATCGCCCACGGGCACCGAGGTACCTCGACGCCGGGGTACCTCGACGCCGGGGTACCTCGTCACGCCATCCTTGCCCCGCCTTCCCCAACCACTAGTCCACGACAGGCGTCACCCCGGGACAGAAACCCTGGCACCATCCATGCCGCCGCCGATCCGGCCGCTGCGGCAGATCGTCACCACTCACCCCTGTTCCGGCCATCCGTGCTCGAACACCCAAGGCTCGGCAACCTGGCCCGCCACCCGCTCCAGCGCCTCTCGCGCGTAGGCAACCGTATCCTCGGGCAGATCGTTTGGTGCGCACCATTTCAGACAATCGCACTTGTCCGGTTCGGCAATCTCGGGCTCCCCTGACCACCGCTCCGTCGCCATGAAGAAATCGATGCGATTCGTGTCCGAGCGACGATGCACGACCCCGACCACGCGAAGATCCTCGGTGCGCAGCCCGATGTTCAACTCTTCGCCCATCTCACGTACCGCCGTATCGCCAAGCCGCTCGCCCGGCTCCAAGTGCCCCCCAGGCAAGCTGAACAGCCCATCGAAAAAACCGGTACCAGCACGACGCATCATCAGTACGCACCCCGCGCGCAACAACAGGACATGCACGCCGGTCGGAACCCCCGAATGCCGTTCCATCAATGCTTGCCCGTACTTCCGAACCCCCCGTCACCGCGCTCGCTCGCAGCGAAATCGGCGACGAAGTTGCACTCGATCTGCACCACCGGCACCACCACGAGTTGCGCAATCCGTTCCATCGGCTGCAGGGTAAAGACCTCCTTGCCTCGATTCCAGGTCGACACAAAAATCTGCCCCTGGTAATCCGAATCGATCAGCCCGACGAGGTTGCCGAGCACAATGCCGTGCTTGTGTCCGAGGCCAGAGCGCGGCAGGATCATCGCAGCGAAACCAGGATCCTCGATGTGGATCGCCAGACCACTGGGCACCAGTGCCGTCTCACCTGGATGCAGGCATAGCGGCGCGTTCAGGCACGCCCGCAGATCAAGCCCCGCCGAGCCATTGGTTGCATAGCCCGGAGGCTGGTCGCGCAGACGCGCGTCGAGAATCTTGACGTCTATTCGTTTCTTCATGTGGCCTCCCCGGCCCGTCTACCCAGCAATTCCGACAGATGGGCGACAATCTGGCGCGCCACCACATCCTTGGCCGCACGTGGCAGGGAATGCCGGCCCTGCGCGTCGTACAGCACCACCGTGTTGTCGTCGCCCCCCATGGCATCCTGGACCAGGTTGCCCACCACCATACCCAACCGCTTGTCACGCCGTTTGCGTTCGGCGTAGCTGTCGAGATCACGGCTCTCCGCTGCGAATCCTACGCAGAATGGCGCATCCGCACGGGCCGCCACCTCGGCGATGATGTCAGGATTGGGTGTCAGGCGCAGGGTCAACTCGCCAGCCGATTTCTTGATCTTGTGATCAACTCGTTCAGCCGGACGATAGTCCGCAACTGCCGCAACCCCAATGAACACCTCGGTACCGGGTAGGGCCTCCACGACCGCGGCACGCATTTCCTGCGCGCTCGCGACGTCCACGCGCCGCACTCCAGCTGGACAAGGCAAACCTGTAGGCCCGCTCACCAGCACGACCTCGGCGCCGGCCCCCGCGCAAGCCGCGGCGAGCGCATAGCCCATTTTGCCGGAGCTGATGTTGGTGATGCCCCGCACCGGATCGATTGCCTCGAAGGTCGGCCCAGCCGTCATCACGATCCGCCGCCCGCTGAGCAGTTTTGGCTGAAAGTGCGCCACCAGCAAATCGAACAGCGTCTCCGGCTCGAGCATGCGCCCCATGCCGGTCTCACCACAGGCCTGCTCGCCGGCGTCCGGCCCGAGCACTGACACACCATCCTTGCGCAACTGCGTCACGTTTCTCGTGGTTGCAGGATGCTCCCACATCTGCCGGTTCATCGCCGGCGCCACGATCAGGTCGCAGTCGCGGGCAAGGCAGAGCGTCGTCAGCAAATCGTCACACAGGCCGCTGGCCAGCTTCGCCATCACGTCCGCACTCGCCGGCGCAATCACGATCGCATCGGCATCGCGAGAAAGGTCAATATGGGCCATGTTGTTGGCCATCCGCGCATCCCACAAATCCGTCCATACCGGATTGCCGGACAAGGCCTGGAACGTCACCGCCGTGACGAACCGCGCTCCGCCCTCCGTCAGCACCACATGCACGTCCGCCCCGGACTTCACCATCAGGCGTACCAGCTCGGCCGCCTTGTACGCAGCGACACCACCACTCACGCCCAGAACGAGCTTGCGTCCAGATAACATATTCATGACAATACACTTATTCCCTTCCGTTTACCAAACCCCTTGAGCATGGCAATTACCGACTGGCCCGAATGCGAACGTCCACGCGAAAAACTGCTTGAACGAGGCGCCGCAGCACTGTCCGATGCAGAACTGCTCGCGCTCTTCCTGCGCGTTGGCACGCGCGGAAAATCCGCAGTCGACCTCGCGCGCGACCTGCTCAACCACTTCGGCTCACTGACCCGCCTGTGTTCGAGCTCGGCACGCGAATTCGCCGACCTGCCGGGCATGGGTCTGGCGAAGTATGCCCAACTGCAGGCCGTCATGGAACTGGCGCGCAGGGCGCTCGCAGAAGACATGGGCACACGCGACGTGTTCTCGGCACCCTCCACCGTACGCGACTGGCTGCGGCTCAAGATTGGCACGCTACCTCACGAGGTGTTCTACGTCCTGCTCCTCGACGCCCGCAATGCACTGATCGACGCGGTGGAGCTGTTTCGCGGCACACTGACTCAAACCAGCGTGTATCCGCGCGAAGTCGTCAAGCTCGCACTGGAACGCAATGCCGCCGCGGTCATCCTCGCCCACAACCACCCGTCGGGCGCCACCGAGCCCAGTCGCGCCGACGAACTGCTCACCCACAACCTCAAGGACGCGCTGGCACTGGTGGACGTACGCGTACTAGACCACTTTGTCGTCACCGCTCATGCCACGCCGCTCTCGTTCGCCGAACGTGGGCTGCTGTAAGTCGCGCACCGACGACCTCATCGAACGGAGCGAAATCACAAGAAAAACACATACTTCTCTTGCAAAACGCAAAGCTCCTGCGCTATCATCCGAGGTTTCCCGAAATCCGAACCCCCTGGAGCATCGTATGGCTCGCGTTTGCCAAGTTACCGGTAAGGCACCGATGGTGGGCAACAACGTTTCCCACGCGAACAACAAGACCAAGCGTCGCTTCCTGCCGAACTTGCAGAATCGCAAGTTCTGGAGCGAAGCCGAAAACCGCTGGATTCGCCTGCGCGTATCCAATGCGGCGCTGCGCACGATCGACAAGAAAGGCATCGACGTGGTCGTGTCCGAACTTCGCGCCCGCGGCGAGAAGATCTGAACACGCAGAACCCCCGCAGCACTGAACGGAGATCATCATGGCCAAAGGCGCCCGTGAAAAAATCAAGCTGGAGTCGACCGCCGGCACCGGTCACTTCTACACCGCTTCCAAGAACAAGCGCACCACCCCGAACAAGCTCGAGTTCATGAAGTACGATCCGGTCGTGCGCAAGCACGTTCTGTACAAGGAAGTGAAACTCAAGTAAGCAGTTCCCGCGACCCATGGTCGCGGCCCCCGATCCGCGCAAGCCTCGACCAGGTATGGCGCAGGTTGGAAGCAGGGACGATCATTGCAGCCCGATCGTCCACAGAAGAAAGCCGTTGGTTTCACCAACGGCTTTTTCTATTGCTGCCCGCACCGACCCGCAGGCCGGCGCGTTCACACTTGGGGAATCAGGCCCGCTGGATGTTCGAAGCCTGCTTGCCCTTCGGGCCTTGCGTGACTTCGAAGGAGACCTTCTCGCCTTCTTTCAGGGTTTTGAAGCCGTTCATATTGATCGCGGAGAAGTGCGCGAAAAGATCCTCGCTGCCATCGTCCGGGGTAATGAAGCCGAAACCCTTGGAATCATTGAACCACTTGACGGTACCAGTTGCCATATTGCTTGCCTCAATCCTTCAAAATTGCTTGACGTGTTACGGGCCAACCCCGCGTGTGCATTAATGCTCAGCGCAGCGAAACCAGACCTGTGCATCCAGAACCACCCAAGCAGCCATGAACTCCAGCGCCAGTGCGATTTACCTCGCATTTCACACAGGTTTTCTTTTACGCACTTGCAACCGGACCGTCAAGGCTTTCATCGCCCGCCTCCCGCCTCTGCCTGCGTGTGATTTTGTGCACGGCAGCAGCATCGGATACGGTCCGCTGCGGAAATCCCTGCCAACCGTCCGGATTCTTTGCGATCCAGCCCGGTCCGCGTGAAATGTGCAGTGCAAAACACGTTTTGTTGCATTTACGCCCGTTCCCTCGCAAAAGCGCGCACTCGGAGCAGGCGTAAGCGTCTATTGCACTCTGCTCCGACTCCATTAGAATGAACTTCATGGTCACTCGAAAACAGGACGAGTTCTTACTCGAGGCGGAGCGTACCCGCACCAAACCCCCGCCGCTTTACAAGGTGCTGTTGCTTAACGACGACTTCACTCCCATGGAGTTCGTGGTCGTTGTGCTGCAGAGTTTTTTCAGCATGGATCGCGAACGGGCTACGCGAATCATGCTCCAAGTGCACAGAGAAGGATCGGGGGTCTGCGGCGTCTTCCCCAAAGACATCGCGGCGACCAAGGTCGAACAGGTCGTATCCTTTGCCCGTCAGCACCAGCATCCGTTGGCGTGCGTGATGGAGGAAAATTGAGAATGATCGCGCAGGAACTTGAAGTCAGTTTGCACATGGCCTTCGTCGAAGCCCGGCAGAAGCGGCACGAGTTCATCACCGTCGAGCACCTGCTGCTCGCGTTGCTCGACAACCCTTCTGCGGCCGAGGTTCTGAGGGCCTGCGAAGCGAACATTGATGAGCTTCGCAAGGAACTCACGGCATTCGTCAACGAGCACACACCCAAGGTCGACGGCGAAACCGAGATCGATACCCAGCCGACCCTGGGTTTTCAGCGCGTCATACAGCGCGCGATCCTGCACGTGCAGTCGTCGGGCAAGAAAGAGGTCACCGGAGCCAATGTCCTGGTGGCGATCTTCGGCGAGAAGGATTCGCACGCGGTCTATTTCCTTCAGCGCCAGAACATCTCCCGTTTGGACGTCGTGAACTTCATCTCCCACGGTATCGCCAAAACGCCACCGCAGCGCTCCTCTGGACCGGCCTCCGGCCGCAACGAGGGCGAACAGGAGCAGGAACAGGAGTCGGCTCAGGCCGGCGGAGCGCTGGAGAACTTCACGCAGAACCTGAACCAGCAGGCCCTGGTCGGCAAGATCGACCCGCTGATCGGTCGCGACAAGGAGTTGGAGCGCGTCATCCAGACACTGTGCCGGCGTCGCAAGAACAATCCACTGCTTGTCGGTGAAGCCGGGGTGGGCAAGACCGCAATCGCGGAAGGACTGGCCCGTCGCATCATCGAAGATCGCGTACCCGAGATTCTCAAGGATGCCCAGGTCTATGCGCTGGACATGGGCGCACTGCTGGCCGGCACGAAGTATCGAGGCGATTTCGAACAGCGCCTCAAAGCGGTTCTCAAGCAACTGCGGGAGAGCCACAACGCCATCCTGTTCATCGACGAAATCCACACCCTGATCGGCGCGGGTGCCGCATCGGGTGGCACGCTGGATGCCTCCAACCTGCTCAAACCGGCGCTGTCATCAGGTCAGTTGAAGTGCATCGGCGCGACCACTTACAACGAGTTCCGCCAGATCTTCGAGAAGGATCATGCGCTGTCGCGCCGTTTCCAGAAGGTTGACGTAGTCGAACCGTCCGTCTCCGAAACGGTGGAGATTCTGAAGGGCTTGAAGAGCCGCTTCGAGGAGCACCACGGCGTCAAGTATTCGTCGGCGGCGCTCAGTTCGGCGGCGGAGTTGTCGGCGCGATACATCAATGACCGCCATCTGCCCGACAAGGCAATCGATGTCATCGACGAGGCTGGCGCGGCTCAGCGCATCCTGCCGAAGTCGCGCCAGCGCAAGACGATCGGCAAGACTGAAATCGAGGAGATCGTGGCCAAGATCGCGCGCATCCCGCCGCGCTCCGTCTCCAACGACGACAAGACCGCGCTCAAGACCCTGGAACGCGACCTCAAGAATGTCGTGTTCGGACAGGATATGGCCATCGAGGCGCTTGCCAAGGCGATCAAGATGTCCCGATCGGGCCTGGGCAACCCCCAGAAGCCTATCGGCAGTTTCCTGTTCAGCGGTCCGACCGGAGTCGGCAAGACCGAGGTGGCGCGCCAGCTCGCCTACACGCTGGGCATCGAACTGGTGCGTTTCGACATGTCCGAGTACATGGAGCGGCACGCGGTATCCCGACTGATCGGTGCGCCTCCCGGCTATGTCGGATTCGACAACGGCGGATTGCTGACAGAGGCGATCACCAAGAAGCCACACTCCGTGCTGTTGCTGGACGAAATCGAGAAGGCCCATCCGGACATCTACAACATCCTGCTGCAGGTAATGGATCATGGCACCCTCACCGACAACAATGGGCGGCAAGCCGACTTCCGCAACGTGATCATCATCATGACGACGAACGCGGGCGCCGAAGCGATGCAGAAGTCGGTGATCGGCTTTTCGGCCAAGCGTGAGACGGGGGACGAAATGGCCGAGATCAAGCGGATGTTCTCGCCGGAGTTCCGCAACCGCCTTGACGCGACGATCTCGTTCAAGGCGCTCGACAACACCATCATTCTTCGGGTGGTGGACAAGTTCCTGATGCAACTTGAGGCACAGTTGCACGAGAAGAAGGTGGAAGCCCACTTCACCGACGAACTCAAGGCCTGGCTTGCGGCGGAAGGCTTCGATCCGCTCATGGGCGCACGACCGATGGCCCGCCTGATCCAGGACTCGATCCGTTCGGTACTCGCCGACGAGTTGTTGTTCGGTCGACTCGCTCACGGCGGCAAGGTCACCATCGACCTCGATGCAGATGGCAAGGTATGCCTGCTGTTCGACGAAGTCGAGACGGCGACGACCTGACGAAGCCGCAGCACACAAGGAGGCGACCAGACGGTCGCCTTTTTTTCGCCTCACACGTCATCGGAGATCACTCACCGTCATGACGCACAGAACACTTTTCTCGGAGAACAAGCGATGGATATCCAGACTGCCGATCTATGTGACGCTCACGATTCGACCCTGCAGGTCCTCACCCCGATGTTCCGCAGCTTTGGAAGGCGTACCTGCTTTGGCGGCCCGATCGCAACCGTCAAGGTCTTCGAGGACAACTCGCTGGTGCGCAGCACGCTGGAGACGCAAGGCAACGGGCGCGTGCTGGTGGTCGATGGCGGCGGCTCGCTGCGTTGCGCACTAGTCGGTGATCAACTGGCACTGCTCGGTTTCAGGAACGGTTGGGCGGGCATCCTGGTGAACGGCTGCATACGCGACTCGGTCGCGATCGGGCAGATGGATATAGGCATCATGGCGATCGCGACCAATCCGCGCAAGAGCGTAAAGCGAGGTCTGGGTGAACAAGAAGTGGCAGTCAGTTTCGGTGATGTCACCTTCACACCGGGGCATCACGTGTACGCCGACCCCGACGGCGTCGTGATATCTCCTGTCCCATTGGTCTGAGCAGTCCCCCTGTTCAGTGGCACCCGCCCGACACGGGCGGCACGCTCCCCTTCTCGCTTCCAAGCCGGACTGGCTGCGCATTCTTGCGCATTGCATCACCGGAGCATTTCACAGGACCGCCTTGCATCTCACAATACGGAACACTAAACACAACCAATTGTTTTAACACACTTATTTTTTTCTTATATCTTATATAAGACTTATTGCTGCACAGCCAGATTATTCCTATACTTCCTCTCACTCGACGGTGTTTCCGCACCCTCCCGAAGCCAGTCAGGCCGCGATGACATGTAGCACGCATCTCCGGCTGACAACGTGGATGCGCTACCGCTCGGCCCAACCCTTTGAATCCGTTCTACGACTACCGAGGAAATGTCATGACTCAGACCCGCGAACAACAAATCGCCGCCCTTGAAAAAGACTGGGCCGAGAACTCTCGCTGGAAGAGTATCAAGCGCGGCTACAGTGCGGCAGACGTGGTGCGTCTGCGCGGCAGTCTGCAACCTGAATACACTCTGGCTCAGCGCGGCGCGCTGAAGCTCTGGGAAAAGATCAACGGTGGCGCCAAGAAGGGCTATGTGAACGCCTTCGGCGCGATCACCGCTGGCCAGGCAATGCAGCAGGCCAAGGCCGGTCTGGAAGCCGTGTATCTGTCCGGCTGGCAAGTTGCCGCGGACGGCAACACCTCCGAGACCATGTATCCGGATCAGTCACTCTACGCATACGATTCGGTTCCCACCATGGTTCGCCGCATCAACAACACCTTCAAGCGCGCTGACGAAATCCAGTGGTCGCGCGGCGTCAACCCCGGCGACAAGGAGTTCATCGATTACTTCCTTCCCATCGTCGCCGACGCGGAGGCCGGTTTCGGTGGCGTGTTGAATGCTTTCGAACTGATGAAGAACATGATCGCCGCTGGCGCCGCCGGGGTGCATTTCGAGGACCAGTTGGCCGCGGTCAAGAAGTGCGGCCACATGGGTGGCAAGGTGCTGGTGCCTACCCAGGAGGCGATCGAGAAATTGATCGCGGCCCGCTTCGCCGCCGATGTGATGGGCGTGCCTACGCTGATCCTGGCCCGTACCGACGCCGAAGCCGCCAACCTGATCACCTCCGATCACGACGCCAATGACAAGCCGTTCCTGACCGGCGAGCGCACCCAGGAGGGCTTCTACCGCGTCCGCAACGGTCTGGAGCAAGCCATCAGCCGCGGTGTCGCCTACGCCCCCTACGCCGACCTGGTGTGGTGCGAAACCGGTACGCCGGACCTGGGCTTCGCCCGCGAATTTGCTCAGGCCGTGCATGCGGCCTGCCCGGGCAAACTGCTGTCCTACAACTGCTCGCCGTCCTTCAACTGGAAGAAGAATCTCGACGATGCCACCATTGCCAAGTTCCAGGACGAACTTTCTGCCCTGGGCTACAAGTACCAGTTCATCACCCTTGCTGGCATTCACGTCAACTGGTTCAACACCTTCCAGTTCGCCCACGCCTATGCCCGCGGCGAAGGCATGAAGCATTACGTTGAAATGGTGCAGGAGAAGGAGTTTGCTGCGCGCGAACAGGGCTATACCTTCGTGTCGCACCAGCAGGAAGTGGGTGCCGGCTACTTCGACGACGTCACGACCGTGATCCAGGGGGGATCGTCCAGCGTCAAGGCGCTCACCGGCTCCACCGAAGAAGAGCAGTTCCACTGACGGCTTTAGCCGCCGCAACACGCTGCGGCTGAGCACGGCGTCGAGGCACACCCCGTCTGCCGGCGATAGCGGCTGGCGAACGGACGCTCCGACGACAACACGCCCGCAAGGACGCCCCCCACAAGGACGCGCCCCCTTCTTTTCGGAAGGGCTGCGTCCTTGTGGGGGGCGTCGCACTTACACCGACACAGGATCAATCCGTGCCGCGCCGGTCATCCAATCCACGCGCTGGGGCCTTGTCAGCCGCGCCCGTGGCCCATGCCCCGAGCGCCGTCACGCGCTCCCATGCCATGCCGGCCACCGCGCTCGAGCTTGGCGAACTCAGCGTCGAACACGGTTTTCTGCGCATCGGACAAGGTTCCATAGAACGCTTCAACCGCCTTACGGGTATCAGCCATCTGGGCCTGACGCTGCTGACTCATTTCCTCCATACGCTGCATCCGCTCGATCGCCGTTCTGGGGCGCTCAGCGTCGCGCTGGGCCGCCATGCGCTCCGCCATCGCGGTGGTGCGCGCCTGCATGTCCTGCTTGAACGCGTCCCACGCCGGACGTTGCTCGGGCGTCAGCGCCAAGGCCAGTTCCAGACGCGCGAAGCGTACCTCGGCACGCTCACTCATGCGGGCTTGCATTTGCTCGGGGCTCATCTGATGCCAGCGCGCTCGTTCCCCGCGGGGTCCGTCGCAGTCACCGCCGCGGGCGAAGGCCGTGGCACCGCCGAGTACCGTTGCACCGGCGAGGGCAATCACAAGAACCGTTCTGGTCAGCTTCTTCATGGTCATCTCCTGTCTCACGCCCCGCATATCGGGGCGACGGAGCCATTGAAGCATCCGCATGTAAGCCTGCTTTGTCCCAGGTCGGCGAAATTGCATGCCTCTATATCGGCAGCTTGATCTGATACTCTGGGATACAAACCGCTGGCCGGAGCCCCATATCATCAAACCATTCCGGCAGCCAGGCTGGCATCCTCACCCTCTTCGCCAACGCATCGAACATGAGCAACCATCAGGACCACATCCTCATCGTCGACGACGATCGCGACATCCGCGGCCTTCTGGCCGACTACCTGGAAAAGCAGGGCATGCGCTGCACCACCGCCGCCGACGGGCGGGAGATGAAGGCTGCGCTCGAGCGTCATCAAATCGATCTGATCGTGCTGGACGTCATGATGCCAGGCGAGGACGGGCTAACCCTGTGCCGCAACCTGCGCGCGAGCGCTTCACACGCCGGCATCCCGGTGCTCATGCTTACTGCTCGCGGTGAGGACATGGACCGCATCATTGGCCTTGAGATGGGCGCCGACGATTACCTGCCCAAGCCATTCATCCCACGCGAACTGTTCGCGCGCCTGAAGGCGATTCTGCGCCGCACCCGCGCATTGCCGCCCAATATGGAGGAAGCGCAAAAGCCAAGAAGCCGCATGCTGTGCTTCGCAAATTGGCGCCTGGACACCGTCGCGCGCCACCTCGTCGACGCCCACGGCACGGTCGTTCCCCTGTCGGGCGCGGAATTCCGGCTGCTTGGCGTATTCGTGGCCCACCCGCAAATCGTGCTCAGTCGCGACCAGTTGATGGAATTGACCCAAGGACGCGAGGCCGACGTATTCGACCGCTCGATCGACCTGCTGGTCAGCCGTGTGCGTCAGCGACTGGGCGACAGCGCCCGTGAGCCGGGCATCATCAAGACGGTACGCAACGAAGGCTATGTGCTGGCCGCCTCGGTCACTGCGTGCGACGACGGGGCCGGCGACGCACCATGAAGCTGGCCTGGCCACGTACCCTCTTCTCACGCCTGATGCTGATCTGGCTGGTCGGCATAGTCGTCGTGCTGACCACCAGCATCACACTGTTCGTGGGCGAGCGCGACCGCCATGATCGCGACCTGCTGGTCGAAGGGCTGGCGGGCGAACTCGCCGCCGCCGTCGACGTGCTTGATCACCTTTCACCGCGCGAGCGCGAAGCGTGGGTGGAGACGCTTGGCCGCCGCCGCCTGCGCTTCAGCCTTCGGCCGGTGCCGCACGACGCCAATCGCCTACCGGATCGTATCCGCTATACGGACGCATTCCGGCGCGCGCTACCCGAACGCGACCTGCAGTTCTACGCTCACGGACGCGGCGACGGCCACAGCGCGGGCGCCCCCGGAAGGGTCTTAGTGGTGGTATCGCTGGCCGACGGCACCCGGCTCTCGGCACGCCTGCCCTTGCCATCGCCGCCGCAGCCGACGGTCATCACACCCGAACGAGCCATTGCCGCACTGGCGGCATTGATTCTGGGCGTTGGACTCCTGGCGTGGATCGCTGTACGCGTCGCCACCCGCCCGTTGTCCCGGCTGGCGGATGCCGCCCGCGCACTCGGCGACGACCCCAACCGCCCCCCCTTGTCGACCACCGGCCCCGCCGAGGTCGCCCAGGCGGCCGCGGCGTTCAACCACATGCAGGAACGCATCCGCGAACATGTCGCCGAACGCACCCGCATTCTTGCCGCGATCTCGCACGATCTCCAGACACCGATCACCCGCCTGCGCCTGCGCGCCGAGATGATCGATGACGAACACCTGCGCGACCGCGTACAAAATGACCTGGACGCCATGCAGGCGCTGGTGCGGGAGGGGCTGGACTACGCTCGCAGTCTGGACGCATCCGCTCCGCGCCAGCCAACCGATCTCAACGGCCTGCTCGCCGCCCTCGCGGAAGATGCCCACGACCTGGGCTGGCAGGTCGACATTCAAGGCCGCGCCAACACGCCGGCACTGTGCCAACCCACGGCCATGCGCCGGGTGCTCTGGAACCTGATCGAGAATGGCGTCAAATTTGGTGGCGAAGTCAGCCTGGCCGTGGACGAAGATGCCGATGCCCATCACATCCGCATCCGTGATCACGGCCCCGGTCTGCCGCAGGCAGAGATGGAAAAGGTGTTTGAGCCGTTCTACCGCGGCGAGTGGTCGCGCAACCGCGACACAGGTGGCACCGGCCTGGGACTGGCGATCGCCCGCAATCTGCTGGCGATCCAGGGCGGCGAAGTGACGCTTGCCAATCATCCGGCGGGGGGGCTGGAAGCCCATGTGCGTTTGCCGCGCGGCCAGGCCAGTGCGGACGCACGCACCCACGATCGACGATGATCCGCCTGCCCCCACTGCATACCCTGATCGCGTTCGAGGCTTCGGCCCGGCTCGGCAGTTTTCTGGCCGCAGCCGAGGAGCTATGCCTGACACAGTCGGCCGTCAGTCATCGCATGAAAGCGCTGGAGGACTGGCTGGGCACACCGCTGTTTGTTCGCGGGCACCGACGCATCACGCTGACGGAGGACGGCAGGCACTACCTCGACGCCGTCCAGGGCGCACTACGCGCGATGGAGCTCGCTGGCGACCGGGTGCGGCGCGATCGCCTGCGATTGCTCAGAGTGTCCGTCGCCCCCGCGTTCGGCGCGAAGTGGCTGGTGGGGCAACTGGGCGAGTATCAGGCTGCTCATCCGGAAATCGAGTTCGCCTTGTCGGCGTCCACCTCCGTCGCCCCCTTGCGCAACGGCGATGCGGACGTAGGGCTGCACTATGGCAACCCGCCCTGGCCCGGTCTGGAGTGCGTGGAGCTGAGCCGCGAGCGCATCTTCCCGGTGTGTGACCCGACGTGGGCGACACGGCTGCGCACGCTTGCCGCAGATGCGCGTGTGGACGCCCTGCTGCGTGCACCACGACTCCAGCATCCGCTCCTGCCCTGGCGCGAATGGCTGGACTGCGCGGCCCCCGGCCGCAACCTCGCCGAGCACGCGAACAACGGGCCGCGCTTCGACGACGCCATGATGATGCTCGAAGCCGCCGCTGCGGGCGCCGGCATCGCCCTCAGTGTTGGACTGCTGGCCCGCCCCTATCTCGAATCCGGCACACTGGCTCGCCCCTTCGATGTCGAAGCGGAAGGCTGCGGCTTCTACGCACTGATCGCACCCAACGTCTATGAACAGCCCTGGGTTCGGAGCTTCGTCCGTTGGCTGCACGCGCGCGCCCACCGCAGGCCGGGGAACCCATCCTGAGTCATATGCAGCGGAACGCCCGGCTCAACCCCGCCTATTCCCAGTCAAGGCGGAACAGCAGCCATTCGGTCCCGACACGCCGCCATTCCATTTCCACCCGGTACTGGCGAGCCTGATCCGGCACCAACCGCTCGGCACCGGTCAGCACTACGCGCGCCTCTACCAGCGCAGCATCCAGCGCACCGGGGGCCAGCCCGCGAGTCTTGCTCAGAACAATGACCTTGACGTTGCGGTGCACGAGGAACATGCCCGTCATGGTGCGGCGTGCCCATTCCGCGTCGAGTCCATCTCCCGCCTGAAAATCCGGGTGCAGCTTGGCCATGACCGCCGCGTTGCGCTTCTCGTCCAACGCCTCCTGCAGTTTGGCGAGCGCACCGTCGAGTTCAGCAAGCGGGTCGTCGGCAGCACAGCCGGGCAGCAGCAGCGCAAGCACCATCAACAACGTCATCAAGCTCGCGTGCATTTCTACCCCTCTCGACTTCCCGAATTGTTTCTGAAACCGCCGCGAATCGACAACCCGGCAGCGTTGCCGCCGGCACAGACGCAGGGCGACCGCCCCCCGCGAACGGCACAGTCCGGGATGATCGGCGCCCCCGGAGGTTGACGTCAAGCCGGCCGGTCCATCAACGCCTCGGCCGACGCGGCGTTTCGCGCCATGAAACAACGTCGAGAACGTGCGTGCTGAACACGTCATCCGGCCGTATCGATCACTTGCACCATGGCGCCACATGGATAATAATGATTCTCATTTCTTTACCAAGAATCCGCCATGCCCACGCTCCCCGCCAAGAAGCTCGCCGCAAAGGACAACTGGTTGCGATCTGCAATGCGCATTCGCTGCGCCCTGGCTCCCGATGACCCGACGCTGATCGGAGACCACTTCGCCCAAGGACGCATGCTTGTTCACAACGGGCGCATGAGCGATTGGGAAGTCGCCGAACGCGACGCAGAGCTCCTTATCCGCACCGCCCGCGACAAGCTCTTACCGTGGCACTGGCGCACCCTTTGCCTGGACCATGTGCACGGCCCATTGTCTGCCTTGCGCAGGCTCGCCAGTTGCGAAGCAACTCGCAATCGCGTCGCAGAATTCCAGTGGCGACTTGCTACCCTGGATCTAGGTCCGCCCGAGTCTCGTCGTGACGATTTCTGACGTCAACGCACCGCCCCCATCCGCGCGGGTCATGCGGCAAGACTCGCGGCCTCTCAAACACCTGGCGCTGCGCGTCCGCTACTGGGCTGGGTGCACGATCGCCGCAGCGGGCGCTTTGCTGCTGGCCTCCGACTGCCTTCGCGCGATCCAGACGCTTGGCTCGCCACTTTCAGCCGCACTCGACGATGGGCTGCTTGCAGCGCTTGCGACCTTGCTGAACATCCTGTTTACACTTGTTCCAAACAGCTAGCCGCAGCGATGTGGGCCAACCCCCGGCGATCAACCGCCACCTCGCTATTGTGCCCACTGAAACCTACGCTCTAAGCTCACCCCCCATTTTCCCAGCTCGTTCCCACTCGAGGCCCACCATGGACACCCGTACAGAACACGATACCTTCGGCGCGATCAACGTTCCCGCCGCGCGCCTGTGGGGCGCGCAAACCCAACGCTCGCTGATCAATTTCGCGATTTCGGGCGAGCGCCAGTCCCCCGAACTCATCCACGCGCTGGTCCAGGTCAAGCGGGCCGCTGCGAGAGTGAACCACGCCCTCGGGTTGCTCCCCGCCGACAAGACCAACGCCGTCGTCGCCGCCGCGGACGAAGTCATCGCCGGCCAGCACACCGAAGAATTTCCGCTGGTCGTGTGGCAAACCGGCTCAGGCACCCAAACCAACATGAACGTCAACGAGGTACTGGCCAACCGCGCCAGCGAGTTGCTTGGCGGTACTCGCGGCCCGGCACGCCTGGTGCACCCCAATGACGACGTCAATCGCAGCCAGTCGAGCAACGACGTATTCCCGACCGCAATGCACGTGGCTGCCGTCGATAGCCTCGTGCGCAGGCTGCTTCCCGCGCTGGCGTCGCTGCGTGCCACGCTGGAGGACAAGGCGCGGGCCTTCGACGACGTGGTCAAGATCGGGCGCACCCACTTGCAAGATGCCACCCCGCTTACCCTTGGCCAGGAAATCTCTGGCTGGGTGGCCCAGTTGACGCATGGCGAGCGTCATGTGCGCGCCACCCTGCCACATCTGTGCGAACTCGCGCTGGGCGGCACCGCGGTCGGTACCGGACTGAACGCACCCGAGGGCTATGCCCAGGCGGTCGCAACGGAACTCGCGCGGGCAACCGACCTGCCTTTCGTCACCGCACCCAACAAGTTCGAAGCGCTTGCAAGTTGCGATGCCCTGGTACACGCCCACGGTGCCCTCAAGACGCTCGCAGCGAGTCTCATGAAGATCGCCAACGACGTCCGCTGGCTGGCCAGCGGGCCGCGCAGCGGTCTCGGGGAGATTCGCATCCCCGAGAACGAACCCGGCTCGTCCATCATGCCCGGCAAGGTCAACCCCACGCAGAGCGAGGCACTCACCATGGTCGCGGCCCAGGTGTTCGGCAACGACGTGGCCATCAACTTCGGTGGCGCCTCGGGCAACTTCGAACTGAACGTCTTTCGCCCGATGATCGCCCACAACTTCCTTCAGAGCACACGCCTGCTCGCCGACGCCATGGCAAGCTTCGATGCCCATTGCGCACGCGGCATCGAGCCCGACCGACAACGCATTGCCGACCTGGTCGAGCGCTCGCTGATGCTCGTCACCGCGCTCAATCCGCACATCGGCTACGACAAGGCCGCCGAAATCGCCAAGAAGGCCCATCGAGACGGCACCAGCCTGCGCGACGCCGCACTCGCACTCGGACATGTCACAGCCGATCAGTTCGATGCCTGGGTAGTACCGCAGAACATGATCGGCCGCTGATCGCGCAGAGGACACGCCACCATCGGGCGGCATTCGCTTGAATCCCATGCAAGCGAATGCCGCCCGATTTCGTTTGAGCCGGACGGCCAGCCGATCCAAAGTTGTCCCACCGTAACCGCATCGCTCCCGAGGCCGGCAAGTCGCCACCGCGACGAGCCATCGGAACACCATCCACCGTTCCCCGCCTCCCGTAGCCACTCCAGACTCATCCCGTTTGGCCTCCCGCCCAAGGCACCGCAAGGCCGTGGGCTCCGATCGTATTGCCCTGACTATCACGAAGGAAGAACGGACATGAGCATGGAAGACCGCGACGGCTGGATCTGGATGGACGGCGCATGGCGCCCGTGGCGAGACGCCACCGTGCACGCCATGACGCATACGCTGCACTATGGACTAGGCTGCTTCGAGGGCATTCGCGCCTACGCGACGCCTGGTGGCCCGGCAATCTTCCGCCTGGACGACCACATTGAGCGCCTGTTCGAATCCGCCGCGATCCTGATGCTGGACATGCCTTTCGACCGCCTCGCCCTGCGCGAAGCCTGCCGCGAGGCCATCCGCCGCAACCGGCTGCCCTCCGCCTACATCCGGCCACTGGTGTTTCTGGGTGCCGAAAAGGCAGGCGTCGACCCGTTTGGCGCAGCCACCCACGTCATGATCGCCGCCTGGGAGTGGGGTGCATACCTTGGCCGGAACGGGTTGGAGCAAGGGATCCGGGTGAAGGTGTCGAGCTTCGCCCGGCATCATGTGAACGTGCAGATGTGCCGCGCCAAGTCGGTGTCGACATACACCAACTCCATTCTCGCCTGTCGCGAGGCCAGACTCGATGGCTATGACGAAGCGCTGCTGCTGGACAGCCACGGCTACGTCGCCGAAGGGCCGGGGGAAAACGTGTTCCTGGTCAAGCGCGGACAACTGGTGGAACCGGAGGTCACTTCGGCGCTGGACGGCATCACCCGCCGCAGCCTGCACGCCCTGGCCGCCGATGCCGGACTGCAGATCCTCACTCGCCGCGTCACCCGTGACGAACTCTACACCGCCGACGAGGTGTTTCTGACCGGCACCGCCGCCGAGGTCACCCCGGTGATCGAGATCGACCGACGCCGCGTGGGCGACGGCAAGCCCGGCCCCATCACCCGCGGGCTGCAGCAACGCTTCTTCGACTGTGTTCAGGGACGCGATCCGCAGCACGCAGACTGGCTCACCCTCGCACACGATCGCTGACGCGCATCGCGCATCCGTCGCGGATCGGCCACGGATGCGCGATTGAAAGCCGCCCCCCCGAGGGATATAGTTGATTCATACAGCCATCGCGGAGGGCACCATGATCACCATCGACCACAACAACAACCTGGTCTCGGTTGCGGTGTTCGGCGAGTTCTCGCTTGCCGACTACAAGGAGTTCGAAGAACTCGTCAACTACAAGATCAAGTTCAACGGCAACATCGACCTGCTGTTCGACCTGCGCGAGATGGCCGGCTTCACTTTCGACGTCGCCTGGGAGGAAATCAAGTTCTCCCGCCAGCATGCCCACGATTTTGGCCGCATCGCGGTGCTGACCGAGGATCAGTGGATCACCTGGAGCGCATGGGTCTCACAAATCTTCGTGGACGCCGAAGTCATGGTATTCAACGACGAATCCGAGGCACGGGCGTGGCTGGACGTGGCGACCGGCGCGGAGGCGGAACAGTGAGTTCGGCTGCTGCCCCGATCTACACCACCCTAGTCGATGTCACCACTCTGGCGGCACATCTGGACGCGCCGGACTGGGTGGTGGTCGACTGCCGCCACGATCTCTCCAACCCCGACTTCGGCCAGGCCGCCTACGCCGACGGGCATATCCCCGGGGCCCGATTCCTGCATCTCGATCGCGACCTGTCCGGCCCGATGACCGGGCGCAATGGACGCCACCCCCTGCCCGACCGCCAGAACCTCGCCCGCCTTCTGGGCCAAATTGGCATCGGCGACAACACCCAGGTCGTCGCCTACGATGACGCGGGCGGCATGTTCGCGGCCAGGCTGTGGTGGCTGCTGCGCTGGCTCGGCCACCCTCGGGCAGCCGTGCTCGATGGCGGCTATCGCGCTTGGGGCGACGCCATGCAGCCAGTATCGAACGAACCGGCCCACATCCTCGCGCGCACCTTCACGGAAAGGGCCGGCTGCGGTGTCGTCGATGCCGCCCACGTCCTTACCCATCTCGGTCGACCGGACATGGTGGTGATCGATGCGCGCAGCCCCGACCGCTTCCGCGGCGAAAACGAGACCCTCGATCCGGTAGGCGGCCATATTCCCGGAGCGATCAACCGCTTCTTCCGCGACAACCTCGATGACGATGGTCGTTTCAAGCCCCCCGCACAATTGCGCGAGGCCTTTGCCAGTCTGTTGAGCGGACACTCCGCCGATGCAGTGGTGCACCAGTGCGGTTCGGGCGTGACCGCCTGTCACAACCTGCTGGCGATGGAACACGCCGGACTGAGCGGTTCTCGTCTCTATGCCGGCTCCTGGAGTGAGTGGTGCGCCGACCCGGCACGACCGGTCGCAACCGGCGCCATCTGATCACCATCGGCAGCACGAGTCCGGCCTTTGCGGAAAACGGGGCGGCGGGTTCAAACCGTTGTTCCGGCAAAACGCCCACGACCGCGCTGCCCGACTGTTTGGCCCGCACTTTCGTCGGTCGCTACCACTCCACCCGTTCGACGTTCCCGAGCGAGCGCCCGAGAAAGCGCTCGCCTATGGTCTGAAAGCGCAACGGAATGTCGGTGACAAAGAAGCGGTAGTCAGGCTCTCCAGCGCGGCTCAGCAGACCGAGCGCATGCAATCTTGCCGCGGCGAGTTCGGCTGTGGTCACCGCCGAATCGACGAGCTGCACGCCCGGTCCCGCCACGTCCTTGAGCAAGGGCTTGAGCAGCGGATAGTGGGTACATCCGAGTACCAGCGTATCGATGTCCTCCGCCAACACCGGGCGCAAGTACTCCTGCGCGGTCATCCGCGTGACCGGATGATCCAGCCAACCTTCCTCGACCAAGGGCACGAACAGCGGACAAGCCTGCGAGTACACCCGCAGCGCCGGGTCCTCCAAATGCATTCGCCGGGCGTAGGCGTTGCTGTTGATCGTCGTGGGCGTGCCGATCACGCCGACGCCACGCGTGCGCGTCTGCAGCACAGCTGCCAGCGCGCCCGCCTCGATCACGTCGATCACCGGGAGGTCGCGCGCATGCGCCGCCACCACATGCGACGCCACCGCTGCCATCGTATTGCACGCGACCACCAGCATCTTGACGTCGTGCCCCAGTAGAAAGTCGGTGATCTGTGCGGTGAACTGCTCGATCGTCGCCACCGACTTGATTCCGTAGGGCACTCGCGCCGTATCGCCGAAGTACACGAGGCGCTCGAGCGGCAAGCGCTCCATCAGCGCGCGCACCACGGTCAGGCCGCCTACTCCGGAATCGAACACACCTATCGGTCTGGAATCACTCATGGAACGGACTCAGGTCAGCCGCGGGCGCCGCCCGTGCGGGGCATTGCATGCGGACGGAAGGCGGGAATTCTAACTGTTAACCCGAGGCGCCGTGCCGGGCGAGCGCCCACGCCACATGCTCCCGCACCAGTTCCGAGGGATCTTCGCGACGCGCTGCCAGTGCCACCACTACATCCGGAGTGGTCGGCGCGTTGCCCAGCGCCACCGCGATATTGCGCAACCAGCGCTCATGGCCGATGCGATGAATCGCACTCCCCGCGGTACGTTCCGCGAAATCCTCGGCAGTCCATGCAAACAAAGTCACCAGCGACGCATCGTCCAGCGCATGCCGCGGCGAGAAATCGCTCTCCGAAGTAAGGTGGGCAAAGCGGTTCCACGGACAGGCGAGCTGGCAGTCGTCACAGCCGTAGATGCGATTTCCCAGAGCCGGCCGAAGCGACTCGGGAATCGCCCCCTTGAGCTCGATCGTGAGGTACGAAATACAGCGACGCGCGTCCACCTGGAACGGTGCGACGATCGCACCTGTAGGACAGGCGGTGATGCACGCCGAACAGGTGCCGCAATGATCCGCCACCGGCGCATCTGGCGGCAACGGCAGATCGGTGAAAATTTCGCCAAGAAAAAACCACGACCCGCAGGAGCGGTCGATCAGCAGGCTGTGCTTGCCACGCCAGCCCAAACCGGCACGGCTCGCCGCCTCTACCTCCAGCACCGGCGCAGAATCGACGAACACCCGATAGCCGTGCGGTGTCTCCTGCGCAATGCGGTCGGCAAGCTTTTGCAGCCGTGGTCGCATCACCTTGTGGTAATCGCGGCCGAGCGCGTAGCGCGACACATAAGCCTTGTTGCGCGTCTGCAACACCTCGTCGGCCGCTTGCGCGTCAGGCCAATAACCCATTCTCAGGCTCAACACGCTGACCGTGCCCGGCACCAGTTCTGCCGGACGTGCCCGCTTCATGCCATGGCGGGCCATATAATCCATCTCGCCGTGAAACCCGGCCTCCAGCCACGCCGCCAGTCCGGGTTCGGCGCTCGCCAGGTCGATACCGGCCACCGCCAGCGCATCGAAGCCCAACTCGCCCGCCCATCCCCGAATGCGCTCGCGCAGCACGAAATACGCGGCTTTCGCGTCGTCGCCCCCTGCCGTGGAGATATCGCAATGATCGAACTTGTTCACCCCGACGATTCTAACCAGCCCGCTTCATCGGGTCACCCTGCCCGGTTCGTCGTACGCCTCGCCGACGAGGCCGACACCGAAGCGCTGGGCGCTTCACTCGCTCCGGCGCTCAGCCCCGGGCTGGTGGTTTACCTCGTCGGCGACCTGGGCGCAGGCAAGACCACGCTGGTGCGTGGCTTGTTGCGGGCGCTCGGGCACGAGGGAAAGGTCAAGAGTCCGACGTACACTTTGATTGAACCTTACACAGTTTCTAGCTTAAACTTATATCACTTTGATTTTTATCGTTTCACCGAACCCGAAGAATATCTCGATACCGGACTCGACGAATACTTCGCCGGATCGGGAGCCTGCTTGGTGGAATGGCCGGACAAAGCCAGCCCCTACGTTGCGAAACCTGATGTGGAAGTGCGCCTCACCGTGGCCGGAAGCGGCCGCATCGCCGAGGTGTCAGCCCTGACGGAGGCCGGACGAATATGCATTACAACGACGAAAAACAAGCTCGCGCAGAATTCGCCATGACGACCGAGGTCGGCTGCCCTCCAGCCGGCCCGTCTCCCATGCCCGCCGGCCTCAGCCGCCGGGGCATGCTCAAGGTCGCAGGCGCAGCGCTCGCGCTCATGGTCAGCCCGGTGGGCATGGCAGCGGCAAGCAGCCTGGTGGCGGTCCGCGTTTGGCCTGGCACCGGTTACACGCGGATCACGCTGGAAAGCTCGGCCGAACTCAAGTTCAGCCACATGATCGTGAAGAACCCCGAGCGCCTGGTGGTGGATCTTGAGGGCGTCGAGCTCAACAGCGTGCTGCAGTCGCTACCGTCCAAGGTCATGGAATCCGATCCGCTGATCAGTCTGATCCGTGCCGGCCTGAACCGCCCTGGCGTCGTGCGGGTGGTGGTCGAGCTGAAGTCGGAGATCAACCCGCAGATCTTCACCCTCAAGCCGATCGCCAGCTACGGCCATCGCCTGGTCCTCGATCTGTTCCCGAACGAACCCTATGACCCCCTGCTCGCGCTGATTCAGAAATCCTCGCCAATGGAGGCCGCGGCCGGTGACAGCGGCAATAGCACGGCTGCACGCCAGGACGTGCGCAAGCCGTCGCCCCAACAACGCCAGCCGGTTGAGCCGGATACGAACCGGCTGTTCACCGTCATCCTCGACGCCGGCCACGGCGGCGAGGATCCTGGCGCGATCGGACGGCGCGGCAGCTACGAGAAGAACGTCACGCTCTCGATCGCACGCAGGTTGCAGAAGAAGATCGACGCCGAACCCAACATGCGCGCGGTGATGACCCGCAACGGCGACTACTTTGTGCCGCTGCAGCAGCGCGTGGCGATCGCGCGGCGCGTTCAGGGCGACCTGTTCGTTTCCATCCATGCGGACGCCTTCGTTCGCCCGGAGGCGCGCGGCAGCTCGGTGTACGTCCTGTCCGAGCGCGGTGCGACCAGTTCTGCGGCCAAATGGCTGGCACAAAAGGAAAACGATGCCGATTTGATCGGTGGTGTGAATCTCGCCCGCCAGGAAGGACACCTTGCGCGCACCCTGCTCGACCTGTCGCAGACCGCAACGATCAACGACAGCCTCAAGCTGGGGAGTGCCGTGCTGCAAGAGCTCGGCGGTGTGAACCGGTTGCACAAACCGCAGGTGGAGCAGGCCGGATTCGCCGTGCTGCGCGCACCCGACATTCCGTCCATCCTCGTCGAGACTGCCTTCATCAGCAACCCCGAGGAAGAAAAGCGACTCAACGACAACGCCTATCAGGACAAGATGGCTGAGGCGATCATGCGCGGCATCCGCCAGTACTTCCGCAGCAACCCGCCGGTGCATCGCACCACGGTGGCGCGCGCCAACTGATCGGGCTGCCCGGAAACACCGGCTTGCCGGTATAATTCGAGCTTTTTCTCGGGCAGTCATGCAGGTTTTTCGCGGGATTCCGGAGCGTGCAGCGCACGCCTCGGTGCTCACCATCGGTAACTTCGACGGCGTGCACCGGGGCCACCAGGCATTGCTGGCAATGCTCGTTGCCAAGGCGCGCGACCTCGGCCTGCCCGCGGTCGTCATGACCTTCGAGCCTCACCCGCGGGAGTACTTCACCCCCGACACCGCCCCACCCCGACTCGCCTCGCTGCGCGAAAAGCTGCTGCTACTCGCCGCGGCGGGCGTCGACACCACCTACGTGTGTCGCTTCGACGCCCGCTTCGCTGCGCTCACAGCCCAGGCCTTCATTGATCGCGTACTTGTCCAGGGCTTGGGGTTGCGCCATCTGATCATCGGCGATGACTTCCGCTTCGGCGCCCGGCGCCAGGGTGATTTCCGGCTGCTTGTCGAAGCCGGTGTGGCACGCGGCTTCCCCGTCGAGGCCATGCCGACGCTTGAAGCCGACGGGCTGCGGGTGTCCAGCTCCGCAGTACGGGCCGCACTGCAGGAGGGTGACCTCGCGCACGCTGCGGAATTACTCGGCCGCCCCTACAGCATCGCCGGAAAAGTCGTTCGCGGTCAGCGCCTCGGCCGCAGGCTAGGTTTCCCGACCGCCAACATCCAGCTCAAGCACCGCAAACCCGCGCTTTCCGGCGTGTTTGCAGTTGCCGTCGAAGGGCTTGCGGCTAGCCTGATCCCCGGCGTCGCCAACCTGGGCGTACGCCCCAGCGTCAATACCGTGGCGCGCCCGGTACTGGAAGTACACGCGTTCGATTGGACGCAGGAATGCTACGACGCCCACCTGCGGGTGCATTTTCTCGAACGCCTGCGCAGCGAACGCAAGTTCGATTCGCTCCCGGCCCTGACGGCGCAGATCGCCACCGACGCCCAGCAGGCGCGCGAGTGGTTTGCCGCCCATCCGCTCGACTCCACCCCCATCGCCAACCGAAGCCGCAAGGATCATCATGGCTGACTATCGCAAAACGCTGAATCTTCCCGACACGCCCTTTCCAATGCGCGGCAATCTGGCCAAGCGGGAGCCCGCCTGGATCGCAGACTGGCAAGCGCGCAAGCTGTACCAGAAGATTCGCAAAGCATCGGCGGGGCGGCCCAAGTTCATCCTCCACGACGGTCCTCCCTACGCCAACGGGGACATTCATATCGGCCACGCGGTCAACAAGATCCTCAAGGACATCATCGTCCGCACCAAGACCCTCGCCGGTTTCGACGCACCCTACGTCCCGGGATGGGATTGCCACGGACTGCCGATCGAGCATCAGATCGAGAAACTGCACGGCAAACACCTTCCCGCAGACCACGCACGCGCGTTGTGCCGCGAATATGCCGAGACGCAGATCGCCCGCCAGAAGCAGGACTTCATCCGGCTGGGGGTCCTCGGCGACTGGGATGCCCCCTACCGCACCATGCAGTTCTCCAACGAGGCTGAGGAAATCCGTGCACTCGGCGAGCTTTATCGAAAGGGTTTCCTGTTCAAGGGACTGAAACCGGTGAACTGGTGCTTCGACTGCGGTTCGGCCCTTGCCGAGGCGGAGGTCGAGTATCAGGACAAGAAGTCGCCCATGATCGACGTCGGCTTCCCGGTCGACCAGAGCGACCGTGCCAAGCTCGCCTATGCCTTCGGCCTCGATGCGCTGCCTGAACAACCCGCCTACGCGGTGATCTGGACCACCACGCCGTGGACGATTCCATCCAACCAGGCGCTCAACGTGCATCCCGAGCACGTCTACGAACTGGTGGAGACCGCACGCGGACTGCTGGTGCTGGCAGCAGAGCTGAGACAGTCCTCCCTCGAACGTTTCAAGCTCAAGGGGAAGGTGTTGGGCGCCACCCAGGGTATCGCGCTGGATCGCATCAACTTTCGCCACCCCTTCTACGACCGCCTGTCACCGGTACTACTGGGCGACTATGTGGCCACCGACGCGGGCACGGGCGTGGTGCATTCCGCGCCGGCCTACGGTCTGGACGACTTCATCAGTTGTACGCGCTACGGCATGCGCAACGACGAAATCCTCAACCCGGTGCAGTCCGACGGCACGTTCGCCGAGAGCCTGCCGTTCTTCGGTGGTCTCAGCGTCTGGGACGCCAACCCGAAGATCATCGAAAAACTGGCGGAAGTTGGCTGTCTGTTCGCGTCCGGCACCATCCAGCACAGCTACATGCATTGCTGGCGCCATAAGACCCCCGTGATCTACCGTGCAACCACACAGTGGTTCGTCGGCATGGACCGGCTTCAGGGCCGCGAGGCCGTCGAACCCGGCGCGCCGACGCTGCGCGAACTTGCCCTCAAGGCGGTGGATGACACGCGCTTCTTCCCCGCGTGGGGCAAGGCCCGACTGCACGCGATGATCGCCAACCGGCCCGACTGGTGCGTGTCACGCCAACGCAATTGGGGCGTACCCATCCCGCTGTTTCTCCACAAGGAGACGGGCGAGCCGCATCCGCGCTCGCTGGAACTGCTGGAACAGGTCGCGCAACGCGTCGAAGGCGAGGGTATCGATGCATGGTTCCAGCTCGACGCGGCGGAACTGCTCGGCGACGAGGCAGCGCACTACGACAAGATGCGCGACACCCTGGACGTCTGGTTCGACTCCGGCACCACCCACTGGACGGTCTTGCGCGGCTCGCACAAACACGACGCACAGTGGCCCGCGGACCTCTACCTTGAAGGCTCCGATCAACACCGCGGCTGGTTCCACTCTTCCTTGCTGACCGGTTGCGCAATCGACGGGCGCGCGCCCTACGGCGCACTGCTCACCCACGGCTTCGTCGTGGACGGCCAGGGCAAGAAAATGTCCAAGTCCAAGGGCAATGTGGTGGCGCCGCAGGAGGTCTCCGACCGGCTGGGCGCCGAAATCCTGCGGCTGTGGGTGGCTGCCACCGATTACTCGGGCGAACTGACGATCTCCAACGAGATTCTCGACCGCGTCGTCGAAGTCTACCGTCGCCTGCGCAACACCTTGCGCTTCCTGCTGGCCAATACGGCCGACTTCTCCGTTGCGGTGGATGGCCTACCACCCGAGCAATGGCTGGACATCGATCGCTACGCGATTGCGATGACCCGGCAATTGCAGGCCCGTGTCACCGCGGACTACGAGCGCTACGAATTCCACAAGGCCGTACAGGCCTTGCAGATCTTCGCTTCCGAGGATCTTGGCGCGTTCTACCTAGACATCCTCAAGGATCGCCTTTACACCACACCGGAAAATTCGCCGGCCCGGCGTTCGGCACAGACCGCTCTGTGGCACATCACACAGACCATCACCCGCCTGATGGCCCCCATCCTCAGCTTCACCGCCGAGGAGATCTGGGCGTTGGTCGGTAACGGTGCGGACGACAGCGTAATGCTCCACACCTGGCACGAGTTGCCCGCGCAAGCCGACGAAGAAGCATTGCTGGCCCGCTGGGCACTGATCCGGGAGGCCCGCGCCGAGACACAAAAAGTACTGGAGGCGGTACGTACCGAAGGCAAAATCGGCGCTTCACTTCAGGCCGATCTGCTGATCCGCGCCAGCGGTGCGCGCTTTGACGCACTGGCGACACTCGGCAACGATCTGCGCTTCGTGACGATCACGTCCAGTGCGCGCCTTGAGCAAGTCGCCTCTGCCGCCGACGAGACCATCATCGCCGAACCCACGCCGCATGCAAAATGCGAACGTTGCTGGCACTACCGCGAGGATGTCGGCGCACATTCCGAACACCCCGGACTGTGCGGACGCTGCCACGACAACCTGTTCGGTGCCGGGGAGCAGCGCAGCCATGCGTGAGACTGCAGCGCGAACGGAGATGCACCGATGAACCTGCGCTACGCCGGATGGCTGGGTCTCGCCGCGCTGGTCGCGGTGCTGGACCAGGTCACCAAATGGATCGTTCTCGAAACCATGAGCTACGGCGAGGTCATCCCGGTCACCTCGTTCTTCAAACTCGTCCTGGTATATAACCCCGGCGCCGCCTTCAGCTTTCTTGCCGACCACGATGGCTGGCAACGCTGGTTCTTCGTCGGCCTGGCGGTCATCGTATGCGGCTGGCTGCTGGCCATGCTGCGCCACCACCAGGCTGAACGCGCCTTGCCAACGGCATTTTGCCTGATCATCGGCGGCGCGCTCGGCAACGTGATCGACCGCCTGGTGCATGGGGCGGTGGTCGACTTCCTCTACTTCCATTACCAGCAGTATGGCTGGCCGGCCTTCAACCTCGCGGACTCGGCGATCAGCGTCGGCGTCGCGTTGATGCTCTGGACCCAGTTCCGGCCCGGCCGCAAGCACACCGCCACGGAGACGCCATCGTGACTCAAATCGTCCAGCCACACAGCCTGGTGACACTGCATTACCGCATTGCCCTGGAAAACGGCCAACCACTCATCAATACGTTCGAGGGCACACCCGCCACCTTGCAACTGGGCGCGGGCGAATTGCTGCCCACGCTTGAGCAACTGCTCGCGGGTGTGGAGGTCGGCATGCGCCGCAGCTTCACCCTCGCCCCGGAGCAGGCGTTCGGGCCGCATCGCGGCGAACTCGTCGAGCGCGTCAAGCGCGAACACATGCCCGCCGATGCCGTCGAAGCCATGAGCATCATGGAGTTTACCGCGCCTGACGGATCTCGTTATTCCGGGCTGGTGCGGGAGATCGACGCGGAATCGGCATTGATCGACTTCAACCACCCGCTCGCCGGCAAGACCATCGTCTTCGAGGTCGAGGTGATCGGGGTAAACTAAGGGTCGATTGAGCCGCAGATTGCTCGCACGCGCCGTACGCGGCGTCGAACAACAGACCCAAGCCCCAAGAGAGACCGACATGAGCGACAAGCAAGTCCTACTCGCCAATCCGCGCGGGTTCTGCGCGGGTGTGGAACGCGCCATCGAGATCGTCGAACGCGCACTTGCGCGCTTCGGCGCACCGATCTACGTCCGCCATGAAGTCGTACACAACAAGTTCGTCGTCGACGACTTGCGCGCCAAGGGTGCGATATTCGTCGAAGAACTCGACGAAGTCCCGGCCGGCAACACCGTCATCTTCAGCGCCCACGGCGTGTCCCAGGCGGTGCGCGAAGAAGCGGCGAAACGCGGTCTGAGCGTCTTCGACGCTACCTGCCCGCTGGTCACCAAGGTCCATATCGAAGTCAGCCGCATGCGGGAACAAGGGCGTGAAATCGTCATGATTGGCCACAAGGGCCATCCCGAGGTAGAAGGCACCATGGGCCAGGTGCGCGACGGCATTCATCTGGTCGAATCGGTGGAAGACGTCGCCGCGCTTGTACCCGCCGACCCTGATCGACTCGCCTTCGTAACCCAAACCACCTTGTCGATGGATGATGCTGCAGCCATCATCCAAGCCTTGCGCGCGCGCTTTCCCAATATCGTCGGCCCCAAGAAGGACGACATCTGCTACGCCACGCAAAACCGTCAGGATGCGGTGAAGTTCATGACTCCCCAGGTCGATGCGGTTCTGGTCGTGGGCTCGGTGAACAGCTCCAACTCCAATCGATTGCGCGAAGTGGCCGCCTTGCGCGGCGTTCCCGCGTGGCTTGTGGACAACGCGGATGCGATCGATCCGGCTTGGCTTGCCGACCGACAGCGCATCGGCGTCACCGCCGGTGCATCCGCACCGGAAGTACTTGTTCAGGAGGTCGTGGAACGTGTTCGCAGCCTGGGCGCGGCCACCGTACGCACCCTGGATGGCGTGCCGGAGCGGGTCACCTTTCCGCTCCCCAAGGAATTGCAGTAACGTTGCTTCCAGCCGGTCCGATTCCCGTAGACGCTGGCCAAGCGTTGCGGCAGAAACCAGAACGGGCGCCAATGGCGCCCGTTCTGCAGGTGATCCCCGCCAGCGTCCGGACAGTCTAAAGATGCGGTCCCAGAATGCGGCGATAGAACTCGTGGAAATGCTGCATACCGTCCTCGAACGGTGACTGATACGGCCCAACCTCGTTGCGCCCTTCGCGCAACAATGCCAGTCGGCCCCGATCCATGCGCTCGGCGATCTCATCGTCCTCGATCGCCGTCTCCATGTAAGCCGCCTGTTCCGCCTCGACGAACTCGCGCTCGAACTCCACGATTTCCTCGGGATAGTAGAACTCGACCACGTTGATCGTCTTGTTCACGTCCTTGGGAATCAAGCTGCTCACCACCAGCACGTGCGGATACCATTCCACCATCACGTTCGGATAGTAAGTTAGCCAGATTGCCCCCTGGGGCGGATGCTGATCACCGTAGATTGCCTTTACCGCCTCGTGCCACTTTCCGTACGTGGGCGAGCCCGGCTTGGCCAGCGAACTGATGCCTACCTTTTGCACCGAATACCACTCACCGAACTGCCAAGACAAGTCGTCGCAGGTTACGAACTGACCAAGCCCAGGGTGAAACGGGACGACGTGGTAATCCTCAAGATAGACCTCGATGAAGGTCTTCCAGTTGTAATTGCATTCGTGGATCTCGACGTGATCAAGCTTGTATCCGCTGAAATCAAGCTCGGGCGCGACCGTCATCCCCTTGAGATCGTCCACCGCCGAGCGTGGCCCCTTGAAGAGCAGACCTTGCCAGCGTTCCAGCGCATCACGCTTCAGGTTGAGGCAAGGCTTCTCGGCAAAGTGCGGGGCGCCGAGCAGCGTGCCCTGTTGATCATAGGTCCAGCGATGTATCGGGCATACCACATGCTCGGTCGTTCCGGCCCCCTGCAGCATGATAGCCTGACGATGTCGGCAGACGTTCGACATCTGATGCACGCCATCAGCGGTGCGGAACAACAGCTTGGAATGATCCAGCCATTCGAGCGAGCGATAGTTGCCGACCTCGGGTACCATCAGCTCGTGGCCGACATACCCCGCCCCGCCATCGAAGAGAAGGCGTTTCTCCAGTTCGAAAATCTTCTCGTCGAAGTAGGTGGAAACCGGAAGCTGCGAAGTCCCCGGGGCCAATTGAGCCTTGGATGCGATGTCGGACATGCCCGAACCTCCCTTGCTAGACCAAGAAATCCGGAAAAAGACCGGGGATTGTAGGCCAAATCACGTTTGACCACCAGTCGTCAATCGGTTATTTTCCAAGCTTTTACGTGCAAGTCCGACTATGACAAAGACGGCCTCCAAGCCCCAGTCGTTCGAATCCGCCATCACCGAGCTCGAAGAGCTGGTTGAACGCATGGAGACCGGTTCGATCACGCTCGAAGAGGCGCTGACGCAGTACCATCGAGGCGTCGACCTGCTGCGCTACTGTCGCGGAACGCTGGACAAGGCCGAACAACGCATCAAGAAGCTTGAAGCCGACATGCTGGTCCGGTTCGATGATCGAGACGATGGAGGCGCTTCCGAATGAGCGCGACACTTCTCGACTGGATGAGCGACATCCAGCAGCGCGTGGAGATCGCCCTGGACTCCCGCCTGCCGGACGCAGGAATCGCACCAGCGCGACTCCATCAAGCCATGCGTTACGCCGTTCTCGGGGGCGGCAAGCGCGTCAGGGCCTTGCTTGTACACGCGGCCGGCGAAGTGACCCGCGCATCACGGGACCGGCTTGAGGCGGTCGCTTCGGCGGTGGAGTTCATTCACGCCTACTCACTCGTTCACGACGACATGCCGTGCATGGACGACGATGTGTTGCGCCGCGGCAAACCCACAGTCCATGTCGAGTTCGATCAGGCTACCGCCCTGCTTGCAGGTGACGCCCTGCAAACGCTCGCCTTCCAGGTACTTGCCGACGAGGCGATCAGCGACGAAGCCGATGAGCGCCTCGTCATGATCGCCTTGCTCGCTCACGCATCCGGATCGCGCGGGATGGCAGGCGGCCAGGCCATCGACCTTGACTCAGTCGGACAGCGTCTCACGCTCGAGGCACTGGAGATGATGCACATCCACAAGACGGGAGCCCTCATCCGTGCCTCGGTCCTGCTCGGGGCCCGTTGCGGCAGCAATCGCAATGCCGACACACTCGAACATCTCGACCGCTATGCCAAGATCGTCGGCCTGCTGTTCCAGGTTGTCGATGACGTGCTTGACGCCCAGGCTGACACCGCAACGCTTGGCAAAACCGCCGGCAAGGACGCACAGCACGACAAACCCACTTATGTGTCGCTGCTTGGCCTTGAGGACGCGCGACGGAAGGCCGACGAACTGCTGGCGCGCGCCTGCGAAGCGGTTGCGCCGCTTGGTAGCGCCGCCAACCGGCTTGAACAGATCGCTCGCTTCATCACCCACCGAAAATACTGAGGCCTCGCGGCCGCTCCCACATGTCTGCCTACCCTTTGCTTCAGCGTATCGACTCGCCCGAGGAACTCCGTGCGCTCGACCGCCGCGACCTCAAACCGCTCGCGGACGAGTTGCGCGCCTTCCTGATCGAGTCCGTGTCGCGCACCGGCGGACATCTTTCGTCCAACCTTGGCACCGTCGAACTCAGCATCGCGCTCCATTACGTCTTCGACACCCCATCCGACCCCATCGTCTGGGATGTCGGCCATCAGACATACGGGCACAAGATCCTCACCGGTCGGCGCGGAATGATGGACGGCCTACGCAAATTAGGCGGCATCTCCGGGTTCCCGCGGCGCTGCGAAAGTCCATATGACGCTTTCGGCACAGCCCACTCGTCGACCTCCATATCGGCTGCGCTCGGCATGGCGGTTGCCGCACGCGATCGCGGCGAAGCGCATCGTGCGGTCGCAGTAATCGGCGACGGCGCCATGTCCGCCGGCATGGCCTTCGAGGCGTTGAACAACGCCGGCGACCTGAAAGACATCAATCTGCTCGTCGTGCTCAACGACAACGAGATGTCGATCTCGCCCCCGGTCGGCGCGCTCACACGCATCCTCGCGCGCATGCTGTCCGGCGATACGTACAACATGGCCCGTCGCGCCGGCAAGAATGTTCTAGGCATCGCTCCACCCGTGCTCGATTTCGCCAGAAAGGTCGAGGAACACGTCAAGGGTCTGATCACCCCCGGCACCCTGTTCGAGGAATTCGGTTTCCATTACTACGGACCGATAGACGGGCACGATCTGGACGCCCTGATTCCCACCTTGCAAAACCTCCGCCGGTTGCCTGGCCCCCAGTTCCTGCACGTCGTCACCCGCAAGGGACAGGGCTACAAGCTGGCCGAAGCCGACCCCATTCTCTATCACGGCGTCTCTCGCTTCGACCACACAACCGGCATCCAGTCGAGCGGGGGCAACGACAAGCTCACCTATACCCAGGTCTTCGGCGACTGGTTGTGCGACATCGCCATTCGCGACGAGCGTGTCGTCGGCATCACGCCCGCGATGCGCGAAGGCTCCGGCATGGTTCGCTTCGCGACTGAATTCCCAGACCGATATCACGATGTCGGAATCGCAGAACAGCACGCCGTCACGTTCGCCGCCGGGCTTTCCTGCGCCGGCATGAAACCCGTCGTCGCGATCTATTCCACCTTTCTACAACGCGCGTACGACCAACTCATCCACGATGTCGCGCTCCAGAATCTGCCCGTTGTCTTCGCGATCGATCGGGCAGGGCTGGTTGGCGCAGATGGCGCCACGCACCACGGCAGTTTCGATCTCTCCTACCTGTGCTGTGTTCCGAACCTGGTCGTCATGTGCCCTGCGGACGAAGACGAATGCCGGCAGATGCTCTATACGGCCTACTTGCACGATGGTCCGGCGGCCGTCCGCTACCCCCGCGGAGGCGGGCGCGGCATCGCACCACGGCGGGAGATGGAAGCTATTCCCATAGGTAAGGCACTTAAACTCAGGGAGGGTCGGGGGACGGCGCTACTGGCGTTCGGCAGTTTGGTCCAGGTCGCTGAGACCGTCGCTGAAGAGATCGACGCGACCGTAATCAACATGCGCTTTGCCAAGCCAATCGACGAGAACATGATTCGCTCGGCGGCCGCCGGCCACGACCTCATCGTAACCCTTGAGGAAAACACGATCATTGGCGGCGGGGGATCGGAAGTGTCACGAATCGTCGAACAACTCGACACCCGCCCTCGCGTCCTGCGATTGGGCCTACCCGACCACTTCATAGACCACGGCGATCAGGCGCAGCTTCTCGCGGCCGCCGGACTGGACAAGACTGGTGTTCTCAAGGCGATAGCGGCGAATTCCGGCAGCAATAGTTGAGTAACTTTGTCGGGCTTGCTAGCATCAGGCTGGTTGATATGAGATCCAAGCCATGAACGCTCCTGCAAGCCCCATCCCTGATGTACAGAACACCCGCGATACTCGCCAGATTGCGATCGACAAGGTCGGCATCAAGGCGATTCGCCACCCGATCAAGGTTCGTGACCGTGACGCGGGCGTCCAGCACACTATCGCGCTGTTCAACATGTACGTTGGCCTGCCCCATAACTTCAAGGGCACGCACATGTCGCGCTTCGTAGAGATCCTGAACGGGAGCGAGCGCGAGATCTCGGTCGAATCCTTCGAACCAATGCTCCGGGAGATGGTGCGGCGGCTTGAGGCTGAGACCGGCCACATAGAAATGAGCTTCCCCTATTTCATCAACAAGGTAGCACCGGTTTCCAGTGTCGCCAGCCTGATGGACTACGACGTCACCTTCATTGGCGAGATTGCTGCTGGAGGCGATTACACCTTTACGATGAAAGTCCTGGTTCCGGTCACGAGCCTATGCCCATGCTCAAAGAAGATATCCGACTACGGCGCCCACAATCAGCGTTCGCACGTGACCGTCTCCGCACAACTTGACGGACACCTGTGGATAGAAGAGCTGGTTCGTCTGGTCGAGGATCAAGCTTCTTGCGAGCTCTACGGCCTGCTCAAACGGCCAGACGAGAAATACGTCACCGAACGCGCCTACGACAACCCGAAGTTCGTTGAAGACATGGTTCGCGACGTTGCAGCCAGACTCAACGACGAACCTCGCATCGCAGCGTATTGCGTTGAGTCAGAAAACTTCGAGTCCATCCACAATCACTCGGCGTATGCGCTGATAGAGCGTGACAAGCGCCTGCCAACACATCCGCGCGACTAGGCGCCCCTTGGGAGCGCCGGTAGGTGGCGCAGCAAGTCCTTTGTGCGCAATCGAACATCGTGAAAGCGTTCCCGGTTGAAGCCGGCTGCTCGCAAGTTCGATTCGCCGCTCGCGCTCTGGCGGCCAGGTTAAATTAGGGACGACTTGGCACGCAAGCCCGTGTCTCAGCGCTCCGGAACGAGAATCTCAGCTTCACCGTCCAGAACAACCGTGTCGCCCACCTTGCAAACGGTCTCGAACACCACCCTCCGCTTTGCCGGTTTGAGCTCCTTCACCGTTACCCGTGCTACCACGGTGTCTCCAATGCGGACCGGTGCCTTGAAGCGTAGAGACTGCGATAGATAGATACAGCCCGGTCCCGGCAGTTTCGTACCGAAAACCGTCGACACATAGCTTGCAGACAGCATGCCGTGCGCGATGCGCCCCTGGAACATCGACGTACGGCCAAACTCGGCATCCAGATGGACTGGATTGGTGTCGCCCGAAACGCCCGCGAACATGAGAATGTCGGCATCCGTAACCGTTCGCCCTATCGCCGCGCTCATACCAACCGCAAGTTCCTCGAACCGATACCCGTAGTACTGCGAATAGTCCGTGCTCATACCGCCCCCTCACCTAGTGTTTCACGCGCTGGACGCGTTGTTCCGTATCCAGCCGACTCTGTGACGAAGATAGCGGATTAGTGCGATGTCTCCAAGCACTTTTTTGCGCTGCAACAATTGCTACTGTAAGCGACCTCCCGCAAACGCGGGGGCTGATGACGTGGGACCGACCACGATCAATCCTGATGTTTCGCATCGCAGCATAGGTCGCTAGCGAGCTGCCTGGCACGGCTCGAGGGAGACTACGGGAGTTGTTCGATTCGGTAAAGCTGTCGCTGGCGTTGGCAGCGTTTTCGCATGCGTAGACGTACCAAAGCCACTTCAATGTTGTTGAAGTGGCTTTGGTGTTTGTGGGTTAGTCTGACGATGACCTACTTTCGCACAGGCGAACTGCA
>JBKBMG010000033.1:0-58195 GCA_046295975.1 Rhodocyclaceae bacterium
CCCGACGGCACCCTCATCCGCGCCGCCTACACCTACGACGCGCTGTCGCGCCGCATCGCCAAGACCGTCATCCTCCCCGACGGCCGCGCACGCACCACCCGCTACGGCTGGGACGGCGAACTCCTGGTGGGCGAGGACGATGGCGAGCGCACCACCACCATCGTCTACGAACCCCACCGCTTCGTCCCGCTGCTGCGCTTCGAGCAACCCTCGCCCAGCCAGGCCGACGACGAACGCCGCGAAACCGCCGCCCTCATCAGCGACGCCGCCGCGCTCCTGGCCACCCACGGCCTGGCCCTGCCGCCCGAACTCCACGACGACACCCCCGAGGCGCAGGTGAGCGTCTTCTTCACCGACCACCTCGGCACACCGCTCCTCCTCGCCGACACGGAAGGCCACACCCACTGGCACGCCGAGCCCGACGACTGGGCCGCCGTGACCAACGCCCACGGCATCCGCCAGCCCATCCGCTTCCAGGGGCAGTGGGAGGATGAGGAAAGCGGGTTCTACTACAACCGCTATCGGTACTATGATCCCGCCACGGGAAGGTATGTGACGCAGGATCCGATTGGGTTGAAGGGGGGTGGGAATCTCTTCAACTACCCACTTAATCCGTTATCTCGCGTAGACCCGCTGGGTCAACAGTCCACACCCACCCAGGCAAGCAATGCGACCGATACGGCAGTCAATGCCGCCACTACCTATGGATTACAAGGAATGACCAACGCTTCGGGCGGCGTCATTTCCGCCGGAACTGGAGCGGCCAATGGCGCAGTGGCCATTGGAGGCGTATTAAGAAATCTTGCGCTGAAAGACTACCATGACTTCATGGCCACAGGCCACCACACAATAAATCCCAGAACGTGTCTTGGCTCGGAAATACATAAGATTGACTGGAATGACTTTGACTCATTCGAAGAGGGATTGGCTCATGTTGGATCAATTTGTCTTAAGAAATAACACTGAAAATACCCGAGCATCCATACCTCTCCGAACGTCAGAAAATTCGATTAACTCAACCTTACCATCCATGTCTATGACGAAACTCATGCGGCCGTTTAAATTACGCCTAGCTGCAATCTCATTCCTGTCCTTTTACATCGCCCTCACAATCTTCTCAGTGGACAGCATAGCTGCCGACCCTAATAAAAACACAACTCCAAACGTCTATCTTCGCGATCATACAAAACTCGGCACTCTTTCTTCTGACGAATTTGACCTCCTGCGCAGGATGAACAAGGAGCATCAGCCTGATTACTTCAACAACCTCGCAAAATATCATTCAATAAATGAATTTGATATTTTTCACATAGAAGGACGAGAAGGCATATTAGTTACCAGCAACAGCGTTGTAATCGCCGAAATCACCAAGACATCGGTAACGATATTCAAACCCATTGCAGAAGCACCATCAGCAGGGACTGAGTCCGTACACCTATCTGGAAAATACATACTGTACAGTGGAGACAACTTCTCCATTGAAGACTATGGGCTTGACGGGATTGACGTAAAGTATGTCACTGCAGACCCTACTCTCTCGGACTCGTATCTCCCCTCAGCTGAGTGCCGACAAGTTGTGACTCTCAGCGCAGGACTTGCCTGCTGCCAACGAAGAACAGACCGTCTATTTATTGGCTATTCGTTCTCCAAAACTGAGGGCTGGAAACCCGTAGCCGAAAGTTCAAAACTTCACTCTCGCTGCACTGCTTTGAATTTTTGAGCTACAGACTGCCTCTTCCAGAAGGCTCTTGCATGACCATTTCGGCGAGCTTATCTCCTCTTCGCCCCCACTGAATCGGGTGATCTCGAGTAGTTCCACCTCAACCTCTATCTCTCCTCGATGTATCATCTCCTGGCCGTGTAATTATTTGCACTACGGCACCACTTGTGGGTCTGCCGCAATGAATTTAACATTTTGGTTTGCGATCTTCGGAATTCAGCTTTTTATTCTTAATACAATCGTCACTCGAAGGGCTCTACGGGCCAAGATAACGCCTTTTCAAAGAACCCTTTTTTTGATGGCCATATGGCTTGTTCCGTATCTTGGTGCTCTTCTTTCGTACATCGGAACAGCGGCACCTCCGGCAGAACGAAACAGGGTAGATAGTTCTCGGACACCTTGGGAGTAGCTCCATGGGTGGCGGGGTCGGCGCAGACATTCCTGCCTCCTCCGGAATGAACCAAGGCGGGCTCTACAAAGGATGCGGCATAGGGATAGGCGACATGAAAACATATACCCCATTGATATACATTTTATCTGTATTTGTGGTTTACGCCTTTGTTTGGTATTCCAGCTCAGATGATCGGGTTACCAACATGATTTGGCTGACACCGCCAATGCTGATAGCGAATTTCTCAGTTCTTTGGGGGCGCATTCATGAGCTTGAGCGTGAGCTGCGGAACATCAAGAAGGTAGTCACGATGTCCGCTGACTCGAAATTATTGGAGCTTGTTTCAAATTACGAGAGAGAGCGTAAGAAATAATTCTTACCCCTTTCGAATTCCGAATGGGGACACCGAGCTTTAGAAACAGTGATGCAGACCGAGCCAGGGGCATCCCATTCCACACAACTCATGCAGCGTCTTGACGACTGGCCGCCCATCGCCTTTCCGGGCAAGGGGCATGGAAGCCGCCGAGCATGGCGATGCAGCGGATGACCTTACACACGGAGGGGGGCTTCCTGGGTGGGGCCTTGTCGGCCACCCTGGTGCGCCCCGACGTCAAGCGCGAACAACTCGCCTGGCACCCCAGCGGGCAGCTCGCCGGCCACCTGGATGTGGGCGGCCTCGGTCAGCGCTTCCAGTACGATGCGGCCGGGCGCCTCATCACCCTCATCAACGAGAACGAGGCCGAGAGCCTCTTCGCGTACGACGCGATGGACCGCATCGCGGCACCCATTATAATTTCGCATGAGGCAGACATTGGAGCCACATCCATCAAGCAACGGGCCCATGAAGCCGAAAAGAATGTTTATTCGGATCCTTGCATTATCGGCGGCCATTTTATTAACAGCCCTCCCAATCGCCATTGGATATTATTCTACGCTAATCGAAACACCCTCTGAAGAATGCATGAAACGTTGCTTGGCACAGGACATGGATTTTCAGCTTTCACGCCCATGGCCAGAGCGACCTTCGGGCTCTCGAACACCGGATTACGCAAAACTGGTGCCCATATGCGACTGCATATCGAGAGATCAAGAATAAACCGCGCGCACACCCACCCGACCTCTTCCAGAGCCCAAAACGTGGATATCAACGACAGTCACTACTGGTCCTCGATCGTTCGATCCAGACGATTACTGCTTGTCTCGGGAGCGGCCGCGGCGTTGGCGCTGATGGCGCTTTCTTCCTTTGAGCCGTTTCTCTTCTTCAGCTCGTTGGCGCTTTCCACGATCGCGAGCATCGTGAACGCGCTCTCACGGAGAATGGGCATGACCTTGAACTACGTGATCGCTGCGTCATGCATCATTGTCTTTGCGAAACTGTTGTCTTCGAGTGGCCACAGTTTCAGGCACCTCGACGACCTGCTGAACTTTGTCTCAGGGGCAACGCTCGCGGCGGGTTGCGTCGCATACGGCTACCTAGCCCTCCGACATCGCTCGCGCGGCGCTCAGTGAGGCTTCGTCCTCGCTCAAGATTGTCGTAATACTCCTACTGCTCATCGGCCTTACCGCCTTCAGCGACCTCGGCCCCTGCACCAGGAACAGCTACATCGATGACACGACTGTTCATCTTCATCGCCGCACCGGTAAGCGTGGCGACCGCGTTCGGATTTGGCGTGCTCCCGGCCAGTTACTTGGCCTATGCGCCGGATTCGGGAGGTATGCGCGTCGTAGGGGGATTTGACGCGGTTCGGGCGGCTATCGACGCTGGCGGCTGGGGGCGCTACCTCTCGGCCTTGATGATGACGGCTGGAATTTTCTACCTGAATGCGCTTGCGGCCTATGGCGGGGCCCGATGGCTTGCCCGCAGACGCAGCCGGGCCGAGGATTGATGTGACAACCGATACGCCAAAACCTGACGGGAAAGACACTGCCCACGTGAAGACCGCGTCGTTGCGGGCGATCTGGTGGTTGATACAGGTAAATGCCGCAGTGTGGCTGATTCTGCTTGGCGTGCTCGCGGCGCGCGACGCCTCGCTGGCACAGATGAGCCTGCCGATGGCCGGGCTCTTCGTTGCGGCACTGCTAGAACATGCGGGCTATCGACTGATCTACCGCCCCCATCTGAGACGTCGCTCGCCGACAGAGGTGGACGCGCCGCGGCCGGGCACTTGATCGCGACGACGTCAGTCCCGTAGTTCCGGCCTGACGCGCACACCGTCGGCCACCCGGTCGCCGGGGTGGGTCACGACGATTTCGCCCGGGACCAGGCCGGTTTCGATCTGGGTGGTCAGGCCGGCGCGGCGTCCCGGCTCGACATGGCGCAGCCTGGCGCGCCCGTCTTCGACCACGAAGACCGACCATTGGCCATCCTGACGGAACAGGGTGCTGGTCGGGACCTGGATGACGGCCTCGCCCTGCCACAGCATGAACTCCGCCTCCACACGGAAGCCCACGCCGAGCAGCCGTGCCGCGCCCTCGACGTCCGCGAAGTCAACAATGACAGGCACGCGCTGCTCGTCCACGCCAAGCGCCGAGATGCGGGTGAAGCCGGCGGGTTCGATGCGCCTCACCGCCGCGGCCAGCGGCGCATCGCCTCCCCAGCCAACGACGCTGACCTGCATGCCCGGGCGTATCCTCACCGCGTCCATGGAAAGGACGTCCACCTGCATTTCCAGGTCGGCCAGATCGCCAATTTCCAGGATCGGCTCGCCGGCGTTCACCGCCCCCTCGCAACAACGATGGCGGCGCAGCACGACGCCCCCGGAAGGGGCGCGGACCTCGAGCTGGGCTTGATCGCCGGCCGGGCGCTGACCGCTGCCGACTTCGAGCAGCGCACGAGCACTGTCGACCTCGAAACGCGCGACTTCGACCGCATGTGCCGCGGCATTCTCACGAGCCCGTTGGCGGTCGCGCTCACTCAGGCGGCGCTCGATGTCGATGGACGACAGTAAGCCCCGCTCGTGGAGCAGGCGATAACGATCGAATTCGGATTCGGCGAAACGCGCGTCGGCGCGTGCGGTGTCGAGGTTGGCGCGTGCGCTCTGCAGCCGCGCCTGGGCAGCGGCAAGTTGGTCACGCGCCTGCTCCAGGCTGCGCGCATCGAGCGCCGGTGCGGGATGGCTTTCCATCCGGAACACCACGTCACCGCGCGCGACCGGATCGCCCACTTCCAGCGCGAGGCGCTGCAGATAGCCTGCGATCGGCGCCGACACGTTATAGGTGTCGCGCAGCCGGGTGCGCCCCTCTTCGATCACCGACTCGACGAACGGCCCCGTTGCCACCTTCGCCGCGGTAACCGGCACCGGCGCGGGCGCCAGCGCCCATGCCAGCAGCGCAAACCCGCCGAGCAGGAAGAGTGTCAGAAATATGCGTGGGCGCTGTTTCATTCGACCGCCTTCAAAACCGCGACTTTGTCGAGGGTACCCAGCCGCCGCGCGACGAGCAAGCCGGCCAGCAGCGACGCGACCAGCACGCCGGCCGCGGCCACGCCATAGGCGCGCGGTGTGATCACCAGCGGAATCCGGAACAAGTCCATATTGAATGCCTGGTTGATTGCCCAGCAGAAGCCGGTACCGACCAGCGCACCCACAGGCAGGGCGAGCAGCGTGAGCACTGCGATCTCGCCCAGCAGTATCCAGCTCACCTCGAGTCTGGAATAGCCCAGTACCTCCAGCGTGGCCAGATCCCGCGCCCGCTCGGCAAAGGTGATGCGTGCGTTGTTATAGACCACCGCAAACGCGATGGATGCGGCGAGCAGGACGAAGACCGTGGCGAACATCTGGATCGTATCGGCCATGTAGTCCCGGATGCCGCGCTCGGCATCCGAGATCATGCCTATGCTCGCAACGCCCGGCATGCGCCATAGCCGGGCCATGAGGTCCGCCTCCGGACTTGGGGGTAAGGTAGAGGGCGAGGTGGAGGACGAGGTGGACGGCGACGCGGTGAGTGAGGAGGTCGGGGAGGCAGATGGAGTAGCGGCCCCCGTTCGGGACGACCCCACCGCCGCGGCGGCGATGTCACCCCGTTCGCGCTCGATCAGCAGCCAGGCGCCGCTGACAGCCGGTCCTTCACGCATGACGCGGTTGAGCGCCGCGCGCGCCATATAGGCACTGACACCGATCGGTTCGTCCACCACGCCGGCCAGCGGAAGGCTGACCACACGCCGCCGCCCCTCGAGGATCTCCACCTCTACCGAATCGCCGACTTCCAGACCAAGGTCGCGCGCCAGGTACTCGGTCAGCAGCAATCCGTCGGGCGGCAGGGTTTGCGGGCGATGTGCGACATCGAGCAACTGACGCAGTTGCGGCGTCCGTTCCAGGCCGAGAATCGCCGTGGCGTAGTCGCGATGCCCGACGCGCAGCCGCACCGGCACGCTGCGATAGGTTTCCACCGCCAGAACACCGGGCAGGCTGCGCAACGCCCCGGCAACCGCCGGAGAGGTCGCGTCGGTGAAACCCAGATGCAGATCCATGCGGTGCACCAGGCGGTACTGGGTATCGATCATGTGCTGAACGGCGTCGAGCTGATAGGTGCCCATCATCAGCAGCGCCGACGACAGACCGATACCGGTCACCGACAGCGCGGCCTTGAGCGGTTGCCGCGCCAGATTTCGGACGATGATACGGGTGGGCTGGTCGAGCAGACGCCCAAGCGCCGTACGCTCCAGCCACCCCGGGCGAAAGCGCGCGGGCGGCGCCGGACGCATCGCCTGCGCGGGCGGCATGCTGACGGCCTTCCACACCGAACGCGCCGTCCCCAGTGCGGCCGCACCACCTGCCACGGCAAGCGCCAGCAGCATCACCCATGGCTGCGGCTGCAAGCGCAGGTGCGGAAAGCGGAAGTACTCCGCGTACAGGCGGGTGAGTCCGCTCGCCGCCCAGACGCCCAGCACCATCCCGGCTAGCCAGCCTACCAACACAATGGCCGCGGTCAGCACGCCGTAGTGCGCAGCAATCTCGCGGTTGGTGTACCCAAAGGCCTTGAGCACGGCCACTTGCTCACGCTGGGTACGGATGATGCGCCCCATGACCACGTTGAGTAGAAAGGCCGACACCAACAGGAAAAGCGTGGGCAGAAGCAGTGCCTGGGCGCGCAGCTGGCGCAGTTCCTCGTCCAGGAACCGGTGGGAGTGCTGATCCCCGCGGCCGTGCGCAAACACCACGCCATAAGGTGCCAGCACCTGCTCCAGTGCGGCAATGACAGGGGCCTCGGCGGCCCCTGCCTGCAGGGTCGCCACCACATTGTTGAATGCCCCGTCCATGCCGTAGGCACGTGCCAGCGCCCGTCGGTTCATCCACAAGATGCCGTAGCGTCGGTAGTCCGGCAACAGATTGGACGGCGAAATCTGGTAGACGAACTCCGGACTTACTGCCACCCCACTGATGCTCGCACGCACCAGGCGGCCATCCACGATCAGGGTGAGCGCATCGCCCGCGCGCAGGCCGTGCGCCTCGGCGAACGCATCGCTCACCACCACCTGGTCGGCCCGGCCCGATTCCGGAAGCCCGCCCTCGCGCAAATGCAGGCGGTTGAGGACCGGCTGGCGGCGATCCGGCAGCGACAACAACACGCCGCGTATCGGATCACCGAAGCCCGGCACCTCGATGCGCACCGGCGCGCGCACCCGGGTTTCCAGGAGATTCACGCCGGGCAACTCACGCAGACGCCCGGCCAGCTCTTCCGGGGCACGCTTGAGGTCGGCGAACACCTCGGCAAACTGGTAATCCTGGTAGAAGCGCGCCTGGGTGCCACGCAGGGCATCGTGCGTGGCGACCGAGATCACCAGCGTCATCACCCCACTGGCGATCACCAGCGCGATGGCTGCGGCCTGCCCCTTGAGCCTTGCCAGATCGCGCCAAAGCTTGCGGTCGAGCGCCCTCATCCTCTCACCCGGCCGGCGGGACGCCCCGCGCCCGGCTGCGGCTGGGCGCTACCATGACAGCGCCCGCGCAGGCTGCCGCCGGAGATTGACGTCGATCGACTCCACCCGCCCGTCGCGCAGGCGCAACACGCGGTCGGCCATGTCGCCAATCGACGCGTTGTGGGTGATGATGGCCACCGTCGTCGCCAGTTCGCGATTGATCCGCTCCAGCGCCTCGAGTACGCGAATGCCGGTCTGCGAGTCCAGCGCACCGGTCGGTTCGTCGCACAGCAACACCGCCGGCTGCTTGGCGATGGCGCGGGCGATCGCCACCCGCTGCTGCTCGCCGCCCGATAGTTGCGACGGAAAGTGGTCCATCCGCTCGGCCAGCCCGACCAGGGCCAGCGCTTCTTCGGCCGGCATCGGGTGACGGCTGATGTCGGTGACGATCTCGACGTTCTCGCGGGCGGTCAGGCTGGCGATGAGGTTGTAGAACTGAAAGACGAAGCCCACGTGATCGCGACGATAAGCGGTGAGTTCGCGCTCACTCGCGCGGGTCAGATCGTGGTCGCGATAACGGACGCTGCCGGACGTGGCGGTATCCAGCCCGCCCATGATGTTGAGCAGCGTGGACTTGCCCGAGCCCGACGCGCCCAGCATCACCACCAACTCCCCTTCATACAGCGCGAGGTCCACCCCGCGCAGCGCCCGGATCTCGACCTCACCCATGACGTAGGTCTTGACCAGCCCGACCGTCTCGAACACGACTCGGCGCACCTTCCTTGCCGTGTCGGTGGTCTGGGGTGAATCCGATCGCGGTGACGACTCGGGGAATGGCTGCATACCGGCTCCGGAGCAGACGATGCGCACGAGTATAGGCCGCCCGCGCGAGGCGGCCCAGCCCGGAAGGCCAGGCCGAGGTCGGGCCGAGCGCGAGGGCGCGACGCAGGCCGGTGCCGCCAGGCCGAAACCACAGCCCCATCGACGCTTGAAAGGAAAACGAAGGCGGAACGACAGGCGAAGGCGGAACGAAACCCGGATGTTGCAGATGCGGCGCACTACGCGCCACACATTGATTGGTGCCTTGGGCGAGACTCGAACTCGCACGGCTTTCGCCACTACCCCCTCAAGATAGCGTGTCTACCAATTTCACCACCAAGGCCCGCGTACTTCCCAAAAACTGCCGCGGCTTTAATGAAGCACCACAGCCTGTGTGCCGACGCACACGGAAAGCACGAAAGGGCGCGGAGTATAACGGACGGCCCGGGGTGGCTGTCAAGCCCTCCGGCAACGTTTCCGGACCTGGGGGCGGCGCTTCCCCGGCGCCACAGCGATTCGCTTCCGCCGACAAGGCGGGTCAGCCTTTCGGCCACAAGATCATCTGCGTGCAGCGAAACAGCGCAATGGTGCGGCCGCTTGCCTCGTCGGAAACCACCGCATCCCAGACCTGCGTCGTACGTCCCAGATGCTGGGCGGTCGCGATGCATGCGATGCCGCCCTCTCGCACCGTGCCGAGATGATTGCTCTTGAGCTCGATCGTGGTGAACGATTCCGCCCCCTGCGGCAGATGCGCGATCGTCGCGTACCCGCAGGTCGTATCCGCCAGCGCGACCACGCTCGCGGCGTGCAGAAATTCGTTGGGGGCGATGTGCAGCCGCTTTACCGGCATCCGACTGGTGAGTGTACGCTCGGCCAGCTTGAGTATCTCAATGCCGAGGTAGCCCGGCAGGTACTCACGCCCCCGCTCGTTGAGCACACCCACATCGATATCGCTTCGCAACCCACTCATACGCCCTCCTCCTTCCAGCCAGGATTCCCCATCGTGCCTGCCGTCACGCCGGCACGGCCGCCGGCCGCGCCACCGGCGCCTCGCGGATCGGCAGGTTGAGCACCGCCGCCAGGGCCGCCAGCGCGATGTCCGCGTACCACATCCAGGTGTAGTCGCCGTACAACGTGATGCTCAGCCCACCCAGATAGGCGCCGAGGAAGCCACCGACCTGGTGCGAGAACAGGGTCAGGCCGAACAGCGTGGCCAGGTAGCGCACGCCGAAGAGCTTGCCGACGATGGCGGCCGTCGGTGGCACCGTGGCAAGCCAGGTGAAGCCCAGACCGGCGGCGAAGATGTAGAAGGTCCACTCGGTCTTCGGCAGCACCAGATAGGCCGCCACCAGCAAGGCCCGCGAACCGTACATGGCGGCGAGCACGTTCTTGCTGCGATAGCGGGAGACGCAGGCGCCGGCGTACAGACTGCCAAAGATGTTGGCCAGGCCGATGATGGCGAGCGACCAGCTGGCCACGGATGGCGGCAAGCCGCACAGGTCGACCTCGCCGGGCAGGTGAGTGACGAGAAAGGCGATGTGAAAACCGCAGGTGAAGAAGCCGGCATGCAACAACAGATAGCTGCGGTCCCCCAGCGCCGTGCGGATCGCAGCCAGCGCGCCGGCATCCTTCTCGTGGTGCTGTACCGGCGCCTGACCACCCTTGGCCACCTTGCCGATCAACGGCAGGGCCAGCAGCGTCATCACCGCCATCGACCACAACGCGCCCATCCAGCCAAAGGCCTGGATCAGCTTCTGCAACACCGGGGCGAACACAAACTGGCCAAACGAACCGCCGGCGTTGATCACGCCCGAGGCCGACGCGCGTGCCTCCGGCGGCAGCCGTTGGGCGGCCGCGCCGATGAGCACGGAAAAACTCGCGATCCCCGATCCGATCGCCGAAAACAGGCCGAGCGACACGATCAGGCCGAAGCTAGAGTCCATGAAGGGGGTCAGCGCGCTGCCAATCGCCAGCAGCAGAATACCGGCCACCAGCACCAGCCGGGGGCCGTAGCGGTCGGCCGCGATGCCTGCGATCGGCTGGATCGCCCCCCAGGTGAACTGACCGATCGCCAGTGCCAGACTGATCGACGCAATCCCCAGACCGGTCGCGGTATTGAGCGGGCTCACGAACAGGCCGAGCGACTGCCGCGCGCCCATGGTGATGGCAAGAATGCCGGCGGCCGCGAGCGTGATGACCAACACCTCGGGTTTGCGAAGCGCACGAAACATGACGGAATACCGGAAAAGGCCGCAAGACGCGGGCGTTGTGGCAGGCAGCGAAACGACTCTTGCGGCTTACGGCTGCACATCCGTGTCGATCGCTCATTCTGCGAGAATAGGTTTCGCGACCAGGCCCGGAAAGCCCATAATTCGATGCGTACCGTCAACGGAACATTGACAAATGCCCGCGCGAATACCCCCTCCCGTACCCACCGTAACACCACTCATGGCGACGCCTGGCGAGGTCACGGTGCCCGCGGAGGCGACATGAACTGGCTGCCTGCGTGGGAGAGCTTCGTCCGCGTCGTGGAAGGCGGCAGCATGGCCGCGGCGGCACGCACCATGGGATGTACGCGCGCCCAGGTGAGCAAACAGGTGGGCGAACTGGAGCGGGCATTCGGCGTGCGCCTGTTCGAACGCTCCACCCGCCGGCTGGCACTGACGGCAGCCGGCGAGGTGTTCCACCAGCATGCGGCGCGTACGCTCGAGGCAGTGACCGGCGCCGAGGTCGCGATGCGCAATCTTGGCAGCGAACCGCGGGGCATCCTGCGGGTGAGCGCAACGGTGACCTTCGGCCGCCACTGTATTGCGCCGCTGTTGCCGCAAATCGTCGCAGCCCACCCTGACCTGGAGTGCGAGCTGATTCTGAACGACGACACGGTCGACCTGGTGGGAGAGAACATCGACGTGGCCTTGCGCATGACCCGGCTGCCCCCAGAGGATGCGGTGGCGCGGCGCGTCTGCAGCCTGCGCCGCGTCATCTGCGCCACGCCCGGCTACCTCGCCGCCCGCGGCACCCCTTCGCACCCACAGGAGCTGGGGCAACACGACTGCCTGAGCTACGTGCTGCGCGACGACAAGACCTGGTTGCTGGTCGCCGCGGATGGCACCGAGTTCCGCGTTCCGGTGCGCAGTCGCATCCACTTCAACAACGCCGACTGCATGCTGGACGCCACGCTGGCCGGCCGCGGCATCGCCATTCTCCCCACCTACCTGTGTCATCACGAACTGGCCGACGGGCAGTTGCAGTCGGTACTCGACGACTACGAGCCGCGCATCGTCTTCGGGCGCGAGCTCTATGCCTGCTACACGCCGAGCCGGGTCAAGGTACCCAAGGTCAAGGTCTTTCTGGACGCGCTCGAAACACACTTCCAGCCGCAGCCACCTTGGGAACGCACGCTGGCAGCGCTGCCGAGGACGGGCAAGGAATGCTAGCCGGGTGATCGGCGTCATCACACCGCTCGCGCTGCGCGTGTCGCGGTGCGTTTCGCGGGCGTGCCCGCGAGCGGGCTTCGACTGATTCGGTCGACATGATCATGGCTGCCGCGCCGGCAGGGCCTTCAGTTCGTCCGGGGCGCCTCAAGCAGCTTCATCGTGAATTGGTCGGGATAGAGCAGTACCTCGATGCGGCGGTTGTTGCGCCGCGCCGCCTCGTCGGTTTCCTCCACCAGCGGCCGGGTGTCGGCGTATCCAACGGCCTGCATGCGTTCGGCACGAATGCCCGCCTCGATCAGCACCTGCACCGCGGCGGCGGCGCGCGCCGCGGACAATTCCCAGTTGCTCGGGTAAAGGTTCTGCAGCGTCTGCGACAGCGGTCGGGCGTCGCTATGCCCCTGCACGCTGATCAGATGATCCGGGAAACTCGCCAACGCCTCGGCGAGCAACTGCAGCGTCTGGTGGCCCGCCTGACCGATGCGTGCCGACCCGGACGCGAACAGAATGCTCTCGGGCAACTTGATCACCGTCGTGCCGTCTTCAAGGCGCGACACCAGGGTTTCGCGCTCGTTGCTCAGCGCCTGCAGCTGGCCTTGCAAGGCATCCATGGCATCGGTTTCGCGCGCCAGCCGCTGTTCGAGCTCGGCCAAGGCCTTGCTGTAGTCCTCGCTGCGCGCCTGCTGGCTGGCGAGTTGTTCGCGCGCCTGGCGGTAGCGGTCCTCGGTCGCACGCTGCTGCTGCTCGGCTTCGGCCAGCGCCGCCTCGCGCTCGGCCAGGGCTTGCATCGCCGCAGCGAGGGCCTGTTCGCGTTCGGCCAGTTCGGCACTCAAACCACCTCGGCCGGCGACCTCGGCCGCAAGTTGCGCCTCCAACGCTGCCAAGCGCCCCACGGCGGCGTCGCGTTCGCTGGCGAGCGCGGCCTCACTCCCCAGCTTGCGCGCCAGCTCGTCGCGCATGGCCGCCAAGGTCTCGGCAAGCTCCGCACCTTGGGCGCGTGCTGCCTCCAGTTCGGCGGTCAGGGCCTGCTCCCTGACCTGCTGCCGTTCTCGCGCCTCGGCATCGGCAGTTTCGGTGGCAAGCCTGGCTGCCTCGGCGTCGTCGGGCCGCTGTTCGCGCATCGTCGTGACCTCGGCCTGCAACTGCGCGTGCTGGGTCTCCAGCCCCGTCAGCCGCTGGCGCAACTGGTCGCGCTCGCTGCGCGTCGCCGCCAGGTCGCCACGCAGCCGCTCCGCCTCCGTGTTTGCTGCTGCCTGCGCCTGCTCGGAACGCTCGAGCGCGCCGCGTGAGGCACTGTAGAGATACACCCCGATCGCAACGGCGATCGCCAACAAAACCGCGAGTACCACCGAAACCCATCCGCGCTGCGCCATCCCCCAGGCCTCCCCAGTTGTAGTTGTTGCACGCGAGACGACAGCCTGGCGCTTGCGCCACGACTGTGCCGGCTTACACGACAAGCGGAATGATGACCGCCCAGCGCATCGGCGGTCAATGCGTGACCTCGGTGACCTGGAAGCTGTGCGGGGAAACGGCGTCAGGACGGCGCGCGGCGCAGATGAACGTAGGCCCCCTGAACCGGGCAGCCCTGTTCGTATCGGATCGGCGCCTGCATCAGCACATCCACGACGAAACCATGGCGCTGCGCCAGGGCTCGCAGGTACGCTTCCGAATGGGCGTAGCGCAAACTGGGCTGCAGTACCGGGGCGGCGTCGTTCTGTGGGTGCGCAGCGTCGGTGCCGGCCAGCAACTCAACGGTGAAGAGAAAGCAACCCTCCGCCTCGAGACATCGCCGAACCTCGCCGAATATTCCATCCAGCTCACCAACATAGATGAACACATCGGCCGCCATGACCAATCCGTAGGAACGCGTGTTCGCGTTCAGGTGCTCCAGCAGATCAGCGTGCCAGAGGTCGCGATACACGCCCCGCGCACGCGCCTGCGCGACCATCGCCGCCGACACATCCACGCCATCCACCGCCTCGGCCCGTCCGCGCAAACGCTCGCCACACAAGCCGGTGCCGCAGCCCAGGTCGAGTGCGGCAGTCAGACGGCGCCCGGTGGCGAGCAGCGGTGCGAGCAATTGGGTGTGCCCGCAGTACCCGAGTTCGCCCACCAGGTGCGACTCGAACTCGGGCGCATAGTCGTCGAACAGGCTTTCAACGTAGCGCCGCGGCGGGCTGGCCGGTCCCGGCGCACCACTGACCGACGCCAGGAAGAAATGATTGAGCGCCGCGTCGCCACCACGGTCGAGCGCCTGCCGGAAGCTCTCGGCAGCGGCCTCGTTGCGCCCCAACGCGCGCAACACCGTGCCTCGTTCGGTCCAGGCCTCGGCGCGGCCCGGATCGACCGCCACGGCCTGTTCGAACGCTTCCAGGGCGGCCTCGAGCGCACCGAGCCGCTGCCGGCAACGGCCCAGCGTCAGCCAGGTCGGTGCCGGTCCTGGCTGCAGCGCCAGCCCGCGCTCCAGCGCCGCGACGGCCTGTTGCCAGTCCCCATCGGCATGGGCGGCCAGGCCCAACGTCACCCAGGCCTCAGCATGCCGGGGATCGGCCGCGACCGCCTCGGCCAGCACAGCGCCCGCTTGCCGGGTTTCGCCGAGGCGGTACAAGGTGATGCCGAGATTCCCCAGCACCGAGGCCCGTCCGGGCGCCAGCGCGAGTGAAGCCTCGAAGCAGGCCCGCGCCTCCACCAGCCGTCCTTGCTCAAAATGCGCCACGCCGTCCAGAAAGTGGCCACGCGCCTGTTCAAGCCCGGTACTCATATTCGGAGCATGCCCGTTCAACGCTCGCCCACGATCACCGTTGCCGGCCGGGTGTCGCCCTCGGTGCCGGCCGCGAACAGGTCACGCACGGTGCCAATCGCCAACGCCAGGAACAGGGCCGCGCACAGCCGGTACGTCAAGCTCACCCAGCGCTGCCCGGTGCGGCGGAACACCCGATCGATGGCCGCCGCGCAGACGAAGCACCACAGCACCGAGGAGGTCATGAAGCCGCCGAAGAACACCAGGTAGTCGCCCTGGGTCGGGGAGGACACACCGACCGCGCCCATCGCCCCACCCAAGGCCGCCCAATACGCGACGTTCTGCGGGTTGGTGAGCGACAACACCGCCCCGGAACGAAATGCGGAGCCGGCAGCCTGTGGCTCGGCGGTGTCGACCTCGAAGGCCTTGCTCGCGGCACGCCAGGAGTCCCACGCCAACCACAGCAGGTAGGCCGACCCGGCCAGCGCAATCGGCACCTTCAGGCCGTCGACCTGCAACAGTACGCCGATGCCCATCAAGCCCAACAAGGCCCAACTCGCGTCGCCGATCAACGACCCGACCTGAACCGCGAACGCCGGGCGGAATCCCCCCCGCACGCCGCGGCGTACGGTTTCGGCAAACACCGCACCGGGGGCCGCATTGAAAACCAGACCAAGCACAAAGGCGGAAGCGAACAAGGCCAACATGAAATTCCAGACTCCTGACTGAATCGATGAATTGAGGGCGCCGCGAACGCACGGCCTCGCTCCGCGCGGTCAAGCGCACGCCCACCCAGTCACAACTGTATCTGAAAACTCCGGCTACATCTGAGTCTGAACGCGGCAAGACGGATCCGCTACGCTCCCCCTATCCTAAGGAGTTGCGAACCATGCCCACGACCCAAGCGCTCGCCCCGGGGCCGGCTTACGCCGTGTCGTTCGATTTGTTGCGACCGGCGTCATCCATCGCACACCGCGAGATCGAGCGCACCGTTCGCGATCTCGCCACGGCCCAGCCGGGTCTGCTGCGGCTGTGCGCAGCCCGCCGCGACAGCGGGCTGCGCATCGTCACCTACTGGCGCAACCGTCGCAGTTCGGTCGCCCACTGGCAGGACCTTGAGGCCCTGCTGGCGCTCAATACCGACTGGCAGGCGAACCTGGATCTAACCACTGCGGATCCGTCCTCCCATCCGGCGGGAGGCTGGCCCGCCGGGCACCCCTGCCTCACGGCGGGCGAACACGCCGACCGCGTTCGCGCCGGTCAGCGGGAGCGATCTCCCACGCGCATGCCCTGAATCGGGGCGCTGATGGCAGTGGGGCGCTTGAACAGGAAGGAGTCAGGCCAATAGCGTGCCATGACTCGATGCACGGCGAGGCACAGCGACACCGCAATCAGCGTCCCAAGCACGGCCAGGAGTAAGGGGTGGTCACCCATGCCGAGCTTGACGCCGACGATGCGTACGCCGGCCGCCGGCACGAAGTGCATCAGGTAGATGTAGAGGCTTCGCGATCCAACGTAGCCAAGCACCCGCTCCACCGGCCTGAACTTCACGGCAAGGAAGATGAGCGAGCAGAACAGCCCGATCGACCAGAACGCCAGCAGGTAGTAAAGCAACGCCCCAAGGCCGATGCCCTGGACGTAGATCACGCCCAGCACCGCAACATAGCCCGAGCCCAGCACGACGAGCCGCGGCACGCTCGCCGCCTGCACCCAGGTCCGGATTTCCCTCGAATAGTGCACCCCGAACACGAAGAACGGATAGCGCTTCAATACCTTCACGGCGAACCACTCCCCGTCGCCGAACAGCCCCGCGAGCACCGCTACGGCGAGCGCCACCAGCAATTGCCACAGGCGCGGCACGGTCACCGTCAGCTTGGCGAGCACGAAACTGATCAGCAGCGCATACAGGAACCAGATGGTGAAAGTCGGCCGAACGAAGATGTAGAGCGCGTCGGTCCACGCCACCGGATTGTTCGTAAACGCGCCCAGGCTGGATCGCACACCGATGATGATCAGGCTCCACAGCACGTAGAAGTACAGGAAGTACAACACCTTCTTGTCGATGAACTCGCCCCACCCCTCCTTCAACGAGCGTATCGCGAAGAAGCCCGCCACCGAAAAGAACAGCGGCATGCGTATCGGCTGACTGAGTTCATACAGGCGCAGAAACCATTCCGGCGGCGACAGGCTGCTCGAAACACCACCGAACACGTGGTGAAACACCACCAGGACGATGGTGAAGCCCTTGACCGCGTCTATCCAGGTCTGACGCGCGGAAGTCGATGAGGTCGTCATGATTCGCCCTGTACTCCGGAAGGCGTGGCGTGAGGGGTGAAAGCCGGGCGCTCGCGGCGGTACCTGACGGCGCGCGTGGCCGCCAGTCGATCGGCGCACGCCGCAACGATCAACAGCGCATACCAGAGCAATACCGGCCTGTGCATGAGCGTGGTCTCCATCATGTTGTGCACCATCGCCAGCACGATGACGGCCGCGAGCATCCCGACGAAACTTGGTGCATGGCCACGCGTGGTCAGCAACTTGTACAAAGGCACGAGCATGAACACAGCAACGGCCAGCAGCAGCCCCACCAGTCCGATGGACGCCCAAAGCTCCAGATATCCATTATGGGCATGCCCGACACGACTGACCCAGGCCTCACCGTATCGCGTCAGCAAACCGGTGTCGCCGACGTCATAGATCGAGCCGTACCCGACCCCACCCCAGAAGTGGTCCGCAATCACACCGTTGAGCGCCATCCAGATTCCCACGCGACCGGTGAACGCCCTGGGATTGTTCAACACGTCGACGAGTGCATCGAAATTCACCAGGACGAGCACGAACACCAAGAGCGAGGATGCGGTCACCATGAACAGCGTCAGGGACATGGAAAACACCCCCCGGAGATACCGCTCGACGAAGATGCCGCAGACGATCAAGGGCACGAGCAGCGCCAGCGAAGTCTTGGACTTCGACAGAATCAACAACAGCACGCCGAAAACCATGCCGATGATCCAGATCGGCTTTCGCTCCATCCGCATGAAGAAATAGCTCAGGATGACCGCCAGCAACGCAGCCACGCCCGCGTGATTCTTGTGGACAAAGAGCCCCCGCCATGCGCCGCTGAGCGACGCGGCCCGCTCGGCACCGTGAATCCCGCTGGGCAGAATCGGGGCCAGTACAACACTCAGGCAAACCAGACAGACCAGCGTAAGCGCGAGCAGCCGGAACGCCGGCAAGGGCTCGAGATAGCGGACGAATGCGAAGGCGATGAACGTCAGAATGGCGATCTGGACAAGGCGTCGCGTTCCGATGTCAGGGAAGGGCGACCAGCTGATCGTGAGTACACACCACGCCAACAGCAGCAGCACGGGCCAGGGAATCAGCTTGATCAATACCCATGGGCGGCCACCGTTCCGTATGACCAGCGCACAGCCGCCGACCAAGGCCGCGAGGAGCAGAACGATCTGGCGCGCGAAATTGCCGTCACCTGTTTCGGCCACGTCCTCGATGCGAACGCGCTGCCGAAAGGGGTTGATACTGCCGACACAGATGAAGTAGGTCACGAACACGAACATCGCTTTGACAAACAGCGCCGGCGGCCGGGTACGGGATGGCATCATCGCCCGCCCTCCCTGCCACCATCACGCAGCGGTGCGCAACCCACGCGCCTCACGACGGCACTCCGAATCTCGAATGGCGGGCGTGATCGGAACGCGGCCGGCGCGTTGTCGCGACACCGGCGAGGTGTTGCGTGCTTGCGACGACAACCAGTAGTACAAACCAAAGCGGCGCCGACCGATGCATCAGGGTTGTCTCCATCGTGTTATGGACGATGACCAGCGCGATGATCGAAATCAGCATCGCGAGTAGCGGCGGCATGACCCCGCGGGCGGACAGCAAGCTGCGCAGCGGCTTCAACAGGAACAGGCCGACCGCCAGCACCAGTCCGACGAGCCCGATGGCGGCCCAGAGTTCGACGTAGCCGTTGTGCGCATGCGCCATCAGGCTGACCCACGCGTCACCGTATTTCGTGATCACACTGCCTTCGCCGACGTCATAGAGTGAGCCGTACCCCACGCCTCCCACCACGTTGTCCGAGATCACACCGCTCAAGGTCATCCATATCCCCACCCGCCCGGTAAACGCCTGCGGATCGGCCAGGATCGCCGCCACCGTGTCGAAATTCACCAGAATCAGCGTACCCAGCACCACCGCAGACAGCGTGACCAAGAAGAAAGTGAGGGACATCGAAAGTACCCCCCTGAGATAGCGCTCTGCGAACATGCCGCATATGAGCACCGGCACGAGCAGGAAGAAGGCGGTCTTCGATTTCGACAGGAGCAACAGCAACACGCCAAAGAGGATGCCGAGCATCCAGAACCGCCTCCGCTCCAGCCTCATGAAGAAGTCGCTCATGATCACGGCCAGCAAGGCGGCGACCCCGGCCTGATTCTTGTGAAAAAAGAAACCCCGCCACGCACCGATCAGCGATGCGTCGCGCTCGCCGGCACCATGGATGCCGTTTGGCAGCACAGGGGCGAACAGCACACTCAAACAGACCAGACCGACCAAGGTCAGCGCCAACAACCGGAGCGCACGTTGCGGCCCGAGACATTGCACGAAGGCGAATACCATGAAGATCAGGATCGCGGTCTGGGCGAGACGCCGCAAACCGACTTCGGGGAAGGGCGACCAGGTGAGCGTGAGCAGACACCAACCAAGGAGCACGAGCACCGGCCACGGCACGACTCGCAGCAGAACAAACGGGCGCCCGCCATGACGGAGAACCAGGGCCCCGCCCCCCACGAGCGCAGCCAGCAAGAGAATGAGCTGCCGCCCGAAACTGCCATCGCCTGTCTCGGCCAAGTCTTCCAGCCTGACGCGCTGAGCGAACGGGTTGGTGCCAACGAAGACGAACAAGGTCACGAACACGAACGCCGCCTGGACAAACCGCCCCGCGGGCTGCCGGCGCGGCCTTGCGGTCGCCCGGCCACCCGACATGCGCTCCGGCATGTTGCGGCAGTCCAGGCATGCAGTCACGGCTTCACTCCGAACCTGGCCAGCCCGTCAGACAGGCGGCGGTAGGCGCCCTTGGAAAGCAGTACCTGCAGCGCGACCACCACCGCGATCTTGGGTCGATAGCAGGCCCTGCGCAGGGCGTCGAAGTAGTAACCCGCCGCCCGCCCCCGCTCGCCGTTCAGTGCCAGCATTTTCGCGACCGGCCAGCCGCGGTCGGCGTAGTAGGCCTTGGTGGTGATCATCGGGCGAACGCGCTCCAACCACTGCAGACGCTGGTGGGGGTTGCCCCGGCTCGACAGCCGCGCGTCGCTCCATCGGTCGTTCCAGATCGCCCCGGGCTGCTCCAGCATCGTCAGTCTTGCCCCGTGGTGTGCGAGCTTGATGGCGAAATCCGTGTCCTGACCGAAGCTGATGCGCTCATCGTACCGTGCAGCGCGAGCGAGTTCGGTAGGGACGACGAGCGTGCTCGTTTGAACGAAACCGCGGTCACACATCAGATACTCCGACAACGCCTCGCGCTCGCGCAGTCCACGGTGTGGTTTGAGAAAGGTGATCCCGTCACCGCGATCGACAATGACTTGGGTGTAAGTGCAGATCCGGTCGCCCTGCTGCAGTATGGGCCTGGCCTGTGCCAGATGATGGGGAAGGAAGACGTCGTCGGAATCGAGGAACGCGATGAAGCGCCCGCGCGCATGGTCGATGCCGGTGTTGCGCGCCTTGGAGCCACCACCGTTGGGCTGGTGGACGTAGCGAACCCGCGGGTCGGAAATGCGTGCGACGGCCTCGCGCGTACCATCGCTCGAGCCATCGTCGACGACGATGATCTCGAAGTCCTGCTCTGTCTGCTTCAGGACCGACTCGATCGCTGCACCGATCTCGCGCTCGCGGTTGAAGGCGGGAATGACGACGCTGAAGAGTATCGGTTTCATTGCATGGATTCCGTTTGTGATTCGGCCGCATCGTGTTGGTCATGGACGAGCCTCAGCGTAAAGTCGTCGTCCACCGTCGCGAGATGGCGCTTGGCCTGGGCGCCAGCGCCAATAACGATTTCGTACTCGCCCTTGAACCCCCGGACGCGGTAACGCCCTTCGTCATCGGTCGCGCCCTGGGCGTCGGTCCACCAGCGCTCGCCGATCAGTTCGAAGAACGCTTCGCCATTGGGCCGGATCCGCCAGTCTCGATCGAATAACGCCGCACTGGGGTTGTAATGCTGCCCTTCCCAGAACCCCCAGATCAGCAACGACTCGACCGCGGGGTGGGAAAACACGGCAAGCATGAAGTCGCGGGTGTAATCCGCCTGCAGACGTGCCTCGTCCGGCGTCATGGCATAGGGTTCGCCATTGGGGCCAAAGCGAATGTCGAACTCGGTCACCTGCAGGGGCAGCTCCAGTTCGGCAAATCGGTCGAGAACCTGCAGCAGTTGCCGGGGAGGTGTCAGGGTATGGGGTTTGAAGTGGGCCATGAAACCAATGCCGTCGACACCCACCCCCTCGCGGCGCAGCCCCTGGATGAAGTCGATGTAGCGCTGTCGCTGCACGTCAGCCCCACGGTAGGTGGGCAGGATGCCGCCCTCGTTCACCACCAGCCGCGCGTGCGGGGCCGCGGCGCGCGCCATGTCATGCACCTGCTTATACACATCCCGTCCGACAAAGTCGTCCAGCAGCAGCAAGCGCCGGTTCCAGCCGAGCGGATGGTTGACGAAGTCCCACTCGGGCACCGCCGGGCCGAAGGCTGCGAGTTTCTCGCCCACGTGCGCGAGAAACTGTTCGCGAAACGCCCCCGGACTGTCCAAGTACCTTTTGTAGGCTTCGAAACGCTCGATCGGCCCCCACGCCAGGTAGTGCCCACGAACCGCGATGTCGAACTGACCAAGCCAGCTCAATGCGGCGTCCAGCTTGTCGCGGCTGTAGCTGGGATCGTCAGGCCGCTTGGCGCGGTTCCAGGGGTCCCACTTCAAATCGTTCTCAAATACCGCGCGGTTGAAGTAATGCGCAACGATCGCCTGGTAGCGATCCTCGTCTTCTCCCGCGTCGACAAGCCGCTTGGCCACCACGGCAGAACCGAAACCAAAGCGATGCCGGGTCATCGACACCTCCACCGGCACGTCAGCCAGCGGCCGGCCAGCCTCGTCGACCACCACGATCGCGATGTCGGCCTTGCGCAGTGCATCAATGCGGGCCTCGGCCTCTGCCCGCCAAGCCGCGTCCGCTTCGCGCCCCTCGTAGGTAAGTCCCCCGCCGCCGCCCGCCAGCGCAAACGCGCACAGCAGGAGGAGGGCACCGACGCAGGCAATGATCGCAAGGTGTCGAGCAGGGACCGTCACCACTCCGTTCCCCCGCTCACGAACCGTGCACCTGCCGGTACACCTCCGGCGGCTTGCCGAAATAGCCATTCAGCTTGCCCATCTGGCGACTGAGCAGCACGACGTACTTCATCCTCAGGCGCGGAATCGGCGAGCACACCAGCACGGCGCAAGCACCGGCCAGCATCGCCGCACACAGCTTGGCCATCTCACGCGCGACGCCACGCCCCTTGGCCTGGTGGAGCAGAAACATCCGTGCATCCCCGCTGCCAATCCGGTAGGCGCGCTGCAACGCCCAACGCACAGTCGTCCGGCTGGACGAAAAGGACTCGTGGCTGATCGCGGCTGGGGCGAACCCGAAGGTCGCGCCGCGCATCTTGAGACGCATGAAATACTCCCGGTCGCCGCCACCGGTGAGCGCAAATGCCGCATCGAACCACTGATCGCCATAGCGCTCGGCAACGCTGCGGGCGATCAGCACGCTGCAGGTGCTTTGCACCATGTCGATCGCTCCCCGCCCATGGATACGGCGCCAGTAAAGATGCAGCCCCTTCACCCAGGTCGGCGGCGGCGCTTCGAACTCGGGGAGCACGGCACCGCCGACGACGTCGAACCCGCCTTCCTGCCACACGTCGACCAGGGCCTGCAGCCAGTCCGGCTCAACCCGTTCATCGTCATCGACCATCACCAGGGCATCGGCCTTGCGTTCGTGGAGCGCACGCTTCATGAGGGCGTTGCGGACCGGCGAGATGCCCCGCTCGGGCACGGGCATGGCTTCGATCGGAAACCGATAGCCGCGCGCCTCAAGCTCCGCCACCACACCCAGGCCCGCACCGCCATGCCCTTCGTTGTCGCCTACCAGGACGCTCACATTGCATGTCGTGCGGATTTCCTCGATCGACGCTAGCAGCCGCGTCAGCCCGGCTGCGCGCTTGAAAGTCGGGATTCCGATGACCACGTTGGGGACTGGATTCATGGCTGTATGTGGACCTTTACCGAGTGGGGCGACGAACCAGGCGCATGATCAGCGCTGCTGCCACCAGTTCGCCGGCGAGCACGCCGGCAAGTGAATACACCACTTCAAAAAACTGCAGCATCGCGAACACGAGCGGCAAGGCGATCGCGCCGGAAGCAATCATCGTGCGGGACAACTCGCGGAAACGCCCGTCGGCCTGCAGCCAGGCGCTTTCCGGCCCTCTCAGGCAGCGCAAGCCCATGATCAGCGCCCAGAACGCCGTTGCCGCCTGGATCACCCACGGGTCGTAGTCGTCCAACCCGGCCGCATCGAGTAGAAAGAACACGACGCCGGCCGCGAACGCCACGTTGAACAACCAGAAGCCACCCACCACCCGCCGAAACAAGCGGATCGCCCGGCGCGCGCCGTCACCATCGCCATCCGCGAGCATCCGCGCGATGCGCGGCCGTTCCAATTGAGTGAGCGACATGATCACCAGCGGTACCGGCCGGAACAGCAGCACCGCCGCCGCCAGCGGTGCAAACGCTGCAGGCCCGAGCAAGGCCGTGACCAGATAGACATGGGCATTGGCAGTCGCCTCCGTCGCCAGCACACCGGCCAGCGCATGCCGTCCTTGTGCCTTGAATGCGGCGCCGAACTCGGCCATGCGACCGCGTATCAACCCCAGGCCATGCGCCCGCAGCGCGGGCAGGCCGAGTGCCACGAAGCCGCTCACCGCGCTTGTGAGTTGCAGATAGGCAATCGCCTTCAGACTGATCGCCGCCTGCACCACCAGCCACCCGCAGCCACCCAGCATCACCAGCACGAAGACCAGATCGGATCGCAGAACCACCCCCGGCCGGTGCGCGGTGTTCTCCAGCGACCGACCGAACCAGCGCAACAACATGAACAGCGAGGACAGGGCAAAGGCCAGCGCGGTCTCGCCGTCCTCGCCGAAACTCAACACCAGACCGAAGGTTGCCGCACCGGCAAGCAAGCCGAGCAACAGGCTCATGCGGCCGAAGGACAGCGCGAGCTCGCCGAAATCGCGTCCCTCGCGGTTCACACCGACCATCATCGGCGACCCGAGCAAGGCATTCGACAGCCCGTAGCCCAGGGCAACGAAGACCTGATGAAAGCTGAAGATGCCGAACTGAGCTGGCGAAACGGTCCTGACCAGCAGCACCGCGATGACGAAGGTCGTGAACGCCACACCGGCGGTGCCGCCAAGCGCCAGCAGAATGCGGCGGAGAATCGTCCGGTTGCTCACTGCTTGACCGAGCCCATGCGTCAGGACGAGGCATGAGCCGGCCGACTGCCGCGCCTGAGCAGCAGATACAGCGAATGCACATTGGTCACAAAGTAGCGCCAGAACAAGCGCCGTGGCTCAAGCGCCAGACGGTAGGCCCACTCCAGCCCGTAGCGCTGCATCCACTCCGGTGCGCGCGAGTGCTTGCCCGAGAGAAAGTCGAACAGGCCGCCACAACTCTTGATCCAGCCCACTCCGCGCAGGCGCTCCAGATTGTCGATGCAGAACAGCTGCTCCTTGGGCTTGCCCAGGCCCACCCACAGCACGTCTGCGCCAGACGCGACGATGTCGGCACAAATGGCGGGCACGTCGTCGGCGTTGAAGAAACCATTCCTGTGCCCCGCGATGATCAGCCGCGGATAAAGCCGCCGGATCTCCGCCAGCGCACGGTCGTGCTGCACTTCCGAGGCCCCCAGGATGTAGAAGCGCAAGCCACTGTCCTGGGCGACCTTTGCGCAGTCGTGAAAGAAGTCGGTAGTGGCGATTCGTTCAGGCAGCGGTTCGGCGCACAGATAGCGCGAGGCAATGACCAGCGACTGGCCATCGGCCTGGATGTAGTCGGCGCGCCGCATCGCGTCGCGGAACACCACATCGGACTCCGCCAGCGACAAGGCCTGGCCATTCATCGAGAACGCCAACTTGGGCAGGGGCTTGTCCGTCATCGCGCGGGCCTGCAGACAGTCGTGCTGCATCAGCAGCGCGAAATCGCGCCTATCCAGGGCCACATGCGGCCAGCCCCCAACGTTGATCTTCTTGACCTGTTCGAACCGATGCATCGCTGTCACCCAATCTCCCGCAGACCGGTGCGGCTACGCGGACGCGCCCCAACGCCGAGCCCCGTCAGACACCTCGGCGAGCGGCGCCGAACGCACCCCTGAGGAATATCCCGCACCGCAACAATCTCATGAACTATATATACGATTGCCTTAAGGCATTGGCGTCGGATTATGAACATATTCTTGACGACGCGCACCTCGATTCAGAACCGAGACGTTACTGGGCTGCGCTCACGTGTTCGCCGACTCGGTGCAAATAATTGTTTTAATTGAAAACTTTTCGCCAGGACGGATGACCACCAGATCATCGGGATACCGTCCGGAAAAGTTTGCATACATTTTTCGTCTCCGCGCGCTTGCTGCAAGGGTGACGAAGTGCGCTGCGTTGCGCAGCCGCAAACGCGGCATGCCTGCGCGCTCGAATGTGCAGGCATGCCGCGCAACCACCGGGAAGGTCGACGAGTCGACGAGTCGATTGACCGACGCGGCCTCTATCAGCCGATAGCCGGAGCGAACGTACGGCCTTGCACGGCGATGTCGTCGACGATGACCTGGCCGAAGCCCCGCGAGCACGACTCCACCCGCGCCTCGACGTGGTAGGTCTCCCGCAACAGTGCAGGGGTGACGATTTCGGCGGTGGGGCCGCAGGCCACCTGGCGACCACCCGCAATCACCAGCACCTGGTCGCAGAAGCGCATGACGTGATTGAGATCGTGCAGCGTGACCAGCACCAGCACACCCTTCTCCCGCGCCAGCTTCTTCATGTGGCCGAGTACCTCGACCTGGCGCGACAAATCCAGCGCCGAGGTCGGCTCGTCCATCAGCACGATTTCCGGATTGCGCACGAGCACCTGAGCCAGGCTGACTAACTGACGTTGGCCACCGGACAGTTCTCCGACATGGCGAAAGGAGAGCGATGCGATGCCGAGCGCAGCCAGGGTCTGATCGATCTGGCGCAACTCCGCCTCACTCACCCGCCAGCCACCCCCTTGCTTGCAGGCCAGCAGCACCGACTCGTACACGCTGAGCGCCGCACTCGCCGCAATGTCCTGAGGCATGTAGCAGATGCCACCCGCCCCGGGCGCAAGCCCGTCCACCCACACCTGGCCGGGGCCATCGATCAGCCCGCAGATTCGCTTGAACAACGTGGACTTGCCTGCCGCATTGGGGCCGATGACCGCCACCACCTCGCCCGCCCGGAAGGTGGGCGTCGAGATATCCTGCAACGACAGTGCCTTGCCGTAGCGCGCGCCGAGTCCGTCGAGCCGGATGCTTACCATGATCGCCTCGCCTGCGACAGAATGAGCGACACGAAGAACGGAATGCCGATCAGCGACGTGACGATGCCGATCGGGAAGATCGTGCCACTGATCAGTGATTTGCTCACCACCGAACTCACCGACAGGATCAACGCCCCCGCGAGCGCCGAGGCCGGCAGGAAAAAACGTTGATCCTCGCCGATGATCATGCGCGCGATGTGCGGGCCAACCAGGCCGATGAAGCCGATGGTCCCGACAAAAGACACCGGGATCGCGGCCAGCAGGCTGACCAGCAGCAAGGTCTCCAGCCTCAGCCGGCCGACCTTCACGCCGAAGCTTGCCGCCTTGTCCTCGCCCAGACGCAGGGCGGTCAACGCCCAGGCGCGGACGACGAATACCGGCAACACCAGCAGCAACACGGCGGTGGTGATGGCAAGCTTGGGCCAGGTGGCCTTGCTGAGACTCCCCATGGTCCAGAACACCACCGCGGAAAGCGCCTCGGACGAGGCAAAGAACTGCACCAGGGCCAACAGCGCGTTGAAGGTGAATACCAGCGCGATGCCCAGCAGCACAATGCTGTTGACCGTCATGCCGCGCCGGGCGCTGAGCAGATGGATGAGCAGGGCCGCCAGCATGGCCATGACGAAGGCGTTGAGCGGCACCATCCAGGCGACCGCCGCCGGAATGAAGGCCACGCCGAAAGCCAGCGCCAGCGCCGCACCGAAGCTCGCCGCGGCGGAAATGCCCAGGGTGAAGGGACTCGCCAGAGGGTTGTTGAGTATGGTCTGCATCTGCGCCCCGGCCACCGCCAGTGCCGCGCCCACCACCACCGCCATCAGCGCGATCGGCATGCGGATTTCCCACAACACCACGCGTACCTGGTCCGACACCGAAGCCGGCTGGAACAACGCCCGTACCACCTCACCCAACTCGTAACGGGCCGGACCAAGCGCGAGATCGGCGCACAGGCTGAGCAACAAGGCCGCAGCCAGCGCCAGCAAAATCAGTTGCCGCCGCCACACGATGACTCGGTAGCGGCCGCTTCCGTCCGGCACGGCGTGCACAGGAACTACGGTATCAGTCGGCATCGGTCAGCGACACCCAATAGCCGGGACGATAATCAACCGGGAGAAAGCGCTCGTGCAGTGTCTTGAACGTAGCCTCGGGGTCGAGATCCGCGAACAACTCCGGGTGCAGCCACTTGGCCATCTGCTGTATGCCCACGAACTGATACGGACTGTTGTAGAACTGATGCCAGATGGCATGGACCTGCTTGCTGCGTACGGCCGCGATACCCGTCATTGCCGGACGGCGGGTCAGCGCCGCGAGCTTGCGCAGGGCTTCCGCCCGGTCCTGCCCCGGGCCCACCCCCACCCAGGCGCCACCGGGCACATAGGCGTCCCACATGCCGCCGGTGACGATCACGTGGTCGGGATTGGAGGCAATGATCTGCTCCGGGTTGAGGTTGCCGAAGGTGGCGGGAATGATGTTCCTGGCAATGTTCTCGCCGCCGGCCAGAGTCACGAACTTGCCGAAGTTGTCGTCGCCGAAACTCATGCAGCACTCCTCGGAGTAGCCGCCGGCGCGATCGATGAAGACCTTGGGGCGCAGCGGCTGATGCCGCTCGATCACGTCGGTGACCTTGGCGATCTCGGCGGCGCGCCAGGCGATGAACGTCTCGGCTTCGGCCTCCTTGCCAAACAGTTGGCCATAGAGGCGCATGCTGGGTTCGGTATTGACGAAGGGGTGCTCGCGAAAATCCACGTACACCAGTGGAATTCCTGCGGCTGCCAGCTTTTCGATGTATTTCGCATCTTCGGTGGCCTGCCGAGACTCGATGTTCATGATGACGACGTCGGGCTGCAGCGATATCGCCTGTTCGACGTCGAACGTACCGTCCTTGAAGCCACCGAACGTCGGGATGCTGGCGATCTCCGGAAATTTCTCGAGGTAGGCCGCGTAGTTGTCCGGGTCGGCGCTGCTGAGGTCATTGCGCCAACCGACGATACGGCGGAACGGATTGTCGCGGTCAAGCACGGCAGTCAGGTAGATCTGCCGCCCTTCCCCCAGGATGACGCGCTGCACCGGTAAGTCTATCCGCACCTGACGCCCGGCGATGTCGGTCACAACGGCTTCGGCAGCGCCGACGGCCAGCGACGACGCCATCATCAGCAGGCCGACCGCCGCCGCCAACAGAGACTGAATACGCATGATTAACCCAAAAAGAAAAACTCGAATAATACTAGAAGTAATTCTCATTTCTAAACCAGCGCACTCGAACACGATGTCACGCTATCAGTGCGCCGCAACGACCCGAACAAGAACATCAGCGCAACAACCCAGTACCGCTCGAGCTGAGCCTGCCGAAGCCTGGTAGAAGACACCACCATAGACGCCCTTCGACAGGCTCGCTCAGGGCGAACGGAGTACCCGTTTCCTGCGTCTGCTCTGCCACGCCGCGGCGGGGCTTGCTTCGCTCACGGTGAACGGCGTCGCGAGTTTCATGACCGTGTCAATAACGGGCCAGCCGCGGATCGCGTGCACACCGGCGCGCTACGAAACCAGCTCCCCCAGACGCACCACCGTGACACCTGCGCGCAACTGCCGCAACGACGGCATCACCAGCACGCAATTCGGATAGGGCGTGCGGACCGGCTCGCCGTCGCGCCACGCGATGATCGTGCCGGCTTCGGCAAAGGTTTCGAGCCCGGTGTAGTCACCCGCGAAGCGGAAATCGAGACTCGAAGCGACCACCGGTTCGGTGACCCGCACGACGCTCTGCGGCATCCGGGTCTGCTGCAACCAGGCGGCCGGCAGGTCGCGCGCGTCGAGGATGCCGTGCAGCACCAGAAAGCCCCCGGTCGCCTCACGCCCCACCTTGGCGGCGCTCGCCTCCCAGTGCTGGCCACATTCTACGAGCAGTGCATTCTTCGGACTTGCCGGATCACCAAAGCCGGCGTAGTCGCGCATGCGGCACCCCTCGGGGTGCCCGGCGTCACTGATCACCCAGGCCGGTGTGCCCAGCGCGCGTGCAAGGGCGACACCCTTGTCGAGTGGCCCGCATACCGACAGCGGTGCGCTGCGCTCATGCATGGAATGCAGGTCGAGGAGGAAGTCCACCTCATCGATCACCGGGCGCAATTCCCGCGCCCGGCGCAGCTCCACCGAATCGCGCGACACGTCGTCCAGAATGGCGGCGGTCCACACCCGGTTCAGATCCTGATCCACGAAGCGCGAGGCGTCGGGATCGGCCGGATCGAAGCGCTCGTAGGCCGCGACGTTGGCGAATGCCAGGGTCAGGCGCCCACGGCGGGGTCGCACGCCGAGTTCGAGGAGTTCCTTTACCACGATGGCACCGCACACCTCGTTGCCGTGGGTCAGCGCCGCGACCATCACGTGCGGCCCAGGCTCCCCGCTGTCGAAACTATGTACATAAGGGATGCCGGTGTTGCCGGCTGCGAAGGCCCGGATGTCGGGGAATTCGAGCTCGATCGGATAGTGCGCTCGGGCTGCCGGGACGGCTGTCGGGTCGGATGTGTGCATGTTCGTTCCTGTACGGGTTGGCCGGCAGGCCAGGCGGCCCGCTGTCTCAGGGCGGCGGCGGCGAGTCAGGAAGCCGTGGTGGGTGCCCCGCCATCCGCAGGAACCGGACCAAGTCCATCTGCCGGGGACAACGCCACATTCCCGCCAGGCCGCCGCGAGGATCCCATCTTAGCCATGGCAAGGGTGCCTGTTCTTCCGTAAGAACAGGCTTCAACCGCAGGTTTGATCGTCCTCGCGCCGGGTGACGGCAGCGCGTGCCGGACAGCCCGTCAGTCGTGCGCCGAAAACAGCTTCTCGATCGGATAGAAGCCCTTCACGATCGGGGACTTGATGACGATGAAGCTGAAGTACTTGTCAATGCCGATGCGTTGATCGAGGAGTGATTCGACAACCGTCTGGTAATGGACCACGCTGCGCGTCACGAACTTCACCAGGTAATCGAAGCCACCGCTGACCAAGTGGCACTCAACAATCTCGTCCACATTGCGGATGCAGGACTCGAACTTGACGAAGTCTTCGCGGCGGTGATCAGCCAGCGTGATCTGAGTGAACACCATCTGCACCGGACCCAGTTTCTCGAGTTCGACATGCGCGCCGTAGCCGGTAATGTAGCCGGCCTTCTCCAGGCGCTTGACGCGGGTAAGACACGGGCTGGGCGACAACCCCACCGCGTCCGCGAGGTCCACGTTCGGCGTGCGGCCGTTGCGCTGGAGATGACAGAGGATGCGTAGATCGATGCGATCCAGCTTGGGGGCGCCGCTCATCATCTTAGGCCTTTCGATATAGAGTTTTTATAGGTCGATCATACAAGAAAGGTCGTGCCGTGGCGGGCCATTCGCCATGGCACGACCGTTTCCCGTTCAGCGCAGCGCGGCGCGCACGTCGGCGTGCTCGAGCACGTCGTCCAGGGTGCGCCGAACGCGCTCGAACATCAGCTCGAAATCTGCACCGGTGTAGCACAACGCCGGCGCGAAACCGAGCACGTTGTCACCAAAGGCGCGGAAGATGATGCCGTTGTGGTAGGCGGCGTCGAAGATGCGGTCGGCGAGTTTCAGCGCCGGGTCGAAGCGGGCCTTGCTGTCCTTGTCGGCAACCAGTTCCAGCGCCCCCAGCAGCCCGCGGCTGCGCGCATCGCCCACCAGCGGATGATCGAGGAGTGCCTGCAGGCCTTGTTCGAAGCACGGTGTCTGGCGCCTGCCGTTCTCCAGCAGACCGCCGTCGTGGTAGAGACGCAGCACTTCCAGGGCGACCGCGGCGCTGACCGGATGAGACGAGTAGGTATGGCCATGGCCGACCGGCAAATCGTCGCCGCCCGCCTCGGCGATCCCCTGGTAGATCGCCTCGCTCATCAGCACGGCGCCCATCGGCGCGTAGCCGGCGGTGAGGCCCTTGGCCACGGTCATCACGTCGGGGGTGACGCCTTCGGCCTCGCACGCGAACAGCGGACCGGTGCGCCCGAAGCCGGTGATCACCTCGTCCACCGCGAACAGGATGCCGAGCTCGCGGCAGGTCTCCTGCATCGCCTTGAGCCAACCCTTGGGCGGCACGATCACCCCGCCCGAGCCCTGCACCGGCTCGCAGAAGAAGGCCGCAACGCGGTCGCTGCCGATCTCCTGCACCTTCTCCTTCAAGGCCGCGACCGAGGCACGGATGATCGCCTCGGGATCGCTGCCCACCGGATTGCGATAAGGATAGGTCGACGGAATCTTGTGCTGGTTGGGCAAGGGCACGTCGAAGTTGCGGTGGAAGGCAGGGATGGCGGTGAGCCCAGAGCCCTGCGCCGACGAGCCGTGGTAGCCGCGCTCAATGGTGATGAAGTGCTTCTTCTCCGGCTTGCCCAGGGCGTTGAAGTAATGGACGATGAAGCGAATCGCGGAGTCCACCGCATCGGACCCGCCCAGGGTGAAGTACACCTTGCGCAGCGAGGCCGGTGCAAGTTCCACCAGCCTGGCCGCCAGCCGGATGGCCGGCTCCGAGCCGAAATGGAAGTAGCCGGTGGCATATGGCAGGCGGCGCATCTGTTCTTCGGCCGCGCGCACGATGCTGTCGTGGCCATAGCCGACGTTCACGCACCACAGGCCGGAGAAGGCATCGAGCAGTTCCTTGCCGGTGTTGTCGGTCACGTAGGCGCCATGACCGGACTCGAGCACGGCCACGCCGCGCCGCTCGTGGCTGCGGTAGTTGACGACGGGGTGGATCAGGTGGTCGCGATCGAGGGCGACGAGCGTGTCTCTTTCCATGATTTTTCTGCCGAAAGTTCGTTGAAGAACGCGTTCCAGAGCGGGCTGCACGAAGCCAGATGCCCTTGCTGGCTGCCCACCGTCCGGGGGGCAGGGCTGAGGCCCTGGTGATGAACTCATGTTAGCCACGACCCTGCAGTGGTTGATTCCAACGAACACCGGAGCGGCGCGCGGATATCTCGAAGACGGACGGGATTCGGCAGATCGTGCCGCCCCTTTCGAAGGCCGGGCCAGGGAGGCCCTGCCGCCAAGAAGACGCTCAATAGCCTCGACGACGATCCACCAGACCGTTCAGGGGCTGCCCCTCGCGGTGCCGTCGGACGTTATCCAGCACCACCTCGGCAGACGTCTCGGCCTGCGTCATGCTGGCGATGTGGGGCGTGACCACGATGCGCGGGTGGTGCCAGAAGGGGTGCTCAGCCGGCAAGGGTTCGTTGTCGAAAACGTCGAGGATCGCCGCGGACAACCGACCCTGTGCGAGCGCATCCAGCAGATCCTGCTCCACCAGGTGCCCGCCCCGCCCTACGTTGATCAATGCGGCACCGGGTGGCAAGCGTTCGAACAGCGAACGGCAGAGCACCCCCCGCGTGTTATCGGTCAACGGCAGCAGGCAGACGAGGATGTCGGTGCGCGCCAGGAAAGCATCCAGCCCCGCCTCGCCGGCATAGCTGTCAACCCCCGGCAGCTCGCGCGCAGTGCGACTCCAGCCCGCGCATGGAAAGCCAAAGCCCTGCAGCTTTTCGAGCACCGCCTGGCCGAGCACCCCCATGCCGAGCACACCGACCCGGCGCGAGGCAGCACTGCGCACCCGCAACGGCTTCCACTCACTGTCCTGTTGCTGCGCGGCATAAGTCAACCAATCGCGGTGGATCGCCAGTACCGCAAGCGTCGCATACTCGACCATACCGGCCACGAGCCCGGATTCGATCATGCGCACCACCGACACCTCCGCGGGGATGCGCGAGAAATCGAACTGATCCACGCCAGCGCCCACCGAGAACACGACTTTCAGGTTCGGAAAGGTTTCGGCCAGATTCTCCGGCGGCTCCCAGGCTGCGAGGTACTGCACCGCGGACGGGTCACCCACATCCGGCCAGATACGGAAATCGATTTCGGGCAAGCGCTCCGAGAAGGCCCGGGCCCATATCGCCCCGCGCTCGGCGTCAGACTTGTAGACAAAGCTCATGGCGTCACTCCACAAGCCTTCAGCCCAGCGCCTGGTTGATGATCGCGAACTGACGCATTCCCTCGTCCACATGAGGCGGTGTACCGCGCACCATGGTGACGCCGTTATCCACTTCGGTGAGCCCCATGTCGGCCAGCCAAGGGCTGAGGTCGCTGCCGCCATGAACGTCGATGCGGACGAACGCCCCGGCGCGCACGCCGACCCAGTGGGCGATGAGGGCCTTGGCCCGCTCCGGGTCGGGCGCCACCACCGGCCCGATCGCGTACCCACGGCCAAAGCGGCGGCAGAAAGCGAAGCCGACCGGCTCCCCACCGCTGTCAAGCACCACCCCGTCGGCCGCTGCGCGCAACGCGTCGAGCACGGTGGCACGTGGCATGCCAAGCGCGCGACTCGCCAGGCGGGCCAGCCTGGGGCCGTCGCTCGCCCCCATCGGGCGGATGCGCTCGCCCGTCGGCGGCACGGCCATCACCGGCTCGAACACCGTGCCCTGATGCTGGTGCACGTCGCCGACCGCCACGAAGCCGAGGCGCTCGTACAGCGGCCGGCCGGCGGGCGTGGCGATCAGCATGGTGGTGCGCCCGTCAAGCTCATCCAGGACGCGCTTCATCAGTTCGCGCCCGACGCCCTTGCCCTGCAGATCGGGCGACACAATCACCATGCCCAACGAACCGTGGTCGCTACCGTAGGCCCAGCACAGTGCCGTGCCGACGACAGCGCCATCGCATTCCGCGACGAACCCGGTGCCAAGGCGATGCACGAACTGCCAGTCTTCAAGTCGGTGCGGCCAGCGCACGGCCTGAGACAAGGCATGGGCGGTGGGCAAATCGCCGGCCAGCATGCGGCGGTATTCGATCCGGGTGGCGGTGCTGGAAGTCGTCATGACAGCCTCCTTCAAATGTCGGCTCATTCAAATGTCGGCTTAATGTCGCAGGCGGCGGGCGCGATTGATAGGACGTTCTTGCCGATTTCGCCATTTCCGCGCCGTATGTACGAATTCGGCAGGATCATTCGCGCCCAGTGCAACAATGGAACGAAGTGCCGGAATCCCGGACAGGCTCGGCAGATCGTGCTAGACGGCGACGTCTATCATCGATATGGGACGAGCGCCGGCCCAGCGCGGCGGGCGATCGACGACATGATCTGCTGAAGGAATCGCAATGGACCGATTTGATCCCGCCAAGATTACCGTGCCGAACACCCATTTCATCGGCGGCCACCGCGTAGGCGACGCGCATGATTCACTGGAGGTACGCCGCCCGTCCGATGGCAAGGTATATGCGGCGCTGCCGCTGGCCGACGCCACCGTGGTGGACCGCGCCGTGGAGAACGCCTGGCAAGCCTTCAAGGAAAGCGACTGGGCAAGCCGCGCTCCGCGCGACCGGGCCCGCGTGCTGCGCCGCTGGGCCGACCTGATCGAGGCCGACGTGGCCACCCTCGCCCCCCTCGAGGCGGCAGGCTCCACCCGCCCCATCCACAACGCCACGCACTGGGATGTGCCGTTCTGCGCCGAAGGCATCCGCTTCTTCGCCGAGTTCGCCGACAAATGCGGCGGCGAGGTGGTGCCGACCCAGCACGGCCACCTCGGCATGACGGTGACCGAGCCCTATGGCGTGATCGGCGCCATCGCACCCTGGAACTTCCCGCTGGTCATGGCCTCGTGGAAAGTCGCGCCGGCGCTCGCCGCCGGCAATGCAGTGGTGCTCAAACCCTCGGAGATGACGCCGTTCTCGATCGTGCGTCTCGCCGAGCTTGCCGTCGCCGCCGGCATGCCGCCGGGCATATTCAACATCGTGCAGGGCGACGGTCGGGTCGGCGACGCGCTGTGCCGCCACCCGCGCATTGCCAAGGTCACCTTCACCGGATCGACGCGCACCGGCGCCTCGATCATGGCCGCCTGCGCCGAGAGTGGCACCAAGCCCGTCACGCTCGAACTCGGCGGCAAGAGCCCGCAGCTGGTGTTCGCCGACATCGCCGATGTAGACAAGGTGGCACGCCGGATTGCGCTGGCGATCACCACCAACGCCGGCCAGGTATGCGTGGCCGGCTCCCGCCTGATCGTGCAGCGGGGCATCGCCGACCAGTTGGTCGAGCGCATTGCCGGAGCCTTCTCCGAACTGGTGCCGGGTCCCACCTGGGACGCCTCGAGCACGCTGTCGCCCATCATTTCGGCCCGGGAGCTGGCCCGCATCGACGGCATCGTGCGCAAGACCACCGAACAAGGCGGACAGGTTGTGACCGGCGGATCCAGCCTGGCCTGCGACGGTGACGGCGCCTTCTACCAGCCAACCATCCTCGCCGGCGTCAACATGGACATGGATGCCGTGCGCAACGAAATCTTCGGCCCGGTGCTCACCGTACAGACCTTCGATGACGAGGCCGAGGCCTTGCAACTCGCCGCCCACCCGTCCTACGGCCTGGCCGCCGGCGTGCATACGGCCGACATCAACCGTGCGCTGCGCCTGGCGCAGAAACTCGAGGCGGGCACCGTGTGGATCAACCGCTACGGCCGCAGCTGGGACTTTGCCTTGCCCACCGGTGGCTACAAGAGTTCGGGCATCGGCAAGGATCTGGGACGCCACGCCTACGAGGCAAATTTGCGCACCAAGACCGTGCTGATCGACTTCGCCGCGCACCAGGCCTGAGCACCCCTCCGGAGCACGGCAAATCATGCTGCGCTCGTCACGTAATACCAACGATTGTGTGTTAAGCGCGGCCGAATACGGAACGAAAAAGCCGACCCCAGGTGCTGTAATTCTTCCACGGGAGCAGCAAACGCTGAGGGCTCCGGCGAGTTCCGACCTTCCCTCGTACGTGCAACCGGTCCTGGTCCAGTGAGACCCGATGCAGAAGAAACCGTCGATTACAGGAGTAGACACATGAGCAACCTGCGGCCCAAGTACATCAGCTTCGATTGCTACGGCACCCTGATCAACTTCCAGATGGCCGAACTGGCGCGCGAGCTCTTCGCCGACCGTATCGCGCCCGAGAACATGGCCCAGTTCACCACGGACTTCGCCCGCTACCGCCTGGACGAGGTGATGGGCGACTGGCGCCCGTACGACCAACTGCTGTGCAACTCGGTCGAGCGCACCTGCAAGCGCTGGGGCGTCGAGTACCGCGACAACGAAGGCTTGAAGTTCTACAAGGCCGTGCCGACCTGGCAGCCCCACGCGGATGTGCCCGCGGCCATTGCCCGCCTGGCCACCGAGTACCAGCTGGTAATCCTGTCCAACGCCATGGACGAGCAGATCATGGCCAGCGTCGACAAGCTGGGCGGCCCCTTCCACAAGGTCTACACCGCCCAGCAGGCCCAGGCCTACAAGCCCCGCCTCAAGGCCTTCGAGTACATGATCGAGCAGCTGGGCTGCAACCCGGAAGACATCCTGCACGTGTCCTCCAGCATGCGCTACGACCACCTCTCGGCCGACGACGTCGGCATCAAGAACCGCGTCTTCGTCGCCCGCGGCCACGAGCCGAGCTGGCCGGTGTGGGGTGCCCACGAGGTCAAGGATCTCGGCGGCCTGCCGGCGCTGGTCGGTCTCTGACGACGGCCCGCGACACAGCCCGGACACGAGGTGAGACCATGAAACTCGAATCCTACTGGCTGGACACGGCCCCCCCCTTCACCAGCGGAGAGCGGGAGCCGGTGTCCGGGCGTGTCGACGTCGCCGTGGTCGGCGGCGGCTTCACCGGCCTCGCCTCCGCCCTGGCGCTGGCCCGGCGCGGCGCATCGGTGGTCGTCTTCGAGGCCGGACGCGTGGTCGGCGAGGCCTCTGGCCGCAACGGCGGTCACTGTAACAGCGGCCTCGCCCACGACTTCGGCGCGCTGGCCGCCAAGCTCGGCGTCGAGCGCGCCCGTGCCTACTACCGCGCCTATGATGCAGCAGTACAGAGCGTCGAAGACATCGTCGTGCGGGAGCGCATCGATTGCGACTTCGTCCGCTGCGGCAAGCTCAAGCTCGCTGCCAAGCCAGAGCACTACGCCAAGCTGGCCCGAGCCTGTGAACGGCTCGCCAGCGAGGTGGATCCCGCGGTGGAGATGATCGCCCCCGAGCGCATCCGCGACGAAGTGGGTTCGGACGCCTTCTTTGGCGGCCTGCTGCAGAAGACCAGCGCCCAGATGCACATGGGCAAGTTCGGCGTGGGTCTGGCCGACGCGGCGGTCCGGCATGGGGCGCGCATCCTGGAGCGGGCTCCGGTGACGGAGATCGAGCGCCTCGGCGACGGCACCTACCGCGTGTCGTCCGCCCGCGGCAGCGTGCGCGCCACCCAAGTCCTGCTGGCGAGCGGCAACTCCACGGTCGGCCCCTTCGGCTGGTTCCGCCGCCGCATGGTGTCGGTGGGGAGCTTCATCATCACCACCGAGCCCCTCGACCGTGCCCTGCTCGACCGCCTGCTGCCCCACCGCCGCGGCTACGTCACGTCCAAGAACGTCGGCAACTATTTCCGCACCACCGCGGACAATCGCCTCGTCTTCGGCGGGCGCGCGCGCTTCGCCATGTCGAATCCGCGCTCCGACCAGAAGAGCGGCCATATCCTGCGGGCGACGCTGGCCGCCACCTTCCCCGAGCTTGCCGATGCGCGCATCGACTACTGCTGGGGCGGCTTGGTGGACATGACGGCCGACCGGCTGCCCCGCGCAGGTCAGCACGACGGCATGTTCTATTCCATGGGCTACAGCGGCCATGGCGTACAGATGTCGGTCCACATGGGCGAGCGCATGGCCGACGTCATGGCCGGCAAGAGCGAGGCAAATCCCTGGCGCGAGCTCAACTGGCCGGCCATTCCCGGCCATTTCGGCAAGCCCTGGTTCCTACCCTTCGTGGGAGCCTACTACCGGCTGCAAGACCTGATTCACTGACCACGACGTTCCCAGGAGAAGGGCTAAACACAGCACCACCACACACGCTAGGCATGCAACACCATTGGCATGACGGAAAGGCGAGTCCTGCACGACCGTCGAAGTCGCCGGACAGCGATCCAACCTCGGAGGAGTACAAGCCATGCAAGACAGAGACAAAAAATTCGGCGCACACCAGGATCTGGTGGAGCGCATCGCGCAGGACCTGGGCCGTGGCGTGTCGCGCCGCGACGTGCTGCGGGCAATGCTGGCAAGCGGCATTCTCGCCACCACGGCCGGTGGCCTGCTGACCACCGCATCCACCGCCTACGCCCAGACACCCCGCCGCGGCGGCCGGATCAAGGTCGCGGTTGCCACCGGCTCTAACGCCGACACTCTGGATCCGGCGAAGGGCGCGAACGTGGCCGACTATACGCGGCACTTCACCTTCTACAACGGACTGACCACGCTGGACGACAAGCTGGTCCCGCAGATGTCGCTGGCCGAATCGTTCGACACCGACGACGCCCAGACCTGGGTCGTGACGCTGCGCAAGGACGTGCGCTTTCACGACGGCCAGCCCTTCACGTCGGCCGACGTCGTGTTCTCGCTGCTGCGCCACAAGGACCCCGAAACCGCTTCCCGGGTACGCCTGGTCGCCGAGCAGTTCGAGGAGATCAAGGCCACCGGGCCGCATGAGGTACATATCCGCCTCACCGCCCCGAACGCCGATCTGCCGGCCATGCTCGGTGTAGCCCACTTCCTGATCGTGCGCGACGGCACCACCGATTTCAGCCTCGCCAACGGCACCGGCCCGTTCAAGTGCAAGGAGTTTCGTCCCGGCGAGCGGTCCATCGCGGTGCGCAACGAAGAATACTGGAAGCCCGGCCTGCCTTACCTGGACGAGATCGAGTCCTTTGCCATTCCGGACGAGGGCGCGCGCATCAATGCGCTGCTCTCCGGCGACGTCCAGCTCATCAACCCGGTCAACCCGCGTTCGGCTGGGCGCATCAGCGGCACCGACGGCTTCGAGGTGCTGGCGTCGCAGACGGGCAACTTCACCAGCCTCGCAATGCGCGATGAGCTGGGACCGATGCAGAACCCCGACTTCGTGCTCGCAATAAAGTATCTGCTCGACCGCGAGCAGATCAACCGGGCCGGATTCCGTGGCTACGGCGTGATCGCCAACGACCAGCCAATCGCACCCGCCCATCGCTACTACTTCGACGGTATCCCCCAGCGCACCTTCGATCCGGACAAGGCGAAGTTCCACCTGCAGAAGTCCGGCGTCGCGGGGCGCACGATCCCGATCGTCGCCTCGGTCGCCGCGCCCGGCTCGGTCGATATCGCGCAGCTGTTGCAGCTCTCGGCCCAGCAGATCGGCCTCAGGCTCGACATCAAGCAGATGCCTGCCGAAGGCTACTGGTCCAGTCACTGGATGAAGCACCCGCTGGGTTTCGGCGCCGTCAGCGCACGCCCGACCGCAGACCTGCTGTTCTCGCTGTTCTTCCAGTCCGACGCCGCCTGGAACGAATCCGGGTGGAAGAGTGCGCAGTTCGACGAGCTGTTGTTGGCCTCCCGTGGCGAAACGGACGACGCCAAGCGCAAGCAGCTCTATGCCGACATGCAGGTCCTGATTCACGAAACGGCGGGCGTCGGCATCCCGCAATTCAACGTCAGCATCGACGGCCACACCGCCCGCTTGAAGGGTTATGGCGGGCACCCGCTGGGTGGCCTCATGGGCTACATGTACGCAGAGCACGTCTGGCTCGACGCCTGAGCGAAGTCCCGCTCGACGGCTCCGAAGACGAAGACGTAGCGCGTGCCGCACGCCGCCATGGTGGACGGCACGCCCGTGGCGAAGCGCGCTCGGGCACCTCGAACCGTCGCAGCAACGCGGGTTCGAGGCGTACCGACGGCCGTTGCGCCAATTGGTCTCGTCGTCGCAGCCTTGACGAAACTGGGGGAACCATGAACAGCACGATTGCACGACTCGTCGTGAAAAGGCTCGGATCCGGGGCGCTGACGCTCCTGATCGTGTCGCTGGTGATCTTCACGATCACCACACTCCTGCCGGGCGATGCCGCCCAGGCACTGCTCGGCCAAGAGGCTACGCCGGAGATCGTCGAGGCCTTGCGCACCAAGTTCGGACTCGACCAACCACCCCACCTGCGCTACCTGCAGTGGCTGGGTGGGCTGGTAACGGGTAACCCCGGCTACTCCATGGCAAACGGCCTGCCGGTTGGCGATCTCATCGCCGGTCGCCTGCCGAACACGCTTAAGCTGGCGGCGATCACCGCGATGCTCGCGGTCCCCCTGGCGCTGACGATCGGCATTCTGTCGGCCATGTTCCGCGGCTCGCTGTTCGACCGGACCATGAACATGGCAGCGGTCTCCGCCGTCTCCGTGCCGGAATTCCTGATCGCCACCCTGGCGGTGCTGCTCTTCGCCGTTCACCTTCAATGGCTGCCGGCGCTGTCGCACATCTCCGAGGTCGGCACCTTCACCGGGATGCTGCGCGTCTACACCATGCCCGTGCTGACCCTTTGCTGCGTGCTGGTCGCCTTGATGGCGCGCATGACGCGGGCGGCGGTGATCGATCAGCTCAGTTCGCCCTACGTGGAGATGGCCGTTCTAAAGGGCGCACGGCCGGTACGCGTGGTACTCAGGCACGCCCTGCCCAATGCCGTCGGCCCCATCGCCAATGCCGTCGCGCTCAGCCTCTCGTATCTGCTCGGCGGGGTGATCATCGTCGAATCCATCTTTCACTATCCGGGCATCGCAACCCTGATGGTCGATGCCGTCGCCACCCGCGACATGCCGCTGGTTCAGGCCTGTGCGATGTTGTTCTGCCTGGGTTACATGGTGCTGGTCCTCGCGGCCGACGTGTGTGCAATCGTATCCAATCCGAGGCTGCGCAAATGAACCCGACCATCACGCCCACTACGCCCTCGGCACCGACTACGCCCGAGCGGGCAGGCCACGCCGTCCCGCAGGCGAGCACGCCATCGGCGCCGCGACGAAGCCGCCCCGGCATCCTTTCCTTCACCGGCCTGCTCGGCCTGACCATCGTCGGCTTCTGGTTGTTGATGGCGGTGGCGGGCCCGTGGGTGGCCCCACATCCGGCCAACGCCCTGATCAGCGATGACGTGTTCGGGCCGGTGAGTCAGGCCTACCCGCTCGGAACCGACTATCTCGGCCGCGACATCCTCAGCCGCGTGCTGCACGGTACCCCCTACACCATCGGGGTGGCCCTGGCCGGCACCGTGTTCGCCTGCCTGCTCGGCACCGTGCTGGGCCTGACCGGAGCCGCCGCCGGTACCGGTGGCAGGCTGGGTCGCTGGGTGGACGAGATCCTTAGCCGCAGCATGGACGCGCTGATAGCCATTCCCAACAAGCTGTTCGCGCTGATCATGGTCGCCTCCTTCGGTTCCTCGGTACCACTGTTGATCCTCACCGCGGCGCTGGCCTACATGCCGGGCTCCTACCGGATCGTGCGTGCGCTGGCGGTCAACGTGATGACGCTGGACTTCATCCAGGCCGCCCGCGCGCGCGGCGAAGGCATGGCCTACATCATTTTCATCGAGGTCCTGCCCAACATGTTCCGCCCCGTGCTCACCGACTTCGGCATGCGCTTCGTGTTCGTCGTGCTGTTGCTGTCGGCCATGAGCTTTCTCGGCCTCGGCGTGCAGCCGCCCGACGCCGACTGGGGCTCGCTGGTACGCGAGAACATCCTGGGCCTGGCCGAAGGCGCCCCGGCAGTGCTGGCGCCTGCGATCGCCATCGCAACCCTCACCATCGGCGTAAACCTGCTCATCGACAGCCTCGGCGGGCGTGGCAGGCGCGACAAGCAAGGGGCATGACCATGAATGAGATCGTCAAGGTAAGCGGCCTGCGGGTCGCCGTACGCAGCGCTCAGGGCGAAGATGTACCCATCGTGCATGGCGCGGACTTCGGGCTGGAAAAGGGCGAAGTGCTCGCCCTGATCGGCGAATCCGGCTCGGGCAAGACCACCATCGCCCTGTCGCTGATGGGGTATGCACGCCAGGGCTGCCATATCGTGGGCGGATCGGTGCGCATTGGTGACGTGGAGGTGCTCGAACTCGGCGCTGACGCGCTCGCCGGGCTGCGCGGCCGAACCGTGTCCTACATCGCGCAGAGCGCGGCAGCCGCGTTCAACCCGTCCAAGACCATCATGGACCAGGTCATCGAGAGCGCGCTGATCCACAAGACGATGCCGCGCCGCCAGGCCGAGGCCAAGGCCGTGCAACTCTTCCGCGAACTCGCCCTGCCCGACCCGGAAAACATCGGCGCACGCTACCCGCACCAGGTCTCCGGCGGGCAGTTGCAGCGGCTGATGGCAGCCATGGCACTGATCACCGATCCGGCCCTGGTGGTGCTCGACGAACCCACCACCGCACTCGACGTCACCACCCAGATCGAGGTGCTGCGCGCATTCAAGAAAGTGGTACGCGAACGCGGCACCACCGCGGTCTATGTATCGCACGACCTCGCCGTGGTCGCGCAGATGGCCGACCGCATCGTGGTGTTGCAGAACGGCCAGATCCAGGAGATCGGGCGCACCGAGCAGATTCTCAACGCCCCCGCCCATCCCTACACCCACAGCCTGCTGGCGGCGATGGACCCCGCCGCACGCACCAGCGCCGCAACCGCCAGCGCCCCCAAGGAGCGCGACGACGTCATCCTCGAAGTGCGCGATCTCACGGTGTGCTTCGGTGGCGACAAGCGGGTGCTGCAGGACATCGACCTCAAGATCCGGCGCGGCGCCACGGTGGGCGTAATCGGCGAATCCGGCTCCGGCAAGACCACATTGGCCCGCGCCATCGCTGGCCTGGTGTCGCCCTGCGCGGGGCAGATCCTGCTCGACGGCACGGCGCTCGCGCCCTCGCTGGAAGGGCGCACCCGCGACCAGTTCCGCCGCGTTCAGTACGTGTTCCAGAACGCCGACACGGCGCTCAATCCGCAACATTCGATCGAGACCATCCTGTCGCGCCCGCTCAAGTTCTACCACGGCATGAGCGGCGAACGGCGGCGCAAGCGCACCGCCGAACTGCTTGATCTGGTACGCCTGCCCGCCAGCGTCGCGCAACGCCGCCCCGGCGAGTTCTCAGGCGGGCAGAAGCAGCGCATCAACCTCGCCCGCGCGCTAGCCGCCGAACCAGAGCTGATTCTGTGCGACGAAGTGACCTCGGCGCTCGACACCGTGGTCGGCGCCGCCATCCTCGAACTGATGGCGGAGCTGCGCCGCGAGCTCAATGTGTCCTACATGTTCATCAGTCACGATCTCGGCACGGTGCGCTCGATCTGCGACGAGATCGTGGTGCTCTACGCAGGCCGCAAGGTGGAGGTGCGCCAGCGCGAAGCGCAGCGCTCGCCCCCCTTCCATCCCTACTCCCATTTGCTGGACACCTCCATTCCCATGCTCCATCCGGGCTGGCTGGAAGAGGTGACCGGGCGGACCGCGGCCGAGCTGCCACCGCTCGCTGCCGTGCCATCGCCCCCGGCTGGCCTGTGCACCTTCCTCGACCGCTGCCCGCTGCGGGTGGACGGCCTGTGCAACACCACGCCCCCGCCGTTGCGGCACCTGGCCGGCGGCGGCATCCTCTGCCACCGCGCCGAGGACGAACTCGTCCGCGCCCAGGAAAACCTTGGATTCATCGCTGGAGAAGCTGCATGACAGGAAGATTCGTAAGACTTGCGGAGCGCGGCCGCGAGCCGGTGCGCTTCGAACTCGACGGCGCACCGGTCGAGGCCCTCGCGGGCGACACCCTGCTGGTCGCCGTCCTCAGCAACGACACCGCCGTACGCCGCTCGGAATTCGGCGCAGAGCGGCGCGCCGGCTTCTGCCTGATGGGCGCCTGCCAGGACTGCTGGGTATGGACCGCGGACGGCGAGCGGCTGCGCTCCTGCACCACCGTGGTCGAGGAAGGCATGCGCATCGTCACCACCCAACCGGAGGCATCATGGGCCAAGGTCGCGTAGTGCGTCATCCCGGCGCCAGTACAGGCGCCGACACCCCGCGTGTGCTGATCGTCGGCGCGGGTCCCGCAGGCGTGCGTTGCGCCCAGGCGCTCGTGGCAGCGGGGGTTCGCCCGGTGATGGTGGACGAAGGCCGCCGCGACGGCGGGCAGATTTACCGCCGCCAGCCGGAAGGCTTCAGCCGCCCCTACCCCACCCTGTACGGGACGGAGGCCGAACGCGCACGCTCCCTGCACCAGACCTTCGAGTCGCTGCGCGGCGCCATCGACTATCGCCCCGAAACGCTCGCCTGGAACATTGCCGAAGGCGAGTTGTACACCGTCTCCGCGGGTGTATCGCAGGCGCTGCCCTTCGACGCCCTGGTGGTGTGCTCGGGCGCCACGGACCGCCTGATGCCGGTAAAGGGCTGGCACCGCGCCGGCACCTACAGCCTGGGCGCGGCGCAGATCGCGCTGAAATCCCAGGCCTGCGCCATCGGCCGGCGGGTGGTGTTTGCCGGCACCGGCCCGCTGCTCTACCTGGTCGCCGCACAGTACGTCAAGGCGGGCGCGCACGTGGAAGCGGTGCTGGACACTTCGAGCCTGTGGGCGCGCATGCGCGCCTTGCCCAAACTCGCCGCCCGGCCGCGGGTGTTGCTGAACGGCGTCGCCCTGATGCGCACGCTGCGCGCCGCCGGCGTGCGCATCGTCACCGGCATTGACCCCGTGGAGATCCACGGCACGGACGATGACGGTGTGCAGGCGATCACCTACCGCGACCGCAACGGTACGGCCCATCAATTGACTTGTGACGCGGTGGCCCTCGGCTATCACGTTCGCCCCGAGACCCAACTCGCAGACCTCGCCCGCTGCGAGTTCCACTTCGACGCCGAGACGCGCCAATGGCTGCCCACCGTCGATCCGGACCGCAGGAGCACAACGCCCGGCGTCTATCTCGCCGGTGATGGCGCCCGCGTACTCGGCGCGGACGGCGCCGAGATCGCCGGCAAGCTTGCCGCCTGGGCGCTGCTCGAGGACCTGGGCCGCCCGGTGCCCGAGGCCGAGCGCAAGGCCCTGCGTCGCGAGCGCGAAGTGATGGAGCGCTTCCGCCAGGGGCTTGCCGAGGCCTTCCCCTGGCCCGCCGCACAGGCTGCCCGCCTGCCCGACGAGACCATCGTGTGCCGCTGCGAGGGCATCACCGCCGGCGAACTGCGCCGTGTCGTGAACCAGATGGGCGCGTGCGAGGCCAATCGCGCCAAGGCCTTCTGCCGCGTCGGCATGGGGCGCTGCCAGGGGCGCTACTGCGGTCACGCCGGCGCCGAAGTGGTCGCCGCCGAGGCTGGCGTTCCGGTGGAGCGCGTCGGCCGACTGCGCGGCCAGGCACCCGTCAAACCCCTCTCGATCGCGACCCGCGCGGAGGCATCATGAAAGAATCGGTAGCGGACGTCATCATCGTCGGTGGCGGCTTCATGGGGGCGGCCGGCGCATTCTTTCTGCGCAAGCGCGGGCTGTCGGTGATCCTGCTGGAACGGGGCCTGATCGGCCAGCAGGCCAGCGGCGTGAACTTCGGCAACGTGCGCCGGCAGGGCCGCGCCATCGAGCAGTTGCCACTGGCCAATCGCTCGCGCGAGATCTGGCTGAAGCTCAAGGAGCTGATCGGCGAGGATGTCGAGCTCATGCTGAGCGGCCATCTGCGTATCGGCTACCGCCCCGAGCACGCCGAACGTCTGGAAAAGTACGCGCAGGACGCCCAGCCCTACGGCCTGGGTCTGCAGATGCTGAGCGCCAAGGCAGTGCATGAGCGCTTTCCCTACCTGGGCCCGGAAGTCACCGCCGGTTGCTACGCGCCTTACGATGGCCACGCCAACCCGCGCCTGGCGGCACCGGCCTTTGGCCGCGCCGCGGTGCGCGAAGGTGCGCAGGTGTTCGAGAACACCGAGATCGTGAACGTCGAGAAGGACGCCGAGGACTTCCGCGTGACCGCCGCCGACGGCAGCCACTTCCGTGCGCCGGCGGTGCTCATTACCGCCGGCGCCTGGGGCGACCGCATCAGCGCCAGCTTCGGCGAGCCGGTGCCGATGATCGTCAAGGGGCCACAAATGTGCGTTACCGAGCCGGTGCCCTATGCCGTTGCACCTACCATTGGCCTGGCAACCGATATCCCCGAGGAGGTGGTCTACTTCCGCCAGGTGGCGCGCGGCAACCTCGTCATCGGCGGCGGCGGCCACGAACCGGTGGACATGGTGAAGCGGCGCGCCTACGTGCACCCGCGCCGCACGCTGATGACGCTGGCGCAGCTGCCGCGCGTGATCCCCGCATTCAACCGGCTGAACATCATCCGCGTGTGGAGCGGCATCGAGGGCTACATGCAGGACAGCCGGCCGGTCATGGGGCCAAGCGCCCGGGTGCCCGGGCTGTACTACGCCTTCGGCTTCTCCGGGCACGGCTTTCAGCTGGGCCCGGGCGTTGGCGACGTGATGGCCGAGCTGATCCACACCGGCGCCACCACGACACCGATAGAGCATTACCACATCGGCCGCTTTGCCAAAGAGGCGGTGCAGGCGGCCTGACCTTCTTCCCCCTCCCCATCTTCCCCAACGAATCGAGAACAGACCATGTCGAATCTTCAGGACGCCGCAGCGCTGCGCGCCACGCCGCGAACCTTCATCGATCTGCGCCAATTCGCGCAGGACGCGCATCAGGGCATCGTCGCCCGCCCGTCGACCGGCGAAGACCCCTTTCTTGCCAACCGCCGCCTGCTGGATTTCCCCGCCGGCCCGGTCACCGCGGGCGCGCTGGCACTGCAAGCCGGCAGCGGCACGGTGTCATCGCAGCCGGTGGACGAGTTCATCATCGTGAGCGAGGGGACGCTGACCCTCACCCAGCAGGGCCGCACGCTCGTGCTGGGGCCGCAGGACAGCGCCGTCATCCAGCACGGCGCGGCGTTCGCCTGGTCGGCCGAAGGGCCGGTCTCGGTGATCTTCATGCGCTACCACGACAGCCAGCCGGAGAAACGCGCCATCGTGCCAATCGCGAAGAACCCCGAGATGGGCCCGTCGGGTGGTCCCGCCGCCGAGCTGCTGCTCACCCCCGCACCGGCCTGCCGCAACCATACCGACCATGTCTCGAGCGATGGCGTGTTCATCTGCGGCACCTGGGATTCGACGCCCTACCACCGCCGCGCGATGACCTACCGCATCTACGAGCTCATGTACCTGCTCGAAGGCAGCGTGACCTTCGTGGATGAGACGGGCCGCAGCGCCACCTTCTCCCGCGGCGACATCTTCATCGTCGAACAGGGCGTCCAGTGCAGTTGGGAGAGCCGCGAGAAGGTGGCCAAGGTGTACGCCATTTATCGCCCGGCCTGATCGGCAGAACGTGGAGGAGACAACCATGAAGACGCTGCTGCTCAGCAAAGAAGAGGTGGCCCGATTGATCTCCATGAAGGAGGTCATCGGTACGGTCGAAGAGGCCTACAAGGCCTTCAGCGGCGGCCAGGTGGACCAGCCCCCGTATATCGGGATCCATCTGCCCTCCGAGGGCGAAATCGATTTCAAGCTCGGTTACTACAAGGGCAATGAAATCATCTCCATGAAGGCGTCTTCCGGCGCCCTGCCCGACAACCCGAGGCGCTACGGCGTGCCCAGCGGCATGGGGACCGTCCTGCTGTTCGATGCACGGAGCTGCTTCCTGATCTGCGTGATGGACGGAAGCCTGCTCACCGGCCTGCGGACCGGGGCATGTGGCGCGGTTTCGGCAAAGGTGCTGGCGCGGAAGAATGCCAGGACGGTCACCTCCATCGGCACCGGGAATCAGGCCAGGATGCAGATCCGGGCCATGACCGAGGTCATGAAGATCGAGCGGATCCATGCCTGGGACCGCCACCCGGAGTCGCTTGCCAGATACAAGGCGGATATCGAGGCCGAGTTCGGCATTCCGGTAACCATGGCGGGCTCCGCGAAGGCAGCCGTCGAGCAGGCGGACATCCTCATCACCACCACCCGCGGCAAGGGCGACCTGGTGGAAGCGGCCTGGGTGAAACCCGGCACGCACATCGTGGCGATCGGCACGGACATGAAAGGCAAGCAGGAATTCGAGCCCGAGATCTTCCGGAACGCGAAGATCGTCAATGACTCGATCGCGCAGTGCATCGACAAGGGCGAGACCTTTCATCCGCTGAATCGGGGAATCATCATCATGGACGATATCCATGGAGAGATCGGCGAGATCCTGCTGGGCAGGAAAGCGGGGAGAGAAAACGATGAAGAGATCACCATCTTCGATTCCACCGGCATGGCCATCCAGGACAACACCACCGCATACAAGATCTACCAGAATGCCATCGAGAACAAGGTCGGAACCTGCTTCGAATTCATTGCATGACTTCGATCGAAACTCTCTTCGCATCTTCGAAGCAATCAAACATGGAATCCGGATAGGAAACAGCCGCCATGCGCAACTACCCAACCATTCAGGACATCCGCGAAGCCCAGGAACGGCTGAGGCCCCACATCAAGCACACCCCGTTGCTGCGCGGTGAAAAGATCGAGAAGGGCCTCGGCTGCCAGGTCTGGCTCAAGCCCGAGACCCTGCAGATCACGGGCGCCTTCAAGATTCGAGGCGCGCTGAACAAGACCCTTTCACTGCCGCGGGAGGCGATTGCCAACGGCATCATCGCCACGTCGTCGGGCAATCATGCACAAGGGCTCGCTTACGCCGCCAGGATGCTGGGGGTGAAGGCGATTCTGGTGCTCCCGATCACCACGCCGAAGCTCAAGATCGCCAACACCGAGGCCCTCGGGGCGGAGGTCATTCTTTTCGATGGCGACACTGCTGCCAGGTGGAAACGGGTGTACGAAATTGCCGAAGAAATGAACTACGCGACCGTTCACGCCTTCGAAGACCCGCTGGTCATGGCCGGGCAGGGAACGATCGGCCTGGAGATCCTCGAGGACCTCGAGGATGTGGACACGGTGATCATCCCCATGGGCGGCGGCGGGCTGATCTCGGGCATCGCCACCGCGATCAAGGAAACCAAGCCATCGGTGCGCGTCGTGGGCGCCGAACCGGCCCTGACGCCAAAGTACTTTCACAGCCGGAAGAACGGCGAGCGCACCACGCTTCCGCTGCTGAACACCATTGCCGACGGCCTCAGAATCAGCGTGCCGGGCCAGAACCCATATCCCATCATCGAGAAGTACGTGGATGAGATCGTGCTCGTCGAGGATGAGCACATCGTCGCCGGCATGCGCGCCCTCGCCCGGGACGCAAAGCTGATCGCCGAACCCGCCGCCGCCATCGGCATCGGCGCCTTGCTGGCCGGCGCAGTGAAGGTCAGACCGGACGAGAAGGTCTGCGCAGTCTTGACCGGCGGAAACTGGGATTTGAGCGACCTCGCCCGGATATACGAATCGGGTGAATAGGCAGCATCGCCACGTCAGAGGAAATTGTCATGAATGCCCATCCGATCGCCTATGCCACGTCCCACCGCTACCCGCCTCGCACCCCGGCCGTGGATGACGAGGCGCGCGCGGTGGCCGGGGCCGTCGCGCGCGCCAAGCAGTTCATCGAGGACAACTTCCACGAGCCGATCAGCCTCGACCGGCTCGCCACCTTCGTCGGCCTCACCCGATTCAGCCTTGCCAAGCACTTCCGCCAGCGCGTGGGCGTGTCCCCCTACCGCTACGTCTGCGAGGTCCGCGTGAATCACGCCAAACGCATGATGGCGCAGGGCCGTCGCCCGACCGAAGTGGCGAGCGAGGTCGGCTTCTTCGACCAGAGTCATCTCGCTCGCCACTTCAAGCGGACCTGCGGCATGACCCCACGCGAATACATCTCCCTCCAGCTGCACTTGCAGCGCCACTCCGGCCGCAACTCACGGGCTTGACCGACAGCGCCAGCAAAGCACTGATTTATTCCCCACCGTTCGGGCCGATCGAGGCAAGCCCCGCCTGGGCGTGGCAAAGCGAACCTTCGAAACAGGCACCTCCGCTCGCCCTGAACCTGTAGAAGGGCGGCTTCGGAAGTGCCGGGAGTCGGGTTTCGACAAGCCTGTCCTGAGCGTAGCCGAAGGGCTCAGCCCGAGCGGGAGTGGGGTCTTGTGCGCCCCCCGAAAATGACATATGCAAACCGCTTCTTGACAGCCCCTCGACAAGGCCCGCCACGAACGGACACCGCAGAAAATGTCACGCACGCTTCACATCGAGAAGGAAACTGCTCGAGTCCAGAGGCAATAGGGCATCTCCGCGGGACCGACGTCCATAAACTTGAATCCGTCACCCCGTCGCCAACCCTCAGGAGATCAATCAAATGCCCTTCAAACCGAAATTCGTCAGCTTCGATTGCTACGGCACCCTCATCAACTTCGAAATGGGGCCGACAGCGAAGAAGCTTTTCGAAGATCGTGTCCCGGCCGATCGAATGCCGGCGTTCCTGGACAGTTTCCGCTACTACCGCCTCGATGAGGTATTGGGCGAGTGGAAGCCGTTCTTCGACGTCGTGGAGAATTCGATTCGTCGGGCGTGCAAGGCCCACGGCGTCGAATACCGTCAGTCCGATGCGGTCGCCCTGTACGACGCCGTCCCGACCTGGCAGCCCCATCCCAACGTGGTCGAGACGCTGGAGGCGATCGCGCCCCATGTTCCGCTGGTGATCCTGTCGAACTCGATGGTCGATCTGATTCCTGCCAGCGTCGCCCACCTCAAGGCCCCCTTCCACGCCGTATATACCGCCGAGGAAGCGCGCGCCTACAAGCCGCGGGCCCAGATGTTCGAATACATGTTCGATCAGCTCGGCTGCGGACCGGACCAGATGATGCACGTCTCGTCGAGCTTCCGGTACGACCTCATGACGGCCCACGATCTGGGATTCATGGCCAAGGCCTTCATCGATCGCGCGCACGAGCCGGCATGCGACGGCTACGGCGTCAACCGCCTCACCGACGTTCGCCAACTCCCCGGTCTGCTCGGGCTCGAGTTTCCCGCCCAGTCGGCCTCGACAAAACGGGTCGCATGATGGCCGAGGAGCATCCGATTGCGGCCGCGGCCTTGAGCACGGCGGTCCCCAGCCTCGCCCCGGACGAGGTTGGGCACCTGGTCCGCCGTCTCTACGGCATCGATGGCAGCGTCAAACCCCTGGCTGGCGAACGCGACCAGAATTGCTGCATCAAGACCGCGGACGGCAGCCGCTACGTGTTCAAGATCAGCAACCCCTCAGAGCCGGTCTCGGTGGTCGATTTCCAGATCGGCGCGCTCGAGCACATTGCCCGCGTTTCGCCCGACCTGCCGGTGCCGCGGGTCGTGCGGACGCTTGGCGGTCGCATGCGCGACGCGGTGACCTTGCCCGGCGGCGTTCCCACCACGGTGCGGATGCTGAGCTACCTTGACGGCATTCAGATCCGGGAGACGCCGCGCACCGCCGGGCAGCGCCGGGCCATGGGCGCATTCCTGGCCCAGTTGAACCTCGCGCTGCGCGACTTCTCGCATCCTGCTGCGACCCACGACCTGCTCTGGAATGTCTCCGCGGCACACCGCCTCACCACCCAGTTCGATGCGATCGACGCGGGCCCGCGGCGCACGCTCGTCGAGCTGTTCATGCAGCGCTTCACCGACCATATCCTGCCGCGTCTGACCTCGGTCAGGGCGCAGGTCATCCACAACGACTACCACCTCTACAACGTGCTGGTTGCGCCCGACGATCATGAACGCATCCTGGGGGTCATCGATTTCGGCGACATGCTGCATGCGCCGCTGGTCGGCGAGGTGGGTACGGCGGCGGCCTTTCACATGACCGGTAACGCCGACCCGTTCGAAGGGCCGGCGCAGTTCGTCGGGGCCTACCACGCGATCCTGCCCCTTGTCGAAGCGGAGCAGGAGATCGTCGCCGATCTCATGGCCACCCGCCACCTCATCACCGCACTGATTTCGGAATGGCGCGCCAAGCGCTACCCCGAGAACCGGGCCTACATCATGCGCCACAACCCCGCCGCCTGGGAGGCGCTGTCCCAGCTCGCCGACCTGTCCCGCACCGAGATGCGCGACCGGCTGCTGGCGGAAGTACGCGAAGCACACATCGGATAAGGAAGAGGAAAGACTATGAAAAGCACCACCGACCTCAACATGGTCAACGCCTACATCCCCGGGCGCGTCGACGTGGGTCCCGTCACCGCGGCGATGATCCAGCGGCGCGACGCCCTGCTCGGCCCGGCCTATCGGCTGATGTACGAACATCCGTTGCACATCGTGCGCGGCGAAGGCGTGTGGCTGATCGATCCGGAAGGCCGCCGCTACCTCGACATCTACAACAACGTGGCCTCCCTCGGCCATTGCCATCCGGCGGTGACCGAGGCGATCTGCAATCAGGTGAAAATTCTCGCTACCAACACCCGCTATCTGCACGACACCATCCTTGAGCTGGCCGAACGCCTCCTCTCCACCGTGCGCGAGACCGAGCTCGCGCACCTCATGCTCACCTGCACCGGCAGCGAGGCGAACGACCTGGCCTATCGCATCGCCCAGGTCCGCACCGGCGGTACGGGCGTCATCGTGACCGAAACCGCCTATCACGGCTTCACCGACGCGGTGTCGAAGTTCTCGCCATCCTTGGGCGTGACGGTCGATCTCGGCGCCCACGTGCGCCTGGTCCGGGCGCCGAGCACCTACCATGCCGAAGGGGCCGATCTGTCCGAACGCTTCACCCGCGACGTGGAAGCCGCAATCGCCGACCTGAAGCGTCACGGCATCAAGCCGGCGATGCTCCTTGTCGACTCGGTGTTCACCAGCGACGGCATCCTCCCCGACCCAGCGGGCTTCCTCAAGGGCGCGGTGGACGCGATCAAGCGCGCCGGCGGCCTCTTCATCGCCGACGAGGTCCAGCCTGGCTTCGGCCGCACGGGCGAATACATGTGGGGCTTCCAGCGTCACGGCGTCATCCCCGACATCCTCACCATGGGCAAGCCCATGGGCAACGGCCAGCCGATCGCGGGCCTGCTGGCCACCGCCGATGCGCTGGCGGAGTTCGGCAAGAACTCGCGCTACTTCAACACCTTCGCCGGCAACACCGTGTCCTGCGCGGCGGCGCTGGCAGTGCTGGATACCATCGAGAGAGAAGGCCTGGTGCAGCATGCCGCCAAGGTCGGAACCATCCTGCGTGAGGGCATCGCCGAGCTGGCCCAGCGGCACGAGGCCATCGGCGACGTGCGCGGCGTGGGCATGTTCGTCGGCGTCGAACTCGTCTCGGACCGTGCCACGCGCACACCCGACCGCGAATTCACCACCCGCGTGGTCAATCGCATGCGCGAAAAGGGCGTGCTCCTTAGCGCCTGCGCAATGGGGCACAATGTGCTCAAGATTCGCCCGCCGCTGGTGTTGTCCGCAGAACAGGCCGGGATGGTGATCGACGTGCTGGACGAAGCCCTCACCACTGCGCGATCCGCCCAACCGAAGTAAGCACGGCCGCCACCGACGCGAGTACCCATCCATGCGCGCTTCAGCATCCCTCGACCAGTACGACATCAAGATTCTCGTGCACCTCCAGCGCGAGGGACGCTGTTCGAACGTCGACCTGGCCGCAGCCGTCAGCCTCAGCGAGAGTCCATGCCTGGCCCGTACGAAACGGCTTCAGGAGATCGGCATCATCCGGGGCTACGGCGCACATATCGCGCTGGAGAAGCTCGGCACCTACGTCATCGTGTTTTCCGAGGTGACGCTCGGCAGCCATCACGTACCGGATTTCCGCAAGTTCGAAGCAGGGGTCGAAAAGTACCCGGAAATCGTGGAGTGCTACAACGTCAGTGGCGGTTACGATTACCTTCTGAGAATCGTGGCACCCAGTGTTGCCTGCTTTCAGGCGCTGATGGAGCGGCTCCTGGACGACGACATCGGCATCGTGAAATTCTCAAGCCGGATCGTGTTGCGTCAGCCGCTCGACCGACGCGAGTATCCGCTGAGGGTGCTCATGAGCGGGGAGCCCAGCTGGGAGCGGTGACGTAACCTGCGGCAGGCCCCGGGGCGGTATGTCGTGGCCTGCACTCACACCTTCACCCTGCCCACCAATCGGTAACCTGCCTGGCATTCCCATGGCGCCCGTGTCGGTTCGGCCAGGCTGCTGTCTCCATCGAACGTTGGGTCAGTTGGCGGCCGCGCTTCAAGCGCCCGGCCGCCACTGCCCATGGCGCCGATCCAAACCCGCGTGGCGCTCAGCGCTTCAGGTTGCCTTGGCACACATACTTGGTGTGCATGTACTCGTCCAGCCCGTAGCGCGAACCTTCGCGACCGTAGCCGGAGTCCTTCACGCCGCCAAACGGTGCCGCTTCGGAGGCGAACGCACCTTCGTTGACCGCGACGATGCCGGACTCCAGCGCCGCCGCCACGCGCCACACCCGGTCTATGTCACGGGAGTAGAAGTAAGCCGCCAGGCCAAACGGCGTGGCGTTGGCGTGTTCGACCACCTCCGCCTCGCCGGCGAAGCGGAACACCGGCACGACGGGGCCGAAGGTCTCCTCGTGGGCCAGCTGCATCTCGGCATTCACCCCGGTCAACAACGCGGGGGATACGAAGTTCGGGCCAAGCTCTGCGAGGGTCTGCCGGTTGCCGAATACCAGCTTCGCACCCTTGTCGAGCGCATCCCCGATATGGCGCAGAATCTTCTCCACCGCGCGTGCGTTGATCATCGGCCCGATCAGCGCATCGGCACGACTGGCCGGCCCCACCACGAGTTCGCTCATACGCTCGGCAAGCTTGGCCACGAACGCGTCATGCACGGCATCGTGCACAAACACGCGGTTGGGGCTCACGCAGGTCTGGCCGCCGTTCCGGAACTTGGCCACCATCAACCCCGCCACCGCAGCGTCGAGGTCGGCGTCCTCGAACACGATGAAAGGGGCGTTGCCACCAAGCTCCAGCGAAAGCTTCTTGAGCGTCTCCGCCGATTCACGCGCAAGGTGCTTGCCCACCGGCGTCGAACCGGTAAAGGTGATCTTGCGCACGCGCCGATCCTCGAGCCACTGGCTCACCACCCCCGGCGTCGCCTCGCGTGAAGCCGTCACGATATTCAGCACCCCCGCCGGCAAACCCGCTTCCTCGGCAAGCCGTACCAAGGCCAGCGACGTCAGCGGCGTATCCTCGGCCGGCTTGCACACCACCGTACAACCGGCGGCGAGCGCCGGCGCGATCTTGCGCGCAATCATCGCTGCGGGAAAATTCCACGGCGTCACTGCCGCCACCACCCCCACCGGCTCCTTCATCACCAGCATGCGGCGCCCATGCACCGCCTCGGGAATCACATCGCCGTAGGCCCGAACCGCCTCCTCCGCAAACCACTCCACGTAGCTCGCCGCGTACAAAACCTCGCCCCGCCCTTCCGCCAGCGGCTTGCCCTGCTCACGCGAGATGAGCCGCGCCAGGTCCTCCTGGTGCTGAATGATCAAGGCGTGCCAGCGCTTGATCAGCGCCGCGCGCTGCCGCGCCGGCGTATCGCGCCAGGCCGAAAAGGCCGCATTGGCCGCGTCCACCGCGGCCTTGGCGTCCTCCGGCCCGCCATCGACCACCTTGGCAACCAGGCTGTCGTCGGCTGGGTCGGTCACATCAAAAGTGCGTTCACCGGCCCCCTCGCACCACCGCCCGGCGATGAAGATCCGGGTTTGCAAAAGGTCGTCACGCACCATCGTGAGCGTCGAATTGGAAGTCATAGCACGTCCTCTACGTCGGGTTGAGCAAGGATTCGCCGTCTCCGCACGAGCCGGCATGAATCGTGTGTTGGCCCGGCAATCAAATCCCCCGCGGGCTGAGCGGAACCGGTCCACAAGCGTTCATCAAACGGCTATCGAATGTCACGTCGCAGGCGCCAGGCGAAGCCCGCTCGCAGACGCCGCCGAGGACACGCCTCGAGGAACTCGGGGTAACAATCAGCGTATTCGCTTCCAGTGTCCGCTTTGCCACGCCCAAACGGCGCTGACATCCGCCCTGCGCGAACGGTGTGCACCGGGAATTGCCGCGTGGATACAAGCTTAGGATGTACTCGCAGACAATTGCTGCGCAGGCGTGGCTGGATACAGCAGCAAATGGTGAACTTGCCGTGCCCCCGGAACGATCTGCGGAAAGTTCAACGGCGCCGCCGAATCCCGGTCCGAGCGCCGCGACACGCCCCGCGTGCGTCGTCATTCAGGCGCGAAACCTCGTCACCGACGCCCTGAGCCCCTCGGCCAGTTGCTCAAGGCGCACGGCGGCGCTGGCGGTCTCGATCACCACACGGGCGTTCTGTTCCCCCATAAGGGCAATCTCATCGACGTGACGCACCGCATCGGCGCTACCCCGGCTTTGCGCCTTGACCGCCGTGGCAATGCCATCGATCTCGCGCGTTGTCGTCTCGACGGCTGCACCGGCCTCGGTGACCGTTTCGCGCAGCACTTCCAGCTCGGCCATGGTCGCAGCAAGGGACTGGTGGCCGGACTCCAGGGACTTGCTCACCTCCTTTGAACGCGTCGCCAGCGCAGCCGCGACATCCTCGATACGGTCTGCGGCGCTGGTCGAATGCTCGGCAAGCTTGCGCACTTCGTCCGCCACAACGGCAAACCCGCGCCCCTGCTCGCCCGCACGCGCGGCCTCGATGGCGGCGTTCAACGCCAGCAGATTGGTTTGACCGGCAATTTGCTTCACCTGCTGCGTCAGTTCCGCAATCGCAGCGGTGCGCGTCAGAAAGTCTTCCACCGACCCCCGAAGTTCGGCGAAAGCCGTCCGCATCTGATCGGTTTCACCGTGCATGCGCTCCAGCCCGAGCCGCCCTGCCTCGGTGCCGCGCACCGCTCGCGAGGCATTCGCCCGCATCTGTTCCGCGCCTTCGGCCACGCTTGCGATGCTGACGCTCATCTGCTGCACCGTCGCCGCCACCTGCTCTGTCGCGCCCGACTGACGCTCGGCCCCCTGTTCGGCAGTGTGCGCGTCGGCAGCCAGGCGCTTGGCAGATGCAGCCAGATCGCCGGAGCTGTCGAGTACGTGTTTCACCAGGCGCTGAAAGCCCTCCACCAAGCCATTGAAAGCCTGGGCACTCTGCGCAATCTCGTCGCGACCGATCACTTCGGCGCGGCCGGTAAGATCCCCCGCCTGCAGGCGCAATGCGGCGTCGCGAATACCGTGGATGGCAGTCACGATTTGCGCACGGATCGCCAACGCACACGCGCCCGAAACCAGGATCGCGAGCAACACCGCCGCGACCAGCGACGTAGCGGTGAAGGCGGCGCTACGCCTGGCCCGTTCGTAGTCTTCGCCGCTGAGCTGTTCCTGGATATCGTTCAACCGCCGCGCCGCATTCAAGAAGTTGCCGAACCACGCCCAGACCATGCTCATTCGCGACTCGTCCCAAGCACGCACGTCTCCGTCCAAGGCTTTCATCAGCGGTTGCAAGACCGCTCCATACTCCGCCAAGGCCGTTCGGACGTCTTGATAAGCGGCCTGTTCCGCTTCGGTCAGGCCGGGCTCGGCAGACGCAAGCTCGAACGCACGGCTGGCAGTTTCGATACCGCTGCGAATTGCCTCCGCTTCATCTGGCAATCCGTCGAACGGCACGAACTCATCGGCGAGCGCAGCGCGGAATTCGGCCAGCGCAAGCGACACTTCCTCATTGACCGAACGAACGTCGTTCACCCCCTGGGTCGTGGCAAGCAGTCTCTGAATACGGGTCTCGTAAATGCGCTCCAGCGCTTCGCTCTGCGCCTGAAGGCCACGGTAGGCGGCTGCGGTCACAAGCAACAGCAGCGCAACGACGAGCATCGGCGTCACAAGCAACTTGGTGCCGATCGAATAGCGGGCGAGAAATCGCATGGTGTGTGTCTCC
>JBKBMG010000034.1:0-57929 GCA_046295975.1 Rhodocyclaceae bacterium
TGGGGCCTGAAAGGCCTCGAAATGCAGCGGTAGAAGCGGAAAAATCGATCATCGGAATCGGTGATTACGGCTGACTTGGGTGAGTGAGCTCAAAACATCAATTGATCAGGGGTTCCCTAACCGCGTGGTGTGGCACCACGCTTGTCGGGACGCTGGTGTGGCGGGTGTATTACGCGGCGCTCTAATAGATAGAAACGGGCGGCTCGGAACGGTGCTGGAACACCGATCCGAACCCCCTTCCTGCTGAGGTAACCAGCAAGTCAGGCCAGGGCCCGCCGCTCTCGAGAGCAGGTGGACGCTAGCCAAAATGCAAAAGGCTTGCAATGGTTGAATTCAGGTGCGGCAGTTGCCGCAAGCTGCTCATTTCGGTTAACGACATCCCAGAGATGCACGATGTGTTCGCCGGGCTTCACGTGGAGCGGCTATCGATTCGATACACTCTCGCCGGCAACGGTGCCTCGACCAAACGGTCTGGCGAGTTACTTGTCCGTAACTGGTAGTTCAACGCCCCGGGCGGGTCGTGTCAAAACAAGCGCAAAACGGTGCCAAATCCGGCGCGACGTTACATGTAAACAACAATGCCCACAATCCTTGCGGGTGTGGGCATTATCTCAACCAACCGATTTACGGGGCTTTCTTGGTCTAGGCTGGTTTGGAGTGGTCAACTCCAGTCATCAAATTTGGTCGGGGCGGCGGGATTCGAACTCGCGACCCCTTGCACCCCATGCAAGTGCGCTACCAGGCTGCGCTACGCCCCGACACAGACGAGCATTATAGCATCAAATCCGAAAATTACCAGGCAATTTATCGGGCAGCGCTGGCTTCGCCCCCTACCCACCGTCGGTCCCGTCGCGTGAAGAACACCGCACGCGCCCAACACCCCAGCATCGAAAGCGAGCCGCCTATTCGCGTCGATGACCGAAAGCGCACCGCGAGCGCGTTCTCGATCGACCTGCGGCACTCCGGCTCAGCGAATCTGGCCCCGGACCTCAGGTTTTCAAACGATTCAGCGTGTCCTGCACTTCGGCACGCACCTCGGCGATGACCGCCTTGAGCTCGACCGACTCCTCCACATCTTCCTGATGGTGTATCGCCGACTCTGACAGCTTGTTACGCGCACCGGAAATGGTGAAGCCTTCCTGATAAAGCAGATCACGGATCCGGCGTATCAACAAGACTTCATGATGCTGGTAGTAGCGGCGGTTCCCCCGCCGCTTGACCGGCTTCAACTGGGTGAATTCCTGCTCCCAGTATCGCAGCACGTGCGGCTTGACACCGCACAGGTCACTGACCTCACCAATCGTGAAGTAGCGCTTGGCCGGAATCGGGGGCAGTTCGTCCGAAGTCGGCTCAGGACTGCTGGTTTGCATTGCTCAGTTGCTCCACGGCAGCCTTCAGTTTCTGGCTGGCATGAAAGGTCACGACGCGACGCGCCGAGATCGGAATCTCTTCACCCGTTTTGGGATTCCTGCCCGGCCGCTGGGGCTTGTCCCTGAGCTGGAAATTGCCGAAACCAGAGAGTTTGACCGACTCTCCCCTTTCCAGCGCCAGTCTGATTTCTTCGAAGAAGCCCTCGACCATGTCCTTGGCTTCGCGCTTGTTCAGGCCGACACGATCAAACAGCATGTCGGCGAGTTCCGCTTTTGTCAGAGTCACGTTGTTCTCACTCACCCCGCAGCCGTGCGCCGAGCACCGATTGCGCATGTGCTACCAGCGCGGCGACCGCCGCATCGACTTCCGCATCTTCAAGCGTCCGCTGAGTATCTTGCATCAACACTCTGAACGCAAGGCTCTTTTTCTCCGGATCCATCCCTTTTCCGTGGTACACATCGAACAGTTCGATCGACGTGACGATGGCGGCCGCAGCGTCGCGCAAAACGTCGATGACACGTGCCACCGGTATCGCTGATTCAACAATCAGGGCAAGGTCTCGCGATACCGACGGGAGGCGGGAAACCTCGCGATAGAGCGGCACCTCACCCTGCAGGGCGGCATCCAGATCGATCTCGAACACCACCGGCGCGGTGCCCAACTCGTAGCGCTGAACCCAGACCGGATGGATCTCTCCGACGATCCCGATCTGTCGTCCACGATGACTCACCGACGACGCCCGCCCCGGGTGCAAGGCCGGATGGGCAATCGGGGCGAAGCTCAATGCATCAGGCGGAAACAGGGATTCAAGATCACCCTTTACATCGAAGAAATCCACGCTGCGGGCTAGCACGCCCCACTGCTCAGGCTGGACCGAACCCGACGCCAGCGCAGCAAGACGAACCGGCTGATGAAAGCCCGCCACCGGGCCACCATCGGCCATGGTTTCGAAACACCGTCCAACTTCGAACAGGCGCACCCGGGACTGCTGGCGCTTGCGGTTGGCTGACATGGTGGCGATCAGCCCCGGCACCAGACTGGAACGCATCACGTTCATCTGGCTCGCAATCGGGTTGGCGAGACGGATCGGGGCCGTCTTGGCGCAGAAATCCCGCTCCCAGGCCTCGTCAACAAAGGCGTAGTTGATCACTTCCTGATAATCGCGTCCCGCCATCAAGCGGCGGACATGCCACACAGGACGACCGCCGTCGCAGCACTCGAGCATCGCGAGCGCGCCCTTGGGGGGCTGCATCGGAATCTCGTCGTAGCCATGAAGGCGGACGATCTCCTCGATCAGATCTTCCTCGATCTCGATGTCGAACCGGAAGGACGGCGGCGTGACCACGAAGTCCTCGCCATCCCGCTCGACCACGAGTTGCACCCGCTCAAGCAGCGTACGCATGGCCTCGCCATCCAGAGCAATGCCAAGTACGCGGCGCGCGCGAGCCGGGCGCAAGCGTACCGCCTTCCGTGCCGGCAGGCGGGCACGATCCACCGCCTCGACCACCGGCCCAGCCGCGCCACCACAGATATCGAGGATAAGCTGGGCGGCACGCTCGATCGCCTGCGGCGCGAGGTCGAAATCCACCCCACGCTCGAAACGATGCGAGGCATCGGACGAGAAACCGTAGACCCGAGCCCGTCCCGCGATTGCAGTCGGCGCGAAGAAGGCACTCTCGAGGAATACGTCTGCCGTATCGAGCGTCACACCGCTATCCTCGCCACCCATGACGCCAGCCAACGCCAGCACACGTGCATCATCGGCGATCAGCAAAGTATCCGCAGCCGGCTCGACCGTTTGCTCGTTGAGCAGCAGCAGCGATTCACCAGCGCGCGGATGGCGCACCCTGATCGCGCCCGTGAGCTTCGCATCGTCGAACACGTGTAGCGGCTGCCCCAACTCCAGCATCACGTAGTTGGTGATGTCGACCAAGGCGCTGATCGACCGCAACCCACTGCGTTCGAGGCGCTGCCTCATCCAGTCCGGCGTTGCCGCGCGAGCGTTGACGCCTCGCACGACGCGCCCGCAATAGCGCGGGCAGGCCTCCGGCGCCTCCAGCACGATCTCGCGCCTTGCGTCGATGGTCGGCACAACCGGCACGATCTCGGGCATGCGCAACGCCGCCCCGGTCAATGCCGCGACCTCGCGGGCAACACCGAGCAGGCTGAGACAGTCGGCCCGATTCGGGGTGAGCTTGATGGTGAACACGGTATCGTCGAGCGCGAGCAGTTCGCGCACATCGACACCGGGTTGCACATCCTCTGCCAGCGCCATGAGCCCGGCGTGATCCTCGGACAGACCCAGCTCGCGCGCAGAACAAAGCATTCCCTGTGATTCGATGCCACGCAGCTTGGCCGCCTTGATCTCGAATCCGGGCAAGCTGGCCCCGACCATCGCCAGCGGTGCCTTCATGCCGACCGCCGCATTCGGCGCGCCGCAGACGATCTGGAGCAAGCTCCCCTGACCCGCGTCAACCTTGCACACCTTCAGCTTGTCCGCATCCGGATGCCTGATCGCCTCGACAATGTGCCCGACCACGACGCCCGAGAACGGCGGGGCGGCCTTGCTCGCCTCCTCGACCTCCAGCCCGGCCATGGTCATCGCATGGCCTAGGGCATCGCTGTCGAGCGCCGGGTCAACCAGCGTCCGCAACCATCTTTCTGAGAATTGCATGATTCGATTACCTGAATTGGCTCAAGAAACGCAGGTCGCCCTCGAAGAACAGGCGCAGATCGTTGATGCCGTACCTCAGCATCGTGAGTCGGTCCAACCCCATGCCAAACGCGAAGCCGGTGTATCGCTCCGGATCAATGCCGCCAAAACGCAACACATTCGGATGCACCATGCCGCAGCCAGCGATCTCCAGCCAGCGTCCCTTCAGCGCACCGCTCATGAACGCGACATCGATTTCGGCACTGGGCTCAGTGAACGGAAAGAACGACGGACGGAAACGAACCTGAAGGTCGTCCGACTCGAAGAAGCGCCGCAGAAAATCCGCGACAACGCCCTTGAGGTCGGCAAAACTGACTGTCTCACCCACCCACAGGCCTTCGACCTGGTGGAACATCGGTGAATGCGTCGCGTCGGAGTCGACCCGGTACACCCTGCCAGGAGCGATCACCCGCACATCGGGCATGGTGTCCGCTCCGGCGTGGTACGCCACATGTGCCAGCATGGCGCGTATCTGTACCGGGCTGGTATGCGTGCGCAGCAGCACATCCTCACGCCCTTGCAGGTAGAAGGTGTCGTGCATTGAACGTGCGGGATGGTTGTCCGGAGTGTTCAGCGCCGTGAAGTTGTGCCAGTCCGTCTCGATCTCGGGCCCGTCGGCAACGACGAAGCCGATCGAGCGGAACAACGCTTCGACCCGCTCCTGGGTCCGACTGACGGGATGCAGTCCGCCGTGCCCCATGCCTCGGCCCGGTAGCGTGACATCAAGGGCCTCAGCGGCCAGTTGGGCAGCGAGTTCCGCCTCGCGCAACGCTTCGCGGCGTGCGTCCAAGGCCTGCTCCACCGCGACCTTGGCACGGTTGATCTCGGCTCCGGCACGCTTGCGCGCCTCGGCCGGCAGCTTGCCAAGACTCTTGAGCCGCTCCGTCAGACTACCTGCCTTGCCGAGAAAGCGCGCCTTTACCTGTTCGAGTTGAACACCGTCTCCGGCGGCGGCGAACGCGTCGATCGCGTCCTGAACAAGTTGATCGAGGTTGTCCATTGTTCCTGCCAAGGAAAAGTCAGAAAAAAAAGGGAGGCCAGGCCTCCCTTTTTTGCGCCGCTACGAATCAGGCGGCGAGTTTGGCCCGGGCTTGGTCGGCAAGCGCCGCAAACGCGGGCTTGTCGAACACTGCCAGGTCGGCCAGAACCTTGCGGTCGACTTCGATCGCGGCCTTCTTCAGACCGTTCATGAAGGTGCTGTAGGTCAAACCCAGTTCGCGGGAAGCGGCGTTGATACGCGCGATCCACAGTGCGCGGAACTGGCGCTTGCGCTGACGACGGTCACGGTAGGCATACTGCCCAGCCTTCATGACCGCCTGCTTGGCGATCCGGTATACGTTCTTGCGACGACCACGGTAACCCTTGGCCTGATCGAGAACCTTCTTGTGACGCGCGCGGGCGGTTACACCACGTTTAACTCGGGGCATTGCGTTCTCCTATCAAGCGTAAGGCAACATGGCGCGGATCAGCTTCTCGTCGGCGGCATGTACTTCGGTCATGCCACGCAGCTGGCGCTTGCTCTTGGTTGTCTTCTTGGTAAGGATGTGGCGCTTGAACGCCTGGGAACGCTTGATCCCGCCACTGGCGCGGACCTTGAACCGCTTGGCGGCCCCGCTCTTGGTTTTCATCTTGGGCATTGCATACTCCTGGTTTATCGATGATGCCAGGTAGCGCAACCACGCGCTTTCGAAACCTGACACCACTTGTTTTCGGCGGTCAGCAGACCACCGCAATTGCCACACGCATCAAGGCGCGCGGCAAATCCCGCATGGGGGCGATCAAACCTTCTTGGGTCCGATCACCATCACCATCTGACGCCCTTCCATCTTGGGCATCTGTTCGACCACCGCGATCTCTTCCAGATCGGCCCTGATACGCTCTAGCTGGCGCATGCCGATTTCCTGGTGGGCCATCTCGCGCCCGCGGAAGCGCAAAGTCACCTTGGCCTTGTCGCCTTCACCCAGGAAGCGCTTGAGATTGCGCAGCTTGATCTGGTAATCGTTCTCGTCGGTACCCGGCCGCAGTTTGACTTCCTTGACCTGAACCTGCTTTTGTTTGAGCCTCGCCTCGTGAGCTTTCTTCTGCTCCTGGTACTTGAACTTGCCAAAGTCCATGACCTTGCACACCGGCGGCTGCGCCAAGGGCGCGATCTCCACCAGATCAAGGCCGGCTTCATCAGCAATACTCAACGCAGTACTGAGCGAAACGACTCCGAGCTGTTCCCCGTCATCCTTCACCAGGCGGACTTCAGGCGCGCTGATCTCCCCATTGACGCGCTGCTTCTTATCTTGAGCGATGGTTCGGTTCTCCAAAAAAACAAAAAATCAGACCGAGCCGGCTCTCGCTTCGATTTCGCGACGCCAGTGCTCGATCAACGTATCCAGGGTCATCTGGCCAAGATCTTGGCCACCCCGCGCACGCACCGTAACCAGGTTGGCGGCTTTTTCCTTCTCGCCCACAACCAACTGGTACGGCAACTTGTGCACGCTATGTTCTCGGATTTTATAGTTAATCTTCTCGTTGCGCAAATCCGCATCAACCCGGAACCCCGCCTTTCGCAACGTTTTTGCAACATCCTCGGCGTATTCAGCCTGACCTTCGGAGATATTGAGCACGACACCATGGACCGGCGCCAGCCACAGCGGAAGCGCGCCGGCATGGTGCTCGATGAGAATGCCGATGAAGCGCTCGAGCGACCCCAGCACCGCCCGATGCAACATCACCGGCACCTTCTTGGTGTTGTCTTCGGCGACGTACTCCGCCCCCAGGCGCACCGGAAGATTGAAGTCGAGCTGCAAGGTGCCGCATTGCCACACGCGTCCGAGACAGTCCTTGAGCGAAAACTCGATCTTGGGTCCGTAAAACGCGCCCTCCCCCGGCTGCAGGTCGTAAGCCAGCCCCTGCGCATCCAGCGCAGCGGCGAGCGCCGATTCGGCGGCATCCCATTGCTCGTCGGTGCCGACCCGCTTGTCTGGCCGCGTCGAGAGTTTGACCAGCACTTCCTCGAAACCAAAGTCGAGATACACCTTCTGCAGCAGGCGGATGAAAGCAGCCGACTCGGACTGCACCTGGTCGTCCGAGCAGAAAATATGGGCGTCATCCTGGACGAAGTTGCGCACCCGCATGATGCCGTGCAGCGACCCCGACGGCTCATTGCGATGACACGAGCCAAACTCCGCCATCCGCAACGGCAGGTCGCGATAACTCTTCAGACCTTGATTGAAGATCTGGATATGACAGGGGCAGTTCATCGGCTTCACCGCATAGTCGCGCTTCTCCGACTGAGTGGTAAACATGAGGTCGGAATACATGCCCCAGTGCCCCGACTTCTCCCACAAGGAGCGATCGACGATCTGAGGGGTCTTGACCTCCTGATAGCCGTGCTCCGCAATGGTCCGTCGCATGTACTGTTCAACCTGCTGCCACAAGGTCCAGCCCTTGGCATGCCAGAACACCATCCCCGGCGCATCATCCTGGATGTGAAACAGATCCAGTTGGCGCCCGAGCTTGCGGTGATCGCGCTTTTCCGCCTCTTCCAGCATATGGAGATAGCCGTCGAGTTCCTCCTTGCGTGCCCATGCCGTGCCGTAGACACGCTGCAACATCTCGTTCTTCGAGTCGCCACGCCAGTACGCCCCGGCCAGCTTGGTCAGCTTGAAGACTTTCAGCTTGGCGGTTGACGGCACGTGCGGCCCGCGGCACAAGTCGATGAAATCGTCCTGACGGTACAAGGACACTGCCTCCCCTTCGGGGATGGAGGCAATGATCTCGGCTTTGTAATGCTCCCCCTGATCCTTGAAGAAGGCCACCGCTTCGTTGCGCGGCCACTCCTCGCGCGAGACCGGAATCGCTTTGGCGGCGAGTTGGGCCATGCGTTTTTCGATCTGCTCGAGATCCTCGGGCGTAAACGGGCGCTTGTAGGAAAAGTCGTAGTAGAAGCCGTTCTCGATGACCGGCCCAATTGTCACCTGCGCATCCGGGAACAGCTGCTTGACCGCATGAGCGAGCAGGTGCGCCGTGGAATGGCGGATGACATCCAACCCCTCCTCCGACTTGTCTGTGATGATCGCCAGCCCGGCATCGCCCTCCAGCCTGTGGGACAAATCCACCAGACGCCCGTCGACCTTGCCGGCCAGCGCCGCCTTGGCCAGACCGGCGCCAATCGAGGCGGCAACTTCTGCAACGGTGACAGGATGATCGAAGGAACGCACTGAGCCGTCTGGGAGCGTGATATTGGGCATTGGGTTGGCCTCTGGCTGGGGTATCGGCGAGTATCTACCGAAGTCGCGGTACTGAGATGAACGTTGCCGGACAATCGACCGGTCCGGGCGGAAAATCAGCTCGACGCGCAAAAAAAAAAGTGCGGCCGAGCCGCACTTTTCCGGAGTCGATCGCAGGCCCGAGTGTTAGATATCGGCTGCGTTGGTAGTTCGAAACATGTTACGACTCCTGAATTTGGTAGGCGCGATTGGACTCGAACCAACGACCCCCACCATGTCAAGGTGGTGCTCTAACCAGCTGAGCTACGCGCCTGTTGCAAGCCACGCATTATAGATCCTGCCAAAAATGCGTCAAGTACTTTTTCAGTTCGCGTTTCTCGTTTGCACGTGAACCTGCGCCACCTATCGTCCGCCCAGGCGGGAAAACACGAACAGGATGATCATCGCCCCCACTACTGCGGCGATGAAGCCTGCCGTCTGCCCTGGCTGATAGAAACCGATGAACTGTCCCCCGTAGGTAGCAAGCATCGCACCACCTATGCCCAACAAGGTCGTCATCACCAAACCCATGGCCTGGCGACCACGGTAGAGCAGGCGTGCGATCAGGCCGACGATCAGACCGATGAGTATCGTGATCAGCACATTCATTGCGCACCCACCCCAAGTGCATGCGCGCCGGGCTGCGACACCGGCCACGCCGACAGGAACTCGCGCCAATGCGGTGCGTCGAGACCCTCGAGCACCTGCCGCACCAACGCACATTCAGCCTCGAACCCGGCTTCGTCCAGATGCCCACGCATACGCTGGAAGCCGAGATACACGAGGTATGTATTCACGACGTCGGTCTCGCAATAGTCACGAATCGCGGCAATCTCCCCGTCCAGCCAGGCCTTCCAGACAGCCGAACCGTCCATGCCCAGCTTGCCCGGAAAGCCCATCAGCTTGGCCATCTGATCCAGGGGAACACTGGCGCGCGGCTGATACAGCGCGAGCAAATCCATGAGATCGAGATGGCGGCTGTGATAGCGGCTGATGTAGTTGTTCCACTTGAAGTCGCGTGAATCGGCGTAGTCGCCGTCACCAAGGTCCCAGTAGCGCTGCGCCGATACCCCGTGAATCAAGCCACGGTAGTGGAGCACCGGCAGATCGAAGCCGCCGCCATTCCACGAAACGATCTGCGGCGTGTAGCGTTCCACACCGTCGAAGAAACGCTGGATGATCTGGCGCTCGTCGGAATCCGGCTCGGACAGCGAGAACACGCGAAACTGACTGGCATCCCGCAGTACGCAGGATATGGTGACGATCCGCTGGAGGTGGTGCTGCAGGAAATCAGAACCGGCGGACTCGCGCCGCAGCGCAAAAGCATGCTCCGCCACATCCTCGTCGGACATCGTGCCGGGCAATCCATGCAACGCCCGAATGCCGGCGACGTCGGGGATGGTCTCGATGTCGAAGACGAGAACTGGCATCACTTCTGCGTCCAACCCCCGCCGCTCTGGACCCACCAGCCCGGCTGGGCGCGGTCTATCCAACGCTGGGCGAAGGTTCGCCGCACGTCGGCCTCCCACTCCGGATGCCCGTTCGCGCGAGCGATCTCACGATACAAGGCGCCACGGTCGGCGTTCTCGGCCGAAACCAGGGTGTTGATCTGACCACGTTGGGCCAGCGGCACACTGGACGCATCGCGCAGCGCGATTGTCCCGTCGGCCGCGAGTCCAATCGCGCCCGCCGCGTACATGGGCGCCAGTTGGGCGTGGCGCTGCTGCATGGATTGTTTGAGCGCGGAGATGGCCGGCGTATCGATCTCCAGGTTGCCCTGAGCCGAAGCCAACATCGCAAATCCCAGCGCCAGCGCCGCGCAGGTCGCACGCATCCAGGCAGCTATTTTCACACTGTTCATTTTGCCTCCTCCGTGCCGTTCTGGGCCGGCGCCGGACGTGCCGCCCCGTCCCGCAACTGCCATACCTCGTCAATGATGCGGTCTGCTGCCTTCTCCGCGGCCGCAGCCGGAAAATAGATATTGATGGTCACACACCCCGCGACGCCCACGGCACCAACGAGCATTCCCAACCATGTCAGGGATCGATTCATGTCATTCAACCGGTTCAAGATAAAAAGGGGCGGAACATCTCCCGCAACACAGGACCAACCACTGGCGCATACGCAGAAGCTCGGACACCGGACGTATTGGCTGGGCGCCTCTCACTCACCCGACCAACCGACACTCCGAGCCAGCCAGCCGGCCAAGCGCTCAACTGTGCTCGTGGTGCTTCCCGCACGAGGGTTCAGTTGATAACGGGCGAGGTATTGGATTCGATGACACGTTGTATGCGCTCAACCAGTTCCCGCCAGTCGACGCGGCGATTGTAGCCCATGACATTCAGCGAAGGGATGCCCCCCCCGCGCACAATCGTGAAACCTTGGTTGGCTGTTTCCGCAGCGGGCTCGATACCGCCCATTTCGCATACCCCGCCGCGTAGACGGCAACGCAGGCCGAGCTCGCTGTATCCAAAGCTGTCGAAAAAACTCAGCACACCGCGCTGGATCGCAAGCGATGCCCCCGGACCACCCAACGCGCCGATGTTCTGCACCGCACGCTGGCTGATGCGCCGTGAATAACGGCCGGGGCTGCTGCGCAGCACCGCATCGAAGTGCACCGGCTGCCAGCGCGCCAGCTCCAGATCGCGCACGTCGAGATCGATGAATCCCTGCATGCTGCCGAACGAGAACGCCTCGGTCAGTTGAAACAGGTCGAGATTTCGTGCCTCGACGCTGGCATATAGATGGGAAGCCGTGCCGAAGGGTTCGAGCACCCACAGATCGGTTACCTGAAGGTAGCCGCTGAACACCGACATCACCAACGCGCCCTCAAGCCTGACCTCCCCCGGGCGCACCGTCAGACCAGGCAGCGACGCAGACAACACACCCGACATGACCGGCAAACCAATAGCATCTGTCAGCAGGGCCATGGAGATCGGTTCCACCACCACTGCACCCGACCCCGACCACCCCGCGCTCGCACGCGACAACGCCAGATCGGAAAAACGCACCCGTCCGTCGAGCACCGGAATCGAAACCTCGGGCACCCGTACCGACGTTCCCGACAGCTCGGCCTCCAGGCGGAACGCATCAAGGGCAAGTCGCTGCCACTGCCCACCGCCAATGTCGAGACTGACCTGGGTCGTCGCATCGCGACGCCAAGGCAGCGCCCCGGTTACCGGCCCGAACCCCAGATCGCCGCTGCTCAGACCGACATAGGCATCCTCAAACGCGAGATCAGCGGACTTGAGATCCCCCTCCTCCAGCACCAGTCCGGCGCTGACACGCCCTTCGAAGCGCAGTGTATCCGCACGCGCCGGAGCGAGAATCGGCGCAAGAAAGCGCGGCCCGACAACTCCCAGGTCGGCCCGCGCAACCACCAGTGCACCCTCGGTGAAGCGCTGTTCGGACAGGGACCAGACCGCGCGCGCCTCCAAGGTGTCGACCCCCTCCAGTTCGAGCGACAGCCGATCGGCGACCAAGGTCTCGGGGGAGAGCGAGAAGGCGAAGACCAAGGCTGGCCCCGCCGTCATGTAAAGCGGATGAAAATAGGCCTCGCCAGCATGCCAGTGAGCGCGACCGCTTACCTGCCAGCGTCCGCCCTCCTCGCCGGCCACGGCGTGAACCTTGATTCCGGCATCCTCCATCGCCTGCAGGCCATCCGCAGTCGAGAAGCGCAGTCCCGCCACATCCGCGTCGAGACGAATGCTCGCACCGCCAGCCGTATCCACGACTGACGGCCCATACTCGAGTACCCCTGTCACACTGCCGACAGGTGTCACGCCCTCAGGCAGGACCACCCAACGACTCAGCAGCGCGGGCGACAACGACTCGAACGCTACATGGGCTTGTCCCGTGGCGGCGTCGAATTCGGCCCGAACCGCGCCCCCTTCGGACAGCACGAGATCGATCCGACCCCGTCGGGAATCGAGGTCGTAGACCGCTTCCAGTCCATCCAGCAGGCTTGCGCCACCCGCGCTGATACGCCCACCCCGGCAGACAAGTGCGCGGGCCTCGAACGCAAGCGCCATACATTCCAGCGCAACGTCCTGCCACTCGCGCCCGCCGGCTTGCAGCAGGGCAACATGCAAGCCCCCCGCGCCACCACCCAGCCCAAAGTCGAGACGCACATCCTGCAGCGTGAGGCCTGGCAACACCGCCTCGGCGAACTTCAGCCGGACATTCCCCGCATGTACGGGCGTGACAAGTACCAGCAGGCACACCCACAGCCAACCGAAGACGCGGCGATTGGATACGTGCTCAGCTGCCATCGGCGCTGCGCGAGCGGCAAATATGATCAGCCGGGAAAGACACCGGTAGACAGATAGCGGTCGCCCCGGTCGCAGACGATGGTGACGATCACCGCATTCTCCACCGTCTCCGCGATGCGCAACGCGACATGCAGCGCCCCACCCGAGGAGATGCCCGCAAAAATCCCTTCCTCGCGGGCCAGTCGGCGCGTCATTTCCTCCGCGTCGGCCTGGGTCACGTACTCCAGCCGATCGACGCGGGGTTTCTCGTAAATGCGCGGAAGATACGCTTCCGGCCACTTTCGGATACCGGGGATCTGAGACCCCTCTTCCGGCTGGCAACCGATGATCTGGATGGCCGGGTTGCGCTCCTTGAGATAGCGCGATACGCCCATGATGGTACCCGTCGTGCCCATGCTGCTGACAAAGTGGGTAATCGTCCCGGCCGTTTGCTCCCATAGCTCGGGCCCGGTGCCCTCGTAGTGGGCAAGCGGATTGTCCAGGTTGGCGAACTGGTCGAGAATGATGCCCTTGCCGTCGTTGCGCATGCGCTCCGCCACGTCGCGCGCCATCTCCATGCCGCCCTCCTTGGCCGTCAGCACCAGTTCCGCACCAAAGGCCCGCATCGTCTGGCGGCGCTCTACGCTCTGGTTCTCTGGCATGACCAGCACCATGCGGTAGCCCCGCATCGCCGCCGCCATGGCCAACGCGATACCGGTATTGCCACTGGTCGCCTCGATCAAGGTATCGCCGGGGCTGATGTCTCCACGCGCTTCGGCACGCATGATCATCGACAGGGCCGGCCGGTCCTTCACCGACCCGGCCGGATTGTTGCCTTCCAGCTTGCCCAGGATCACATTGTTCCGGCCAGCCGTCAGCCGCTTCATGCGCACCAGCGGCGTCTGTCCTACATAGTCCTCGAGCGTCTTGAATTCCATCGCGTGTCACCGGCAACTGATATGAATGGGCTCAAGTGTAAGCGCGCAGTCATGCAGGGGCAAAGGCCACACCGGTAATATGTTCAGAACCGGTGTTCGGGATTCACCTTTGCTCGAAGATCTCGCACATACCCACGGCCACCGACCAAGACCGCGGGTCTCACGGCGCCAGATCGAACTCTTCCGTACGCCGGGGCGGATACGTCTCCCAGCCGCCACACGCGGGGCAACGCCACTGGAACTGCCTGGCCTTGAATCCGCAGGCATTGCAGCGGTAGCGCGCAACCCGCCGGGTATGGACGTGAATGAGTTGCTTGACCAGTTCGATGTCCGCACGCTGCTCCTGCGGTACCGTGAAGGCCGCCGCCTCAAGAAACTTCTCCAGTCCGAGCAGGGTGGGGTTGCGCTTGAGTTCCTCGCGCACCAACTCGTACGCTGCCTGTCCACCCTGAGTCTCGAGCACGCCGCGGAACACCTGTTCGAGCAGATCCAGCGAGGGATTGCTGTCCAGCCAGGCGCGCAAGAGGGTCTGCCCCTGCTCGCGCCGTTCGAGTAGCGAAAAAGCATCGATCAAGCGCTCACCGACCAGTGACAGGTATTGCGGATCCTGTTGCTCGACCCGTTTCCAGGCCTCGATCGCCGCATCATTACGCCCTTCGGCAGCGTGCAGATCGCCAAGCAGGATACTCGCGCGCACACAGCGGGGATTGGTGGCGAAGGCGTCGTCGAGATGCCGGCGCGCATCATCGTGACGCGAATTGGCCAGCGCCGCCGCGGCTAATTCGCAATGGAAATTCGCAACCTCGGTCCGCCAGTGCAGGCTACGATTGTCCGGCAGCGCCTGAGCGATCTCGATTGCCTTGGCCCAGTCCTTCTCCTGCTGGTAGATCTCTAGCAGATAGCGGGTGGCGGCCTCATCGTGGGCCGTGCCACGCAGTTCGATGAACACCGCCTCGGCACGATCGAGCAACCCTGCCTTGAGGTAGTCCTGCCCCAGTGCTGCAAGCGCCTCGGTTCGCTGATCCCGAGTCAGGTCGTCACGCTCCACCAACGTCTGATGCATCCTGATCGCCCGCTCGGTCTCCCCGCGACGACGGAACAGACTACCCAGCGCGAAATGCAACTCAATCGTCTGCGGGTCGATCTTCACCGCCTCAATGAATGCGTCGATCGCCTTGTCGGGTTGCTCGTTGAGCAGAAAGTTCAGCCCGTTGAGATAGGAGCGCGGCAGGCTGCGCGACTCCTTCACGACCTGCCGGATGTCGACCCGAGCGGCCAGCCAGCCCAGGCCAAAAAACAGCGGCAGCGCCAGCAGCCACCAGAATTCGATCTCCATGCCTTAGCTGACCTTGGACAAATCCCTGCGCAAGCGGCCGATCTCGCGCCGCGAGCGCAGCAGCGAGGCAAAGGTGGAGGTGACGCCAAGTAGCGCGCCAGCCGCGAACGCGACCAGGATCACAAAAACCAGTGGAAGCTGCCATTCGTTACCGAAGAAGAACTTAAGCTCCACGAGTTGATCGTTCTTGACGGCAAACCCGAACAGCACGAGGAACAACACGATTCTCAAAGCCCAGATCACGATGCGCATGGGACTGTTCATCTCCGGGAAAGGTGGAAAAAGGAAAGGCGGCCAAAGCCGCCTTTCCGTGATCAAAGCGAATGCCGGATGGCCGCGCGGTCACTCAATCATATCAACTCGTTCGCGCAATTCCTTGCCAGCCTTGAAATGCGGTACGTATTTTTCTGGCACCTGCACCTTCTCGCCCGACTTGGGATTCCGACCGACTCGAGGGGGACGGTAATTCAGCGCAAAGCTGCCGAAGCCTCGGATCTCGATGCGATCGCCACGCGACAAGGCGTCGGACATCGCATCGAGAACCATCTTGACCGCGTAATCGGTATCCTTGGCCACGAGTTGCGGAAACCGCGCAGCGAGCCTCGCGATCAACTCCGATTTGGTCATGACGAATCGGAGTTACTGCTTCTGCTCGTTCAGCTTGGCCTTCAGCAGCGCACCGAGGTTGGTGGTGCCACTCGCGGCAGCACTGTCCGAAGCGAGCTTGTTGAGCGCATCGCCCTGCTCAACCTGGTCCTTGGCACGGATCGAGAGACTGATCGAACGCGTCTTGCGGTCCACGTTGATGATCATGGTTTCGACTTCGTCGCCCACTTTCAGCATCGTGGTGAGGTCGTCCACACGATGTTGCGCAGCCTCCGAAGCCCGCAGATAGCCTTCGACGTCGTCGTTCAGCGCAATCACTGCACCACGCGCATCGACACTTCTTACTGCACCCGACACAATGCTGTTCTTCTCGTGGGTGGCGATGAAGTTGGTGAAGGGGTCTCCATCCAACTGCTTCACACCCAAGGAGATGCGCTCGCGCTCGACGTCGATCGCCAGCACCACGGCTTCGACCTCGTCGCCCTTCTTGAACCTGCGCACGGCTTCCTCGCCGGCTTCGGACCAGGACAGGTCGGACAGATGCACCAGACCGTCGATACCGCCATCCAGACCGATGAACACGCCGAAGTCGGTGATGGACTTGATCTGTCCCTGCACCTTGTCGCCCTTCTTGTGGTTCATCGCGAAATCGTCCCACGGGTTGGACATGCACTGCTTCATGCCCAGGGAGATGCGGCGGCGATCTTCGTCGATCTCGAGAATCATCACTTCGACCTCGTCGCCGAGCTGGACGACCTTGGACGGGTGGATGTTCTTGTTGGTCCAGTCCATTTCGGAAACGTGCACCAGACCCTCGATGCCCTGCTCCACCTCGACAAACGCGCCGTAGTCGGTGATGTTGGTCACGTGACCGAACAAGCGGGTGCCCTGCGGATAGCGGCGGGCGATACCAACCCACGGATCCTCACCAAGCTGCTTCAGGCCCAGCGAGACGCGCTGACGCTCCTGGTCGAACTTGAGGACCTTGGCTTCGATCTCGTCGCCGACGTTGAGCACCTCGGAGGGGTGACGGACGCGGCGCCAGGCCAGATCGGTGATGTGCAGCAGGCCATCGATACCGCCCAGGTCGACGAACGCACCGTAGTCGGTGATGTTCTTGACCACGCCTTTGACGACGATGCCTTCCTTGAGGTTCTCGAGCAGCTTTTCGCGCTCTTCGCCCATGGTCTCTTCCAGCACGGCACGGCGCGAAACGACAACGTTGTTGCGCTTGCGGTCGAGCTTGATGACCTTGAACTCGAATTCCTTGCCTTCGTACGGCGTAGTGTCCTTGACCGGGCGCATGTCGACCAGCGAACCCGGCAGGAACGCACGGATGCCATTGGTCATGACGGTCAGACCACCCTTGACGCGACCGGAGACGAGCCCTTTGACGAGGATGCCTTCGTTCAGCGCCTTCTCAAGGTCGTTCCACGCGGAAATGCGCTTGGCCTTCTCGCGCGACAGAATGGTATCGCCGAAGCCGTTTTCGAGCGCGTCGATGGCGACATGGATGAAGTCGCCTACCTCGACCTCGAGCTCGCCGCGATCGTTGCGAAATTCCTCGATGGGTACATAGCTCTCGGACTTGAGACCGGCATTGACGACCACGAAGTTGTGATCGATGCTGACCACTTCGGCGGTAATCACTTCACCGGCACGCATCTCCTGGAGCGCGAGGCTTTGTTCGAACAGTTCGGCGAAACTTTCCTGGGAGGCGGAAACAGGGGTGGCAGTTGTCATAGAGTTGAACATCCAATACCGTTCAGGAGAACGGCAACCTGAGTGAGTAAAAGTGAATGGTGCAAGGCGAAACTCACGACATCACGACATCACGAATTCGCACCCTGCACCGCTTGCAAGCCGCTCACGCGAGACGTTCGCGGGCGTGCTCGACCACGAAACGCACTGCATCCTCCACCCCCATGTCGGAGGTATCGAGTGCCAGCGCATCGGGCAATTGCTTCAAGGGAGCGACGGCACGGGCGGCATCGCGCGCATCCCGTTCCCGAAGATCCTTCAGAAGGTTTTCCATGTTAGCAGGCAAACCTTTTTCCATCAACTGCTTATAGCGGCGTTGCGCACGGGACTCTGGAGTCGCGGTCAGAAAGATCTTGAGCACCGCCCCGGGGAAGACCACCGACCCCATGTCCCGCCCTTCGGCCACCAGACCTGGCGCAGAAGCGTAATCGCGCTGGCGCGCGAGCAAGGCGTCACGCACCCCTGCGAGCACCGCCACCCTGGAAGCGCCGGACGAGCATGCTTCGCTACGAATCGCCTCGGTCACCTCTTCATCATCCAGCCATACCCGGCCGGCGGCGAAGCGCGCCGGCAGGTCCGCAGCGATACGGGCCAACGCAGCGGTGTCGTCCAGCGCCACACCGCCACGCGTCGCCGCGAGCGCAACAAGGCGATAGAGAGAGCCGCTGTCCAGGCAGGCGAAACCAAGTTCGGCCGCGACGCCCGCGGCAACCGTGCCCTTGCCCGAGGCGGACGGCCCGTCTATCGCGATGACCGGCACCGGCACGGCGACTCGCGCAAACGCGTCGAAATACCCCGGGAAAGTCTTGTTAACACAGCTCGGATCGTTGATCCGGATGCGGCACCCGGCCAGACTCGCCAGCGAGAAGCACATCGCCATGCGGTGGTCGTCGTAGGTGTCGATGGCCGCGGGCCGGACCTGCACCGGAGGATGGACCACCAGGAAATCGTCCCCCTCGTCCACGCCAGCTCCGACCTTGCGCAATTCATTGGCCATCGCGGCGATGCGATCGGTTTCCTTGACCCGCCAGCTGGCGATGTTGCGCAACCGGCAAGGGCCATCCGCGAACAATGCCGCCACCGCCAGCGTCATCGCGGCATCGGGAATATGATTGAGGTCGAGGTCGAAGGCTCTGAGCCGGCCATCGACAGGCGCCCGGGCCGAGATCCAGTTGTCGCCCATTTCGATGCGCGCGCCAAGCGAGGCCAAAGCTTCGGCGAAACGCACGTCGCCCTGGATGCTGTCGCGGCCAACGCCTTCCACACGCACCGGGCCACCACCGATCGCGCCGGCGGCGAGAAAATACGACGCGGACGAAGCGTCACCTTCGACGAACACCGTCCCGGGGCTGACATAACCGCTTCCGCCCGGCACCACGAAGCGCGACCAGCCGTCGCGCGCCACGGTGACCCCAAAGCGCGCCATCAGATCCAGCGTGATCGCGATGTAGGGCTTGGAGATGAGCGCTCCTTCGACCTCGATCGTCGTCTCCACGCCGGTCAGCGGCAAGGCCATGAGCAGCGCCGTGAGGAACTGACTCGAAACGTCGCCGCGCACCCTCACCACACCGCCAGACCGGATCGCGGCGGGGCGGATGGACAGCGGCGGGAACCCCGGGTTGCCGAGATAGCCGATGTCGGCGCCCAGCTGGCGCAATCCATCGACGAGATCACCGATCGGCCGCTCGTGCATGCGGGGCACACCCGACAAATCGTAATGCCCCCCGGACAACGCAAGCGCCGCAGTCAGCGGCCGGAACGCCGTTCCGGCGTTACCCAGAAACAAGGTCGCCTGCTTGACCGGAAACGCTCCACCCGCACCGACAACGCGATATTCACCCGTCTGCGCGTCACGTTCCCACGCGACGCCGAGCGCGGTCAAGGCCTCAAGCATGCGATCCACGTCGTCGGAGGCCAGCAGGTCACAGATCCGGGTGCTGCCACTGGCCAGCGCCGCGAGCAGCAGGGTGCGATTGGAGATGCTCTTGGACCCGGGCAGGCGAACCTCGCCGCGGGCACCCAACAGAGGGGGAAGATCGAGATAGTCCATGCTTACTCCGGCGAGGTCGCACTCTTGAGGCGCTCCGCCCACGTAGTGCGGGCCTTGCGTGCGAGATCGAAATGCTCTTCAAGCCGCTCGCCGTCCGCCGAAAGCAACAAGGCGCGCAGGTACGCGAGTTCGGCCAGGTACTGGTCCAGTTCGGCAAGCAAGGCCTGACGGTTTGCAATACAGATGTCGCGCCACATCTCCGGATGACTCCCTGCAATGCGCGTGAAGTCACGGAATCCGCTGGCGGCGAAACCGAATAGCTGCTCCGAGTTGGCGCGACCGGCCAGGTCATGCACCAGACCGAAGGCCAGCAAGTGCGGCAAATGGCTGACCGCGGCAAACACCCGGTCGTGCTCCTGCGGAGGCATCTCGTGGATGACAGCGCCACAGGCTTCCCACACCTCCCGAACCCGCAACACGGCCGCGGGTTCGTTCTCCGGCAGGGGCGTGATGACCACCTTCTTGCTCTCGTACAGCTCCGGGAAAGCCGCTTCGACGCCGCTGGTCTCGGCACCTGCGATGGGATGGGCCGGCACCACGGTGGCGAGATGTTGCGCGAAATTGCGATAGATGGCCTCGATCACATCGCCCTTGGTACTGCCCGCATCGGTCACCAGCGTGCCGGGGGCCAGATGCGGCGCCATGGCCGCCATGACCTCCTCCATCTGTCCGACAGGGGCTGCGATCATGACGAAGTCCGCAGCGTCGAGCGCGTCCTGCCAGCCATCGGCTGCCTCATCAATGACGCCAAGCGCCACCGCACGCTCGAGCGACGCGCGCGTGCGCCCCACCCCGACGATGCGCCGCGCGATCCCCGCCCGACGCACCGCAAGCGCGAACGATCCGCCGATCAGGCCCACGCCGCATATCACCAGCTTGTTGAGTACCGCCATACCCCGTCACCCTTCGCCGCCGTCGCGCGGCACCTTGTGCTTGATCGTCACCCGAGCCGCCAGCAGCACGCGCGCTAACCCAGAACCTCACGCAACGCGGCGATGAACCGCTCGTTCTCCTCGGGCAGGCCGATGGATACACGCAACCATTCCGGCATGCCGTAGCCGCCGATCGGCCGAACAATCACCCCTTTCTCGAGCAACGCCCGATTGACCCGCGCGCCATCGCCCACCCGAAACGTCAGGAAGTTGCCGGCAGACGGTATCCACTCCAGCCCGAGTTCATCCAGCGCGGCGCTGATCTGGCGCATCCCGCGCTGATTGAGATCGGCGCTGCGCGCCAGGAATTCATCGTCGAACAAGGCGGCCGCAGCGGCCGCAAGCGCAATGCTGCTGACGTTGAAGGGCTGGCGCACCCGATTCATCAGATCAATCACATCGGGGTGGCCTACGCCGTAACCAATGCGCATCCCGGCGAGCCCGTACGCTTTGGAGAAGGTCCGCGACACCAGCAGATTGGGGTGGCGATCGAGCCACGCCAGGCTGTCGTAGCGCTGTTCGGGCAGTAGATACTCGGTATAGGCCTCATCAAGCAGCACCAGCACATCGTCCGGCACCTTCGCCAGAAAGGCTTCGAGCGCCGCGCCAGGAATGAAACTGCCGGTGGGGTTGTTGGGGTTGGCGACGAAAACGATACGCGTGTGGTCGGCAATCGCGCCAAGCATCGCCTCCAGGTCATGCCCGAAGTCGCGCGCTGGTGTTTCAATGCCTCGTGCGCCGACCGCGTTGGTGGCCAGCGGATACACTGCGAAGGCATGCTGAGAGAACACCGCCGAGCAGCCGGGCGAGAGAAAGGCCCGAGCGGCAAGTTCCAAGATATCGTTGGAGCCATTCCCCAGCACGATGCGCTCGGGCGCGATGCCAAAGCGCTTCTGCAACGCCGCCTTCAATTCGAACCCGTTGCCGTCCGGATAACGTTCGATATCGGCGAGCGCAGCCACCGCCGCGTCGCGCGCGCGCGGGCTCATGCCCAAGGGGTTTTCGTTGGAGGCGAGCTTGACGATGCTTGCTTCGGGAATGCCGAATTCACGCGCCAGTTCGGCAACGGGTTTGCCCGGTTGGTAAGGCGAAATGGAACGGATGTACTCCGGTGCGCGTTCTGCAACACTCATCTTGATGTCTCCAGAAATAGATCCCGCGCCGGCACCGCGGCGCGATGAAGCAGGCCGCGGCCACTGCGGCCGGGTATCAGATCGCAGCGACCGGGTAGGAGCCGATCACCTTGACGAAGGCGGCGCGATCGTTGAGTTCATCGAGCGCGGCAGCCACCAGCGGATCGCTGCGATGACCCTTGAAATCGACGTAGAAAACGTATTCCCACAATCCGCCGCGCGCCGGCCGCGACTGCAGCTTGGTCATATCGACCCCATGCGAGGCGAGCGGTTCGAGGAGCGCGTGCATGGCCCCCGGACGGTTCGGGGCGGAGAACACGATCGACGTCTTGTCATGCCCCGACGAGCCGGCGTCGTGATGGGCGATAACGAGAAAGCGGGTGGAGTTGTTGGGGTCATCCTCAATGTTCGATGCGAGCCGGTTCAGCCCATACAACTCGGCCGCCGCCTCGCCGGCAATCGCGCAGGATTCGGGATCCTCCGAGGCCAGCCGCGCCGCTTCCGCATTGCTCGCCACCGGCACACGGGGCAGGCTGGCGAGATTGCGGTTGAGCCATTCGTGACATTGGGCGAGCGACTGCGCATGCGAATACAGCCGCTTGGCGGCGCCTATCCCCTCGGCGCGCGACAGCAGATGCTGGTGGACGCGCAGCTTGACTTCGCCGCACACCTTCAGCGGGTTGGCGAGCAGCAGGTCAAGGGTGCCGCCGACAGCGCCCTCGGTCGAATTCTCGACCGGCACCACCCCATAATCGGCATTGCCCGCCTCGACCGCACGGAACACGTCGTCGATCGACGCCATCGGCATGAAACTCGGCGCGCAACCGAAGTGCTTGCGGCTGGCACTCTCCGAGAAAGTGCCAGCTGGGCCAAGATAGGCCACCCGCAACGGCTGCTCCAGCGCCAAGCAGGCCGACATGATTTCACGGAAGATCTTCTGCACCGCCTCAGCCGGCAACGGGCCAGGGTTAAGCTCGGCCAGACGGCGCAGCACCTGAGCCTCACGCTCGGGTCGATACAGATTGCCCTGCTTGATCTCGCCAATGCGCTGGGCGCTCTGCGCCCGCTCCGCGAGGCGGGCGAGGATTTCCTCGTCAAGCCGGTCGATGTTGTTGCGCAGATTCAGCAGTTCGTCGCTCATGCTCGCCCTTGTTCCTTCGTCCTTACAAGAATCAGCCGTGACGCGCCTCGAAGGCGCGCATGTAGTCCGCCAGCGCCTCGACGCCGGCGAGCGGCATGGCGTTGTAGATGGACGCACGCATCCCGCCGACCGACTTGTGTCCCTTTAGCTGCGTCAGCCCGGCCTCATCGGCCCCTGCGAGAAAGGATGCGTCGAGCCATTCATCGCGTAGCTGGAACGGCACGTTCATGCGCGAACGGCAGGCTGGATCAACGCTGTTGACATACAGTTCGCTGCGATCGATGCAGTCGTAGAGCAGTGCCGCCTTGCGGATGTTCTCGGTCTCGATGGCGGCCACCCCTCCCTGCCCCTTGAGCCACTGGAACACCAGTCCTGCAATATAGATGGCGTAGGTCGGTGGTGTGTTGAGCATCGACCCGTTGTCCGCCATCACCTTGTAGTCCATTACGCCAGGCGTACCAAGCCAGGCTCGCCCAAGCAGCGACTCATGCACGATGACGATCACCAGACCGGAGGGGCCGATGTTCTTCTGCGCGCCGGCATAAATCATGCCGAAGCGCGACACGTCGACTTCACGGGAAAGAATGTGCGACGACATGTCTGCCACCAGTGGAGCACGCGTCGGCGGCAGTTGCTCATCGCGCTGGACCTCGATGCCGTGAATGGTCTCGTTGGTGCAGACGTGGACGTAACGCGCATCGGGGTCGAGCACCAGCTCTTCGGGACCGACCAGCGTGGAGACCGGCCGCCCCAGAGAAGAGCCTGCCAGCTTCGCAGACCCGCCCAGCAGCGGCGCAAGCCGCTCGGCTTCCTTCCAGGCCTTGCTTGACCACGAGCCGGTGACCACATAGTCGGCGCTACCGCCGTCCAGCAGATTCATCGGTATCTGGGAGAACTGCTGGGTAGCGCCGCCTTGCAGGAACAACACCTTGAAGTCATCGGGAATGCGCAACAACTCGCGGAAATCGGCCTCCGCCTGCTCCACGATGCGGGTGAAGAACTTGCCTCGGTGGCTCATCTCCATCACCCCGCAACCCGCTCCCTGCCAGTCCAGCATTTCCTCCGCAGCCTGTTGCAACACCGCTTCAGGCAGCGCGGCCGGGCCAGCGCTGAAATTGTAGACGCGACTCATCATCCCTCTCAGTCAGTTCGAATCGTCTTCGTCCGCCGGTCCAGCGGCCGTCTCCCCTTCATCGCCCGGCACGACACCCGGATCGTCGCCATCAATGGCCGCATCGTCCACCTCGGACTCGGCAACCTTTTCCACTCCCGCGAGGAAAGTACCTTCGTCGAGGTTGATCAGGGTCACCCCTTGGGTCGCACGCCCAAGTTCACGGATATCCTGAACGCGGGTACGGATCAGCACGCCGCCGGTGGAGATCAGCATGATCTCATCGGTTTCGTCGACCAGGCAGGCGCCGATCAGACGACCATTGCGGTCGGACGTCTGGATCGCGATCATGCCCTTGGTGCCACGGCTGTGACGGGTATATTCGGCCACCGGCGTGCGCTTTCCGAAACCATTTTCGGTCGCAGTGAGCACGCACTTGCTCTCGTCGTCCGTTACCAGCATCGCGATCACGCGCTGGCCCTCCTCAAGGTTCATGCCCCTGACCCCGCGCGCGTCGCGCCCCATCGGCCGCACGTCGCTTTCGGGGAAGCGCACCGCCTTGCCAGCATCGGAGAACAGCATCACATCGCATTCGCCATCCGTGATCGCGACGCCGACAAGATGATCGCCGTCGTCGAGATTGACGGCGATGATGCCGGCCTTGCGCGGGTTCGCGAACGCCGTCAGCGCCGTCTTCTTGACCGTGCCTTCCGAGGTCGCCATGAACACGAAATGGTCGTCGTCGAATCGTTGCACCGGCAAAACGGCGTTGATCTTCTCGCCTTCCATCAGCGGGAACAGATTGACGATCGGCTTGCCGCGCGCGTTACGCGCGCCCTCCGGCACTTCATACACCTTGAGCCAGTACACCCTGCCACGGCTGGAGAAGCACAGGATGTAATCATGGGTATTGGCAACGAACAGGCGATCGATGAAGTCGTCGTCTTTCACGCCCGTCGCCTGCTTGCCTCGCCCTCCGCGGCGCTGGGCGCGGTAATCGGCCAGCGGCTGACGCTTGAAGTAGCCCGAATGAGACAGGGTTACGACCATGTCTTCCGGGGCGATCAAGTCCTCGATGTTGATCTCGGCGGTGTTGAACACCACTTCCGAACGTCGCGGATCGCCGAACTGGTTCTTCACCGCGGCGAGCTCCTCAACAATGATCGCGGTGATGCGCTCGGGACGGGCCAGGATGTCGAGCAGGTCGGTGATCAAATCCATGACCTCGCGGTACTCGGACACGATCTTGTCCTGCTCGAGCCCGGTCAGCCGCTGCAGGCGCAGCTCTAGAATCGCCTGCGCCTGCGCGTCCGAAAGGCGGTAGCCCTGTGCCGACAGACCGAACTCCGGCAGCAACCCTTCGGGGCGATACGCATCCGCCATCGCACGCGCCAGCATTTCCTCCACCAGTGCCGAGCGCCAGGTGCGCGCAAGCAACTCGCGCTTGGCGTCTGCCGGGGTGGGTGCCGCCTTGATCAGGGCGATGATTTCGTCCACGTTGGACAACGCCACCGCCAGGCCTTCCAGGATATGGCCGCGGTCACGCGCCTTGCGAAGCTCGAAAACGGTGCGCCGGGTAATCACCTCGCGACGGTGCGCGAGGAAGCACTCCAGCATCTGCTTGAGATTGAGGGTACGCGGCCTGCCGTCGACCAGCGCCACCATATTCATGCCGAAGGTATCCTGGAGCTGGGTCTGCTTGAACAAATTGTTCAGCACAACCTCAGGCACCTCGCCACGTTTGAGTTCGATCACCACGCGCATGCCGGACTTGTCGGACTCGTCGCGGATCTCGCTGATGCCCTCGATCTTCTTCTCGTTGACCAGTTCGGCGATGCGTTCGAGCAGCGTGCGCTTGTTCACCTGATAAGGCAGCTCGTCGACGATGATCGCCTGACGGTCGCCCTTGCCAATGTCCTCGAAATGGGTACGCGCCCGCATGACCACCCGGCCGCGGCCGGTACGGTAGCCGTCATGTACGCCAGACAGACCGTAAATCAGTGCCGCAGTGGGGAAATCGGGCGCCTTGACGATCGCGATCAGATCCTCGATATCCGCATCCGGCCGCTCCAGAAGGTGCAGGCAGGCTTCCACCACTTCGGAGAGATTATGCGGCGGGATGTTGGTCGCCATGCCCACCGCAATGCCCGACGATCCGTTGATCAGCAGATTGGGAATACGCGAAGGCAGAATCAGCGGTTCCCGCTCCGAGCCGTCGTAGTTCGGCCCGAAATCCACCGTTTCCTTGTCGATGTCGGCGAGCAGTTCATGGCCGATGCGGGCCATGCGGATCTCGGTGTAACGCATCGCCGCAGCATTATCACCGTCCACCGAACCGAAGTTACCCTGACCATCGACCAGCATGTAGCGCAGCGAGAAATCCTGCGCCATCCGCACGATCGTGTCGTACACGGCGGAGTCGCCGTGCGGATGGTACTTGCCGATCACGTCGCCGACGATACGCGCCGACTTCTTGTAGGCCTTGTTCCAGTCGTTCGACAACTCGTGCATCGCGAACAGCACGCGGCGATGCACCGGCTTAAGGCCGTCGCGGGCATCGGGGAGCGCCCGGCCCACGATCACGCTCATCGCGTAGTCGAGGTATGAGTGCCGCATCTCCTCTTCGAGACTGATCGGCAGCGTTTCCTTTGCGAAAGGCGTCATCTGACAGTAGCGGCAATTGCCGGATTCAAAACGTTGAATAGTACCATGGCGGCCGCGCCTGACCGTTGCCAGCGAATCCAGCCCTCGCCCGCCAGGCCATCGGCGGCGTCTGCAAGATTGTTGTGTCGGCGCGGGCTGTGCTTTAATCCACTCACCATCGCAACACACTGAACATCGGGCACCAACCCGGGACAAAGCGGGACAACGACGACACCAATGACTGTAGTGTGTCGTCGCCACTCAAGAGGAGGATTCGTGCGCACCCACGCCAGCACCCGCGGCAACCGGCGAGCCGTGCCCGCCCGGCATGCGGGTCGCACGGACCGACTCCATTCGACCCGATACACCCACCACGCATGCCTGAGCCGATAAACCTACTCGTGAATGCCCGCTGGATTGCACCGGTCGGCAGCGAAGACGAGGTGCTTGAACGCCACGCCGTCGCCGTCGACGGCGGCATCATCCAGGCCGTCCTCCCCCAAGACGAAGCCCGGCGCCTTTACGAACCCAACGAAGCCGTTCATCTCGACGATCATTTGCTGATCCCCGGGCTCGTCAACCTGCACGTCCATGCAGCCATGAGCCTGATGCGGGGCATCGCCGACGATCTGCCGCTGATGCGCTGGCTGAACGAAGCCATCTGGCCGGCCGAGGGGAAACAGGTGTCCCACGGCTTCGTCTTCGACGGCACGCTGCTGGCAGCCGCCGAGATGCTGATGGGCGGCATCACCACCTGCAATGAGATGTATTTCTACCCGGAGGCCGCGGCCGAAGCCTTCGACCAGGTGGGCATGCGCGCCGTGATCGGCGTGCCCCTGCTCGACTTCCCGACGCCCTACGCATCCGGCCCCGACGAATACCTGCGTAAGGGCCTGGCTGCCCGCGACGAATGGCGCAACCACCCGACGCTGCGCTTCTCCCTGGCCCCCCACGCGCCCTACACCGTCTCGGATGAACCACTGGAGCGTGCGGCCATACTCGCATCGGAACTCGACCTTCCGATCCACATGCACATCCAGGAAACGGCCGCCGAAGTTGACGAGTCGCTTGCGCGCCACGGCATACGACCACTTGCACGGCTGGAGCGCCTGGGTCTGCTCGGTCCAGGCCTGATCGCGGTTCACGCCGTGCATCTGAGCGACGCCGACATTGATCTGTTGTGCGAATACGACTGCGCAGTCGCGCACTGCCCTACCTCGAACATGAAGCTCGCGAGCGGCATCGCGCCGGTCGCAAGCATGGTCGACAAAGGCCTGCGCGTAGGCCTCGGTACCGACGGCGCGGCCAGCAACAACCGCCTGGACATGTTCCACGAGATGCGCCACGCCGCCCTGCTCGCCAAGGTATCCACCCTGGACGCGACCGCCCTGCCCGCTCCCCGCGTGCTGCGTATGGCTACGCGCGATGGCGCCCGCGCACTCGGGCTCGACGACCGGATCGGTTCCATCGAGGTCGGCAAGCGCGCCGACCTGTGTGCCGTCTCGCTGGAAGGCTTCGAAACCCGGCCGTGCTTCGATCCGGTATCACATCTGGTCTTCGTATGCGGGCGCGAGCATGTCTCGCATGTCTGGATCGACGGCCAGCCGCGCGTTTCGAACCGAAAACTTGTGTTGCAAACGCACAACAACGAATTGCTGCGAATATCGGCAATGTGGCACCATAAGCTAGTGGGTGGATAGCAAGGTATGCGATGGTATTGGTAAGTACCCATCGCGCTTCGCTATTCGACGGTTTTCATTTCCGCTTCTGGCGATCCTTCCCTTCGACGAGGAAAACATGATTAAACATACCAAGAAACACATGCTGCTCCTGGCCGCGATTGCTTCGCTCGGCTTTTCCGCGCCCAGCGCCTTCGCGCAGACCCAAGACGTCGTCGTCGACGGCACCGGCGTGATCCCCTACGTGATCGACGGCCGCAAAGTCGTTGCCCGCAGCGGTTACGGCCTGTGCTGGCGCACCGGCTACTGGACCCCGGCTGCTGCCGAAGCCGCCATGGCTGGCCAGTTCCCGGTGGGTTGCGCATGTGACAAGGATCTCGTCCCGGCCGAAAAGTGCGCCGAAGCCGCTCCGCCGCCCCCGGCAGCCCAGCCTGCTCCGCAGCCGACTGCAGAGAAGATCAAGCTTTCGGCCGACGCCCTGTTCGACTTTGACAAGGCCGTCCTGAAGCCCGCCGGCATGCAGGCCCTCGACCAGCTCGCCGCCCAGGCCCAGCAGGTCAACCTGGAAGTGATCCTGGCTGTCGGCCACACCGACCGCATCGGTTCCGACGCTTACAACCAGCGCCTGTCCGAGCGCCGTGCCGATGCCGTGAAGGCCTACCTGGTTTCCAAGGGCATCGAGAGCAACCGCATCTACACCGAAGGCAAGGGCAAGACCCAGCCGGTGACCGGTACCCAGTGCGACGGCGTTCGTGGCCGTACCGCGCTGATCTCGTGCCTCCAGCCGGATCGTCGCGTCGAAGTTGAAGTGATCGGCACCAAGTAATTCCTGGTTGGCCGACTAAGAAAAGCCCTGCTCTGCAGGGCTTTTTCATTTTCGCGGGGCTTCACGAACCGTCCCAGAAAGTCGTGGAACGTCTCCGCGCCCCACGAGTCCATTCGTGACCGAAATCAGCTCGAAACAGATGACGATGAACGCAAACGCCGACCCACGCGAACTGCGCAAATTCAGCGACCTGGCCCATCGTTGGTGGGATCCAGAGTCCGAGTTCAAACCCCTGCATGAAATCAATCCACTGCGGCTCGAATGGATAGATCGCAACGCCAGGCTCGCAGGCAAGCGAGTACTCGATGTCGGGTGTGGTGGCGGCATTCTGGCCGAAAGCATGGCCCACACGGGCGCCCAGGTCACTGGTATCGATCTTTCAGAGAAAGCGCTTGGCGTCGCGCGCCTGCACTTATTCGAAAGCGGCCTTGGCGTGGACTATCAGCTAACCAGCGCCGAAGCCTTCGCCGACGCCCATCCGGAAACGTTCGACGTCGTCACCTGCATGGAAATGCTTGAGCACGTACCCGATCCGGCAAGCACGATCGCCGCCTGCGCCCGCATGGCGAAACCCGGCGGCCACGTATTCTTCTCCACGCTGAATCGTAATTTCAAGTCCTATCTATTTGCCGTCATCGGTGCCGAGTACATTCTCAAGCTACTGCCTCGCGGCACGCACGACTACGAGAAGTTCATAAAGCCATCCGAACTTGCACGCCATTGCCGCAACAGCGGTCTTGAAACCAGCGAACTTATCGGCCTGAGCTACAACCCGATCACCCGCGTGTATTCCCTGGGCCGTGACACGGACGTCAACTACCTTGTTCACACCAAACGCGCGGCCTGAGGCGGTCTTCTTTGACCTCGACGGCACGTTGGCTGATACCGCGCCCGATCTCGGCGCGGCCGCCAACCGCCTGCGCCAGAGCGAAGGATTACCCGCCCTCCCGCTGGAGCACTTGCGCCCCCATACCTCACATGGTGTGCGCGGGATGCTCCTGGCCGCATTCTCGATGACACCGGCGCACACGGCATACGCGGAGTACGCCGAGCGCTTTCTCACCTACTACGCCGAGCACATCTGCGAACACACCCGCCTGTTCGAACAAATGGCCGAGGTACTGGACAGACTCGACGCGAGCGGCACCAAATGGGGCATCGTCACCAACAAGCGTCATCAATACACGCAACCACTCGTCACCGAACTCGGACTGATGCAGCGCGCCCATTGCGTCATTTCCGGTGACACCGCAGCCCGTCCCAAGCCCGCCCCCGATCCGTTGCTACTCGCGTGCGAGCTCACCGATACCCATCCGCAAAACTGCGTGTACGTGGGCGATGACGTTCGTGACATCCAGGCTGGACGCGCCGCGGGCATGGTTACCGCAGCGGCAGCTTATGGCTACCTTGGAATCGACCACCCGTTGACGGACTGGAACGCCCACTTCGTCATCCAGTCGCCCATTGAACTTCTTCCGGCGTGCGGCCTCTGACGTGGTAGTATTCGACGCTTGATTTATCCGATCCTGACCCAATATCCGGATCAACGATCACTTGAAGGGGCCGACCTGGCTTCGACGTGGGTCGCGAAGCAGCGCAGTGCATACCGAGGACCAGTGACCTCGTAAATCCTTCTGGAAAACTACAAACGCCAACGACGAGCGTTTCGCTCTCGCCGCTTAATCCCGGCGGGCGCTGCACCGGCATGTCTCTGGGCCGGGTGGTTCCAGCGTAAGCTGGGCCGCTGCAGTGTCATTTACAGAGAATCGCGAGCAAGGCCGGGTTACTTGGCCTCGCAGCTAAAAGTAAGGTAACTCGCCTTCGACCGGCCTGCCAATCGGCTAAGTCGCGGGTTAAATTCAAATTGACTGGCTAAGTATGTAGATCTGTCTGTAGAGGGCTTGCGGACGGGGGTTCGATTCCCCCCGGCTCCACCAATATCAAAACCCCAACCGTTTTCGGTTGGGGTTTTTTCTTGCCCACTCGCGCCGGTTCCCGCGTGTTCGCGGGAACTCCTGCGGAAGCCTGCGGATTTCACCGATCAACCCTATGGTCCGCCCAAGGCCACCTTCCACGCTCTCACGTCTGTCTTCCCTCCGGCCTCGCCCCTGGAAGCGGGGTCGAAGTCCGCAAAGGTCGTGAGGACAACACTGAAAAATGGGCTGCGTGCGGACGAATCAAGCGCTTGGATGGCAGTATTGGTTGGAGAAGGAAACACCGTCGTTGCGTTTCGTCGGTAGTTGTCGACCACGACCAATACATGGCAACGGATGCACGTGCGTGGCGGAGGGGCGATGCAAGGCGCAACTTGTCAGTACGGTGTCCGGACAACTACAATGGGGACCACCCAAGTCCTGAGGGGCATTTCATGAGCACCCCGAGTCTTTCCAAGACCGAGCGCATCGATGTCCGTGCGAGCGCGCCGGTCAAGCAACTACTGCAGGAAGCCGCGCGCGCCTGCCACAAGAACGTCAGCGAGTTCCTGCTCGACGCGGGCGTGACGGCTGCCGCGCAGACGCTGGCGGATCGTCGCCAGTTCGTGCTGGACGAGGCGCAGTGGCAGGCGTTCCAGGAAGCGCTGGATCGTCCGGTGCAAAGCAAGCCGCGCCTGAAGAAGCTGCTGCGTGAGCCCGGGGTGCTGGGTTGACCGGTGACGCCATGGCGTCGCCCTATGCACCGGTTCGCAAGCTTGCAGCAACGGATCAGGTCGATGCGTTCGACTGCGGCCAGGCCGCACTGAACCAGTTCCTGCAGCGCTACGCGCTCGTCAACCAGAAGGCCTGCAGCGCGCAGACCTACGTCTGCTGCCAGGGTGACGTGGTGGTCGGCTTCTACGGCCTCGCCGTCGGCAGCGTCGATCCGGAAGCCGCTCCGTCGAGGGTGATGAAGGGGCTAGCGCGTCACCCGGTACCGGTCATGATCCTGGCCCGGGTCGCGGTGGGCAAGGACCATCAACGCAAAGGCCTGGGCCAGGCATTGCTCAAGGACGCGCTGCTGCGCACCGCGCAGGCCGCCGACATCGCCGTTATCCGCTGCCTGCTGGTACATGCCAAGGACGACGCAGCGCGGCAGTGGTACGAGTCCTGGGAATTCGAGCCCAGTCCGACCGATCCTTATCACCTCTTCCTGATGCTCAAGGATCTCAGGGGCATGTTGAGCTGAGGTGGTATCTTCACCTCAGAGGAAGCAATTGCTATCCCCCTTCCTTCAATTCCATCGTCCCATTCTCGACGTCCCACTGAGCACGGATTGCGAGTTCCAACGGGTAAGGCTCGAACCAGAAGGCGGCACGGATCTGGAAGCTCACCTGATTGTGGGATTCGGCCTGGGGGTCGTGAACCACTGTGACCTTGAGCGAATCGGGCAGGATGCGCGGTTCGAAGCGGAGAACGGCACGATGGATGCCTGCGGCAATTTCCTCAAGGTCAACGTCGGAAAAGCGCGTCCCGGCCAACGGCGGAATGCCGAAGTTCATGACCGACGCCCGAACGTGTGGATAGGACTCCAGGTCCAGGGATGCGTCGATGCTGGCGCAGTTGAGCAGCCATGACAGGTCCCTCAGTACGGTCTTGTGATAGGCGCTGCGGCTCAGCTGCATGCCACTTCCCGCAGGCTTGAGATCGGTCTCACTGAGCCGATCGAGCAAGGTGGGAAGAAACAGGTCGCTGTTGCGCTGTTTGTCGCGAGTCGTGCTCATGCGCGCAACCATCCTCCCATCAGCAGCCCAAAAAGGTGGTCGTCCGGTTTTCCACTGTGCATGATCTGCCTCGGAGGCTGGCGCGGCGATGGTTCGGCCCACCAGAAACTGCGGTTGTTGCGAGCATCGAAGAGCTCCGGAAGGTCAGGCCAGGAAAACCAGGTCTTGTTCCTGCCGCCATCGCCGACGATGCCAAGATCAGCGAGTATGTCACCGGCTGTGCTTTGCGCCGCGCCCTGCTCGGTTTCCGAGAGCAGTTCGCGCTCCAGTTCGCCAAGCACGACATCCACCGCCAGACGCTCGCCGATGACGCGTCTGAGCAGGGCGTCGACGCGATACAGCCATTCGCTGGCGGGCGGCAACACCTCACGCACACGACGGCCGTCGAAAGCGCGCAATGCAAGCAGCGGCGAGCAGCGGCCCACTTTGTCGATGCTCGGCGCAATGCAGCCGATCAGCGCGGGGGAGTCCCACACGCCGGCGTTGACAACGAAATGCCAGACGGGCGAGACCAGATAGGCCTCGCGCCAGTCTTCCGGTTGCTGCTCGGCCAGTGTCGCCATTCCGCTGGCAATCCAGTGATGGACGGTCTCCCGCAGTGCCTGGGGAATGCCGCGGGATGCGAAATCCCCCACCGATGGCAGCTTGCCGAACCAACCGACATAGCCTGGGCCGCCGGGCAGCATGGGCAGGAGCAGGCGTTCCATGGTCATGTAGTCCTTGTAAGTTCGTCAGCGGCTGCGAACCTGGATGCGGGTGACTTCCTCCCGCTCGCCGACCCAGACCGCCAACGCGCTGAAATTGTCCTGCTCCCGCGCGTCGGGGCGCGGAATACTCGCCACCATGTTATTGATCCATTGCTCTGGCAGACGTGCATCAAGCAGCAAAGCCTCCATGAGGCTTTCATCGAGCGCTTCCCAGAAGCCATCGGTACACAACAGGAAGACATCGCCTGGACGGAGGGCCACCGGCTTCTCGCAGATCGCATGAGGCGGGGTTTCGTCGCTGCCCACCGAGGCGTACAAGGTGTTGCGATCGACATGCCCACGCGGATTGCCACGTACCAACCCGGCATCGATCAGCGCCTGCAGCACGCTGTGATCATGGGTGAGCACATGTGCGCGGCCGTTGCGGAACAGGTAGATGCGACTGTCACCGAGATGACTCCAGTAGGCGACAGCCTGACTGGTATCCACCATCAGGGTGGCAAGCGTGGTGTTCATGCTGGCCAGCTCTGGATGACGGGCGCGCTCCCGCATGAGGGCGCTGCGGGCAGAAGCCAGCGCGGCCTCGACGGTTTCCCGGCAGACCTTGGGGGCGCCGGAAAAGGCCTGCAACACCTGGCGTACTACCGATTCGGCCGCAAGCGCGCCACCTCGGTAGCCGCCCGTGCCATCGGCCAGCGCGAAACAACCTATCGACTCATTGCCACAGAAGTCGAGATAGTCCTCGTTGCATTCACGTCCGCCACGATGCGAACACTGCGCGACGGCCAGGCGCATCACGAACGCTCCCCCTGTCGCCGCGGCGGGTGCGCCCGCGCCACGGACGATGCCTCCTCGTAGGCATCCAGGAAGGCCGATCCGAAGAAGCTCTGAAAGCGGTCTTCGGCCTCTTCCCGGGTCGCGGCAAAGTAGCGACCATAGGCCTCCCACAGGCGTGCCTTCCGCCCGATGGCGAGCAGGCTGTCAACCAACCCGGCACGCATGGCCTCGCGATCGATCACCTCCGGATCGAACCGTTCGAGCACATGGTTGAGTGCCGAGCGCATGCCGGAAACCACCCCGATCTGATGGGCCCTCAAGTCAGCGTAGGCATGATTCACCGCCTCGACCGGGCGCATGAAGCCGGGATAGGGTTTGCCCAACAGATACAGGAGCGCCACCTCGCCATCGGGGGAGAACTTGAGCGGGTTGTTGCTCTCCGGCGCGATGAGGGTCACATTTGCCTTGACCTCACGGCGCACCGCCGCACGTGCCGCCATGAGATCCACCGTGCCCTGGGCGCACGAGCGCAGCAACTGGCCGATCAGCCGCATGAAGTCCTTGTCCAGTCCGTTGCGGTCGGGCAGGCTCTCCAAGGCCAGGCCTTGCAACAAGGCCTTGTAGAGTTCGTCCTCCGCCCCGCTGTTGGCATCGCTCTCGGCACGGCCGCCGCCGCGCTGCTGCGGTGCGGCCTGAGGAGACACTTGCACGGCGGCAGGTCGTGCCTCTGGCGACACCGCGACATGTCTCGCTTCGGCATCGCCCATGGCCAGCATGTCTTGCGGCGCGAGCCCAGGGCTGGGTGAGGCCGCCAGCAATTCGTCGATATCCGCTGCCGGCATGCCGGGTTCACCGAACAACAGATCATCGAGTTCCGGCATCGCCGCAACGTTAGGGCCAGCTGAAGGCTGGGCCTCTGCCGCAGTACGGACATCGGCGACCGGCGGTTGCGCCGGAACCTCATCGGGGACGATAGGGAAGTCTTCCGGGATCAACGCATCCTGTCCGGGCACGGCAGCGATTCGGCTGACCACCTCGGGACGTGCGTCGGCCGCGTGGCGAGCGATGCCGCCCGCCGGACCGAGGCCGTTTGCAGCAGGAGGCGTGGTTGGTGGCGCGGCTGACGGGGCGAGATCGGCGAACAAGTCGTCCAGATCGTCTGGAATGAGCGGTGCGGCGGACTGGGTAGCGGACGCCGCCGGTGCGATCGGAGGGCCATCCGGCGCGGACGCGGGCTGGCCGAGGATCGCGCCAATATCGTCGGCTGGCACTGGACTCTGTGCCGCGGTGGGCAATCGCATCAGCCCATCGAGTTCGGAACCATGGTTGAGATTCGACGATCCCCGGCGTTCACCGCCCAGACCAAGTCCGGACACTACCCCCAGCCCGCCGCTACCCGCCCCCCAGCCGGAGCGGAACATCGACAAGGGATCCACCGACGCGGTCTGCATGCCGAGTACGTCACCACTGCCGAGCGGGTCGCGCAGCAGCTCGCGTTCCATTTCGCTCGCGTCGGCACCGTTGATGAGCTCGTCGGCCTTGCCGGAGAACGAGGCCAAGTCCAGCCCCTGATCGCCCATCGCTTCGATTGGATCGACTGGTACCCGGCGCAGCGGCTGGTCGAAAGGGTCGGCCAGCGTCGCGGGATCGGCGGCGGGTATGGGGTGGGCGGAAACCGCACGTTCGTTGCCAAGAAGGTCGCCAAGAAAGTCATCGGGCTCCACGCCAGACACAGGATCGGCCAACAGGCCCTCGTGCACACCGAGCGGCTCGGAAAGCGGATCGGTCAGCGGCTCCGATATCGGAGCCGCTGCGCTCGCGGACACGCCGAATGCGGCCTCGCCGGGCGATACCGGCAGCGGATCGCCGAGCAAATCGTCCAGCACGGGCGCGGCCAGCTGGGCCGCGGCTCGCCCGCCCTCCCCGACCGTCAGCAAGTAACCGCCAAGGGTGATGCGGTCACCGTCGCGCACCCGGCAACTCATGCCGGGATCGAGCTCCTCGTCATTCACCAGCACCAGGTTGGAACTGCTGATGTTGCTGACCCGGAAACCACCAGCGGCATCGGGCACGAATTCCAGATGCCGGCGAGAGACCAGCCGAAGCGGATCCGGCAGGGTGATCGCATTGTCTTCGCCGCGGCCGACGGTACCGCCCTCGGCCGGAATGGCACCGGCCACCGGCACCACCGGCGCCAGGTCGTTGTAGGTTAGCGCGTGAATCTCCAGCATGTGCTGCTCCCTCATTGCATCTGATGCTTGGCCCGCACGACGACACGCTCGCCGCGCTCGACCAGGAAGTCCGCCGAAAAGGGCGGTCCGGACGGGTAGTCGACCCGGAGTTGATGGCGACCCGGTTCGATTGCGAAAACACGCATGCGGTCCACCGTCATCAAGCCGACATCACGCCCGTTGAGCGTAATCGCGGCCCCGGTCAGCCCCTCGAGCACGAGTTGAGTCGCGTCGCCACCGAGCTGCTCCACCGTAAGTTCCGGGGCTACGCGCGCCACCGTGCCGCTGTGTGCCACGGCCCCCGCTGCGGCCGTCGGCCCGGCAACGGTCCCAGCGGCGGGGGCCGTGGCAGTCGCCACCTGCGTCACGTCAGCGGAACGCGCCGTGGCAATTTCGTTCTCGATGCGCTCGACGCCGGCACTCGCAGCGGACTTGGCCTCCTCCGTGATCACTTCCGCAATAACCTCGTTCGGGTTGGTTGCCACCGCAGGCAACTCCTGGCGTGCGATCTCGGCCAGATCCCCCAGCACCTTCTCCGATACACTGCTGCGAACCCCCTCCAGCGAGGGTGCGTCGAAGATGGTCGAGCAGCCGCCAGCAATCACGGACACGGCAGCCAACAGGAACACCCCGCCCCACCGACTCGGCCGCAGCGCCGGAACGGGATGGATGTCAGCGTCAGCCATTGCCATCTCCTTCCTCGCGTGCCAATCGTCCATCCGGAGCCGCACCCTCGCCTGACGCCGCCGGCGCCGGGGTGACGAACTCGTGGTTGATGCGCGACGTCTTGCCCGGCTCCACATTGATCTTCACCACATGAGGCAGATGGGTCTCGTTGCGGATCTCGATCTCCGCCGGCCCCACCGGCAAGGTGACGCGAACACGCGGCGGCACGGTACCCACCATGCGGCCATTCACGAAGACGTTGCCCCACGGGCGTACAACCACCTCGACGACGCCGGTCGTCGCCACCTCGACCTCCGCATCCTCGGTCGCCCCCTCCCCCGCTGCAGCCGCAGCGTCCTCACTGCCGGCGACAACCGTGGCAACCTCCGACATCGGCTGAAACGGCAAGGCAGCTAGGTCCAACTGCGCCGGCACTTCTGGTACGGACCCGCTCGGCGCCGTTTCGCTGCCAGCCCCTGCGGTCGGGGCGTCAGGGACTGACGGCTCCGCAAGCGGCGTCGATACCACAGCGGGAACACCCGTTGCGGGTGCTTCGACTGCGGGGGGCGCGGTCCAAGCACCGTCAACCTGCGCCAACTGCCCGGCGAGTGTGCCATCGGCCGGTGCATCGACTGGCGGGAAGGTGTCCTGCGACTCCGGGACGGCAAGCACCGGCGCGTCGATGCGCTCGGCCTGGAAGCTTGGATTCGGCGCCTCCTCGCCACCTGCGCGCAAGAACACGGCCACCGACACCAGCAGCAACAAGGCGACACCAGCCGCGAGGGCGATCACCCCGGCGCGCCGACCCGGCTTGCTGGCCCCTGCTATCGCACCCTCACTCGGTTTGGCGTCGGGTGCGCTCCGTTTTGCTGCGGATCCAGATGCCGTGGCCCCCACCCCGGACGGACTGGCTGCACTGCCCGATGCCCCGCGCGCTGAAGTCGCCGACGGCATCGCCGCCGACGGATCTGGCACGGCGGGGGACGGGCGCGCGCTCGCCCCGGTCACGGGTGACGCCGACCTTGCCGCGGACGAGGGAGCAGACGGCGGCTCATCCGGCAGATCGAAATCGAACAAGGGCGACGAGGACAACTCTACGGGGCCAACCATCGACACCGCACTGGCCGATTCACGCGCGGTGGGCGCCTGGCCCGTACTTCCCTCCGTGCCGGGCGCCGGACGCAGCTTGGTCGGGCTGGCCGGCACCGGATCGGACACGGGTTCAGGCACGGCGGCGGGCGTCGCCGCACGCTCACCCGCAGCCTCGCTCCTGGCGCGCACCGTTTCGAGCCGGATGACCTCCCCCGCTTGCGGGCGGGTGGGCGTTGCGCTGACCGGGGCCGCCTCCTGATTGGGTGGCGGTGGCTCCGCCCGAGCGGTGAGCAGCCGCTCGAATGCCGCGACGGACTGCGGTCGGTCCACAGGATCAACTGCCAGACCGGCATCGATCGTGGCCAGCAATTCACGCGAAAAACCGGGCAGATCACGCCCCACGAGCGGCTTCATCGGATCACGCATCATCCGCGCCACCGACACGCTGGGCATTTCGGTGGTGATCATCTGATAGGCCACCGCCGAGAGCGCGTAAAGATCCGTCCATGGCCCTTGGGGCGAGGCACCTTCGTCGCCGCTGTACTGCTCGATCGGGGCGAAGCCAGGCTTGAGGATGATGGTGGAGGCGTCGCCCTGATTCATCAACGCGCTGCGCGCCGCACCGAAATCAAGCAGCACCGGCTCACCGCTTTCCAGCAGCAGGATGTTGTCCGACGAAATGTCACGGTGATAGCACTTGACCGCGTGCATGCGCGCGAGCCCCTGCAACAAGGGGAGGAGAATGCGCAGCAGCGCCGCCTCGTCGCGCATCGCCCCTTCACGCTGGACGATCTCGCGCAAGGTGCGGCCCCGGTAGTAGGGCATCACCATGTAGGCCGTACCGTTCGCCTCCCAGAACCGCAGCACCTCGACCAGCGCCGGATGCTTGAACTTGGCAAGAATCTGGGCTTCGGCGACGAAGCTGCGCAGCCCCTTGTCGAACAGCTCTCGCTGGCTGGGCGTACGGACCTCCACCTGGCCGCTCTCGCGTCGCGTGGCAAGGCTTACCGGCAGGTATTCCTTGATCGCGACCTCGCGCTCGAGCAGCGTGTCGAAGGCCAGGTAGACGATACCGAACCCGCCTTCGCCGATCACCGCGCGGATCTCGTACTCCTGCAACCGTATGCCGGGCCGCAGGCCATTGACCGGTGCAATCGCGCTGAAGCCGCGGTCACCGCCCGGAGCGTGGTGGGTGTTCATGTCAGTATCGCTTCGGGCGTCTCATCGTCGGAGGAGGATGCGGCGGCGCCCTCGGCCGCATTGTCCGTGTCGTCGCCCCCCGCCCCCGCAACGCGGCGTGCCGTTTCCAGCGGCCGCATTTCGAAGTGATAGGTGAACTCGCCGTTTTCGGCGCTTAAGGCCACCCGCTGCAAGCCTTGCCCCTCGACCAATCCTTCCAGATGGCGATGGCTGATCGCTGGCAGCACCGAGTTGGTGAGCACCGCGTCAATCATCCGCCCCCCCGAGTCGGTCACGTTGCAGCGCGCGATGACCAGATCAATGGCCGCCTGGTCGTACTCGAAGCTGGCCCCGTGCGATCGCTCCAGGCGCGTGCGGATGCGCCCCAACTGCAGACGGACGATGTCGGACAGTGTGCTGGCCGAGAGCGGCACGTAGGGCACGACGATGAGTCGGCCAAGCAACGCCGGGGGAAACACCTTCAGCAACGGGTCGCGCAACGCTTCGGACAACGCCTCGGGCGCTGGCATCAACTCGGGGTCGGCACACAGGCTGTTGACGATGTCGGTGCCGACGTTGGAGGTGAGGATGATCACGGTGTTGCGGAAATCGATCTGCCGCCCTTCACCATCCTCCATTCGCCCCTTGTCGAACACCTGGAAAAAGATCTCGTGCACGTCCGGATGGGCCTTTTCCACCTCGTCGAGCAACAACACGCTGTACGGCCTGCGGCGCACGGCTTCGGTCAGCACCCCGCCCTCGCCATAGCCGACATAGCCAGGGGGCGCCCCCTTCAGGGTGGAAACGGTATGCGCCTCCTGGAACTCGCTCATGTTGATGGTGATCAGGTTCTGCTCACCACCGTACAGGAACTCCGCCAGCGCCAGCGCCGTCTCGGTCTTGCCCACGCCGGAGGGGCCGCACAGCATGAACACCCCGATCGGTTTGACCGGATCGTCCAGCTTGGCGCGCGCCGTCTGCACCCGCCGGGTGATGGTCTCCAGGCCATGGCGCTGGCCGATGACGCGGCGCTCCAGGTTGTCGGCGAGGTCGAGCACCGCCCGCGCCTCGTTGCGCACCATGCGTCCCACCGGAATGCCGGTCCAGTCCGCCACCACCGACGCCACCACTTGCTCGTCCACCGCGGCCAGCACCAGCGCGCGTTCGCCGCATACCTCGGCAAGCGCACGCTCGGCCTCGGCCAGTTCGGCCAGGGCCGAATCGCGCGCCTGCCCGGACAGTGAAGCAAGGTCGCGTTCGGCGGACTCGGCAAGCGGAGCGGGGTCGTCGCCCTCAGCGCTTGCCGGAATCGCCTTGGGATCGGCCGCGGTCTGCGCGTCTTGACCTTGTTCGATGCCCACCGCCCTGCCTGAGAGCCGATCGCGCAGCGCGACGATACGCGCCACCAGATCGCGCTCGGCGGCCCAGCGCTCGGTCAGCACCTGTTCGCGCTGCCGCAGCTCAACGAGTTGGGCGCGGATCTCGTCCGCCCTGCCGCCGTTCTCGATGCCGACGCTGGCCTCGCGCTCCAGCGCAGCCAGTTCCTCTTCCAGCACGTGGATACGGCGAACACAATCTTCCAGCTCACCCGGCGTGGTGTGCTGGCTCACGGCCACCCGGGCGGCCGCGGTATCGAGCAGGCCGACCGCCTTGTCCGGCAGTTGCCGTGCAGGGATGTAACGGTGCGACAGCGATACCGCAGCGCGGATCGCGCTGTCGAGCACACGCACACCGTGGTGTTTCTCCAGCGGCGCGACAATGCCGCGCAGCATCGCCATGGCCTTGACCTCGTCCGGCTCGGCCACCTGCACCAACTGGAAACGACGCGTCAGCGCCGGGTCCTTCTCGATGTACTTCTTGTACTCCGCCCAGGTGGTCGCGCCTATGGTGCGCAGCGTGCCACGTGCCAGCGCCGGCTTGAGCAGGTTGGCGGCGTCACCGGTACCCGCTGCTCCGCCCGCTCCGACCAGGGTATGCACTTCGTCGATGAACAGGATGATCGGCTTCTCGGAATGCTGGACTTCCTCGATCAACTGCCGCAGCCGCTGCTCGAACTCGCCCTTCATGCTCGCACCAGCCTGCAGCAAGCCAATGTCGAGCACCCGCAGATCGACGTTGCGCAGCTGCGGCGGTACGTCACCGCTTGCGATGCGCAGCGCAAAGCCCTCCACTACAGCGGTCTTGCCGACCCCGGCCTCGCCGGTGAGAATCGGATTGTTCTGGCGCCGCCGCATCAGGATGTCGATGATCTGGCGGATCTCCTCGTCGCGCCCGGTCACCGCATCCAAGGCACCGCTACGGGCCCGTTCGGTCAAGTCGATGGTGAAGCGGTTGAGTGCTTCCTGCTTGCCCATCGCCGCGGGAGCAAGCGCACCGGAGGCCTCGCCCGGCTCCGACGAGGCACCAAAGGTTTGCGCCGAACTGGCGGATGCAGCTTCGGGGCTGCCCTCGATCACCGCCGCCAGCCCGGCCTGAAGCTTGTCCGCCGGAATGCGCGCGAACTCCCGCGACAGGCGAAGCGCGGCGTCGAGCAGACGCTTGTCGGTCAGCAAGGCCACGATCAAATGACCGCTGCGTACCGCGGTGGCGCCGTACATCAGCGACGCACACACCCACGCGCGCTCGGTCGCCAGGTCGATGTCGCCGGACAAATCCTCGATCGCGGTCGCGCCATTGGGCAAGCGTTCCAGTGCAACAAGCAGGTCGCCCGCCAGCCGTCCGCCATCAACGCCGAAGTGGCGGAAGATGCGGGTGAGGTCGCAGTCGTCGAGCTGCACCAACTGATGCAGCCAATGGACCAACTCGACATGCGGGTTCCCGCGGAGCTTGGCAAACACCGTCGCCGACTCGATGGCACGATGCAGGGTGGGGTTGAGTTTTCCGAACAGGGAAACCCGGCTGATCTTGGACATTCGCTACCTCTCAGTTCTATTCGTTTGAATTCGTTTCACTATTCATCATGGCCCCTGCCTCATCCGGGCTGCGCCAGCGGCTCGCGGGCAGCGGCGGAACCCGCCGCGCCCTCCGCATTCCGGCCGGCTGCCTCGGCACGCTCCGGCACGGCTGAGCCCAGGCGCGCACGCTCGCAGTCCAGCACCAGATCGCCGCAATCCTGGTCGCGCTTGCGGGTACCCATCCAGGTGGTCCATCCCAGCCTCCCGCCTCCGCCTATGCGCGCCGCCGGGACCTCTTCCTTGCGCAGGATGAGCCGAAGATCCCAGGCAAACTCGAATCCGACGTAGTTGCGCACCCAATCACGCACCTCGACATGCCGGGTCGCGCCGGGCAGAAACGACTCGTATTCGGCAAAGCTCAGCGGGCCGGCGTGCAGGCGGAAGCGATGCTGCCTGTCCGGTACCGATGCGCCGCAGATCGCCCCCTGGCCGAGACGCGCATTGGCCGAACGGGCACCGAGCGTGGTACGGTCCTCTGGCGCCAGCACCAACCAGTGCGGCATCCACTCCTGCACCCGGAAGCGGCAACCGAAGTAGCTCTGCAGAATCGCGGTCAGGCCCTCAGGATTGCGCGTGGCACGCACCAGATGACCGGCAGCGAATCGCTTTGCATGGTCGGCAATGCGATCCCGTCCGTTGAGCGGCGGCGTGCCGATGCCGATCAGACTGCCGACATAGGCGGAAAAGCGGTCGTCGCCCGCCCGGTCCAGGCTGACAGTCGATTGCGCGCTGGCCCAGGCGCGGTAGAACAACAGCGCAAAGCGGTGGTGGAAAATATCGGAAAAGGCCTGCTGGGCCTCATCCTTGTCGTGTTCGGCACGCACCCGCGCATACTCGGTCAGATGCAACGGCAGCGCGCCGTTGGGTCCGTAGAGGCCGAAAGCGACCTGCTCCAGCCTGGGCAGGCCGCGCCGGGTGGTGGCGTAGCCGCTGAGGGTCGCCGGCGCGAACGACAGCGACGGCTTCTGACTGACGCGCAGCACCTCGTCGGCCGGCCGTAACGCGGTCCCGAGACGCGGGAAGCCAGGATTTCGCGCCTCGAACCAGCGCATCAGGTTAAACCAGTCGAAGCGCCAGGGACGCTCGCGCAGGGTGGCCTCGCAAGGCACCTGGATGGGTCGGCGCCCCTCTCGTCCTTCGCCCTGCCCGCCCGGCTTGGCCAGTGCCGCGCTGCCCGGATCATGCATCGGGGCGCCCTCCCCAACGAGGCGGCCAGGCCGCAACCTTGCCCCGCGTGGAACTGACCAGCGTGAACTCGCAGAACATGTTCATCGACACGTGGCGCGCAAGAAACTGCTCCAGCACCGCGCCAAACACGAAGGGACTGCTGCCGGCGAAGGGCACTTCGTCCACCGTCGCCGTCACTCCGACCCCCCGACCGAACACCAGCGGACCGGACACCGGCAGCCGGCGCGTCACCGACCGCGTTTCCACCGTCGCGATCGCATCCGCATGGCGTGCGACCGCAGGGTCGGCCAGCGAGCCGTACAGCCCGAGCAATTCACGCAAGGCCACCGCACCGCTCTTGGCATCCATGTCGCGCAGCGCAAGATAATTGAGCGACAGGTGGTTGATCAGCCGCCAGGTGATTTCGCGCTCGGCCAGCGCGTAGCGTGGCCGCGACGGTCCCCGCAGAATCCGCGCCCAACGCATCGGCAGATCGGTTTCAACGGCAAGATCGCGCGCCCCGTTGGAGGGAATGAGCAGCGGCAGATCGCGGTTGGTGAGCAGCATGGTCACCGAAAGTTGGTCGATCTGTTCCGGCCACGGCGCCTCGCGGGCGTCGACCAGCGACAGGAATACCTCCGAACCCACGTAGCTGGAACGCCCGCCGCCGCGCGCTGCGTTTTCGGACAGACGGCGTGGTTCGCGCCGCACCGAAAAGTAGGCCTCCGCACCGCGCAAATCTTCGCCGACATGGCGATAAAACGGCACGAAACGGTCGACCGGGTTGTTGCCGCGGTCGAAACCTTCGACCGCATCCATCCTATACACCTCGTAGTCCAGCGGCCTGGTGCGGTCTGGCACGATGTGATGCTCGAGTTCTCCCGAGGTGATGGTCATGCGGTTACCGGTGCGCGGAAAGACATTCACGACCGGCACGCAGTTGAGCTCGAAGCATTTGCGATCCACCGTCGCCGCCAGGGATCCGGCATCGCGGTCGAGCAGCACGGTGAGTTCGAACACCGGCTCGCCGAGACGCTGCACCGCCTTCGCCAGTCCTTCGATTGCGACGAACAGAAAGCGCTGCGGAAAGCTGAAGTACTCGTGCAACAGGCGATAGCCCTGAAACACCCGCGGATCTGTGGGCAGCAGCGCCTGATCGGCGTCGAAGCCCTGTGGGCGTATGGACTCGCGCGGCAGGAACGAGGTCTTGCCGTTCGATCCCGGGGTGCTCACCATCACGCCAACGCCGTGGCCAATCAGCGCTTCATACAACAGCGTGGCGACGGCGTCGTCGGCGGCAAGAAAGAAGCTGAGCCGGTTCGGGGCCACCCGTCCGGCCGTTTCCGGTCCCAGCTGGCGCAGGCGGATGCGGATCTCGCCCTTGACCTCCTGCCCCTTGAGGTAGCGCGACACCGGTAGGTCACCACCGGGCGTACCGGCCGAAGCCTCGACCACTTCCAGCGGCCAGGCCTCAAGCTCATGGCCGGTGACGAAGGTGCAGCGGGTAGACGCTCCGGGAATCGCGCCGCTCGTCAGTTGCGTGCCGCGCGGCAGACATGCGCCGCCACCCGGCTGCTTGGAAGCCATGGCCAGGTCCAGCGGAATCTGCACAATCGCCATCGACGGCGTCGGTGCGAGATAGTGCGGGTACACCACTTCCAGCAAGCGCTGCGAAAAGCGCGGAAACTCGGCGTCGATCTTGAGGTGGATGCGCGCCGCCAGAAACGCGAAGCCTTCCATCAGGCGCTCGACGTAGGGGTCCGCCACCGACGCCGACTGCATGCCGAGATGGCCGGCAACCTTGGGGTAGGACTCGGCGAACTCCCCGCCCAACTCGTGGAGGTAGGCCAGTTCGCGGTTGTAATAGTCGAGGAATCTCGGATCCATGGTGCTCAGTCCGGCCGGCGCGCGCGTCCGGCGCCGGCGTGATCGTCTTCGGTCGGTCGCGCGGACGCGCGGCCGAGGGCGCGGCGTTCGCGGCTCACGGGGCCAGGAGGCTGCAAGGGAGTTGGGTGGCTCGTGCAGGGCATCGGCGTCAAAGTCCTGACGGGCAGCTGAAGCTGCGCAGCTCATCGAGGCGGAAGGGGTTCTTCACGCTGCTCGCGGTGATCTCGAAGCTCGCCTTGCGACCGCCGATGTCGATGACCGCGGTAAAGCGCTCGGGACTCGCGCCCGGCAGGATCTGCGCGTCGTCGAGCAAGCGGTGCAGCGCCCAGGGGCCTTCCTTGACCATGCCGGACGACCCCTGAGCCAGTGGCGGCTCGGCTGACACCCGCACCTGCTGGCTGCCGCGCGTACCCGGCCAACTGATGGTGTGCGCAACCTGCGGGCCGTGCTGGTAGCGCACCACCTGGCCGTCGATGTCCAGCGTAAGGCTGGTAATGGTCGCGTCCATCACCAGCGGCTTGAGCGTCACCGTCACCTTGGGTGCGCCGGCACCCCCGCGGAAGAAGACATCCTTGATGATGTGGGCTTTCTCGAAGATGGCAAGTGACGCGCCACCACCCAGTCCCCCCTGAGCACCCGCGCGCAGCGTCCAGGGGCTGCTCGAGGTGTCCACCGCGCTGGCCAGTTCGCGCTGAAAGTACTCGTCCAGCCGCCCGCCCGGGCCGAACATGCGGGTGAAGTCATCGATCGCCACTTCCTTGGCCGCACCCCGCGCGAGCGGGTAGCGCCCCTCAACGGTTTCGCGGCACACCCGCGTCACCGTGCCGACCAGTTCATTGCCCTTGGCCACGCGCACTTCGCGCGCGACCAACGTCGCACCATTGCCGGCCACCGATTCCAGCAGGCGACGCCCTGGCTGCGGCAGTCGCGCCGCCTCGGCACGCAACCGTGCTGGCAGATCGCTGGAGGGCGGAGGATAGCCGCCGATGCGTGCCGCCTCGGTAGCCGACAGCAGCATGTGCAACTCGGCAAAAGCCTGGACCGATGACAGCAGCGTCGAACCACCCTGGTCACCCCCTTGAACCGCCAGGCGCAGCGCTTCGAAGCGGTTGTCGACGATCAACTCCGGCCGTTCCTCCAGACCGAACTGCCCGGGCATCATGCTTGGCCCGACGATACGGTTGAGATCCTCACGGGTGGCCTGCGCGGAACGACGCATCCGGTCGAACAGCGACGCGTCGCTGCGGGTGGCGTTGGTGCCCTCTTTGGACAGGGTCGTTTCCTTGACCACAGCCTGCATGTAGCGCGACAGCGGCGAGTCTGGCGAAGACAGCATGCGCGACAACTCGATCGCCTCACCCAGCGACTTGGGCTCAACGACGTCCACGTCGTCGAGAAAGTTCTCCCAGTACTTGACGTAGTCCCACATGTAGTGGCGCTTGATTTCCAGCGCGAGCCGACCGGAAGCCAATGCTTCCATGCGGTCGCGCGCAGCGCTCTCGGATACGCCCAGCACCCAGGAATCGTCGCGCCCTACAAAACGCAGCGCGCGATCGAGTTCCAGACTGAACAGTTCGTGGTAGCCACGAAAGGTGTAGAGCGACGGCACGCCGTCGGTCAGCGATAGTCCGCTGGTCCGGCGAAAAATCGTCGGTGCCTGCGGCCCAACCACCGCCGCCACCGAAAACGCCGGCAGCGGATTGTCGGCGAGCACCCGGGTGAGCCGCCGGTAGATGCGCTGCGACACCGAATACTGCGACAGGCGCGACCGCGTGGCCTGCACCAGCGCACTGTCCATCGGCGTAGTCGGCATCACCGCGTCCATCTCGATCAGCGCCCGCACATGGCGCTCCATCGCCGCGCGCTCGACCATGCTCGAACCGCTGGGCATGTTGTAGTCCCAATCGGCGAGGATGAACGCCACAAAGTCCTCGCCATTGAAATGCTCGGGCTCGTGCATCATCACGTAGGCCTTGAGGATCTCGAAGGCGAACTCCAGATCCTCCACCGCGACCGAGCGCAGCAACTGTTCGAGGCGGATCTTCAGCGTCGGCGCAAAGCGTTCGGTCAGCAGGCGCTGATAAAAGGCGCGCGCGCCCGCCCCCAGCTTGTCGCCCTGGTAAAGCCCGAAGGTCCACGGCATGAGCGGTTCGGCAACGCGGAAATGGGCGCTGTCAGCGGCCGTCTCCGCGACGTTGAGCAGAGGCAGGAGGCCGAACAGATTGCTGCTCGCGAGCGATGGCAGTTCGGTCAAATCCTCCTTCAGCGCAGCGGCCTTGTTGTCGACCTCGGCGATATAGGTCAGGTTGTTGCGATAGCTCACCGTCCATGCGGCCAGCGACCCGATCAGCGCCGCCCCGCAAAGGGTATAGGCCAGCACGTGAAAGGCCCGCGACTTGCGATCGACCCGCAGGTTCGATCCGGCAAGATGGGCCTCGACGAACACCACCCGGCTGAGCAACTCCTGCAGGAAGAAGCTCTTGGGCGTCCCGCGCGTCACGCGCGGCGCGCGTCGCAGTTCGAAACCCTTGCCCAGCGCCGACAGCGCACGATCGAGCGGCGCCCCTTCCTGCGTGCCACTGGTGAAGTAGATGCCACGCAACAGCGGCGAGGTCGAGTAGCGGGACTCGGCGAAGGCCGCGCCGACCACCTCCTTGATCGCCTCGCCAAGAATCGCGAACTGCTGGGGAAACGCATAGACGAGCGCGCGATGGTTGAGGTCCGGCTCGGCCTGCAGGGTATCGACCAAGCCGTCGAAGATCCGCGCCTGAAGCAGCTCGAACTCCGTCGCGATGCGGGCGGCGTCCAGGGCATACTGTTCGAGATCGTCCAGCGGCAGGGTGAACCCCCATACCTGGTCTCTTCCCGCGCGATCCAGACCGGAAAAGTACTCGTCGAAGCCAAGCAACAGGTCGCACTTGTTCACCAGCACGTACACCGGGAAAGACACCCCCAGTGCGCTGCGCAGCTCGTCCAGGCGCTGGCGTATCGTAGCGGCATGGGCGAGCCGCTCCTCGCTCGGAGATTCGAGAAGCTCGGAGACGGACAGCGTGACCAGTACGCCGTTGATCGGTTGACGCGCACGGTGCTTCTTGAGCAGTCCCAGAAAACCCAGCCACTCCGCCTTGTCCGCCTGCGCGTCGGTTTCATGGGTGGTGTAGCGGCCGGCCGTGTCGATGAACACCGCTTCGTTGGTGAACCACCAGTCGCAGTGGCGCGTACCGCCCGCCCCGCGCACCGCCGACTTGCCCAGTTGCTTGGCCAGCGGAAACGACAGCCCCGAGTTGAGCAGCGCCGTGGTCTTGCCCGCCCCCGGCGCGCCGATGATCACGTACCAGGGAAGCTCATAGACGTACCGCCCCTGCCTCAGCAGACGCCCGAACCAGCCCGAACTCGCGCTCTCGAAGCGGGCCTTGCGCAGAATACGCAGGGCTTCGTCGAAGCGCTTGCGGAGTTTGTCTACGTCCTCGCCATCTTCGCGCGGCGAAGCCGCAAGCGTGCCGCGCAGCACATTGGCGATGCGGCCGTTCATCTCGCTCGCACGCCAGCGCCGGATCGCCCAGCGCAGCAGCACCCAGGCGAACAGCAGTCCGATCGCCCACAGCCTCGCCCGCACCGACTCCAGCGGTCGGACGTCGCCAATCGCGAGCAGCGGCCCGAAGTACCAGATCAGCAGGACGGCGCAGATCAGCCCTATGGTCACCCACAGGGCTCGGGAACGCAGCCAGCCGACGATGCGCCACAGGAAGGAGGAGATCACCGCACACCTCCGCCACCCGCGGGCTCGAACGCCGGCGCGTTGATCTGGCGGTGGATCTCCATCGCCGACAACATCACGGTGATTTCAACCCGGCGGTTGCGCGCGCGCCCCTCGGCAGTGTCGTTGGAGGCCACCGTGTCAGCCTCGCCGCGGCCTTCGGCCCGGACCCGGTCGGCGCGCCCGAGGAAGCCGTCCAGAAGCGTCTTCACCGATTCGGCACGAGCCTGGGACAAGTGCCAGTTCGAAGGGAATCGCGCACTGCGCATCGGCACGTTGTCGGTATAGCCACTCACCACCACATGCCCCTCGACCTCGGCCAATGCCGCCGCCACCCTGGCCAGGACCGGCAGATAACGCGACTTCACGTCCGCGCTGCCGGACTCGAAGAGGCCGTCGCCGGTCAGCGTGACCACGCTGCGATCGGCGCGATCGCTCACCTCCAGCAAGCCGGCACGAATTTCGGCCTCGAGGAAACGCCGCAGGCGCGGAGGAATCTGCTGCGGAATCTGTGGCTCCACCACTGCCGGCCGCGGCACACGCAGCGCTGCCAGTTCGGCGTACACCACATCAGAGCGACCGCCCAGCGCGAACACAAACCAGAAGTACACCGCCAGCCCGACCAACCCGCAGGCCACCGCTACCACCCAGGGCGGCACCAGGCGCCACGCCGGTTCGGCCGCCGCCACCCCTTCCCAGTGCGGCGACAAGCGGCGCTCGTAGTTGCCACGCACCTGGTTGAGCATGGTCGCGATGCGGCGTTTGAGCACCTCGAGTTGGGAATGACCGTTCTCAACGATGCGGAAGCGCCCTTCGAAACCCAGCGCATTGCAGTAGTAGAGCAACTCGATCAGGTTGCGATGCCGCTCCGGGTTCTGCGCCAGACGGGCAAGCAACTGGTAGTACTTCTCACCACCCCAGGTTTCGTTATGGAAAGTCACCAGCAGGCTGTGCTTGGCCCAGACGCCGCGACTACCCCAAGGGGTCTGGGCCGCTGTCTCGTCGAGCACTGTGCACAGGCAATAGCGCCCGCCGATCACCTCCTCCTGGGAAACGCCGGCCGCAAGCGCCCGTTGCTCGAACGCCCGCATCTCGACCAGCAACTGTCGCCGGAGCATTGCGGGATCGCCCAGTTGGGCGAGCTCGCGTATGCGCGGCACCAGGTTGAGCAGACGGTTGGCCGCACGTACCAGCGGATTCGAGCCCCACACAACCTCGTGCGAATCGCCGCGCGCGATATGGAGCTCGTCGCCCGCGGTCTCGTGCGCGCTGGGCCGGGGCGACTCGCGTCGCTTGGGTGGTAGGCCGAGGACGGTATCCGCCTCGATGTCGGCACCACTCATTTGCGGATGGCCCAGCATTCCAGATCAAGCTGGGGAAACTCCCCCGCGATGTGCAGCGCGATACCAGCACTGCGCTCAAGCTCCTTCCAGAGCTCGTGTTGCGTATCCAGCTCGAAGTAGTTGTATCCGGCGTGGTAGGGCAACTCGCGCGGTGCCACCGGCAGCGGCCTGAGTACCACGCCGGGCAGATGCAGGTTCACCAGATCGCGGATCTTTTCCACCGGACCGATCTTGACCTGGGCCGGGAACTGGGCCTGCATCTGTTCCGCCGGCAGGTTGGCGTGGGCCGCCAGCACGAACGACGCGCCCTTGAGCAGTTCGCGATCCTGCACCACCGCCATGCGGATGCCGTACTTGCGCTCCTGCAGATCGATGCGAATGGCTGTCTGTTCGAGCACCATGGACAAGGCCTGGCGAAGATCGATCATCAGCGGCTTGAAGGACTGCTGCAGGTCGTCGTGCTGGTAGGCCGGGTACTGGCCCGGTCGGCGTGACGTGGCGGAGAACGTCGCCAGTTCACCGACCAGCTTCAGCAACTCCGAGTAGAGACGCTCCGGATGCAGCATCGGCAGGCGGTCGAGATGGAGGAAAAGGGGCTGCCAATGATTGACCAGCTTCAGCACCAGGAAGTCGCCAACCTCGGAGATGCCACCCCGTCCCGACGCCGAAAGCCTCACGGCCAGCGCCTCGCCGCGCTGCCCCAGCAGCCCGGCCGCTTCACGCACGAATCCGGACAAGGCCTCGAACGCACCGCACGCCAGGAACGGCGGAATGTAGTCGCGATCCAGGCGCAGCGCATTGCTCGCCTGGCGCTCCAGCACCCGCGCGACCCCAAGCGAGGTCCAGCCGTGTGGCACATCCGCCTGCAACATCAGGCGAAAGCGCGGACGCCCGATCTGAATGTCGGCCGCCTCGGACCCCTGTTCGTTTGCATCCTCGAGCGCCTCGGTATCGGCCGCATAGCGCGCGGTACTCGCCGCTTCTTCCTCGAACGCCACCGATTCCACGCCATCTCGCAGCGGCGGGAGCACCAGGCAAACCTTTGTATCACGCGCGCTGGCGGGCACGTCGAGGGCGGGCGGCAGCATGCGCTCTTCGGGCAACGCGAAGGGCGTGCCGTCGGGCAGCACGCCGACTGCACGCCGCAACGCAACGGTGCCCAGCATCAGCGCCTCCTCATCCAGCTCCAGCTCGCTGAACCCCCAGAAGAAACTCTGGGTTGCCGCCACGCGGGCGTGCACATACGTTTCCAGGTAGCGCTCCTGCTGCTGGAAATGCTGGGGGCGCAAAAACATGCCCTCGGACCAGACCACCTTGCTTCGATAACCCATTGTCTATGACGCCCCGAAATACACTTTTTGAACTCTTGAATGCCCTGGGTACCCTGACAAACCGGCCGAACCGCGCCCTGCAGGCTTCGCCCGTGAGGCGCCAGCGACCCTGTCAGCGCGGCGCCTCGCGAATCATGACCGCGCGCTCACCCAGCACGATGTAGAAACCCTGTTTGGGCGAAGTCGCCCCCGCCCACACCCGCCCGGCCAGATGTGGCGCAGGCAGCGGCACCACCGCCCGCCACACACTGCCTTCGAGATCGCGATAGCCCGCCACGACGCCCAGGAAGCGGCTATTCAATGCCGCGCGCTTGCGAACCACCCGGACCTCACCTGGCACGAGCACATATTCCTCGCTCTCCACCACCTCGCCCGTGGCACCACTGCCACCGTCCTGCAGCGCGAAGAAGTCCGCCGACTGGAAGGCTGCACTGTTCGACAGTTCGAACACCCGCACCACGATCGGCGACGGCCGCCCCGCTTCAGTGGGATTGACGCGCTCGGCAGCGCTCAGCGTGATCTCGAGCGGCACAGGCAACTCCTGGCGCACCCCGCCGAAGCCGCCGATGCAGCCGGACAGACCCACGACCACCGCACCTGCCAGCGCAAACGACCGAAACATTCGAACAATTCTTTCCATATCAGCTAGATAGACCCAGATCGAAAGACACTTTCGCAACGACGATCGACGCGGTATGCGCCCCTGATCGCGGGACGCATCCCACGACGATTCCACGAGGCGCAAAGCATACCCATAATCGATTTTCATGTCTACTTTGCATAGCTTGTTGACATACGTTAATCAGATGCAAGAGAATGCGCGACATTATCCAGGATTCATCGACTGAAGGGCGTCCAGAATACATCGCCATTGCGTGTCTATGACGGATCGTTCGCCTCGAAGTCGGCTGCGAACACCCTCCTCTCGATGAGCCTACAGTCCCAGCCAGACGAGAACATGACCGAAAGATTTCTCGACGATCGCCTACGCGAGTCAGACACCGTTGCAGACGGCAGCGCGTGCGGCCCCGACATGGAGTATGCCGGCGAGTTCCTGGCCTTCCAGGCACTGTCCACCCCCAAGGAAGAGCAACAGCTCGGCGACACCATCATCCCCGCACGCGACCCGGACTGGCGGGACGTATTCAAGACCGGATGCGCGCTGCTGGAGAAGAGCCGCGACCTCCGCATCCTCAGCACCGTGGCGTGCGCCGCCCTGCATCAAAAGGGACTTCCCGCGTTTGCCGAGTCGCTGGAGCTGATGGAACAGTGGCTGATCAGGTACTGGGACGACCTGCACCCCGCCCTGTCGGTGGACGGCGAGTACGACCCCTTGATGCGGACCAACGCCATCGCCGCACTCGCCGACCGGACCACCGGGCTGCGTGCGCTGCGCGCCACCACCCTGCTTGAAAGTCCGATCGGCCCGGTCACCCTCTCTCAAGCCGAACGCTTGATTGCCAACAAACCGGTCGAAGACGCCTGCCCGGTGTCCTCGCCGGAGCAGCTCGCGCGCATGGTCGCCGACGAGCGCACCCGCAATCTTCCGAGATTCGAAGCCCTCGCCCGCATCGACCGCGCCTTGCACGCGATCTATGCGCTCATCCAGGAACGTCTCGAATCGGAGTATTGGCCGGAGCTGACGCCGCTCACCGAACTCACCGCGCGTCTTCGTCATCTCGTCGACGCGACCCAGTCGGACGTCACGGTCGCCGACGACGCAGCGCAGAGCCCAGCCAGCGAATCTGCCGCGGCCCCGGTCACGGCCCGTGCCGCCGCGGGCCTGCCGGCAAGCATAGACAAACGCTCCGAGGCCTTCCAGGCACTGGCACTGGCACGCGCCTACTTCGAGCGCCACGAGCCCTCGCATCCGGCGCCGCTCATCATCCGCCGCATCGAGCGTCTGGCTAACCTCGACTTCCTCGAGATCGTCAGGGAACTCACCCCGGAAGGCCTGCAGCAACTCCAGTTCATTGCGGGCAGCAGCGACGGCGACGGTCGCTGACCCCCTCCCCCTTCAGAAATCACTCATCAGGAGTCACACATGGCAGTCAGAAACGACGTAGCGAAAGGCAAGAGCGGGCAGAAGTTCATCGCCCGCAACCGCGCCCCCCGGGTACAGATCGAGTACGACGTCGAGCTCTACGGATCCGAGAAGAAAGTGCAGCTGCCCTTCGTCATGGGCGTCATGGCCGACCTCTCCGGCAAGCCCGCCGAAGAGCTCCCGCCGGTGGCCGACCGCAAGTTCCTCGAGATCGACATCGACAACTTCGACGAGCGGATGAAGGCCATCAAGCCGCGTGTCGCCTTCACCGTGCCCAACACCCTCACCGGCGAGGGTGAGATCGCCGTCGACATGACCTTCGAAAGCATGGACGACTTCACCCCCGGCGCCATCGCCCAGAAAATCGAACCGTTGCGCCAGTTGCTTGAGGCCCGCACCGAACTCAACAACCTGCTCACCTACATGGACGGCAAGTCCGGCGCCGAGAACCTGCTCGCCAACGTCCTGAAGGACCCCACCCTGCTCAAGTCGCTCGCCAGCGCACCGATGCCGGAACGCCGCGCCGCATCCGACAACTCCGATCTCGAGGGCTGACCCCATGACCCAGGCACTTTCCCAGGCGCCCCAGGCGCAAACCGGCCTTGCCACCGGCAACGACTTCGCATCCCTGCTCGAGAAGGAGTTCAAGCCCAAAACCGACGAACAGCGCTCTGCGGTCGAAACCGCGGTCCGCACCCTCGCCCAGCAGGCCATCGGCTCCGCGCTCACTCTGTCCGGCGACGCCTATCGCTCCATCGAAGCGATCATCGCCGAGATCGACCGCAAGATGAGCGAGCAGATCGACCACATCATCCACAAGCAGGAATTCCAGAAACTGGAGTCCACCTGGCGCGGCCTGCACTACCTGGTGAACAACACCGAAACCGACGAGATGCTCAAGATCCGCGTCATGAACATCTCCAAGAAGGAGTTGCACCGCACCGTGCGCCGCCACAAGGGCATCGGCTGGGACCAGAGCCCAATCTTCCGTCGCATCTACGAAGAAGAGTACGGCCAGCTCGGCGGCGCGCCCTACGGCTGCCTGGTCGGCGACTACTTCTTCGACCACTCCGCCCCCGACGTCGAGCTCCTGGCCGAAATGGCCAAGATATCCGCCGCGGCGCACTGCCCGTTCATCTCCGGCGCCGATCCGGCCGTCATGCAGATGAACTCGTGGCAGGAACTCGCCAACCCGCGCGACCTCACCAAGATCTTCGAGAACACCGAGTACGCCCCCTGGCGCAGCCTGCGCGAATCCGACGATTCCCGCTACATCGGTCTGGCCATGCCGCGCTTCCTCGGTCGCCTCCCTTACGGCGCCAAGACCAACCCCATCGACGAGTTCGACTTCGAGGAAGATACCGAGGGCTCCGACCACAGCCGCTACCTGTGGGTGAACGCCGCCTTCGCCATGGCAGTGAACATCAACCGCAGCTTCAAGTACTACGGCTGGGCCACCTCCATCCGCGGTGTCGAATCCGGCGGCCTGGTCGAAGACCTGCCCTGCCACACCTTCCCCACGGATGACGGCGGTGTGGACATGAAATGTCCCACCGAAATCGCCATCTCCGACCGTCGCGAAGCCGAGCTCGCCAAAAACGGCTTCATGCCGCTCATCCACCGCAAGAACACCGACGTGGCGGCCTTCATCGGCGCCCAGAGCCTGCAGAAACCGGCCGAATACTACGACCCCGACGCCAGCGCCAACGCCAACCTTGCCGCGCGCCTGCCCTATCTCTTCGCCTGCTGCCGCTTCGCCCACTACCTGAAGTGCATCGTGCGCGACAAGATCGGCTCCTTCAAGGAACGCGACGAGATCGAGCGCTGGCTCAACGACTGGATCATGAACTACGTCGACGGCGACCCCGCCAACTCCAGCCAGGACACCAAGGCCCGTAAGCCCCTGGCTGCAGCAGAAGTCGTCGTCGAAGAGGTCCCCGACAACCCTGGCTATTACGGCGCCAAGTTCTTCCTGCGCCCGCACTACCAGCTCGAGGGTCTCACCATGAGCCTGCGCATGGTCTCCAAGCTCCCCTCCCTCAAGGAAGGCGCCTGAAGACCTGCCACCCGGCACCCCGATAGTCTCAAACCTTTACACACAACCACTGAGGTAACGACAAATGGCATCATTGCAGGACTTTTTCATCAAGATCGACGGCATCGCCGGCGAATCGAAAGACTCCAAACACGCTGGCTGGATCGACGTGCTTGACTTCAACTATGGCGTGTCCCAGTCCTCGTCCATGTTCACCGGCGGCGGTGGCGGCGTCGGCAAAGCCAATTTCGACGCACTGAGCTTCAGTCACTATGTCGATAAGGCCACGCCGAACCTGATGCAGTACTGCGCAGCAGGCAAGCACGTGGCCAACGTCGAAGTATCGTGCTGCAAAGTTGGGGACGGTTCGCAGGAATATATGCGCATCATCCTGACCGACTGCCTCATTACCAGCGCAGGCCCGTCGGGCTCCACCACCGACGCACGCGTCAAGGAGACCGTTAGCATCTCCTACTCCAAGATCAAGGTCGAAGTGAAGGAACAAAACGCCAACGGTTCCATGGGCGCCGCAATTACCGGCACCTGGGACGTGAAAAAGAACATGGTGTAACAAGCCGACCGGTGGCGAGGCCCGCCTCGCCACTCATCAACAACCACCAACCGATCTTCTCCGGTACGTTCGAGCACCTATCAATCTTCGTGGTGGGCCATCTAAACGTCTCGACTAGGCGATCCGATTTCGCGCAGCGACATCTCAATCACTTCATCGACTATACAAGAACGTAGCCAATCGACCTGGGCACGCCACCATTCGAAAATACTGAGCGGTCGAACCTGTTATTGCGAAAATTTAACCTCACCGGTTCCATCTGACACCTTACCGCCCCAGACGCTCGGAATCGTCACTTAACGCAATAGTGCATTCTTCTAACAAAGGTCATAAATGGAAGCTAATCCTAAAGACATTTCATTGATACACCGAGCGACACTTCTCGTACTGGTTGTATTCATAAGTGCGTGCAGCTCACTCACCCAGCCAACTCCCACCACTGAGATTCGTCTGGCGCGTGACGTCAGTCTCGCTTTACCGATATCCATCTTCGACGGCGCGACAATTCTTGACCCGCTGAGTATAAGGTTGTCGAGTGGCGCATCGATGACCGTATCGCCAATCGGCCGGGCCGACATCCCTTACATCGACGACATAAGGGACCTCCCAGAATACATAATCGATCGAAAAATTGTCGATACTTCACGATACAGCGAGAGCGAAGTTTCCGACCTTTTCGGCATGCGCAATATGCTTTACAGCTTTACGGGACAGAACACCATACTTTATGAGCACGCTCAGCCTGAGCGTCGAATATATATTTTTCTTGGAGACTCTGCGTCGGCCGCATACATCACATATGGTGCCAACCCAGATCTTGCCCTATTTGTAAGCGCAACCGGAATACCCCACGAGGAATTTCGGTCTCTGATTATCGGGAGGTAGATTGAATGAGTAGTTTAAGTCACTTGGAGCAAGATGCTCTGTACGCGATCCATCAATCAATTTTCGGCTCGGTCATAGCGAGCCGACTACGTAACAATGTACGTAGCTATAACACCAGTACGCTCGACGTTACAGAGGTCATACTGAATGAGCTCAGAAAGTGCAACGCTAGCGTCCAGGCACTACTTGTGGGTCTCGCCGGCGGATCGGCCCTCATCACGAAAGGATGGCTCCGTTCAGTTCTAGAGAAGTTGGCAGACGAAATGAGCAAGGACAGCTTCTCACTCAATGGCGCTGGTTGTCGAAACCAGGCTGCTTCACACTGGGTTCGTGAACTCCAGATGACGGCATTGGGCATCTAGACCACGCGGCCATCCACTCCGTGAAGCGGCAGCGTAGAGTCACCTTATTCGAACGCGACTTTTCGATGCCGTTTACTCCATCCGGATCAACACAACTCATGGCGCATGAGTCCTGCGAATTCATCCCACGCCCCTGACGATGCTGGTGAGCGCGGTGGAGCCATTTCGTCATACACATCCTTTTCCCATTTCTTAACAGACCGCCCGGCGCAAATTGAGATAAAACACTCGGTCAGCCGCCCCCTCAGGTGTCAAGCCGAGACTCCGGCGCTAGAACCGTAAACCTTTGATTCATCGATAGCGAGACAAGATCACATTGTTCCTCGCGATCAACAACCGCTCAGCAGCCCTCTATCCCGGATTTTCTAATACTCATGCACCTGAATCCGTGTCCTGACGACTAGGATGTTCACTTAAGGCATTGTTTTGCAAATATAATGCTGGAATTTCCGGATTCACCCATTTCGTCATGGCGCGTTTCGATCTGAAGCAATC
>JBKBMG010000035.1:0-56973 GCA_046295975.1 Rhodocyclaceae bacterium
GGAGCGCGGTGCCGCCGGGCACCGCGCTGACGACGACCGCCTACAGGCGGTAGCGCTCGATAACCGCCTCATGGGGCGTGAGGTCGGTGCCGCAGGCGTGCGCCAGGCGCAGCCAGCACAGGCGGTGGGCCCAGTCGCGGGTCTGCTCGTTCAGCAAGCGGTCGAGTTCGACCGGCGGCACCGCCTCCGGAAGCGCGACCGAGAAGAACAGGCCAGGCAGCTCAGGCGCACCCGGGTCGCCGTCGTCGGTGACCCGATAGTGACTGTTGCTATGCACCCAGATGCGCCAGCCACGTTCGAGCAACGCCGCACGCAGACTTTCGAAGGCCTCCTCGCCTGGATCGACGCCGTCCACCGGCCAGCTGCTGGCGAAACCACCGCGCTCCAGTACATGCACCACCGCGAACGTGGGCACGAACTGGCGGCGCGCTTCCTCGTCCTCGGGAGCGGGGTAGAGCGCGCTGGCATCGAACACCACCAGGTCGCCCACGCACTGGTCGCGATTGAACGGGGCATTCTCCATAATTCGGGCGGTGACCGGCCCGGTGCGCTGCGCGTAGTAGTCGAGTGCGTCACCCTGGTCGAACACCCGCACGATCACCCAGCCCCAGTCTTCCTCAATGGGTCCGGAATCGCCGGACAAGCTCATTTCGAAGGTCTGCGCCACCTCGCGCACCCCGGCCCAGTCGCCCGCCGCCGACGCGGCGGTCAGGTAATCCCACAGCGCCGGCTTGGGGTCTTCCTGGGTGGTGCTGAGGTGCTTGTAGCACGCTGCCGCATCGGCGAATCGCTGCTGCGCCATGAGGCTGCGCGCGAGCAGCATGGCCGCACCGGTCGAAGCCGGCGAGATCTCGAGCAGGGCACGACAGTGGCCCTCGGCCGCAGGCCAGTCGCCCAGCCGCTCGGCAAGGCGCGCCCGGCACCAATGGGCGCACACCGGCACGGTGTCGGCGTAGAGTGCGACGAGGCGCTCGACCTGGTCATGCGCACCACGCTCCAGCAAAGTACCGAGCAACTCATAGGCCAGGTTCTGCTCGCTGTCGGTATGGCGTTCGACGTGTTCCCACAGCAGCGCGATCGCATCCTCGTGCGCGGCACAGGCCTGCAGCGCGGACACCGCCATGGCGCGCAAGGCCTCGTCCTCCGGGCGCGCCTTCAAGGCCTGCAGCAGCCACGCCACTTCCTGTTCCGGATCGCGCGGGCGTTCGTCGCCGGCCTGCTCCGCCAACCAGTCGAGCAAGGCTTCGGGCGCTGCCGGCAGCACCTGCTCGCCGGAGGCGGCGTCGACCTCGGCCTGTAGCGCGGTCAGCATCGCACGCGCGCCGAGGTCCGCACGCAAGCGCTCCACGTGCGGCCACGCCACTGCGAGATGGCGCCGGGCGGTCCAGCTCGCGCCACGTTGCAGTGCCAGTTCTACGCAGTCACGGGCGGCATTCACCACTCTTCGGTGTGCGCCGTGGCGCGAATCGTGCTCCAGCATTTGCTGCAGGGCACTGCCCAGCGCCCAGGTATTGCGCTCGGGGGCTCGCGCGAGCAACACCCGCGCCGCGGCAAGCCAGTCGTTCTGCAGTTGCGGCACCACCTCGCCGATGGGCGGCAGCACCGCCCAAGCCTCCTCATCGCGTTCGAGCAAGGCCAGCAACAAGGCTTTCTGCAGGTTGCGCGGCTGTTCCACGTTGGCCCAGCCCGGTCCCTCGCTGCGCGCTTCGATCTCGGTGATGATGTCCAAGGCTTCGACATGGCGACCGAGCGCAATCAACGCCCCCACCCGGATCCCGGTCAGCGCCTCGCTCACGTCCTGGCCCGCCTCCTGCATGTTGCGCATCTGTTGTTCGAGGAAGGTCAGTGCCTCTTCGGCACGACCGTCGTCGACGAGCGCTTCGGCCTTCTCGGAGCTCAGGCACTCGTAGCACGTCCAGCTCGGATCGATGCGCGCCAAGGTTTCCTCGGACACCGCAATCCGTTCGGCGACCCAGCCCGGGCCATCCACGTTGGCATAGCAGCCGGCCAGATCCTGAGTGGCGCAGATCGACTGCGGGCAATCGATGGTGTCTTCGCGGTGGGCGAACTCGAACAAGGCCACCGCCTCGCGCAGCGCGGACTCGCCCTCGCCCTTGGCGCCGAGGCGGTTGCGCAGCTCCCAGTGGCGCACGAACACCTCCAGCCAGCGGTTGTCCAGGGTCTTGCACAAGGCCCGGGCCTCGGGCGCCAAGGCATCGGCGCGCGCGTGCTCGTAGTCGCATACATGCATGCTGAGACGGTCGATCACGTCGGCACCGTGGGCGTGGCCGGCGTCCACCAATTCGGTCTTGAGTCGCTCGACCCAGTTCCAGATATCCATGAGTGTTCCTTGAAGTGGTTTGCAGTTGGTTCGGTTGGGTTGGGTTGGGTTGGTTCAGGCGATGCAGTTGATCGAGGGGGCGACCCACAGATCGGCGGGCCGCCCCCTCGATGCGCAGTGTCTGTGCCGTCAGCGTTCGAGCAGTCGCGCCAGCGTGTTGCCGACGTCGACCAGTGCGCGATTGAGCAGATCGGCGGTGCCGGCCTGCCCCTGGCCGGCCATGATGACCTTGAAGGCCTTGAGCAAGGCCGCAGCGTCATCGGCGCGCGGGTTGCCGCTGCGGACACCCTCCAGCAAGGCCTGTACCCCGGGGTTGTCGAGATTGACGTAGAGACGGCTGAGGTGACCACCCTCGAGCTGCTGGGTGAACTGGCGGGCCAGCCGCAGCGCCGCCAGCGACATGCGCTTGTCGTTGGCGTCGTCCTCCAGCCGGCGCTTGAGCTCGGCCTCGCGATCGGGCACGACCACCAGCGGCAAGGCCTCAGGGCTGAAGCGTGCGGCGATCACACGCTCGCCGTCGCCCAGGCGCGCGCCCAGCCAGTCCAGTTCCTGGGCCGGTAGTTCGGCCAGGCGGAAGAGCTGCCGGTTGCCCTGGTCGGTGCCCAGCTCCACCAGCCTCAGCCCCTTGGCCAGCGCCCAGCGGCGTAGAAAGGGCAGCACCGCGTAGCGATCGCCGTAGGCAACGGGTACGCCCATGGCGCGGAACAACATCTCCTCGAAGCCGCCGTCACGCTCCAGCACGACGTGGATGGCACCGCTCGACCGCAGTTCGCGGGCGGGCAGATCGCCCTGCGAACTGGGCACGCGCACGCTGTCCATGAGCAGGGTGAACAAGCGTTCGTCGCACAGCGCGGCCCCCAGCAGGGCTTCGTTGTGGCGCAGCAGCACGCGCCGCCAGGCCTCGGGCTGCTGGGTGGCGACGTCGGCCAGGCCGACAATGAGCGCCTCGCTCAAGGCACGCTGGATGGCGGCGTAGTGCTGGTCGCGCTGCAAGTCCTCGCGGCTGGCGGTGGGCGTCAGGCGCGAGGACTCGATCACCCCGCCGATGAAGCCGGCCCAGGGCGGCAGCAGGTCGCGCGCGTCGTCGTCGAGCAGCATGCCGCGCAGAAACACCGACAGGTTGCGGTTGTCGCTGGTGCCATAGGTGCTGCCGTCCTGCACCCACAGCAGGCCGACCGCATCGCAGTGCTCTGACGGCGTCAGCGGCAAGCAGCAGATGGGTTCGAAGTTGCGCTCGAAGCGGCTGGCGAATTCGATGTCGCGGCGCCGCGCCTGCACCGGATGCAGGGCGGCTTCCTCGCCATTGCGCCGCCACGGCGGCGGCTCGGGGTTGATCGGTTCGGCATCGCCGCCGACATGGATAGGCTCGCGCAGCAACACGCAGTAGCGGCCGAGCACGGCGCGAAGTTGTGCGGTGTTGGCGAGCAAGGTGTAGTCGTCGTGAAGCTCGAGCACGATCTCGGTGCCCACCGGACGCGCCGCCATGGTGGTGACGCTGTACTGCTCGGCATTGGTGGACACATAACAATGGCCGATGTCGGGTTGCTGGTACGAGGTGGTCCGCACGGTGACCCGCTTGGCGAGTACGAAGGCCGACAGGAAGCCCAGCCCGAACATGCCGATCAGGCCGCTTTCGTCGTGCCCACCCTGGCGCAGGCCGCGGGTGTAGCCGACGCCGACGGTGGCGAGATAGGCGTGGATTTCCTGCTCGGTAAGCCCGGCGCCGCTATCGATGATGCGGATCACCGCGCCCGCGCGATCCGCCTCGACGTCTATGCGTCCCGGCCCATGCCAGTCCGCCTGTTCGATACGCCGCCGCACAATGGAGTCGTGGGCGTTCTGCACCAGTTCGCGCAGGGCCACGGTGGGTGTGGAATAGAGGTGCTTGCTGAGCACCGACATGAGGCCGTTGAGATCCACGCCGGCGCGTCGGATCTGAGCCACGGGGGGATGCGCATGGTCTGTCTGCATGCAGTTCTCGCCGATCGGGGTTGAGATGAATGTCGGCCCCGCCATAAACCGGCCGGCGCCGACAGAACGGCGATGATAGCATCGTCATTACCCCAAATCGATATGCACCGCATGTATCCGTCACCTGCCGGAGCCCGCACCGGGTATGCCGGGTCGGCGGGTCAGCCGGAATTCAGCGAAAACAGCTTGAGTCCGGCGACCCCTGCGACGATCAGCCCCAGGCAGGCGATGCGGCCGAGATTGGACGGTTCGCCCAGATAGACGATGCCGTAGATCGCCGTCCCCACAGCGCCTATCCCCACCCAGACCGCGTAGGCGGTACCCACCGGCAGGGTGCGCACCGCCAGCGACAGCAGCCACAGGCTGAGCACGATGAAGAACACGCAGTACAGCGTTGGCCACAGCCGGGTGAAGCCATGGGTGCGGGGAATCACCGCGGCGTAGCAGACCTCGCTGATGCCGGCGAGCAGCAGGAAGATCCAGCCCCCGGAGGGGCCACTGAAGAGCTGGGCCATGAATCGTCGTTCCTGGAGTTCTGACGTTCTGGAGCGGGGGTCGCACCCGGCGGACGCCGGCGGGGCTGGCGTGGCGGGGGGGCGGTGCTCAGCCCCGCGCGGTGCGCTTGGTCTTGTGTGGGTCGTCGAACGGCAGGGCGTGCGCGACGGCGCAGGCCTCCAGGCTGCCACGCACCTGCAGCGGGCAGCCTGGCTCGGCATAGGGCGTATCCAGCCGGGCAATGGCCATGGAGCGCCCGGACAGGCGCGAGTACATCGCGCAGGTGATCACCCCCACCTGGCGTCCGTCCGCCCACAAGGTGTCGCCGCCCGCGGCGGCTTGGTCGCCATCGATCAGCACGCCGAAAATGCGGAAGCGCTCCCGCCCCTTCAGCCGCCGGTGTTCGTAGCCGCCCCGGAATTCGCCCTTGGTGGGCGAGACGGTGAAGTCCAGCCCCAGCTCCCACAAGGTATCGCCCGCGGCTTCGTCGGCGAAGGGGTACATCTCGGAATTGTCGTAGGGGTAGAACAGCAGATAACTCTCGACCCGCAGCCAGTCGAGCGCGGTGAAGGCGCACGGGACGATGCCGAGATCCTCACCCTGTTCGAGGATGCTGTCCCAGATCGTCGGCGCGTCGGCGGCCTTGCAGAAGATCTCGTAGCCACGTTCGCCGGTGTAGCCGGTGCGCGAAATCGTCACCGGGCAGCCGAACAGGCGCGTCTGCATGTGATGGAAGTACGCCAAGCCGCGGATGCCTTCGACGTGGCGGGCGAGAAACTCCACCGCCAGCGGCCCCTGCAGCGACAGGTCGTGGAGATCGTCGTCGAACAGCACCGCGACGTTGCGCCCCAGGGCGGCGCGGGTGAGCACCTCGTGACCGCTGCCGGAGCCATGCACCACCATGAAGGCGTTCGGTCCGCTGCGGTAGATGATGCAGTCGTCGATGAACTTGCCGGCCTCGTTGAGCATGGTCGCGTAGGCCGACTTGCCCGGATAGAGCTTGGAGATGTCACGACTGGTCGCATACTCAAGCAGCGGCTCGGCATGGGGGCCGACGTAATGCACTTTCTTCAGGCCGGAAACATCCATCAACCCGGCGCGGGTACGGATTGCCTCGTGCTCGTCGGCCAGGTCGCTGGCGTAGGTCCAGGCAGTGCCCATGCCGTTCCAGTCTTCGAGCCGCGAGCCAAGCGCGCGGTGCCGGGAGGCGAGTGCGGAGATGCGCCACGAGTTTGCCATGCTGTTGCTCCTGTTCTCGGTAATGCCCGGGCGATGCACCGGGGTTGGGATGAGTGGGGTCGGTTGGTCGGTTGGTCGGTTGGTCCGTTGTGACGGGTTGCCTGCTTGCCGGCCTGGCGAGGGTGTTGTTCGGCGTGCCCGGCCGGTGCGCGCGCGCGAATGCTTAGGCCGCCTGCGCCTGCGGGTCGTACTGCGCGAGGTAGTCCACCACCGTCTGGCGATAACGGGTCAGCCCCTTGTAGTCGGCAATGACATCGGGCAGGTCGCGCAGCACCCGGTGCAGGCGGCAGGCCCACTGGGGCTGGGTGACCAGCTCATCAAGGCTGATCAGGTAGGTGCGTATGCTGAACAACAGCGCATTGCTGCGCGGCAGGCGCGGCATGAACTGCAGCTCGACACGCAGATTCACCACCCGCCCGACGTTTTCCGGCGTCACCAGGCCGCGCTCCCGCCCCCATTCGTGATAGGTCTCGGGCGAGGTATCGAGCCGCGGATTGACCGTCATGGTCCAGTTCAGCCGACGCACCGGCTGCCCCACCTGAATCGCCAGCAGATACTTCAGGGCACGGTCGAACACCCCCATCTGATGCGCCATCGGCACCGGTGCATGCCATTGCTTGAAACTCATGCCGGCGTCGAAAGCCAGCGACCAGTCGGCCGGGCTGGTCACCATACCGGCATCCATGAACAGGTCGCCGTCGCGCTGATCGAGCACCGCGAAGTCGCCCTGCACCTGGCGGGTGATGTATTCCAGCGGCTCGAACGGCAGGGTCGCCTCGTCGCCGAAGGTGAAGCGGTCGCTGACGCCCAGCGCGCGGTTGTGCCAGTGCCACTGGGTGCCGTCGCGGTTCAGCGAGAAGTGTTCCGGGTAATCCTGCGCGAGATGCGTCATCAACATCTCCAGGGTGTCCCACGCCGCCTGGCGCATGTGCGGCATGACGATGCAGCGTCGCGGATCGCGTTCGAGCACCCGGGCGCGCTCGGCCATCTCGGACAGGTAGTGTTCATCGATGTCGAACCAGTGCGCATGCACCGAACCGGGCTCGCGCGCGGTGGCCGGTTCGAGGTTCACCGAGTACATGTAACTGTCCTCCGCGAAGGGAAAGGGAAAGCGCCGGATCGCCTCATCGCTGTTGCGGAAGCTGAAATCGTCGCAATACGTCTCGATCGGCTTGAATTGAACGGACATGGCGGCTCCAGAAGATCAGAGATCGAGTAGCAAACGGGTGCCGGCGCAGCCGCGCGACACACAGGGCATGAGATGGGTGGCACGCTCGGCGTCCGACAAGTAGCTGTCGCGATGCTCGACCGCAGCCGCGCGGTAGGCGGTGACGCACTGGCCGCAGACGCCGCCGCGGCACAGGTTGGGCACGGCCACGCCGGCCGATTCCAGCGCTTCGAGCAAGCTCTGCTCGGCACCGACGGCGAGACGCCGGCCATCGCGCGCCAGCTCAACGACGAAGGGTTCGCCCGGCGCAGCTGCGGCAAAGGCTTCCCAATGCACCCTGGAGGCGGGCCAGCCCAGCCGTGCGGCGGACTGGCGCACCCCTTCCAGCAGTGTCTGCGGACCACACACGTACACATGCGTGCCGATGGGCTGCGCGGCGAGTACGGCGTCAACGTCCAGGCGTTGCCCGACCGCGGCGTCGTAGCCATGCAGGCGCGAGCCCAGCTCGGCGGCGAGTTGCGTCACATAGGCGTCGGAGCGCCCGCTGTGAAACGCGTAGTGAAGTTCGAAGCACCCTCCACGCGCACCCAGTTCGGCGACGTAGGCCATGAACGGGGTGATGCCGATACCGCCGGCGATCAGCAGGTGATGGCGCGCGCGCGAATCGGGTGCGAACAGGTTGGCGGGCGGCGACACCTGCAGGCGGCTACCCACCGCCACCCGCGCATGCATGTAGCGCGAACCGCCGCGCGACGACGCCTGCAGCCGCACCGCGATGCGATAGGCCGAACGGTCGGCCGGATCGGACAACAGCGAATAGGCGTTGCGAAAGCCGCGCCCGCCTTCTGACGCATCGCCGGGCATGTGTACCACCACGTGGCTGCCGGCGGAGTAGCCCGGCAGGTCGCCAGATGGCGCACGCAAGGTGAATTCCCGCACCACCGGCGTGAGCGCACGGACCTGGGTGACGGTGACGTCGATAAGCGCACTCATCGTCTGCCCTCCGCGTAGGGGCGGTCGGCATCCGTGCACACCGCCATGTAGGCGCCAAGCCTGCGGGAGAAGTGCTCCCGCACCGTCAGCCGCAGGCCGCAGGCGCTGCAGACGATCTCCGGCGCCTCGTCGCTTTCCTGCGCAGTCGCACAATGCACGCAATACACGGTACGGCGCGACCCCACCCGCAGGTGCTCGATCTCGTCCTCGACCAGGCCGCCGGCCAGGGCGAGACGCTGCATGCTCCAGATGAAGCTCTCGTCGCCACACAGGTACAGGCGGGTACCCACCACCGCATCGGCAAGCAAGCCCTGAAGCCCACCCTTGAGCCGGTCGGCATCGTGGTAGTTGTGCTGCGGCACGCCGTCCTGGGCCTTGCCGTAGAGGCTCAGCAAGACCACCGGCGCAGCATCGGCGCGACAACCCGCCAGCAATTCGTCGATCTCGTGCAGACGCGCGTCCTGCGCGACGACGATGCGCAGGCGTGCCGGCGCCAGGGGTGACTGCGGGCATTCATATACCGGTTTGCTGAGCATCGCGGGCGGCGCACTGCCGGCAGCGGTGGGCGTCATGGCAATTCCTCCAGATCATTTGAAAGCAACGGCAAGGCTGGGCGCGCGGTGCTGCGGCAGCCGCGGAGGCGGAGGCGGAAATGAGGACCTGCGCGGACCTGCAGACGCGGAGGCGCCGCCGGCGCATGGCCGGTGGCACTGGCGCTGCGGACAAGGGGGCGACCGCCGCATCGTCACCCTCTCCTCAGCGTAGCGACGCGGGGCGCCCGAGATAGGCCTCGAGCGAATCGTCCAGTGCCTCTTTCCAGCAAGTGTGATGGGGCGGCGAACGCGTGCCGGTGATCGCCGAGGTGTAGCAGTTGTCGCGAAAGCGCATGATGTCCGCCTTCTTGTGCTGCTTCCACTCATAGAAGGCCTGGTTCATGCCCTCGATGTTGAAGTCCGGATAGTCGGTCAGCGCGATCAGCGAACGGATGTAGTCCCCCTGGTAGGCAATGGCCTGGTAGTCGTCCGCCAGCGCTTCCTCGCGGGCGCGCCAGGCGGCGCTGTCCGCTTCCATCTCCGTACGCCCGGGAAGGGCGATACGCCCCATGATCACGTCACGGGCGAACCAGGCCTGGGCGTCGAACATGTTGAAGGTGTACCACTGGTCCTGCATGCCGAGGTAGAACAGGCCGGGATTGGCCTCCCACACCACGCCGCGGTACAGCCCCAAGGGCCACAGCCGGTTGCCGGTGCTCAGCCGCAGCGCGTCAGGCAGGAAGGGGAAGTGGTGGAGATAGCCGGTGCACAGAATCACCGCATCCACTTTCTTGCTGGTGCCGTCAGCAAAGTGTGCGACGCGCCCTTCCAGGCGTTGCAACAAGGGCCGCTCTTCCCAGTTGGGGGGCCACTTGAAGCCCATCGGCCGGGTGCGATAGCTGACCGTCACCGACTTGCAGCCATACTTCCAGCACTGCGAACCGATGTCCTCCGCCGAGTAGCTGGTACCGACGAGCAGGATGTCCTTGTCTACGAACTCCATCGCATCGCGAAAATCATGCGCGTGGAGCACCCGCCCCTGAAAGGACTCGAAACCGGGGAAATAGGGCACGTTCGGGGTGGAGAAATGGCCCGAGGCGACGACCACGTAATCGAAGAATTCGGTGTAGGTATGGTCGGCCGCGATGTCGTGGGCGGTCACCTTGAAGCGACCGCTCTGCGCGTCGTGCTCGACCCAGCGCACCGGCGTTTGAAAGCGGATCCAGTCACGCACGCCAGCCTTCTTTACCCGGCCTTCGATGTAGTCGAACAGCACTGCGCGTGGCGGGTAGGAGGCGATCGGCCGGCCAAAGTGCTCGTCGAAGCTGTAGTCCGCGAACTCCAGCCCCTCCTTGGGCCCGTTCGACCACAGGTAGCGGTACATCGAACCATGTACCGGCTCGCCATGCTCATCCAGGCCGGTGCGCCAGGTGTAGTTCCACAGCCCGCCCCAGTTGTCCTGCTTTTCGAAGCACACGACTTCGGGAATCTCCGCCCCCTTGGCCGCCGCAGACTGGAAGGCCCGCAACTGCGCGAGCCCGGACGGGCCCGCACCGATCACCGCTACGCGTTTGCTCATGCTCGCTTCCCCGATCTTTCATAAAAAGAACTTTTTGTTCCTCACATGAAAGCACGAGCCATGCCAAACCGCTGCGCATCCCTCCCCTGCCCCGCGCTTCACCCGCAACCCGCAGGAATGGCGGGCGAACGCGGACGCCGGGGGCGCATGCGCGCGGCGGAACACACCCCGCAACCGCGCTGCCCAATGCACAGCCTTGGCGCAATCGGCGCCCATCGCGCCCGCAGCAGGTGCATGCTGCAACCGACGACGCCGGCAACCCACAGCGGCGCATGCCGGCGTTACACTGTCCGCATTCCCGCGCGGGCCGGTGGCAAGGACTCGGTCACGGCCGGCCGACGGACGGCCTCGCGACGGGAATCGATCTGCGTTCGCCCACCGCGGCCAGGCATGGCCGCCCGACCGGAGCACCGCCATGACGCCAGAATCGATCGAAGCCCTGATGAGCGAAATCGAAGCGGTGGACGCCCCCGACTACGGCGCCCTCGCCCTCGACGAAGACACCGCCCGTCATCTGATGGCAACCCACTTCTGCGAACTCGACCGCGCCCTTGCCGAACAAGGCATGAGCCTGGAAGAGCGTCTGGAAATGATGGCGGCAATCGCTGCCCACACGATGACGGAAAACCTCGTGCTGCACGTGCACCGCCTGCGCGCCGCCGGCGACGCCGACGGCTTCCGCGAGTGGATGCGGCGCCACGGAATGGGGTGACGGATCAACCCGGAGTCAACGCACCCGGCCCTGCTCGCAGGTGCTCAGCCCAGCTCAGCCCAGCTCAACTCAGCTTGCGGCCACTCACCGGGCAGTAGTCGGCAAACGCCACCGGCTCGCCGTCGGTCGCCGCGGTTGCCACCGTTTCGCATGCCCTCAGGCCCTGGCAGTCCAGCGCAAGGCAGAAGTAGCCGCTGGGGAAGTCGTCAAGCCGGGGCTCGGGCGGACCGAACTCGAAACGCTCCACCCGCGCCACACGCAAGAAACGTTCCACCGCCGGGCGCCCCTTGAAGATGGTGAGGGCGCCCGAGCCAGCGCACAGGCAGCGGCCATCCACCGTGAGACTGAAGCACTGTTCCTCGTCGTTGCCGATCGGGTGGATGCGGACGTTCATCGAACGCCGCCTCGCGGGCGGGGCGGCGGCAAGTTCCAGCCAGGTCGCGACGGGCGCGGGGGGTGGATTCGGCATCATTGTCTTGGTCTCCTCCTCGAACTTTAAAGATAGAAGACCCATCCCCGATCGCCAAGGCCGATATCCCGACGGCACGAAAGAGAAGTGTTGCGGGACATTGCCCGACCCGAACAACCGAACGCGCCCGCACCGTCAAGTCGTCAATCCAGCAGGCCCCTCAAGGCTGTTGCGATCGTCTGCGCAATCCCGACAGCATTAGTCGGATGAGCGATGCAGTCGGTGCTCCACACCTCGCCCACCCCTGCGCGGTGCATCACATCCAGTGCGTCGCCCACAAACAAGGCATGGGTGACGGCGACATCCACCGAAGCTGCGCCTGCCTCCAGCAACAGCCTGGCAGCACGCGCTGCGGTACGGCCGGTGCTGGCCATATCATCCAGCAACACCGTGGCGCGCCCGCGGAACGCCTGGTCCGGAAGGCGGATGCTGACCTCCCGATCGCCATGTCGCACCTTAGTGCACACCGCAAACTCCAGATCATGACGGGCCGCCGCGGCGGCCACCCACTGTTCCGACTCGGCGTCCGGCCCCACCAGAATCGCACCGGGACGCCGCGCAGCAATCAGGTCCGCGAGCAGCGGCGCCCCGCTCAGCGCCAGTGCCCGCGTGGCAGGCACGACCTCGGCCAGCGAGGCGACGCGGTGCAGATGCGGATCGAAAGTGAGCAGCGCATCGAACTCGCGTCCCAGAAACCGCCCCACAATGCGCTGGCTCACCGCCTCGCCCGGCGTGAAGGCAACGTCCTGGCGCATGTAGGCGAGATAGGGGGCAACCAGGGCGACACGAGACGCACCGAGATTGCGAGCCGTCTCGGCACTCAGCATCAACTCCACCAGCTTCTCGTTGGGCGCATGCAGGGAACGCAGCACCACCACCTGCGGCGGCAGACTGGGCGGCAGGCGCAACCTGAGTTCGCCGTCGGGGAAGCGATGCCGCAAGATGGGCGCGACCGGCCGGCCGGCGGCCTCGCCGATGCGCGCGGCCAACGCGGCTTCGTCGTCGAAGTGCAGCAACAGTGCCTGGGCGGACATGGGTCAGAACTCCACGAAGACGTGCGGCAGCGCAGCGGCCTCGCCAATGCCAAAGCCGCTGGCGCGCTCGCTGGCCTGGCGCGCAAACGCGAGGTCGGCGGGATAGGCCGCATAGACGCGATACAAGGGCTCGCCGGAACGAACCGGCTCGCCCAGCTTGCGGAACAGGTCCACCCCCGCCCCGGCTACCTTGGGCGCGCCTGCCAGGCGGGCAATGCGCGCGATCTGCAGATTGTCGATGGCGGTCACCACCCCGTCGGCCGGCGCCGCCACTTCAAAACTCAAGGCGCCCACCGCGGGTGCATTGGGGTCGAACGGCCGCGCCCCCTGGGCGCGGATGAGCGCATCCATCTTGGCCAGGGCACGGCCGGAATCGAGAATGTCGCGGGCGATCGCAAACCCATCGCCACCCCGCACGTCGGGATCGAACTCCAGCAGCCGTCCCGCCAGACGCAGGGCCTTCTGGCGAAGATCGTTGGGGGCACGCGGATCGTTCTGCAACACTCGCATCACGTCGCGCGCCTCGAGCACTGGGCCGATGCCGTTGCCGATCGGCTGGCGGCCGTCGGTGATGACCACGTCCAGCCCCAGGTTCATCGCCCCGGCCACGTATTCGAACAACTTGCGCAGCCGCTGTGCCTCGGGCATGGAGCGCACCTTGGCAGTGGGGCCGACGGGGATGTCGAGCACCAGATGGCTGGAACCCGCGGCGATCTTCTTGGACAGGATGGACGCCACCATCTGGCCGGGTGAATCGATGGACAAGGGCCGTTCCACCGAGATCAGCACGTCGTCGGCCGGCGACAGGTCGGCGGTACCGCCCCACGCCAGGCAGCCGCGGTGCTCGCGCACGATCTCCGCCAGGCGCGCAAACGGCAACTCCACCCCTGCCAGCACTTCCATGGTGTCGGCCGTACCGGCCGGCGAGGTGATCGCCCGCGACGAGGTTTTGGGACACAGCATGCCGTGCGCGGCGACAATGGGCACCACCAGCATGGACGTACGGTTGCCCGGAATACCGCCTATGCAGTGCTTGTCGACCACCACCCGCTCGTGCCAGTCGAGGCGGCGCCCGCTTGCCACCATCGCGTCGGTGAGGAAATACACCTCCTCGCGGTCGAGTTCGCCCTGATTGGATGCCACCACGAAAGCGGTCAGTTCGATCTTGGAATAGCGGTGCTCCGCAATGTCCCGGACGATGGCATGGAAATCCTCGCGCCCCAGCCGTTCCCCGGCAATCTTGCGATGCAGGGCGCTGATCGAACCCGGCGGCTCGGCCTGCGACACCACCACCGGATGGCCGTCTGCCGCCCCCAGCTGGGCGAAGGCGTCCTCCGACAAACCCAGCTCGCGACAGCCGACGATGGCCTCATCGTCCACCACATTCAGGCTCGCCAGAATGCGCTTGCCGTTGGCTCTCACCTCCACCTTGGACAAAGCCTGAAAGCCCTCCGCGCGGTACACCGGACAGTCGCGATGCAGGTAGGCGACGTTCTCACGGTAGGTGTCGATCGCCACGCGCTTGAGCAACAGCCCGCTACCGACACCCCCGTTCGCGTCAGAATGCCCGCCAGCCGGGCGATCCGCAGAATCGATGTCTATCATTGGTAATAGACGCCCGCCACTTGGGCGCCACTCCGCATGAAGTGCCTCGACGCTTCCGCCCAATGCGAATCATTCGGGATATAAACGTTAAAAATCATAGACATCCGTTCAAGATTCCGCCTCGCGGTCCGATATTGTGTAATCGTTCCACAGCGTACTCGCGTGCGACCGAATAGCAAAACCCATAATAACGATCGGAGACAGCCATGCAGTTCATCGACCATTTGTCTTTCAGGGCCAAGCTCTTCCTGCTTTCTGGCCTGACCGGACTCATCCTGCTCGGCGCCATCGGGCTGATTCTCAAGAACGTCGATCATGCGGGTACGCTCGTGCGGGACTTGACCGAAGACGTCGTTCCCGGTATCGAGACCTCCGCCGCCCTGAGTCAGTTGCGCCTGCGCTACCGCGTGCGCAGCCTGGAATTCCTGCTCGCCGCGGACAACCCCGAGGCGCGGGCGGGCATCGAACGATCCATGGACTCGCTGCACGGCGAACTCGAGGCCGCCCTCGACAACGCCATGCGCACCCTGGGTACAGACCCGGCCGAGGCCGCCATCCTGGGGCGCGCCACCGAGCAGGCCCGCGCCTATCACGCGGCGGTCGGCCAGGCACGCCAGGCCCTGCAGCGCGGCGACCGCGACGCCGCGTTCCAGATCAGCCGGACGAGCTGGGTGGAACACGCCAACAAGCTGCGCGACGAACTCGATGCGCTGATGAAATACAACTCGGAGGAGGCCGACCGGGTCGCGCGGGATATCGAGGACGACGTCGACCTCGCGTTCACCGAAGGCCTCGTGATTGCACTGATCGGCGCCATCGTCGCCGCCTGTACAACCCTGTTCATCGCCGCGCGGGTGAAGCGCCGGCTGGATGAAACCGTCGCATCGGTGCGCACCATCGCCTCTGGCGATCTCTCCGGCCGTCTCCCCGCCGCCTCGCGTGACGAAGTCGGCGCACTGATCGCCGCGGTTGGTGAGATGCAGACCGCGCTGCACAAGACCATCTCCCAGACCCGCGGCGGCGCCGACCAGGTCGCCAGTGCCGCCCGCCAGCTCAAGGACAGCGCCGCCCAGGTCAATCAGAGTTCGTCAGTGCAAAGCAGCGCCGCCTCGGCCATCGCCGCCAACGTCGAGGAATTGACCGTTTCCATCACCCATGTCTCCGATCGCACCAGCGATGCCGCACGGCTGGCGACCGACTCCGACCGCGAAGCGCGCGACGGCAAGGCGACCGTGGACAAGCTGGTGGCCGGCATCACCGACATGAGCAGCGTGGTCACCCAGGCCGCCCGCCAGATCGGCAGCCTGCAGACGCAGTCGGAACAGATCTCGCGCATCGTCTCGGTGATCCGCGAAATCGCCGAACAGACCAATCTGCTGGCGCTCAATGCCGCCATCGAAGCGGCGCGCGCGGGTGAGTCCGGCCGCGGCTTTGCCGTCGTGGCCGATGAGGTGCGCAAGCTCTCGGAGCGTACCGCGCAATCCACCGAGGAAATCTCCAAAATGGTTCGCAGCGTCCAGGACTCTACCGCCCAGGCGGTGGCCGGCATCGAGCGCGGCGTCGGCGCCGTCGAGGAAAGCAACGCGCTGGCAACCCATACCGGCGAGACCATCTCCCGCCTGCAGACGCTGGCGCAAAACGTGGCCGGCATCGTGTCCGAACTCGATCTGGCCCTGCGCGAGCAATCCACCGCCTCGGCCGAAGTCGCCCGCCGCATCGAGGAAATCGCAGCGCACACCGAGGAAACCAGCAGCGCCACCGCGCAGTCCGTTGCCTCCGCGGAGGCATTGGACAGCGTCGCCACCGAGCTGCAGCAGGGGGTGCAGCGCTTCCGTCTATAACGGTTGGATCCGGCGGCAGCTCGAGCGGCAGTGCCGGTCACACGGTCTCGCGGTCACGCGCGCCCGGACCGACACCTGTACCGCAATGGTTGCCGTCGGATCGTTCAAAGACCGTAAAACCCGAGATTCGCCTCGATACGCTGGGTGTGTACCGCCGGGAATCGCCGCTCGGCGAGCAAGCGCTGCAGCGCGGCGCGCCCGAGGTCGCGATGCGGGGTATAGAACGCGCTCACCGCCAGTTCATCCAGCGCCCGCCACGCATAGACCTGGGTGTCGACGAACAGGCTGTCCGCCGGCGGGGGAATCTGCGATGCCTGCAGGGCGAAGACCGTGGCCAACGCGTATTCGCCACGCTCGCGGTGAAAGCGCGCCAGTTCGCACAGGGGCTCGGCCCGGGATGGGCGGGCAGCGTAGGCGTCGAGATAGGCGTCCCGCACCGTCTCGGGCGGCGCTTGCCGGCGCTCTAGCAGGACCGCGATCTGGAACCGCGCGTACCACTGTTCCTCGTCCCAGCCGCCCATGTCCACTCTCTTGCGATACCACGCGAGGCCGGACTCGAGCTGTCCGGCGTCGCGACAACTCTGGGCGAGATAGAACACGTTACGGGTGTTGTCGGGATCCTCGCGTACCGCCTGCTCCAGCAAGGCCATGTCGCGCAGATAGGTATGCGGATCGCGGGCGCGGGCGCCATCATGCGAGACCTGGATCAGCGGTCCGGCCATGGCTTCCCACGGCCCGTGCCGCGCCGCGGTGAGGTATTCGTGCAGCACCCCCTCCCAACGCCAGTCGACCCGGGCGGCAACCAGGCTGTTGCGCTGATACGCCCAACCATCCATATGGCAGGTAAAGGTGTAGCCATCAGCCGTCAGCACCGGCCACGCGAACCCATGGGGCATGCACAACTGCTCATCCGCGTCGATGAACAGCAGGTAGTCGGCGCCATCGCGCGCAAGCGCCAGGGCCTCGTTGCGGTTGTGCGCGAAGTTCACCCACGGCCGCTCGTGCAGTACGCCGGGCATGTCGTGCATGAACGCACGCACCATGTCCTGCGTGCCATCGCCGGAACCCGTATCCACGATGACCCAGCGATCGACCCAGGGCTTGACGGACGCGAGACAGCGGGCAATCACCGGCGCCTCGTCCTTCACGATCATGTTGAGTACGATGCTCATGCGTCTGCTCGCCCCCCATCCGTCACCTGCGCGGCCGCGTAACCTGCCGCTGAGGCTACGTCACTCGGCCGTGGGGTAGTAGCCCTGCGTGCAGATGACGTAGGTCAGTCCATTTGGTGCGGCATTGCGCAGATCCGGCAACGCAAACGTGGTCGTGCCGTTGCCGCCGTACATCGTGCCCAGCAGCGAGTACAGCGCCGGGTTGGCGGCAATGCTCAGTAGCTGACCGGCGGCGGGTGTTCCGCCGGCGCGAGAACCCGCCGCCAGCCACACCTGCCCCATCGTGCACTCATGCGGCGTAGGCCCGGCCAGGGCTCTGCTGGTGTCAAAGCCGAATAAGGCCGCCGTGCCAGCTGGCCCGGTTGCACCCGTTGGCCCGGTCGGGCCGGCCACGCCGGTGGCACCCGTCGCCCCGGTGGGGCCGGCCACCCCTTGCACCCCCTGCGCCCCAGCGGGCCCTGGCACGGTGCTGTCCGCGCCCTGGGGACCGACTGGTCCTGCGGGACCGGTTGCACCTGTTGCACCAGCCGGGCCAGTCGCACCGGTGGCACCAGTCGCGCCCGTTGCACCCGCCGGCCCGGCCGGCCCGGTCGCCCCGGTAGGGCCGACCTCACCCGTCGCGCCAGTCGCCCCAGTGGCACCGGTCGGTCCCGCAGGGCCCGTGGCACCCGCTGGTCCTGCCTCACCGGTCGCGCCCGCCTCACCGGTCGCGCCCGTAGCCCCGGTCGGACCGGTTGCCCCGGTCGGGCCGGTTGCGCCCGTGGCACCTGTTGCCCCGGTCACAACGCCTGCGGCACATGGACCAAGCCGCCCGGACACCGAATCGAAACAGGTCGGCGTGTCGTTCGCGACCGCACTGCCAAGGCCCGGAGCCAGCACCTCGCCACTGTCCTGCACACGGAAACGTTCCTGCGTACCCGTGGAATTCTTGATCACGAAGTCGCCACCGCTCGGCACAGTCGCCGAAATATCGGCTGCCAGGGTAGTCAGCGGAACCTGAAGCGCGTACACAGCGCCGCCGAGATACAGAGGACGAGGAAGGCGATTCATGGAAAGACCCATTTTCGATCAAGCACTCATACAGGATTGAAAGACTGCCGCACCGACACGGACACGGACACGGACACAGCAGTGTCCGCGTCGATGCGGCAGGAGACGCACAGTTTCACGTCATGCGTGTCGCAACGGCGGATTGCGGCGCAGTTGGCGCAGGGCGACGAAGCCTACGAGGAGGGTCAGCAGGAGCAATCCCAGATCGCTCATGGTGGGAATGTTCTGCACCACGCCCGCCGGGCCGATCTGGACATTCCCCGCCACGGAAACGAAGGACTGGTTAACCGTCGCACCCGGCCCGAGCGTGATCACCGCGGTACCGCCGCCGGACGACACCAACTGGATCTCCTGGCCGGGCGCCCCTTGAAGCGTAAGCGTCCCAAGCACGGTGATGTTGCTGCCGGCGGGAATCACGAAGGTCCGCCCGGTCGTGCTGCTGAGCACCAGGTTTTCGAACACCAGCGTGCCGGACAACTGGGTGGTATTGCCGACACAACCGTCGGTCAGTTCCACGGTACCGGAGCCGGCATTGAAGGTTCCGGAGCTGCTCAGGTCGCCACCGATCACGAGCGTACCCGTGTTGCCGTTCACCACGCCGGTGCCGGTGACATCAAAATTGCTCTCGGTGTTGAACTGTCCGGCGTTGACGCTCAGCTCCCCCTCCACCAGCACGGGCACGCATCCGGTGTCGATGGTCGCCCCACCGGGCACATCGAACGAACCGCCGGCGGGAATGATGAACTGCGCCAGAGCTGGTGTCGCCAGAACACAACAAAGCGCGACCAGCAGCGCCAATCGGCGGAACATCGAGGACATGGGTCTCCCTCAGGCTGCGGCCTCCCGCCAGAGGAAGAACCGCGCGAAAGTTATATGGATTTCGTCTGCGGCGTGGCAGTGAACCCAGCGCCAAACGCCTGCCCTGGCATGTTTACGTGCTTTCTTACGTGCTTTCACATGCAGGTGCGCCCGAACGACGGTGCATGATTATCAAAGCCAGCCGCAATTGCAACTGAATTTGTCACGCCCGGTGGTGACGACGACGGGGCTCGAACGTCCCTCGCGCCCGGAAGTTCAGAACAGCGCCCGGAAACGCGCCAGCGCCGCGCGCAGCCGCGGCGAAAAGCCGGCCACGCTTGCGTGGGCGGCAATGAAGGCGATGTGCTCGCGCACCGACGAGCACTCGCGCGGGCTGGCACCACGGCCGGCGGCCAGGCGGTAGGCCGCGGCGATCTCGTCGGCCTCGACGGAGAACCGTGCCGCATCCAGTTCTGCGCCCCAGGCCAGGAGCAGCGCCAGGCGGTAGTCGGCGAGCGCCACCGCATTCCAGAAGCTAGGGCGGGTTTCGGCTTGTTCGAGGATGCAGGTTTCGAGTCCGGCCAAGCGTGCCACCACTTGCTCGATGACCGGACGCCCGTCTTCGCTGGCGGGTTCGCCCAGGGCGGTGGCCAGTAGCCGGGCGCACGCCCAGTTCACCAGCGGGTAACTGCGCTCGGACGACGTCAGGCCCGGCAGGCTGGCGGCCTCGAGATAGCAACGCGCCATATCCAGCAAAGCCTTGCGGCGCGCCTTGCGCCCCCCTGTCCTGCCGCCGCTGGCGAGCAGCGCGCGGCGCTTGTAGGCGCCGCCCAGCAGGCTCAGGCGCTCACGCGTCGCGCCGCGCTCGCACAGGCTGCCGAGCTCGCCAATGGCGGTATCGACATCGGCCAGCAAAGCCGCGCGACGTTCGGCGGGTAGCTCATCCGCAGCGGGCTGGCCGCCTTCGTGTCCGTCGGCGTCGGTAGCGGCGCCATCCACGTGCCGAGCCCACTCGTCGGCCGCATGACGCACCAGGTAGTTGGCATGCTGCTCGATCACGCGCAGCGGACAATCGCCGGTGGCGGCGGCCATCGCCCGGCGCAGGTGCTCGATGGCCGGCACCCACTGGCGCGCCTCGCCCCAGGCCAGCCCGAGCGCGGCATTCAGGTCGGCGCGCGCCAGCCAGCGCTCGCGCAACGACTCGGGCATGCGCGCGACGACGTCCGCGACTTCGGCCGCGGTACGCACGCGGATCGCTTCCTCACCTTGATGGGCGCCATCCATGCGCAGGCTGCGGGTGAGATTTTCCAGCGCGGTCACCGCTTCCACCGGTGCGTGAAAACGGGACACCGGGGCCCGGCGGCGGGCGCCCCCCTCCCCCGTCAGACGATAGTCGGGGTCGCCGTAGCACTGGTAGGCCCCCCAGGTATTGCGGTCGGGGAAGCCCCAGTAGACCACCTCACGTGCCGCCCGAACCGCCTCGCCAAACGGCTCACCGGCCACCAGGCGGGCATAGAACACGGCGGCAAAGCGTTCGGCGGCGGCGTCATCCACCGCCCATCCAGCCGCGACCACCGCACGCGCGCCCATGCGGATGAAAGCCGTCGCCAGGTTGGCTGCCAGACTGCCGCGATCGGAGCGGAACAGCGGATCCACGCGGCCCAGGTGGCAACAGTTGATGAAGACCAGTTCCGGCACCCAACGCATCTGCTCGACGTCACCCGGGGTGAGCAAGGCACGCGGCCCGATGATCATGCCCGACAGCGGACGCCCGGCCGCCGCACCGTCGCAAGCGCAGTGTCCGGTCGAGGGTTCACGCGCGCCGCCGTCCATGGCGCCGGTGGGCGCGGCGGGGTCGAGGCGCAAGCCATGCTCGCCATGGCCTGCCAGATGCAGTACGCGATAGGCCTGGGCGTGCAGGCCCGCGAGAATGGCCTGGGTGCCGGCGTCGGTCAGGCAGGTCACGGCATGGCCACCGGCGCTGAGGGCGGCATCCACGGCCCGTGCCTCCGCGCGCGCGCCGGGCAGGTCGGCATAGCGCGCCCATCCACCCAGGTCGGGGTTGCCGACTACGAACGCCCGCGGCCCCGACGCATGGTCGGGACGGGCGCGGAATTCCGGTGTCGCGAGTTGCCGGATGACGCCGCGTGCGACGGCCGGAGGACGGCCGTCCACGCTCCAGCGGTCTTCCAGCAGTTCCCAGGGGTAGCGCGCCGAACATTCATCCACCAGCAGGACGAGGTGGGTCTGGCGCGGCGCACGCTCCTTGAGCCGCAGTGGCAGCAGCATTTCGAACAAGGTGTGGGCGATCTCTCGGTCGCTCCCGGACGACCCCGACGCCTCGCGCACAAAGGCATCGACCAGGGCGAGCTGGCCGGTGGCGAGCGTCTCCTCGACACGGGCGCGATCCGAGGCGAAGCTGAAACGCAGGTTGTGCCCACCGTCCTCGACAACAATGCGCAAGCGCTGCCACCACTCGGGCGCCTCGTCGAATCGCACCCGGCGCAGGCCGCCCTGGCCCTCCTCCACCACCGCCTCCGGCCAACGCGCACGCCCGGCAAGCTCGCCATCGCCCAGCACGGCCTCCAGCGCCTCGGCGGCGGCGAAGGCCACGTCCTCGTGGAGTTCGATGAACTCCAGGCGATCCACCAGCACCTGGTCGTCAAGTCCCGATTTGCGCAGCCGCTGATTGGCCTCCACGGCCGCGCGCACGATGGCACCGACCGAGTCCCGGACCGTCGTGCCCCCCGCGCCGGTACCCACCAGCAGACAGGACAGCGCGGCCGAGCGCGGCCGGCTGCTGCCGAAACGCGCGTCCGCCCAGTTGGCGACCTGCAGGGCGAAATCGACCATGGCCGCAGTCACCCCGCTTTGCAGCAGCGCGGGCGACAGGCCGCCCACCTGCCCCAGCCCCACCACCACCGCGCCGCTGGGACGCGCGCGCGGATACGGATTGAAAAACAGCGCGTGGGAGCCTTGTTCGCCCGGATACAGCCCGAGCTGCAGGCGCCGCGACAAGGCGCCGTCCAGACGCGCATCCAGCGCCGCTTCTGCACTGACGATGGTGTCGCCGAGGTAGTGTCCGACCAGCACCGGGAAGCGCGCATAGGCAAGGTTGCCGTGACACAGGCTGACGACGATCTCTGGCACCGGCAGACTCGCCTCGACGCGCACGGGCGGGGCGCCACCGAAGCCGGCGAGGGCCAGGTCGCGCTCGTCGGGAATCGCGTCAGCCGGTGGCAGGGGTGGGAGCACGAAGCGCTCGGACTCGCCAGCCGCACGTGCGCGCAGCGGCGGCGAATCCGGCAACAGACGGGTGCTGCCACTGTCCAGCAGCTCAAGGTAGGCCGGCAATACCGAGGCTTGCGCGCACAACATGTCGTGGGCGGTGTCGCGCACGTACCAGGTGCGTACCCCGGGCAAGGCGCCTGAGGCCCAGCTCACCGTGCCATCGCCCTCGCGGGTGGCGATAAAGGCCAGGCGCCGGCGTTCGAAGTGGATCGGGCTTTCCTCCTCCACCAGTTCGTAGTCGACCACCGTCGCCCGCTGCACCCCCGCCACATAGACCATGTGCTGCGGCTCCACGGGCGACGCCTGCAGTCGTTTCCAGGTCTCGCGCGCCGCCTGCAGGTCGGCCGCATCGGCGGCCTTCCACCCTGCCCGGGTGGCGCGCCGCAGATCGGACCAGAGGCCTGGGTCGGCGAAGTCCGGCCGGCCGGCCGGCGCGGACGGATCGGCAAACGGCAGCAGCTCGAGCAATCCGGGGAAGCGCCGCACCAGGTCGATGACGCCGTGCACGCCACGTGTGAGGTCCAGCAGTGCGAGCTTGACCAGGGTCGGGTTGAAGCCGGTCAGCCAGCGCAAGGCCTCGTGCGAGCCCTGGTTGGGGGTGCCCAGCATCAGCAGGCGGCTGTTGGGCAGACGCTTGATCCGCTGCCACAGCGCCGCGCCGCGACCGCCGTCGCCGAGCATTGCGCGCACCACCAGGCCGCCCATCGAATGGGCGATGAGGTGCACCGGCTGGTTGTGTCGCTCGGCCTCGGGTAGCCAGGCCTCCAGCCGCTCCGCCAGGCGCTCCGCGCTGGCCGTCACCGAAAGCCGCCAGTCGTAAGGGAATAGCTCGACATGGTGGCTGCGGGCGACGAACTCGATGAGCGGGGCGTAAAAGCTGTCGAGCAGGGTATCGGCCTCGACGCCATCCCGCCCGATCGCGATCCGCCCCAGCCGGCCACGCAGCAGCGCGCCATAGCTCAGCCATACGCGGCTACCGTCCTGACGCAGACCGCTGCCCATGGTACCCGGCAGGATCACCGCCAGCGGCCGGGGGTGGCGGGCGTCGCGGCTGCGTGCCAGCGCCTCGCGCCAGCGCGGCTGCGGCGCGGCGACCTCGTGCAGTGCGCGCAACCCGCCATCGCTGCCATCCTCGCGCAACAGCCCCACCTCCAGCCAGCCCAGGCTGCGCGGATTGGTGAAGTAGGCGAAGTGATTGACCTCTGCACCGCGGTCCAGCCCCATTCGCGCGCCGCCGGGTGGGCGCGCGAACCCGCCCGTCATCGAACCGGTATTGACCACCAGGTCGTGGTCGGCGGAGAAGAACCAGTCGACGGCGAGCAGCTTGAGTTTCTGCCACAGGGACTCGCCTTCGGTGTCGCCCGCGATCACCGTCAGGTCGGCGGTAGTGCCCAGTTCCGGGCTCGCCAGCAAGCGCGTCAGCGCCGAGCCGGGCATCATCGCCTCGAGCCCGGGCAGGGTGCGCGGGTCGGTGCGCGTCTTGACGACCGCGAGCAGGAAGTCGGTGGCAGCGCCCGCCGCCGCGGACAGCGGCCCGCCCAATTTGCCCGCAACGAAGTCGAGCATCGACAGCCAGCGGTCCAGCCGGCCCGAGGCGAGCGTGGTGCCACGCGCCGGGCATGCGACCCGCACGAAACGGCACACCTCTATGCGCTTTTCGAGCAAGGTGCGGCGCAACGCCAGCAGCCGCTCGCGATCCGCCTGCCGCGCCTGGCTGCGGGCCGCTTCCGCATCGCCGTCCAGCGGCGTCAGGCCGAGTTGCTCGGCGAGGATTGCGTCGTCCTCGAACAAGGCGCCCAGCCACGCATCCTCCAGCGTCTCACCGTCGCCACGCGTCTGGCCCAGGCACAGCAGTTCTCCCACCAGGCCGCCACGGCTGTGAGTGACCAGATGCAGGCGCGCGCCCTCGGGCAGCGTCTGCGCGAGCTTCAGCGCGTTGGCAATCGGGCTCTCGGTCAAACTGCGGTGCTCGAACGCGAACGCCCGCCCGCGATAGCGCTCCGCCAGCCGCCCACGCAGGCGGCCGCCCGCGCGGTTGTCCGCAGCCCACAGCTTGCCGAAGCTGCCGCTGCAGTTCGAGGCCGTGCCATGGATGAAGACCAGCAGCGGATCGTCGCCAGCCTGCAGCGGGGGCAAGGGGGCCAGCTCCACCGTCGGGGTCTTGGGCTTGCCTGCATCCGGACCCTGTTCCTGCCCCGCCTCACCGGCGTCGAGCCGGCACGCGTACAAGCCCTCCTCGCGGCCCGCCAACAGCCGCGCCTCGAAACGTTCGGCCAGCGCGCGTGCGCTCCGCCCGGCAAGGTCGACACCGAAGAAATCCAGCGCCCGCAAGCTCAGCGCACCCAGCCCGCGCTCACCGGCCGAGGCCTGGCGGTCGCCGCCAATGTGCCCCAGGCGCTCGAAACCCCACACCGGCAGGCCATCCCGCCCCAGCGACACCTGTCCGTGTTCGCGCACCAGGTCGGCGGCGCGCGCCCAGAGCACGAAGCCATTGTCGAGTTCGATCCGCGCGACCTCGTCCGCCGCCACATCGACCGTGCCGGACACGCCGTCACGCGCCGAACCCGGCACCACCCTTCGCGCCGAAACGACGCGCAGCAACTCGACTTCCGGCCCGGCGCAGGTGCGAAGCTGACCGCGCACCCGATAGGATTCGATGGACATTGCGCCTCCCGCCACGCCAGCCGTGGTCCGCAACGACAGAGCCGACGCGGATGCGCGCGGCCCGCCGCTCCCACTATAGGAAGCGCGCGGGGAACAATCCAGACTGCCTCATCGCAAAGTCATGATGGAGCGGGCTTCGCGATACCTCCTCACCCCTTCTCACCCCATTGGCGAATCCGATCGAACGCCCTCAGCCAGGGCTCGGCCCCGTTTCATCCCGACGTATCCGCCGCCTCGGTCAGCGTACGCACATCTATCCAGACGCAATCGCCGCCGGCGCGCACGACGGCGTCGCGCATCATCGCCGTACCACCGGGCCCGTCGCCGGTCGCGCCATCCCACAGGCAAATGAAGCGGACCCGGGCGTCGCCCCACTGCCTGGCCGTCTCCAGCAGCCAGAGATTGCAGCGTTCAAAGGGGTCGGCGTGCGCGATCAGTGCCGGGGACATTGCCACCTCTGGGGCGGTGGCAATCAGCGGTGCCACCGCGAGCGCGGCGCACAACGCGCGATAGCGGGCCAGCCATTCCTCCCCGCCCGCCGAACTCAACACCGAGCAGCGCAGGAACGCGTCCTCGTCGAAGGGCAGCATGACCCGCAGACACAGGCCGCGGGCGCGCGCAGCCTCCAGGAACAGGAGATCGCCGCCGCTGGCGGCCTGGGCCAGCGCAAGATCGTCCGCGCCGGCCTCCTCACGTGCCAGCACGGCGGCGATGCGCGCTGCCGCGGCGGGCACTGCCGAAGGTGGAAAGCGCGGCCGGGGGCGATCGACCGCATCCACGCGGTGACCGCTGAAAAGAAATACCCGCCGCGGCACGAAACCGGGCGGACGCTCGGGAAACCTCAGCGACCCCGCCTCAGGGGCCACGGTTGAACCACCATAGCGACAGCCCGCCCGCCAGCAGCGCCAGCAAGGCCGCCAGCGCCGAGAACAACGCGCTCACCTCGGTCTGCCGGCGCTCCATCACGAACCGGCTGCCCAATTCGCTATAGACCTTGCGCAAGTCGGCAGCCGAGCCGGCGTAGAAGTACTCGGCGTGGGTGATATCGGCAATGGTACGCAGCGCCTCCTCGTCGAAACGCATGAAGATCTGCCAGCCGCCGGTATTCACCGTCACGCCTTCGGCAGTACCGAAACCGACGGTGTACACCTTCACCCCACGATCGGCCGCCATGCGTGCGGCATCCACCGGATCGGGGCCGGTGGTGCGGCGACCGTCGGTGAGCAGCACAATGGCGGCCGAGGCATAGGATCCGGGCTCGACGATCTCGGCCGGCTCCATCACTCGCCGCGGCATCGCCGCCCCCTTGCCGCCCAGCGCCCCCTCACCGAAGATCACCGACTCGAGATCGATGTACTGCTCGGGGAAGATGGTTGCCAGCGACATGATGATGCCGCTGCCGATGGCGGTATGGCGATCAAGTTGCAGGCGGTCGAGCGCGGCGATGGCGTCGTCGCGATTGCGCGTCGGCGCCTGCACCAGCGCTGCGGTGCCAGCGAAGGAGACAACCGCGATGGCCACGTCGGCCGGCTGTTCGCGCACGAAGTCCTTGGCCGCCGCCTGGGCCGCCTCGATACGACTGGGGAGCACGTCGTCCGCGATCATGCTCAGCGACACGTCGATCGCCAGCACAATGGTGCGCTGATCGGACGGCAGCGAGATCACCGTGGTCGGACGCGCCAGTGCGAACACGCCCACCATCAGCGCGAGCAGCAGCAGCGCCGGTGGCAGATGGCGCCGCCACTGGCGCTGTCGCCCCATTGCCTGCCGCACCGCCGCCAGTTGGGTGACGCGCAACGCGGTTCGGCGGCGACGCAGCAGCCACACGTAGGCGGCGCACAGCAACGGCGCGAGCACTAACAACCACAAGGCCTGGGGCCAGAGAAATTCCATCGATGCGCCTCCATCCACGCCTCGCCGGACACGGCCTGGGGAAGCGCCGCCCTTCCAGCATAGGCAATATTCCCCGTCGCGTCGCGGTCGCCTGCTGCGGGCCTGAACGCCCGGATCCGCTACGACGGAATTTATTCGCAGTCATGAAGTCGAATCGGTTCGACCGCATCGATGAGGCCGCCATCCATGTCCGAATGCGCCGACCACCGCGAAGCCCGTGAGTATTGGTGTGCCTTCCGCGCGAGAGGTTCGCGCCGAAGCGCAGCCCATCCGGTGCAGGCCCCAGAAAGGCCCGCCCGGCCAACGATTGCGGCCGTTGCATGGCGCAGGGGAGGCGCGAGATGAGGCGCAACACTTTGTACAGCCGCGCCCCGGCCCGTGATCCGGCGTCCTCCGCCGGGCAGCACGCGGCGCCGCGCGGCGCGGCGCAGGCAGCGGACTCCGCCGGGTTACGCCGCCCCCCCGGAACGCGCGCCACCGCCGCACCATCCGCCCACCACCGCGCCCCCGGCGCCCCTCCCTCTCCGCCCCCCTCCGTCACACCACCATCAGCGCCGGCCGCCGCCCCACGTGCAGCCCGCCCCGGCATGCAAACAGCCGGCGTGCTTGCCTTGGTCGCGAGCGTGGCACTGATCGCTTGGCTGGCCACGCGCCCGGCGGCGCCCGGCCTCAGCCCGCAGGACCTCGATCTGGCGGTCGCGCGTGCGCTCGAGCAACGCGCGAACCCCTCCCCAGCCACACACGCCTACGAGGTCATCGGCCCGTCGGTGGTACGGGTGCTGTCCTACGGACGCGGACAAGCGGACGCCGAAAACGGGCCCGACCCCAGCCCCGAGGCCAAGCCCGAAACCATGCCGCCGGGCACCGAGCCCAACCCCGAACGCCCCCGTCGCGACGGGGCAAGCGGTGTCGGTACCGGCGTGGTGATCATGGACGAGGGCCTGATCCTCACCAATCTCCACGTGGTCGTCGGCGCGAGCCGCATCCGCGTGATCTTCGCCGATGGCCATGCCTCGGACGCGAGCATGGTCGGCGCCCAGCCCGAAAACGACCTGGCCGTGCTGCAGGCGGCGTCCCTGCCGGACGATCTGGTGGCGGCGACCATGCGCTCCACCGCCGACTTGCGCCCGGGCGAGGAAGTGGTTGCCGTAGGCTTCCCGTTCGGCCTGGGCCCCACCGTCACCGCCGGCGTCATTTCCGGCCTGGGGCGAGAATTCCGTTCGGCCTCCGGCGAGGTCGCGCTGTCCAACCTGATCCAGTTCGACGCAGCGGCCAACCCCGGCAGTTCCGGCGGACCGCTGGTCACGCTCGAGGGCGAAGTCGTCGGCATCGTCACCGCGGTGCTCAACCCCACCGACCAGGGCGTGTTCGTCGGCATCGGCTTCGCCGTGCCGATCGAAAACGCCGCCTCCGCCGCCGGCATGCCGCCCTTCTGAGCGTCCATCAGACATCGTTCCCAGACCACCACCAACCACCGATAACGACCAGGGAGAAACGCGCATGAACAACCACAGGGATTCGGATCGCGGCGAAATCTCGGCGCTGATGGAGCGCATCCTCTACGAGGTCAAGCGCGTCGTGGTGGGCCAGGATCACTTCCTGGAGCGGGTACTGGTCGCCATCCTGGCCCAGGGCCACCTGCTCGTCGAGGGCGTACCGGGGCTGGCCAAGACCTTGACGGTGAAGACGCTGGCGCAGACGATTCGCGGCAGCTTCAAGCGCATCCAGTTCACCCCCGACCTGGTGCCTGCGGACCTGGTCGGCACCCGCATCTACAACCAGAAGACGGGCGATTTCGCCACCTCGCTGGGCCCGGTATTCACCCACCTGCTGCTCGCCGACGAGATCAATCGCGCCCCGGCCAAGGTGCAGAGCGCCTTGCTGGAAGTCATGCAGGAATACCAGGTGACCATCGCCGGTGAAACCCACAAGGTGCCGCGCCCCTTCCTGGTCATGGCGACGCAGAACCCGATCGAGACCGAGGGTACCTACCCGCTGCCGGAAGCCCAGGTGGACCGCTTCATGATGAAGGTGCTGGTCGGTTACCCCAACGAAGAGGAAGAGTTCACCATCGTCGAACGCGTCACCGGCCCCAGCGTCGAGGTCACGCCGATGGCCACCACCGAGGAACTGGCGGCGCTGCAGCACGAATGCCGCAGCGCCTACGTCGACCCTTCGCTGATCCAGTACGCGGTACGGCTGGTCGCCGCCAGCCGTGAGCCCGGGCGCTACGGCGTGGAAGGGGTGGCCGAGTACCTCCAGTTCGGCGCCAGTCCGCGCGCCTCCATCCATCTCATCGAGGGCGCCCGCGCGCTGGCCTTCCTGCGCGGTCGCAACTACGTGCTGCCGCAGGACGTCACCGATCTCAGCTTCGACGTCCTGCGCCACCGCCTGGTGCTGAGCTACGAGGCCCTGGCGGACGCGGTCACGCCCGACGACCTGATCGAACGCATCCTGCGCAAGATCCCCGCCCCCGACAAGCCCCTGGATTCCCATGTCCGCGTCGGCCACTGAATCCGCCGAGGCCCCGCTCGCAGCGCCGCGCCAGGACATCGGACGCGACCCGGAACGCCTGCTGCGCCGCCTCGAGATGACCGTGATCCGGCGCCTGGACGGCGTGCTGCAGGGCGACTACCGCAGCCTGTTCCGTGGCTTCGGGCTGGACCTTGCCGACCTGCGCGAGTACCAGTACCACGACGACGTGCGCCATATCGACTGGAACGTCACCGCCCGCCTGCAGACGCCCTATATCCGCGAGTTCACCGAGGATCGCGAGGTCACCGCGTGGTTTCTGCTCGATCTCAGCCCGTCGCTGGACTTCGGCTCGCGTACCCGCAAACGCGCCGTGGAGATCGACTTCACCGCCGTGCTGGCGCGGCTGCTGACCTTGCACGGCAATCGCATCGGCGCACTGATGTATGGCGACCGGGTGGACACCGTCGTGGAGGCACGCAGCGGCCGCCGCCAGGCCTTGCACCTGGTGCACCGCCTGTTGACCCGGGCGCCGCTCACCCGTAGCGCCCCCACCCGCCTCGCCGACCTCATCCACGACGCCATCCGTGTAATCCGGCGGCGCTCGGTCATCTTCCTGGTGTCGGATTTCATCAGCGAACCCGGTTGGGCCAAGCCGCTCGCCCATCTGGCGCGCCGCCACGAGGTGATCGCGGTGCGCCTCTACGACCCGCTGGAAATGGCCTTGCCCGATCTCGGCCTGGTAACCATGGAAGACGCCGAGACCGGCGAGCAACTGCTGGTCGACACCCACGACCCGGGCTTTCGCCGACGCTTTGCCGAGCAGGCCGAAGCGCGCGAGACCGCCCTGCGCGAAGGGCTGGCCGTGGCCGGCGTGGATGCGCTGGAGCTGGCCACCGACGAGGATCTCGCCGAGGCCATCATCCGCTTCGCCACGCTGCGCAAATGGCGCGGACAACTGCCGGGCGGAGGCACGCCCACCGCCGCAAGGAGCGCAGGATGACCTTTCTGTGGCCCAGCCTGCTCTGGCTGCTCGCCCTGCTGCCGCTGCTGGTGGTGGGCTATCTGCTGATCCTGCGGCGCAACCGCAAGGCGGCGCTGCGCTACGCGCACCTGGGGATGGTGCGCGACGCGTTCGGCCCCGGCCAGTGGCTGCGCCGCCATCTGCCACCGCTGATGTTTCTGCTGGCCCTGGCTGCGCTGGCCGTGGCGGTCGCCCGCCCGACTGCGGTGGTCACCCTGCCGTCCAACGAGAAGACCATCGTGCTCGCGCTGGACATCTCCGGCAGCATGCGGGCGGGCGACGTCCAGCCCACCCGGCTGGCCGCCGCCCAGCAGGCAGCGCGCACCTTCATCGCCGAACAACCCACCGAAACCCGCATCGGCATCGTCACCTTCGCCGCCACCGCCTCGGTGGTGCAGGCCCCCACCCGCGACCGCGAAGCCCTGACCAGTGCGATAGACCGGCTGCAGCTGCAGTACGGCACCGCCATCGGCAGCGGGCTGGCGGTATCGCTTGCGACACTGTTCCCGGATGCCGGCATCGAGGTGCGCGGCCTGCTGGAAGACCAGGTAGGGCGCATGCCCGCGGGCGGCAAGCCGCGCCCCGAGCCGGTGCCCCCGGGCTCCGAGGTCTCCAACGCGGTGATCCTGTTGAGCGACGGCCAGAGCACCACTGGCCCGGACCCCATCGAGGCAGCCCGCCTGGCCGCCGATCTGGGGGTGCGGGTGTATACGGTCGGCGTCGGCACGCTTGCCGGCGAAGTGCTGCAGTTCGAGGGCTGGTCGATGCGGGTGCGACTGGACGAGGACACGCTCAAGCAAATCGCCAACATGACGCGCGGCGACTACTACCACGCCGACAACGCCGAGGACTTGACGCAGGTATACCGCAGCCTCAACACCCGCCTGGTGTTCAAGACCGAACAAACCGAGATCAGCGCGATCTTCGCCGCTGCCGGCGCCGCCCTGGCGCTGCTTGCCGGACTGCTGTCGCTGGCGTGGTTCAACCGCATTTTGTGAGGTGGCGCGTGACGGGCCGGGGCACGGCCGCTCGGAGGCCCGCTGCCGACCGCCGGCTACAGCGGAAGCGCCCCCGTGTGAGCACCACGCGTCCGAGCGCCTCCTGGTCGACCAACCGGCAGCGCGGCCCGGATACTCCGGTGGCCTACACCAGAAACGCGCGAATCTCCGCGTACAAGTCGTCGGACGCTTCCTCGGGCAGGTAATGTCCGCAATCGAGGGCACGGCCGGAGACGTCTTCCGCCACCGCCAGCCATTCCGCAAGCGGATCGAAACAGCGCTCGATCACTCCATGCCGCCCCCACAACACCCGCAACGGCTGGACGAGCCGGCGGCCCGCCTCACGGTCGGCGCGATCGTGCTCCAGGTCAATGGTGGCCGCGGCGCGGTAGTCCTCGCACAAGGCGTGTGCCGCTCCCGGCTGGGACAACGCGCGCTGGTAGGCGGCAATCGCCTCCGGATCGAACACCTCCATGCGGGCGTGGCGCCCGCCCATGGTGCGCGTGATGTAGGCGGCGGGGTCGGCCTCGATCAGCGTCTCGGGCAAGGGCGCGGGCTGGATCAGGAAGAACCAGTGGAAATAGGCGGTCGCGAACGCGCGGTCGGTCTTCTCGTACATCGCCAGAGTGGGGGCGATGTCCAGCAGCATCAGCTTCGCCACCGCTGCCGGGTGGTCCATCGCCAGGCGGTGCGCGACGCGCGCGCCGCGGTCGTGGGCGCACAGCATGAAACGCTCGAAACCGAAGTGCCGCATCACCGCCACCTGGTCGCGCGCCATCTCGCGCTTGCTGTAGTTGGCGTGGTCGGGCGATCCGGCCGGTTTGGATGAATCGCCGTAGCCGCGCAGATCGGTGGCGATCACCGTGTAGTCGCGCGCCAGCCGCTCGGCAACGCGATGCCAGATCACGTGGGTCTGGGGGTGCCCGTGCAGCAACAACAACGGCGGTCCCTCGCCGCCCTTGCGGCCGTGGATGATGAGGTCGCCAACCTGCAGATCGAACTCAACGAAATTCTGGAACATGGCGGTCTCCTCCGGTTGCGTCCGCCGTTCAGATCAGCACGCCGCTCAGCCATTGCTCGATGTCGCGCACCTCCTCAAGCACCAGTCCATGTTCCGCGAGATAGGCGTGCCAGCCGATGGCGTAGCCGGCGTCGCGCAGTTGCGCGAAGCTGCGCTCGGCAAAAGCGTAGGGAATCACCGGGTCGCCCTGGCCATGCGCCATGAAGATCGGGGTCTCGCGGTTGGCAGGATGGGCCTCGACGGCCAGCGTATCCGCCAGCGGCAGGTAGGTGGATAGCGCCAGCACCCCGGCCAGGCGCCGCGGGTGGCGGAGGGCCGTGTGCAATGCGACCGCGCCGCCCTGGGAGAAACCGGCGAGCACGATGCGCTCGTCGGGAATGCCGCGGGCGTTCTCACGGGCGATCAGGGCTTCGAGTTGTTGCGCCGACTCCCGAACCCCGGCGGGGTCCTCGCGTCGCTCAGCGAAGTCGAGCGAGACGATGTCGTACCAGGCGCGCATCACGTAGCCGCCGTTAATGGTCACCGGTCGCTGTGGTGCGTGCGGAAAGACGAAGCGGGTGGGCGGCAGGCAGGCTGGATCGAAAGCTTCGATCACCGGCTCGAAATCGTGCCCGTCGGCCCCCAGGCCGTGCAGCCAGATCACTGCATGGCGCGGCTGGGCGCCGGTTTCCAACTCCACCGTGGGCAGCACCGGTACGCCATCGGGCGCGGCATCGACGGGTCGGGTTGCGAAGGGTGGGCGAGGCGCGGATGGAGTCGTCATGGGCGGGGTGATACCGAAGGACTGAACGTCGGCATTCTAGCCCGGTTCCCGCCCTACCTCGCCTTCGGCTGGTAGGTCGAACAGGCAGTAGCTGTTCCGGCCGGCCAGCTTCACCCGGTACATCGCCTTGTCGGCGCTGCGCAGCAAGGCCATGGCGTCCTCGCCATGTTCGGGGTAGAGGCCCACGCCGATGCTCGCCTTCACCACCACCTCCTGCCCGTCTGCCAGCACCGGCTGGAGGAAGCTGTCGTGCAGCTTCTGCGCGATCAACACGGCGTCGACCGGGGTATCGAGGTTCTCGCACATCACGGTGAACTCGTCGCCTGCCAGTCGCGCCACGGTGTCATCGGCGCGCACCGCGAGCTTGAGCCGCCCCGCCACGTCCTGCAGTACAGCGTCGCCAACGGCGTGGCCGTAGCGATCATTGATTTCCTTGAAGCGATCGAGATCGACGAAGACCAGCGCAAAACGCTTTCCGCTGCGCCGCGCGCGCGCGATGCCGGCCTCGAGGTAGGCGAGAAACATCCGCCGGTTGGGCAGCCCGGTCAACGCGTCGTGATGGGCGAGGTGATCCATTTCGCTGCGGCTGCGCTCGAGTTCCGTCAGTTGCGACGCGATTTGTTCCTGCATGGCGGCCACACTGCGCGCGAGCACCCCAAGTTCATCCCTGCGCGAGACCGGCAGCCCCCCCTCGCGGCGCCCCGAACCAAACGCCGTCACCGCAGCGACCATTGCGTTCACCGGGCCGGTGACCGCGCGCGCCACCAGCAAGGACAGCGCCACCGCGAGCACGCCCAGCACACCGACCATGGTCGCAGCCTTGCGCCGGTGCGCGGCAAACAGCTCGAACACTTCCTCCAGCGGCTGTGACAGACCGAGCACCAGCGTACGACCATCGTCGGCGTCGCCAAAGGGCAGGCGCACGAAAGCCGTCACCCGTCCGCCCGGACCGTGCCCTGGCGCAGATTCGATCAGCACCTGACGCACCGATCCGGCCAGCACCGGCGCGACCTCCGGGAAGCTGTCCTGCACCAGGATGCGGTGGCCGTGATCGAAGCCGAAGGTCTGTGCCGGATCGGGATGGACCAGATAGTCGCCACGGTGATTGGCAAGGTAGATCTGATAGCTGGCGGGGAAGTCGCCGCGCAGGCGGTCGAAGTAACGCCCGACGTCGATATTCACCACCACCACGCCCAGCGCCCGGCCGGCCGCATCGGCCACCGGCCCGGCCACGCGCAGTGTGGGCTGGTCCTCACCGGCGTGCGCACCGGTCTCGCGGTTGAGGCTGATGTCGGAGAAGTACACCTCGCCCGGACGGCGACGCAGGGTCTCGAATACATAGGGGAAGTGCGCCTTTTCCTGCAAGTCCTCGCCGCTCACGCGCAGCGTGCCCAGACCGTCGTTATCGCGGTCCACCCGTACGCGCTCGAGCCCATGGCGATCGGCCGCGATCAGGCGAATCTGCGACACATTGGGCTGCACCGCGAACAAGGCCTCGAAGGCCTCCGCCAGCCGCTGCTGCGCCGCCCCGTCCGTCGCAGCCCCCGCCCGCTCGGCTTCGAGTGCCCGACGCGCATCGGGCAATCCCGAAAGCATGCCAACGTAGCGTTCCGCGTTCTCCAACGACAGGGTCAGGTTGCGGGCGAGCACGTGTGCCGCAGTGAGCAGATCGCGCTCGGCCGCCTGGCGGAGCTGGCTGCTGCTGCTCGAATACAGGTAGTACGCAGTGAGCGCCACCGAGAACAGCGCGAACACCGCCAACACCATGCCCAGCTTTACGGCGATGCCGAGCCCAGCCGGCGGACGATGTGCCGCGTGCGCCGGCGTAGAGGACACGGCAGCCGCGACGAGCTCGGGGGCCTCGGACGGATCGGTCACCGGCGGCAAGTCCGGCGCGGATCGAATGACCGGGGGCGGGATGCCTGACGCGCGACTCATTGCAGCATGACCTCGAGTCGATCGCCGGCGGCGATACGGCGCCACAGGCGGGCGCGCAAGTCGTCATCCTCCACCGGTTTCAGCCAGAAGATGCGCTCGTCGTCGTCCGGTGCCAGCGCGGCATCCACGGTGTTGGCAAGCCCCTCGCGTTCGCTCAGCGTCCGCCCCACTTCGGGCGCGGTCATGTGGTCTATCCACGCCTCGGCCAGGGCACGGTCGCGCACGCCGCGGGAAATCGCCCAGCAGTCCAGCCACGCGAGTGTGCCTTCCTGCGGAATGACGTAGCCGACGTCCGCACCGGCGTCCTGCAGCATTTTCAGCTGTTGGGTACCGTAGTTGGCGAACATCAGCACCACCTCATGGCGCAGGAACAACTGCACCGACTCCTCGGGCAAGGTGTAGAAAGTGAGCACGTTGCGCCGCAGGGCCACAAGCTCCGCCGCCATCGCAGCAAAGCGCTCCGAGGGGATGAGGAACGGGTCGCCCCCGGTCTTGATCGCGGCGAGCGAGAAATTGTGGGTGGAGCCATCGTAGGCGAGCACCCGGCCGCGATAGCGCTCGTCCCACAGATCGGCCAGCCGCGCGGGCGGCTGGGGAAAGGCACGCCTGTCGTAGATCAACCCCATTTCCGAATACGTATAGGGCACCGCGTAACGGCGACCATCACGCACGAGGCTGTCCATGTCGCGCAGGTCGCGAAAGCGTGGCAGCTGACGGGCGATGTTGGGAATGTTCGCAGGGTCGATGGGCAGGACCAGTCCGCGCGCGATGAAGCGCTCGATCTCTGCCGTGCTGGCGGCTACCACGTCGAAATCGCCACCGTCGCGCGCGCGCATGCGCTCACGCAAGTGGTCGTCGGAGCCGATCAGGGTGATGCGTACCTTGGCGCCACTGCGCCGCTCGAACGCCGCCACCACGTCAGCGTCGGCATAGCCCGGCCAGCTCAGCACGCGCAGCACCGTTTCGGCCGCCAGCGCTGAAGTGCCGGCCATCATGACCACGATGGCGCCCAGCCAACACAAGGCGTTCAACCAGCGTCGAAGATGGGGCAAGGGTCGCGCGGCCCGACACTCGTTCGCCCCCGGCGCCACGCCGTGGCTGAGCGGTGCGCCGCCACCCGAGCGCGCGTCGGGCGGCACACTGGGCGCGGGGACAAGAGATTCGGGAGGCGCCATTGTTCACCACGGTGACCGCGACGAATCATTATTCGCCAGAAGCCGTCACCTTGAAACCCCCGCCTGCAGGCGGGTGCGGCGTAATGCACGCATTGAATCGGTCAGGTGGCAGTGCTCAACGGCGCCCGACCATGACGCGCTCGAACAAACGGAAGGCGGGCGCGGCCGCCAGGGTAAGCACCACCACCCGGAGCACGTGGCAGGCGGTGATGAGGGGCACGCCCAGTTGCAACACCTTGGCGGTGATCGCCATTTCCGCGACCCCGCCTGGCGCGGTGGCGAGGCTCAGCGTCGCCAGTGGCACATCCACCAGCGTCGCCAGCGCAGCCGCGAGTCCGAACGCCAGCATCAAGCCGAGCAGCGCGCCGAGCGCCGCAACCGTCATGAAACGCGGTGCCGCTCGAAAGAACTCCGGCGAAAAGCGCACGCCCAGCGAGCAGCCGATGAGCACCTGCCCTGCGTTGACCACCACACCGGGCAAGGCGGTCAGCCGGTATTCCAGCGCGGTGACCAGGGCCACGGCGAACAACGGCCCCAACACCCAGGCGTTGGCCAGACGCAGCAGGGTGAAGATCATCGCACCCGCCACGCCTATACCGGCCAGCGTCGGGAAACGGGCCCAGTCCACCGCCGTGGCGATCGCCACATAGCCCGGGTCACCCCCGCGCGGGCCGTACCAGGTCAGCGCGAAGGGCACCACCGACACCACCATCATCACCCGCAGCGCGTGCGCGGCGGCCACCCGGTCCACCCGTGCCACGGCGCGCTCGGCAAGGCTTGCCATTTCCGACGCGCCGCCCGGCAGCGAGGCGAAGAAGGCAGTGGACCGGTCCACCCGCCCGAAGGCCAGCATGAAGCCGGCACACACTGCACCCATGAACAGCGAGGCGACCGCCACGACCAGCACGAGTGGTGCGTTCTGTGCCAGTTGTGCGACCACCGCGGGCGTGAAGTACAGTCCCAGCGCCGTGCCGATAGCCCACTGGCCGGCCTGGCGGCCGCCGGGCAGCGCCTCCAGACGCACCCCGGCCACCCTGAGCAAGGCTACCGAGAACAAGGGACCGATCATCCACGGCAAAGGCACATCCAGCCTTTGTGCGGCTGCGCCGGCGAGCACCGCCAATGTCAAGGTGGCGGCGATCCAGCCCGCGCGAGCGCCCCAGGTGCGCGTCCGCTCCGCCCTCGTCACAACGAGAAGCGCTGCAACAAGGCCTTTTGCCTGTGCGCGTATTCCAGCAACTCCGCGGTGCTTGCCGCCGCCTCCTGCGCACCATGCGCGGTCTCGCCAGCAACCGCGCTCACCCGTGCGAGGCTGGCGTTGACTTCGGCCACGCCCTCGCGCTGGCGACGCGCGGCCTCGACGATCTGCGCACCGAGCGACCGGATCTGTGCGATGGCGGCGTTCATCTCGTCCAGCGATTCCTTGGAGCGATTGGCGTGGCCCACGCACTGCTGCGCCTGGTCGTAACTCGTCTGCATCACCGTTTCCACACCGCGGATCTGCTGCTGCATGTTCTCGACGACCTCGCGAATGCGCCCGGTGGAGGTCTGGGTGCGCCCTGCGAGCTTGCGCACCTCATCGGCGACCACCGCGAAGCCACGCCCCTGCTCGCCCGCACGCGCAGCCTCGATGGCCGCGTTGAGCGCGAGCAGATTGGTCTGGTCGGCGATTTCCTTGATCGTGGCGACAATCGCGTCCACATCCGCACCGGCGCGTGCCAGTTCGCTGCTGAGGGTGACCGCCCCAGCGATGTCCCGGGCCTGGACCTCGATGCTGGCTACCGTCTGGTCCACATTGGCGGTAACGTCGGCGCTGCGCATCTCGCAATCGCCGACCGCACGCAGGGCGTCGTCGGTGCACGCCCGCACGTGCTCGACGCGGTCCGCGATCTCGCCCGCCGCGGCGGTGGTGTTGGCCAGTTGCTCCGCCTGCTCGGTCATCGCCGCGGTGGTGCGGCGGCCAATCTCGGAATTGGCGTCGGCCACGTCCGACAGCCTGCTCGACCCTTCGGAGACCTCGCCAAGCACGCGCTTGAGGCTGTCCACCACCGCATCAAGGGAAGCACCGAGCTCACCAAACTCGTCCCGCCGGCGCTGGTCGAAACTGACCCGCAGATTGCCGTCGCGCACTTGTTGCAAGGCCGTACGGAAACTCGACAAGGGTCGCCGGATGGCGCCAATCGTCAGCACCGCAATGGCGATCGCCACCACCAGCGTCGCCGCCGACAAGGCGATATTGATCACCCCGCTCAAGCCCGCCGCCCGCTCCGCCCGACCGCGCGCGTCGCCGGCCTGCACGTTGGCGACGTCGATGAGACGGCTGGCGGTCGCAAGGGCGTCGCGCACCAGGGTGGCAGCCTCCGCGAGCTGGGTCTCGATCTCGCGATCCAGCGCGTACATGGATTGGTGCAGACCGACCATGCCCGACTCACCATACAGCGACGCGATGATCTCGTTGATCGACAGCTCCGCCCCCACCGCGTCCGAATCGAGCGCGAGAAAGGCCTGGTACATGCTCGCGAGCTCCTCGCGGTTGGTCTCGAAATCGCTGCTGAAGCGCTCGATGTCGTTGGACTTGAGGTAATTGAAGTAATGCAGTCTGTGGGTATTGAGCGCGCGGTTGAGGTTGCGCACCGCAATCTGGCGCGGCATGTCCGATACCCGCGAGCTGTACACCCGCGTCCAGTTGGCCAGGGCATCGCCCTGGATCAGGAACTGCAGTTCGGCCTGGGTGGTATGCGCCCGCATCTCGATGCGGCGCTGGCGGTTGTCCAGAATGGCCGCGGACAAGCCGGTAAAACGCGCACTGGCAGTACGCAGCGACTGCGCCAAGGCGCCCACCTCGGCCTGCCGGCCGAAGCGCTCTGCCAGCGCGTCGATGGAGCGCAGCAACTCTTCGGCCTGGCGGCCGAGTTCGCCGCGCCTGCTCTCCAGCACCTCTGCCGACTCCGCAGGCAGCGCCTCGTACAACGCGAGAATCGCACTTTGCAGGCGTGTCATCTGGCGATAGCTGTCCTCCAGCATCGGAATGGACTCGTCCATGACCTGCTCGAGGCCGTCCGAAATGCGCATATTGCCGAACTGCGCACCTGCACTCACGATCAGGATGAACACGACCAACGTGGCAAAGCCCGCGGCAATACGTTGCGTGATGCTCATGACCCTTGTCTCCTTGTCCTGCTGCGGTCTGTGCCTCGCGACTGGAAGCGGCCGACCTCGCGACCTTCCTCAGCGCATCAGGCGGCAATCACTGCCCATCACCGCCAAGTCTACATAACGGTCCACCCGGCCCGAACTTGACGAGAAATCGACGGGGATGCCACCGAGGTCGAAGCGACCCAGACCGTTCAATGCCGCGACCAGTTGCTCGCGGCCAATCGGGCCTTCCACGCGTCGCAGCGCTTCCACGACCAGCCGTGCCGCCACATAGCCCTCGAAGCTCGCTTCATTGACCGCCACGCTGCGCGCGGCCTGCGCCGATCGGGCAAATGCGCCGGCAATCGGAACATCCATGCTGCTGCGCGGCCGCGGCATGACCATCGTCAGACCGACACCACGGCAATCGCTGCCCAGTTGCCCGGCGAAGTCGGCCCCCGCCACGTTCGAAAGCATCAGCACCAAGGCCTGCTCGTCGGCCTCGCGCAACTGCCGGATCGCCTTGAAGCAGGCCGCCGGCGTGCACGCCATCAGCACGGCATGCGGTCGGGCCGCGGCAATGCTGCGCACTGCTTCGTCGGTATCGAGTTTGGCACGATCGTAGCTTGCGACCGCCACCGGTTCGAGCGCGAGATCCTTCAGACCCTCCAGATAGCCGGCCAGGCCGTCCTGGCCGAACTCGTCGGTCTGGTGCAGGATGGCGAAGCGGGTGACCGCCAGCGTGCTCGCCAGGCTCACCGCGCGACGCGCCTCGTCGCGATAACCGGCGCGGACGGGGAATACGTAGGGATGGCCGTAGAGGAACTCGGCCCCTGAGAACGGCGCGATCAGCGCGATGCCCGCCTCCTCCACCACCGGCAGCGCCGCGCGTATGGTCGGCGTGGCGCGATAACCGAACAGCGCCACGACCTCGGGATTGGCGATCAAGGCGCGGGTGTTGGCGACCGTGACCGCCGGATCGCGCCCGTCATCCATGACTTCAAGCCGGAGCCGCTTGCCGCCGACCCCGCCGGCGCGATTGACTTCCTCGAAGTACAGACGCGCCCCTTCGAGTTGGTCGACTGCCAGGCCCTGGTTGCTGATCTCGGCCGAGACGCCCAGCACCAGTTCCGACGAACGCACTTCGAATGCCGTTGCGGCCATCGCGATCGCCAGGACCGCCGCCACAGCCAGGCGGCGCCCGTCAAGGCGCCGCGTGAAAACATGCTCAACCATGTCACCCCCTCCTCTGATTGATAACGCGGACGGATTTCTGGCGACCCGTTTCCCGCAAAAAACGAACGCCCTGGCAGACGCGCGACGGCGCTGCCAAGGCGCAGTTTACTGTGACAACCGCCGTCAGCTCGCGAGCTTGGGCACCTGCTTCATCCTGCGGATGCGCCGGATCAACGGCGGCACGACCAGCGACATCACCGCGATCACCAGCAGACTGAGCGAAATCGGCTTCTCGATGAAGGTCATCCAGTCACCGCTGGATATCTGCAACGCACGACGCATGTTCTCCTCCATCAAATCGCCGAGGATCAGCGCGAGGATCATCGGCGCCAGCGGGAAGCCGTTGAGCCGCATCATCAGACCGATCAGGCCGAAGGCCAGCAGCAGATAGAGGTCGAAGCTGGTGAACTTGAGGCCGTACACCCCGATCATGCAGAACACGATGATCAGCGCCAGCAGCATGGGCCGCGGCACCTCGAGGATCTTGGCGATGTAGGGAATCAACGGCAGGTTGAGCACGAGCAGGAAGATGTTGCCGATGTACATGCTCGCGATCACCCCCCAGAACACATCCGGACGCTGTTCCAGCATCAACGGGCCGGGGGTAACCCCCATCACCAGCAATGCCCCCAGCAGCACCGCGGTGCTGCCGGAACCGGGTACGCCCAGGGTCAGCAGCGGCACGAAGGAGCCGCCGCAAGCGGCGTTGTTGGCGGCCTCGGGGGCGGCCACGCCCTTGATGTTGCCCTTGCCGAAGGTCGCGCCGTCCTTGGCGATGCGCTTTTCGGTAATGTAGGCAAGGAAGGAGGCGATGGTCGCACCCGCCCCCGGCAGCACACCGACGATGAAGCCCTGGATGGAGCTGCGCCCCACCGGCGCGGCAATTTCCTTGACCTCGTCCCTGGACAGCTTGAGCGAACCGATGACTTGTTTGGCGTGGCCCTTGGCATCACGCCCCGCGAGTAGCATCACGAACACTTCGGCGAGCGCGAACACGCCCAATGCCACCACCAGGAAGTCGATCCCCTGCAGCAGGTTGAGCGAATCGAAGGTATAGCGCTGGGTGCCGGTCTGGCGGTCGATGCCGACGATCGCGACCATTACGCCGAACACCGCCGAGATCAGACCCTTCACCAGCGAACGCTCCGACAGGCTTACCACCGCGGTAAGGCCGAGCAGCATCAGCGAGAAGTACTCGGCCGGCCCGAAGCTCACCGCCACGCTGGCCAGCAGCGGCGCGATCAGCATCAGGCCGATGACGCTCACCGTACCGCCGATGAAGGAGGCCCAGGCCGCCAGCGCGAGCGCCTTGCCGGCCTTGCCCTGCTTGGCGAGCGGAAAACCGTCGAAGGAGGTTGCCACCGTGCCCGCGACGCCCGGGGCGTTGAGCAGGATGGAGGAGGTCGAACCGCCGAAGATCGCGCCGTAGTACACCCCGGACATCAGGATCAGGCCCGAAGCCGGGTTCATTGAAAAAGTGATCGGAATCATCAGCGCCAGCGCGGAGATCGGCCCCAGCCCCGGCAGCATGCCGATGATGGTGCCGGCGAACACGCCGATGAACACGTACATGATGTTGGCCGGCTGCAGCGCGACGCTGAAGCCGTAGAGCATGCTCTCGAATGCTTCCATTTTGGGTGCTCCGCGTCGTTCAGAACGGCAGGATGCCGCGTGGCAGATGGATGTTCATGAATCGAGTCATGACCAGATAGAGCACCAGCGGCACCGCCAGCGCAACGATGAGGTTGGCCACGTGGCGGCGGTAACCGTAGTACCAGGTGAGCCCCGCCGCGAGCAGGAAGGACCCGAGCACGAAACCCAGCAGCTGCAGCGTGGCGGCATACAAGGCAATCGCCACGGAGGTGACTGCCACCGGCATCCAGCGCGCGATCCAGGCCCGACCATCGACCTCGGCGTCGTCGCTGGCGGCCTGCGGCCGTTCAAAGAACAGCCACACTGCCAGGCCCAGCATCACATAGCCGAGCAACTTGGGAATCGCGTCCGAATCGACCGGGCGCGGGATCGGGAACGTGGGAATGCGGTAAGCGGCGATCAGATAGGCGATCGAGAGCGCCCCGATCAGCACCGCCAGAATCTGGTTGGCATTGATGCGTTTCATCGCGGAGATCTCCGGAGCCGCGCACGGGGGGCGCGACCAGGGATGGAGGACGCCCCAGGCGGCCGATGAGCACGACCACCCAGGGCGTGGGAGGAGCCTTTGAAGTAAGCCCGTTGCCGGTAAAAGACGCTAAGCTTGCCGACGCCGCGTTCAGCGGCGGATCAGGCCGAGGTCACCCAGCACAGAGCTGAACTGATCGAGTTGGCCATCCAGGAAGGCGCCAAATTCGGCGCTGTTCTGGTAGGCATCGATCCAGCCGAGTTGATCACGCGCCTTGGCCCAGCCTTCGGTCTGCAGCATGCGGGCGTAGAGATCCTCGTAATAGCGCACCGCGGCTTCCGGCATGTCCGGGGGCCCCATGATGCCGCGCCAGATATCGAAAGTGAAGTCGATGCCCTGTTCCTTGTAGGTCGCCACGTCCGGCAGCGCTGCAAGGCGTTCGGGTGAGGAAACCGCCAGCGCACGGATCTGGCCGCCCTGCAGTTGCGCGCCCGCTTCGCCGGCACCGGTGATCACCGCCTCCACGTGCCCACCCAGCAGGTTGGTCATCGCTTCGCCGCCGCCGGAGAAGGCGATGTAGTTGAGTTGTGCGGCGTTCAAGCCCGCCGCCGACGCAGCCGAGGCCACCGAGATGTGGTCCATGGAACCCGGGGCGGAACCGCCACCCACGCTCAGACCGGGGCGCGCCTTGATCGCTTCAAACAGCTCACCGGCCGTCTTGTAGGGCGCATCGGCGCGCACCAGCAGGATGGAGTAGTCGGTGATCAGCCGTGCGATCGGGGTGAAATCCTTGTGGTTGAAGCGCGATGCGCCGGACAACGGCACCAGGATGATCGGGGGGCTGGCTGCGAACAGCTTGTGCGGGTTGCCTTTCTGTGCGGCAAGCTGCGCCCAGGCGACCGCGCCACCGCCACCGGGGATGTTGATCGGGGCGAAGTTCTGGTCGGCGAGCTTCTCTTCCTGGAGCACCCGTGCCGTGGTGCGGATCAAGGTGTCCCAGCCGCCGCCAGGGTTGGCCGGCGCGATGTACTCGACCGGCTGAGTGGGTTTCCAGTCGCTGGCGACGGCCGCACCGGCAGTCGCGCCGACGAGCATGGCCATCGCGGCACTGCGTGCGAGCAAGCCCACCCGCGAGATCAATCGTGTCTCGAGCATCACATCTCCTCCTGTGTTTGCACCACCCCGTTTTGGGGCATTGTCATCCGCGCCGCGCCGGGACATCCCCGTCGATGACGCGAAGCTTCTTGCAGCCACGACGCTTGGGCGAGGCGGCTTGAATTGATGTTAGACAAACGCGAAGCGCCGATGAAGTTTTGTGACAATTGATCGAATAAAGATCACAAACGCCTTTTTGCTCATTTCGTCCACAGCTTCGGCTCAGACAGTCTGCCAGAGACTGTTCTCATTCGCCATGGCGGTCATCCGCGCGAATGGGATCAAGATCTAGACCTGCTCGACAAAGCGGGTCGCCTCCCCCAGCTCGCTATGCGTCTGCGCCTTGCCGAGGGCGGCGACGAACTTCTCCCACGAGGCGTCGGCCTCGTCGATGCGCACCAGTGCGACCTTGCGATCGTGCGAGCCGAGGCGTACCACCGTTACCCGCATGTCGCTGCGATCTGCCACCCCCAGCTCGATCGCCACGCTGCCACTCACCCCGACCGGCAACGGGCGTTCGGCCAGCACCCGGAAGCCCGAGTCCGAGCACTCGTACACCCGCAGCGGATAGCGCTTGCGCAGGCCGAACTGGGTACAGACGAACTCGCCCGGGCACACCACCGCGAAACGCCGGTGAGTACGCCGGCGCATCTCTGAACGCGGTGCGTCCTCCGGCACCGGCGGCAGCACCTGCTTGAACGCCGGCAGATCGTAGATCGAGTGCAACAGCATCAACTCGCGACGACGCAGCTTGCGAAACACCTCGGTGCGGACGTTGAAGAAATGATCGATCAGCTCCGGCGTCATCACCGGGTCGGTGGTGGTGTAAAAGCGGCGCACCGGATACTGAATGTTTGGCACCGTGGTCTCGGTGAAGTAGCGGAACAGATTCTTTTCTTCCGGCAGCTGACCGTAGCGACGCTTGAACACCGTCGGCGCCTGGGACAGATCGAGATGGGCGCCGACCGCGGGTGCGCCATTGACGAAGTCATAGTGCTCGACCTTCTGCTGGGCCAGCCGGCGAAAGCATAGTACGGCCTCGTAGAAGCCGATGTGACGAGGATTGACGGCGATGACCAGATGGCGGGTATCGAAGTGGCGGGTCGCGTACTCGTACATGAACTTCATCAGCGGCAGCAGGATGCGGCCGCTCGCCGAGCGGAAGCGGCGGTCCACCGCCAGCGCCGACACCTCGGCCACCTGCCCGCCGGCATGGCGCACCGCGGCGAGATCGAAAATACGCTGCAGCGGAAAGCCCAGCGCGCTCTCGCGAATCAGCGACAAGGTACCGACCACACGATCGCCATGGCGGCACAACAGCGTGGAAGTGGTCGGCAGCGCGTGGTAGACGGTGACGCGCATCCCCGAAGGGTCGGGCTTCATGAAGCCCGCGTCGACATAGGCGTCGTGCAGCAGGCGGAAACAAGCTTCCAGTTCTTCGCGGGTTTCGGCGAGCTTGAACACGAACTTGTCTGGCAAGGCCGGCTCGCAGCGGATCACCCTGCCGTAGGCGGCGGCCTGCCAGCGTGCGGGCATGAGCGAGAGCAGCCGCCCGCTGAAGCGACCGCCCAACTGCCGTAACATTTTTTTCATCCGCCCCGCCAGACCTCGCACACTGCCGGCGCTGCCGGCACGTATCATCGCTCCCCCATTCCGGCGCATGATACTGCCTGCGAGTGCCCGGAATACCATCGGGTGTCAGTGAATGTGTCTCCGGAGCGCGCAAGATCCGGGAACCGGGGTTCAACGCGTCACGGCGGACCGCAGCGACGCATGCCGGCGGCAACGCCCTCGGTAGCCTCGCCCGGTACGCCTTGATACGTATACCCCGGCCACATTACAGCATGTCGGACACCCGCCCGCTCGCGCCGGACAATCCGCCCAGCCCCAGCAAATCGTCGGTCACCTCCATGGCAAACACCGGCAGATTGCCCGGCGGAACCGACTCCACTGCATCCACGAACAGGGCGCGCGCCTCCTTGTCGTCGTACACCATCCCGGCGTCGTAGGCGCGCTCCCATGCAGCCCGGTCCGGCCATTCGGCCATGGCGACGAAACGGCCGTCGGCCTCGCGGTGCAGGCGCGACCCCCAGCCTCCGTATATGCGCGCGATCTCACGCGTACCGCGCCGCCAGGCGTCGCGAAACTGCGCTTCCTTGCCGGGTTTGACCCGCCACCAATACACCACCACGAACATGCTCGCCTCCTCCACTCGTTTCCAGGACGCCGACCTTTGGCCCAACGCCCGATGCCTGGCCAACCCTATGCTCGAACGCCGCCGACCAGGGGCTCTCCTGCCGAACCGGCAACGCCCCCTGCCTTGATCACCCTGAACAAAGCGAGCCCCAACTCAGCCGTGGCAGGACAGGCGCGACCCGGGTGGTATTTGCCCGCCGGTTCTCTACGATCATAGACGCCGGTTTCAGCCCGGCGAGCTTGCCCAGTTGGGGCAAATCCCGATCCGCATCCGGCCCGCGACCGCATACACTTCGCCGGAGAACAATCCGCAAATTCGCCTACATACATCCCGCGGATACGGGAGGAGACCCGGCATCATGACGACCACGTCGAACAGCGGCGCGCCCAGGCGCGCCTTTCTGGCGGGACTCGCGGCTTGCGCCGCGGTCGCCGTCACCGCCTTCACCACGCCCGTCGCAAGCGCCCAGGACACTGTGCGCATTGGCCTGTCTGGCCCCTTTTCCGGCGGCAGCGCGCCCATGGGCAACAGCATGCGCAACGGCATCCGCTTGGCGGTGCACGACATCAACAATTTCGTCGGCGGGGTCAACGGCCGCCTCATCGAGCTCATCGAATACGATGACGAGGCCAACAACGACAAGGGCCGCGAGATCGCCCACAAGCTCATCGAGGAGCACAAGGTGGTGGCCACCATCGGGGTGGTGAACACCGGCGTGGCAATGAACTCCATCGACTTGTATCAGGAGGCCCGGGTACCGCTGATGGTCGCGGTATCTACCGGCTCGCCGATCACCCGCAAGTACGCCCCACCCAACGCGCCGGACAACTACATCTTCCGCGTCTCTCCGCCCACCACGGTGTCCACCGCCTATCTCGCCCGCCATCTGGTCCAGTTGGGGCTGCGCCGCGTCGCGCTGTTCGCCGATGACACCGGCTATGGCGAGGCGGAGAAAGCCGATTTCGTCGCCGCGCTCGCCTCGCACGGTCTGGAGCCGGTGGTGATCGAGCGTTTTGCGATCGGTGATCGCGACATGAAGGCCCAGCTCGAGCGCGCTATCGCAGCCGACGCGGACGTGGCGGTGATGTACGGCATCGGCCCCGAGCTCGCCGCGATCGCGCGCGGCCGCGCCGAGCTGGGCTGGCAGGTGCCACTGTTCGGGGGCTGGACGGTGTCGATGCGCAACTTCCTGGACGCCGCGGGCGAGGCCGGCAACGGCGTGTTCACCGTCAACACCTTCATACCTGGCGGCGAGAACATGCGCCACAAGCTGTTCATGGAAAGCTACGAACAGCAGTTCGGCAAGGACGCCATGGAGTCGGCGATGTCGGCCGCCCAGGGCTACGACGCGATGCGCCTGCTCTACAACGGCATGGCCCTGGCAGACGGCTTCGACGGCCAGGCCATCCGCCAGGCACTGGAGAACCTGGGCGGACGCGGGGTGGAAGGCGTGGTCACGACCTACATGAACCCCTTCACTGCGGCCGACCACGACGCCATCACCGACAACATGCTGGTCGTCGGCGTGGTCCGCGACGGCCGGATCACCTATGCGTTCGAGGAAGACGCCAGGCGCAGCCACGCGATCCGCCACAAGCGCATCGAACCGTCGACCGCGAAGTAGTTGCGCCGCGGCGGCCGGCCGCGATTGCAGCCCCCGGGCCCAGCCCGTATCCTGCGCGCTTTGGTTCGGGACAGTGCCGATGCCGGCAGCAGACAGATTCGACGTGGTGGTGATCGGCGCGGGCGCGGCCGGCATGATGTGCGCCGCCCAGGCCGGCCAGCGCGGCCGGCGGGTGCTGCTGCTGGACCACGCGGGCAAGCTCGCGGAAAAGATCCGCATCTCCGGGGGCGGGCGCTGCAACTTCACCAACCGCAAGGTCGGCCCCGACAACTTCCTGTGCCGCAATCCGCACTTCGTGCGCTCGGCGCTGGCGCGCTTCACCCCTGCCGACTTCATCGACATGGTGGAGCGCCACGGCATTCCCTATCACGAGCGGGACCACGGCCAGTTGTTCTGCGACGACTCGGCGCGCGACATCATCGAGATGCTGCGCGCCGAATGCGATGCCGGCAGCGTCACCTGGGCCATGCCGGCAACGGTGAGCGAGATCGCGCGCATCGCCGACCACGGCGAGCGTTTTCTGCTCGCCACCTCGGCCGGGCGTTTCAGTTGCGAGAGCCTGGTCATCGCCACCGGTGGGCTGTCCATCCCCAAGATCGGCGCCACCCCATTCGGCTATCGCGTCGCCGAGCAGTTCGGCCTGGCCATGGTCGCGCCACGGCCGGCGCTGGTACCGCTGACGCTCCCCCCCGACACGCTGGCGCGCCTGCAGCCGCTGTCCGGCGCGTCGCTGGACGTGGTCGCACAGTGCACCGGCACGGGCTTTCGCGAAGCCATGCTGATCACCCACCGCGGCCTGTCGGGACCAGCCATCCTCCAGGTGTCCAGCTACTGGCAGGCGCAGGCCTACGAGGACGACGACTGGGAGGCGGTCGGCATCGACCTGCTGCCCGGCGTGGATGCCCGCGACTGGCTGCTCGCCCACGCTGACGCCCGCAGCCTGCTGCCCAATCTGCTCGCCGAACGCCTGCCGCGACGTTTCGCCCACGCCTGGTGCGAACTCCATGGCTGGACCCGCGCCATGCACGATTACCGCCGCGCCGAACTGGAGACCATCGCGCTCACCCTGTCCGACTGGCGCATCGTGCCGTCCGGTACCCAGGGCTACGCCAAGGCGGAAGTCACGCTTGGCGGCGTCGACACCCGCGACCTGTCCTCCAAGACGATGGAGGCGACGCGCTGCAAGGGCTTGTTCTTCGTTGGCGAGGTCATGGACGTGACCGGCCACCTGGGCGGCTTCAACTTCCAGTGGGCGTGGGCCTCCGGCCATGCGGCCGGGCAGTTCGCCTGACGGGCGCCCAACCCTCCGTGCTCAGCGCCGTTCGCGCAGACGGTAGTGGCGCTGCGGCCGACCGACGTCGCCATAGCTTTGCTCGGCGCTGACCAGATGCTCGCCGACCAGGTGCTCGAGATAACGGCGGGCGGTGGAGCGGCTGCTGCCGATATGGGTGGCGAGTTCGCTGGCGGTGAGTGGGTGGGTGCAACGGCGCAACACCTCCAGCACCGTGTCCAGGGTGAGGGCGTCGATGCCCTTGGGCAGCGCCCGCCGTGGCGACGCGCCGGGCGTGGCGTACAGCGACGACAAGGCCTGGTCGAGTTGCTCCTGGCTGAGCTCGCGGCGACCGTCCACCAGTTGGCGGCGGCTGCGGAAGCGCGCGAGCATTTTTTGCACGCGCGCCACCTCGACCGGCTTGATCAGGAAATCGAAGACCCCGCCACGCAAGGCCTCCTCCACCGTCTCGGCCTCGCGCGCCGCGGTCACCATGACGATGTCCACATCCTTGTGCAGGCGGCGGATCTCCCACAGCAGCGCCAGCCCTTCGACGTCAGGCAGATACACATCCAGCAGCAGCAGATCCGCGCCACCGGGGTGCTCCGCCAGCCAGGCAAGCGCCTCGGTACGCGAGCGCGCCATGCCGACGACGCGAAAGTCCTCGGCCTGCTCGACGAAGGAGCGGTTGATCTCGGCAATACGGAAGTCGTCCTCGACGATGAGCACGCGATAGGGGTCAGTCATGGGGCGGCCTGGGTTCGGGCGGGTCAGGTTCGGATGGAGCCACTTCGGATGAATCAGGATCGGCGGAAGCGCGGCCGATAGGCGCGGGGCCGAGCGACAACGGCAGCGGCGAAACGGACGACGACGCAACCGGCGGCGTCCCGGTTGCCACATCGCCACCATTTTCGCCGACGGCGTGCTTGTTGACGATGGCGATGAAGCAGGCCCCGCCCAGTTCGCTCTGCTCCAGCGTGGCGTCGCCGCCGCACTGCTGGCACAGCCGGCGCACCAGCGCCAGCCCGATGCCGCGCCCCGCCCCCTTGGTGGACACGCCGGACTCGAAGATCGACGCCCCCAGCGCATCGGGCACGCCCCGGCCGTTGTCGTCGATTTCGAATACCACGTCGTCGCCCATATCGGTGAAGAACAAACGTACCTGGGCGGGCACGCCCGCTTCGCGCGGCGCCTCGCAGGCATTCTCCAGCAGATTGCCGACGATGCTCACCAAGGCCTCTCGGCCCGCCTCGGACAGCCGCAGGCGCAGGCTGCTGTCGCGATCCAGGTCGATGTCCACACCGCGTGCGCTGGCCCGCATCATCTTCCCCACCAGCATGCCGCACAGCACCGGGTCTAGCACCCGGTTCTTGAGCACGGCGATGCGCCGCTGCTCCATTCCGGTTTCGGCGCTGATCAGTTCCAGCGCCTCGCGCGGGCGGTCCAGCTGTAGCAGGCCGGCGATGGTATGTAGCTTGTTCGAAAATTCGTGTGCCTGGGCACGCAATTCGTCGGCCAGACGGGTGGCTTCGAAGAGCCGGCGCGACAACTCCAGAATCTCCATGCGACTGCGGAACGTCGCCACCGCACCCTCGATGCGACCGTCGAGCACGATGGGCACGCGGTTCACCACCACCAGCTGTTCCCCGATCCAGGTCTCGCGGTCGTATTGCGCCTCGCCATCCTCCAGCACCTCGTTGAGCCGCGACTTGGGCAATACCGCCAGTACCTCGCGCCCCACCGGGTCACGTGCCAGCGTGTCAGCCGGCAGGAAGCGGCTGGCCGCGTGGTTGAGCAGGGTGATGCGGCCAGCGGCATTGACCGCCACAATGCCTTCGTGGATGGACTGCAGAATGGCATCCTTCTCCTTGAGCCGGCGTGCGATCTCGTACGGCTCGAGCCCCAGGATAACGCGCTTGAAGCGCCCCGCGATCAGCGCCGCCCCGACCAGCCCGAGCAAGGCCACACCCAGCATCAACAGCCGGTTGGAGGCCAGATCGGCGGCGATGCGCTCGGAAATTTCCGTCTCCAGGAACCCCACCGACACCACGCCGACGATGGCGCCCGAGGCGTCGCGCACCGGCACCTTGCCCCGGATCGACGGCCCCAGCGATCCGGTCGCGCGCGACACATAGGCCTCCCCACGCTCCAGCGCCGGCGCATTGTCCTCACCCACCATGCGCTGCCCCAGGCGATCCGGCAGCGGATGCGAATAACGGATGCTGTCGCGGTTGCCGACGACGATGAAGCTCGCCCCGGTCTCCACCCGCACCGCCTCGGCGATGGGCTGGATCACCCGCGCCGGGTCGGCGTCGTCGAAGGCCGCCACCAGCTCGGGGATCACCGCCACCGTTTTGGCCACGCTGAGCGCCCGCAAGCCGATCTGGTCCGCCAGCACGGTGGCATAGCGCTGGTTCAAGTACAAGCCCTGGATCACCAGCATCACCACCACCAGAGACCCGACGAACACGATCATCTGGGTGCGGAAGCCCATGCGCCGTACGCCCCCGGCCGGACGCGTCGGGGGCGGGCCGGTGTCCGGCGGGGTCGCGGCCGGCGTCGGCTTGTCGTCGATGGTGTGCTGCATCGCGTTCTCCGTGCGGTGCGTCCGCGCACCGCCGGGGTGCATTGTACGTCGCCCAGGGCACCCGGCTGGACAAAGCCCCCCATGAAAACGCGCACGCGTCCGACCATCTGGTCAGCTCAATTGCCCGTGGTGCAAGGCCTTTCGGGCGCCTGCCGACGAACGGGCACGGAGCTTGCGGACGCTGCAGCGACACGCTGCGTCACAACCACTCAAAACCACCCATAAGAGGACACGCCTCATGAAGACCCCGCTTCCGCCCATGCGCCGCCTCGCCACCCTGCTCGGCGCCACCGCGCTGGCCCTCGCCGCCGCTTCGTCCGCCGCGCTCGCCCAGGAAAAGGTATTGCGCATCGGCATGACGGCCGCGGACATTCCGCGCACCCTTGGCCAGCCCGACCAGGGCTTCGAAGGCAACCGCTTCACCGGCATTCCAATGTACGACGCCCTCACCCACTGGGATTTGTCGAAGTTCGACGAGGCCAGCGTGCTGATTCCCGGCTTGGCGACCGAATGGAAAGTGGACGATGGCGACCAGACCAAATGGGTGTTCAAGCTGCGCCCGGGGGTCAAGTTCCATGACGGCTCGGACTTCACCGCCGACGCGGTGGTGTGGAACGTGCAGAAAGTGCTCGACAAGGAGGCGCCGCACTTCGACGCCAGCCAGGTCGGCGTGACCGCCTCGCGCATGCCCACGCTGCGCTCGGCGCGCGCCATCGACGCGCTCACCGTCGAACTCACCACCTCCGAGCCCGATGCCTTCCTGCCGCTCAACCTGACCAATCTGTTCATGGCCTCGCCGGCGCACTGGGAAGCCAAGCTCGCCGCCGTGCCGGCCAGCGTCACCGATCCGGCCGAGCGCGCCCAGCAGGCGTGGACCGCCTTTGCCGCCGACGCCTCCGGCACCGGTCCGTTCAAGATGAGCGCCTTCGCGCCGCGCGAACGGCTTGAAATGGTGCGAAACGACGCCTACTGGGATCCGGCACGCACGCCCAAGCTCGACCGCGTGGTGATGATTCCGCTGCCGGAAGCCAACGCCCGCACCGCGGCACTGTTGTCTGGCCAGGTCGACTGGATCGAAGCCCCCGCCCCGGACGCGATGGATCAGATCCGCTCGCGCGGTTTCACCATCTACAGCAACCCCCAGCCGCACGTGTGGCCGTGGCAACTGTCCTTTGCCGAGGGTTCGCCGTGGCTGGACAAACGCGTGCGCCACGCCGCCAACCTGTGCGTGAACCGTGAAGAGCTCAAGCACCTGCTGGGCGGCATGATGGGCATCCCCAAGGGCACGGTCACCCCCGACCACCCCTGGTGGGGCAACCCCAGCTTCGACATCCGTTACGACCCGGACGCCGCCAAGGCGCTGATGGCCGAGGCCGGCTATTCCGCCGCCAAGCCGGTCAAGGTCAAGGTCCAGATTTCCGCTTCCGGCTCCGGCCAGATGCAGCCGCTGCCGATGAACGAGTACGTGCAGGAAAGCCTGCGCGAGTGCTTCTTCGACGTCGAATTCGACGTGCTCGAATGGAACACCTTGTTCACCAACTGGCGGCGCGGCGCCAAGGACCCGAGTGCCAACGGCGCCCACGCGATCAACGTCAGCTACGCGGCAATGGACCCCTTCTTCGCCATGGTGCGCTTCACCAGCACCGGAACGTTCCCGCCGGTTTCGAACAACTGGGGCTACTTCGGCAATGACGAATTCGACGGCCTGATTGCCGCCGCCCGCACCAGCTTCGACGACGCCGAACGCGATGCCGCACTGGCCAAGCTGCACGCCCGCATCGTGGAAGAGGCGCCGTTCGTGTGGATCGCCCATGATGTCGGTCCGCGCGCGATGTCCACCAAGGTGAAGAACGTGGTGCCGCCCAAGAGCTGGTTCATCGACATCGCGCCGATGGACATCGAGTAACACTCGCGCCGCCCCAGGCCGCGGCGGCGGCCGGCTTCGTGCCGCCGCCGCGCAGGCCCCGTCCGACGACGGGCCGCCGCCCCCTCGATGACGGAGCCGCCCATGATTCTCTTTCTCCTGCGCCGCGTCGCCTACACGATTCCGATCATGTTCGGCGTGGCTTTTCTCTGTTTCCTGCTGGTGCACATCTCGCCGGGCGACCCGCTGGTATCCATCCTGCCACCGGACGCCTCGGTCGAGCTGCAGCGCCAGTTGATGACCCTGTACGGCTTCGATCGCTCCTACCCGGAGCAATTCGCGAGCTGGATCTGGCGCGCCCTGCAGGGTGATCTCGGCACCTCGATCGCCAGTGGTCGGCCGGTGGCCGACGAGGTGTTCAAGGCGGTGGGCAACACCTTGATGCTGGCCGCCGTGGCTACCCTGATCGGCTTCTTCTTCGGCAGCCTGTTCGGCTTCGTTGCCGGCTATTACCGCGACTCCTGGGTGGACCGGCTGGCCTCCGCACTGTCGGTGCTGGGTGTCAGCGTGCCGCACTACTGGCTGGGCATGGTGCTGGTGATCATCTTCTCGTCATGGCTGATGATCCTGCCCGCCACCGGCGCGGGGCCGGCCGGCTCCGGCGCCTGGCAGTGGGACTGGGAGCACGTGCAATACCTGATCCTGCCCGCGGTGACCATGTCGGTGATCCCGATGGGCATCATCGCGCGCACCGTGCGCGCCCTGGTCGCCGACATCCTGGCGCAGGAATTCGTAGTGGGTCTGCGCGCCAAGGGCCTGACCGACTTCGGCATTTTCCTGCACGTGGTCAAGAACGCCGCCCCCACCGCGCTGGCGGTGATGGGACTGCAACTGGGCTACCTGCTCGGCGGCTCGATCCTGATCGAGACGGTGTTCTCCTGGCCGGGCACCGGCTTTCTGCTGAACTCGGCGATCTTCCAGCGCGACCTGCCCCTGCTGCAAGGCACCATCCTGGTGCTGGCGATGTTCTTCGTGCTGCTCAACCTGCTGGTCGATGTGCTTCAGACCACGCTCGACCCGAGGATCCAGCGATGACCTCCGTACTTTCCCCTGACGCCAGGGCCCAGCGCGCCGCGGCCGCTGCAGTGGAAGCCGCGTTCGAGCGTTCGTGCGGCTTCTGGGCCGGCGTGGGCAGTCGCCTGGTGCGCGATCCGGTGGCGCTGGTGTCCGGCGCGGTAATCCTGATCCTGATCCTGCTTGCGCTGTTCGGCCCCTGGCTCACCCCCGGCGACCCCTACAAGACCTCGATCATCAACCGGCTCAAACCGATCGGCACCGAGCACTTCCCGCTCGGCACCGACGAACTTGGCCGCGACATGCTCTCGCGGCTCATGGTGGGGGCGCGGCTGTCGCTGTTCATGGGCATCACGCCGGTGCTCATCGCCTTCATCATCGGCAGCGCCATCGGCATTCTCGCCGGCTATACCGGCGGCTGGCTCAACTCTACCATCATGCGCAGCATCGACGTGCTCTACGCCTTTCCGTCCGTGCTGCTCGCCATCGCCTTGTCGGGGGCACTCGGGGCGGGCATCGGCAACGCGCTGCTGTCGCTCACCATCGTGTTCATTCCACCGATTGCGCGGGTGGCCGAAAGCGTCACCACCCAGGTGCGCGGGCGCGACTTCGTTGAGGCGGCGCGCGCCTCGGGCGCGGGCGGCTTCACCATCGTGCGGGTGCATGTGCTCGGCAACGTGCTGGGGCCGATCTTCGTCTATGCCACCAGCCTGATCGCGGTGTCGATGATCCTGGCCTCCGGGCTGTCCTTCCTGGGCCTGGGCGTGCGTCCGCCCGAGCCCGAGTGGGGGCTGATGCTCAACACCTTGCGCACCGCCATCTACACCCAGCCGTGGATCGCGGCCTTGCCGGGGGTGATGATCTTCATCACCTCGATCTCCTTCAACCTGCTCTCCGACAGCCTGCGCTCGGCGATGGACGTCAAGGGGTAAGCCATGACCACCAGCAATGTTTCCGTGTCGCCCCCCAACGGCCGCGACACCCGCGACCGCGGCGGCCCGGCCCAGCCCATGCTGCGGGTGCGCGGCCTGTTCAAGCACTTCGACCTGAAGAAGAGCTTCATCGAATCGCTCGCCGGCAAGGGCCAGGTGGTGCGCGCGGTCGACGGCGTCGACTTCGACGTGCTCAAGGGCGAAACCCTGGGCGTGGTCGGTGAATCGGGCTGCGGCAAGTCCACCACCGCACGCTTGTTGATGCACCTGATCAACCCCAGCGGCGGCGAGATCATCTTCGACGGCGAAACCGTCGGCAGCCCGGCGCTGTCGCTGCGCGACTATCGCCGCCAGGTGCAGATGGTGTTCCAGGACAGCTATTCCTCGCTCAACCCGCGTCTGACCATCGAGGACTCGATCGCCTTCGGTCCGCAGGTACACGGCGTGGCCCGGCGCGAGGCGGTTGGCCGCGCGCGCGACCTGCTCGCACGGGTCGGACTGGAGCCGCGGCGATTCGCCGAACGCTATCCGCACGAACTCTCGGGCGGCCAGCGCCAGCGCGTCAATATCGCCCGCGCGCTGGCGCTGGAGCCGCGTCTGGTGATTCTGGACGAAGCGGTCTCGGCGCTGGACAAGTCGGTGGAGGCCCAGGTGCTCAACCTGCTGATGGACCTCAAGGAGGCCTTCGGCCTCACCTACGTATTCATCAGCCACGATCTGCACGTGGTGCGCTACATCTCGGACCGCGTCATGGTGATGTATCTCGGCAAGGTCGCCGAGACCGGGCCGGCCGAGGACTTGTTCGAACGCCCGCTCCACCCCTACACCGCGGCGCTGCTGTCGTCCATGCCGTCGATGGACCCCGACCGCCGCACCGAGGAAGCGCCACTCGCCGGCGACCCGCCCAACCCCATCGATCCGCCCTCGGGCTGCCGCTTCCACACCCGCTGCGCCCAGGCCGAAGCGGTGTGCGCGCAGACCGCACCGTCGCTGGCCAGCACCGTCGACGGACGCGACGTGGCCTGCCTCATCCATGAACCGGGCAGCGGGCACAGCCGCTGTGAATCGGTCATCTACGCCGCCTGAAGGAGCCCGCCATGACGCAGAACGAACAACCCATCGTGTCGGTGCGCAATCTCAGCGTGGTCTTCAACCCCGGGCGCAAGCCGGTGCAGGCGGTCAGCGGGGTGGATTTGTCGGTGCGGCGCGGCGAGTCGGTGGCGCTGATCGGTGAATCCGGGTCCGGCAAGAGCGTCACCCTGCGCACCCTGCTGCGCCTGCACCCCGAAAAGCGCACCCGCATCGGTGGCGAGATCGAGGTCGCCGGCCAGTCGGTGCTGGGCCTGTCACCGCGCGCGCTGGCGGACTACCGCGGCCGCAGCGTCTCGATGATCTTCCAGGAGCCGCTGCTCGCGCTGGACCCGGTGTACACCGTGGGCGCCCAGATCGTCGAGGCAATCCGGCGCCATGAAACCGTCTCTGCCGCCGAGGCCCGCCCGCGCGCGCGGGCCGTGTTGGGACGGGGGCGGCTTCCCCGCCCC
>JBKBMG010000036.1:0-15180 GCA_046295975.1 Rhodocyclaceae bacterium
GCCTGGTGCGCCGCCTGGCTGCGTTGCGCCTCCTTGCAGGGAACAACCATGCCGCGTCGTCGCGCCTTGCCAGACGACGCCCCAGACGCACACTCGGACACGTCCAACTGAGGTTTCTAGGATTATCGCCCGCCCCGGACGCGAGCGCGACGACGAAGTTTGCGATTGTTTGCAAATGATTGCGTGCCCGAGGCAGTTTGTCACGCTGCGCGACGCTTCGGGACGACTATCATTCGCTATTCTGGCATCATCGCGTACGCGATGGGCGCGATGCTTGTCCGTCCGCGATCCGGCTGTGCATGCGGTTCTGCGGGCTGTGGCAGGGAGCGGGGCAGCTCGCGGAACCCAACAACAATCAACTCCGATCGACTCCAATCGACCCAAGGAAACCCCATGCATCCGATCAAGAAAGCTCTGTGCGCCACGCTTGCCGCGGCGCTTCCGGCTTTGTGCTTCCCGGTGGCCTCGTCCGCCTGGGCTGGCCCCACGGACGTGCCCGACGCGTTGCGTGGCGCCGTACAGCAGGCTGTTGGCGCCAACCCCGAGATCCAGGCACGCTGGCATGCCTTTCAGGCGGCGGTGCATGAGCAGGACGTGCTGCGTGGCGGCCTGCGTCCGCAGGTCGACGTATCGGCGGCGGTCGGCCGGCAGTTCGAGAAACTGCAAGGGCAGCCCTCCACGGATTTCAACCGCTTCGGGGCCAGCCTCACGCTGACCCAGATGCTTTACGACGGCATGTTCACCCGCAGCGAGGTGTCGCGCTTCGGGCATGCGCGCATGGTCCGCTACTACGAGTTGATGAGCGACGCCGAAGCGGTGGCGCTCGAGGCAGTACGCGCCTACCTCGATGTGCTGCGCTATCGCGAACTGGTCGTCTACGCCCAGGAAAACTATGCAGCGCACAAATTGGTGCACGAGCAAATCGTGGAGCGCACCCGCTCCGGCGTAGGGCGTGGCGTGGATCTGGAACTGGCGACCGGCCGGCTGGCGCTGGCCGAATCCAATCTGCTTACCGAGGTGTCCAACCTGCACGACGTATCCGCGCGCTATGCCAGAATCGTCGGCGAATTGCCGCCCGACGCGCTCGGCCCGATGTCCGCCGAGGTCTTGCGCGGTACCTTGCCTGCCGGAGTCGAGGCGGCGCTGTCACAGGCCTTCCAGCTCAACCCGGGGTTGAAGGCGGCGGTGGCTGACATTCGCGCCGGGCAGGACCTGGTCGAAACCCGTCGCGCCGCTCATCGCCCGCGCGTCGACCTGCGTCTGCGCCAGGACTATGACCGCAACCTCGATCGCGGCGGCGTCTACGAACGCGAAGGGGCGATCGAACTGGTGCTCAACTACAACCTCTACCGCGGCGGTGCCGACGAGGCACGGCTGCGCCAGGCTGCCGAAACGCTCAATGCCAGCCGCGACGTGCGCGAGAAGGTGTGCCGCGACATCCGCCAGACCGTTAGCATCGCGATGAACGACGTCAGCAGCCTGGAAGCACAACTGCGCCATCTCGACCAGCACCAGTTGTCCATGTCCAAGGCCCGCCAGGCGTATCGCCAGCAGTTCGACATCGGCCAACGCACCTTGCTGGACCTGCTCGATGGCGAGAACGAGTACTTCGACGCGCGTCGCGCCTATACGAACGCGGCCTACAACCAGATGCTGGCGCAGGCGCGCAGTCTCTCCGGCATGGGGGCGTTGCTGCCAGCGCTCGGTGTGGTGCGCGATGGCTTGCCGACCGAGGCCGAACTCGCCGGGCAGGAAACCTATCTCGATGCCGAGGCGGCTTGCCCGCCGCTGGCGCCGGTGGCCGCCGTACCCGACCGTGAGGCGGTGCTGGCCGAGGCGATGCGCCGCGCGCGCCAGCCCTGACGCACCAGCACCGCGTGCACGGCCGGCGACATTCCGGCCGTGCACGTTCCGCGTAAAATGCGGCGTATGAGTACACCCGAATCCGACCGCGAACTGGCCGATGCTTCGCCGCTTGGCAAGCAGGTGAGCTATCGCGACACCTACGCGCCAGACCTGCTGTTTCCCATCCCGCGCCAGCCCAAGCGCGACGAAATCGGCATCTCCCCCGGCGGCCTGCCGTTCTACGGCGAGGACTTGTGGAATGCCTACGAACTGTCCTGGCTCAATCTGCGCGGCAAACCACTGGTGGCCATCGCACGCTTTCGCGTGCCGGCGACTTCGCCCCGCTTGATCGAATCCAAGTCCCTCAAGCTGTACCTGAATTCGCTCAACCAGAGCCGCTTCGAGTCGCCGGACGAAGTTCGCTCGCTGCTCACCCACGATTTGTCCGAGGTCTGTGGCGCCGTGGTGGACGTGGTCGTCGAACCCCTGTCGCAACGCCCGCTCCGGCACTTCGGTGTGCCCGACGGCGTGCTGCTCGACGAACTCGACATCGACATCGACACCTACCGGCCGGCGCCTGGCATGCTGCGCGCCGATCACGCGCGTCCGGAGGTGGCGGAGACCCTGTATTCGCATCTGCTCAAGTCGAACTGCCTGGTGACCGGCCAGCCGGACTGGGGGACGGTCGTGGTGCGCTACACCGGCGCGCCGCTGAACCGGGAGGCCTTGCTGCGTTACATCGTGTCCTTCCGCAATCACAATGAATTCCATGAGCAGTGCGTGGAGCGCATTTTTTGCGACGTGCTGTGTGCCTGCAGGCCGAGATCGCTGACGGTGTGGGCGCGGTACACGCGCCGCGGCGGGCTGGACATCAACCCCTACCGGGCCACCAACCCGGGTGATGCGCCGGACAATCTGTTCGAAATACGCCAGTGAGCGCCAGGCCTTGGCCGGAATCGCTGCGCGCGGTCCGGTGAGCGTTGTCAACGCGGCGGGGCGCTGTGCGTTATTGTCTTCAAGGCCGGACCGGAATTGTCTGCGCGCGTGAAGGGAAATTGATCGGCTGGGCAAGCGATCGCACCGCGCCTTGACCTGGCGCAAGGGCGCCGTCCGTGCCGATTGGTTTAGAATCCCCCATTGTTTCAACACCACACTAGAGGAAGAAACATGAAAGCTTTCGTCGCTGTTTCCGCTGTCGTCGGCCTGCTGGCCGCCGCGCCCGCGTTTGCTGATGCCGATCTGGCCAAGGCCAAGAACTGCATGGCCTGTCATGCGGTGGACAAGAAGCTGGTCGGCCCGTCGTACAAGGAAGTTGCTGCCAAGTACGCTGGTCAGGCCGATGCCCTGGAAATGCTCGCGGGCAAGATCCAGAAGGGGGGTTCCGGCGTTTGGGGCCCGGTGCCGATGCCGCCCAACCCGCAGGTGAATGACGACGACGCGAAGAAGCTCGCGGAGTGGGTGCTCGCCCAGTAATCGGTGTGCGATTCCTGTACTGAAAAAGCCAGCTTGCGCTGGCTTTTTTCATCTCGGGCTTGGATCTGACGTGCTGCGGGCGGTGCCAGCAACTTGGCTGGCGGTTCGCCGAGGGGATGCAAAGCGACGCGATGCGCAGCGGCTCGGGTGTTCGCCTCAGTGCGTGAGCAGGTGCCCGGGTTGGGAGATCAGCGCGGTGGTGTCGCGGGCGGACATCGGCCGTGCGAAGTAAAACCCCTGCATGACGTCGCAGCCCAGTGTACGCAACATGTCGATCTGTTCGACGTGCTCCACGCCCTCGGCCACCAGTTCGAGACCGAAGCCGTTGGCGATGCCGGTGATCGCGGCAATGATGGGGTTGGTCTTGATGCCGTTGATGTCGCTGACGAAGCTGCGGTCGATCTTGAGAACATTCACCGGGAATTTCTGCAGGTAGGCGAGGGCTGAGTAGCCCGTGCCAAAGTCGTCGATCGCGATACCCACGCCTGCGTCGCGCAACTGCCTGACCTTGGTCGCAACGCAGGTGGCATCCTTCATCATCATGCGCTCGGTGATCTCGAGCTCGAGTACGTGCGGCGGCAAGCCGTGGCGCTTCACGCAGTTGGTGATCTCGCGGACGATTTCGCCGCGGTCAAAATCGTGGGGGGCCAGGTTGAGCGCCATCTTCAGGGTGTCGTGCCCGGCCGCTCGCCACTCGCGCAACTGGGCGCAGCTTTGTTCCAGAACCCAAAGGCTGAGGTCACCGATCAGCCCGATTTCCTCGGCGATGGGAATGAACACATCCGGGCCGATCTGCCCGTTTTCCGGATGATTCCAACGCAGCAGGGCTTCGACGCCGACAATGCGCTGCCGCGACAGGCTCACCTGTGGTTGGAAGTAGAGTTCCAGTTCGTGTCGCTGGATCGCCATGCGCAAGTCGTTTTCGATCGCAATCCGGTCACGGTGCAAGGTGTTGAGTTCCGGTGCGAAGAAGCGGAAGCCGTTCTTTCCTGAGCGCTTCACCTGGTACATCGCGATGTCGGAGTGCTGGGTCAGCGCCTCGGCGGTATGGCCGTCGCGCGGGAAGATGGCGACGCCCACGCTGACGGTTGCCCTGAACTCGCCATGGCTGAGTTCGAAGGGGCGCTCAAGCGCATCGAGAATCTTGTGCGCGATCACATCCGCGTCGTCCGGGGTTTCGATGTCGGGCAGCAGGATGGTGAATTCGTCCCCGCCTTGACGGGCAAGCGTGTCGCCCTTGCGCAGCGTGGCCTGAAGCCGGGCGGCAATGCCGCGCAACAAGGCGTCGCCCTCGGCGTGACCGTAGCTGTCGTTCACCAGCTTGAAGCGGTCCACGTCGACGAACATCACCGCCAACGAACCACCGCGCCGCTGCGCCTGGGCAATCGCGAGCTCCAGGCGGTCGCGGAACAGCACCCGGTTGGGCAGATGGGTGAGTTGGTCGTGGTAAGCCTGGAAGGTGATGATCTCCTCGGCCCGCTTGCGCTCCGAGATGTCACGCGCCACGCCGTACAGGCCCAGGTAGTCGCCGCGCCCGCCCTCCTTGCCGAGCATCGGCATGCCTTGCAAGGACACGGTGATGCCGCCGTGACTGCTGTAGTAGCGCTCGTGTCGGCGCAGGCGCAGTTCGATGCTGAAGTTGGCCCCGGGGGTTTCACGCTGGGCATGCATGAGGCCGGCAACCCGTTCCCGGTCCTCTTCCATGACCAGTGAAAGAAAGGGGCGTCGCAGCAACTCGTTGCGCTCGAAACCGAGCAGGTCTTCGATGCGTGGATTGAGATAGCTGAAGCAGCCATCGGCATCGAGGGTGAAGATCAGGTCCGGCGAGCTTTCCACCAGATAGCGATGCAGCCGTTCCGACGCGCGCAGGCGCTCACCCATGGCGTGGTTGGCCCGCTCCAGGGCCACCTTGTGCAGGGTGCTCTGTACTGCACGCTGCAGCTGCACCACGTGGTAGGGCTTGCGCAGGAAGTCGTCGGCGCCGCGCCGCAGCGCGCCAATGGCCGCGTCGATACCGTCTTCGCCGCTGATGATGATGACCGCTTCTTCGCGCTGCGTTTCGGCAAGCCAGTCGAGCACGGCCAGTCCGGTGCCGTCGGGCAGGCGGTAGTCAAGCAGGACGAGGTCGTAGCGCGTCCGCGCGAGGCAGGAGAGGGCTTCCGCCACGCTGCCGCATTCCTCGAAGCTGCGTCCTTCGCGCGCCAGCACGTGGGGCAGACTGCGCCGGAGAGCAGGGTCATCGTCGACCAGGAGGATGCGAGAGACATGTGCCGGATCCGCCCTGCGCTCGATCGCGTCACTGTAGAACGGAACCTCCCCTGGTATGACCATGGCGCCTTGGCGAATCCTCTTCCAGTTGGTCGGAACCTACGGCGTTGTAATCTAAACGGATTTATACACTGGCACAAGTATTTGAAAGCTGGTCCCGGTGCCATTCTGGCTACGACACAGCAGATGGGCGTCCCATTTTTGCAACAACTCGAAGACAATCGCCAGTCCCAAGCCCTGATGGGTGCTGCCCTTGGTGCTGGCGCCAGCCAGGGTCAGGTCGTCCAGCCGCGCCTGCGGCAAGCCAGGACCGTTGTCGATGACACGGAGCTCCACGCAGTTGCGGCCGTTGGCGAGCATCGTGCCGGGCGCCACAACCGAGAAGCGGCCGCCCGGGTGAAGGGCCTCGGAGGCATTCTTGTAGAGGTTGAGCAGCACCTGCTTCAGTACCGAGGCTGGGATGGCGAGGGGGGGCAGCGACGGCGCGGTGCGCATGTCGAACTGGATGCCGCGGCTGGTGAACAGGGCGGCACCATAGAGTGTGCGCAGGTCGTGGAGCAGTGGCGCAAGCCGGCACTGCGCGGGTTCGGCGATGTTGGCTTCCGGCCCTTGGGCCGTGCGTGCCAGCAGACCGGCGAGCCGTTCGAGCTCGTCGTCGAGCAAGGCCAGTTGGCGTCCGGTGTCGCCGTCGTGGGCGAGTTGCTGCTGCATTACGCCGAGATAGTTCTTGATGACGGTGAGCGGGTTGCGGGCCTCGTGCACCAGCCGGCGGGTGTGCTCGCGCATCTGTGCCTGCGCTGTTTCCCGCTCGGCGCGCTGGTGCGCTTCGCGGCGGTGGTTGTTCAACCAACTGGACAGCATTGCGGCGGTGATCGCCGGTGCAAGTGACGGACTTGCGGCGGTGTCTGGCCCGGGGGCGCAGATCGCGGCGGCCGGCACGCCGACACCCGGCACAGGCACGCAGTGGATTTGGGGTAGATCGAGCCAGGCCGCGAGGTGGGCGTCGTGCGGGCTGCGCGGCTCGCCGGCAAGCGCAGCCGGCGGCACCGACGCATCGATGGCGATCCGCGCCGCACGGGCGCCGCCGCTGGCCTCGTCGTCGAGTCGCAGGGCAAGTTCGCCCAGTGCCGTGATGATCTCCTCGTTGGCCGAGAACTCCGCCCCGACCAGTTGGCGGCCGTCCAGCGAGATCAGCGCCAGGGGGGCGGAGCAGCCCGCGATCAACTGGCAGGCGGCCCGATAGCGCAGGCGTAGCGTTGTTGTCGTGGTGTCCGCGCAGGCCTTGGCCAGCAGTCCGTCGAGCGCGGCGAGCAGCAGCGGGGTGGGGGTGGCCATGCCGATCGTTGCTGATGCGGGCAGGGCGGCGGTCGTCTCGATCGGGCGCAGAGGGGCGCATGCCTGGGGAGGGGCGGTGGTTGCGGGCGCAGCTATGGCTTCCTGATCACGGAGGTGGTCCACCGTCTCGGGAGGGATCCCGCAACTGCGCGCAAATGCATCGATGGCGGTGACGTTGCCCTCGGCGAGGCGCGCTGCGAGCTCGACGATGCGGATCAGCGGATGCGCCAGCCCGCGCTGCTCGGCTGACCAGTGGTCGGGCAGGCACAGCGCGTCGCGCAGCGGTAGCGACAACGCCGGCAGGGCAGGCGGGCGTAGCGGGCCATCCATGCCCGGGGGCGCGCGTCCCGTGCGCCCGACCGTAGCCCACAAGGGGGGGAGCGACCGCAGCAGCCCGCCGAGATAGGCTTCGTCCGGAAACGGATAGGTCTGCGCAAGCGCTGCGCGGCGTGCGAAGTCGGCGGTACGGCATGCGCGCTGGGCGAGCGCCGTGCTGCTGGCGCCGTCGTCCGTGTCGGCGCACAGCAGCCAGGCTTGCAGGATGTCACGGCCAATACGTTCGGAGAGGTCGGCGAGATAATCGGTCAGGCCTTCGCGCAGCGGGCCGCGAGCGTCGTACAGAGCGAGCAACTGGCAGGTGGCGATCGGGTCGCGCAGCACTTGCGCGGCGAATGCAGGCCATGGCGACGGGCTTCCGAGCGCGCGCAGCAATGCCTCCACACTGTCCGGCGAAATGGGCAGGCGGGGGAGGTTGCGGCAATCGGGCGGGAGTCGGTCCATGCGTGACGGAGGCGGCTGATCCGGGCGGACAGGCTCCGATTCTAGGGGGGGCGTGGAAATGCGCGTGTGACCGATTGCTCGCTCCAGGCGCAGTTTGCAGGACGGGGCCGATCGTCCGGCGCCCGTTCCTGCCGCAGAGGGGCCGTCAGGCCTGCAGGCTGTCGGCGAAGCCGAGCGCCAGGATCTGAGCGCGGTTGATGGTGTCGGCCTCGAGCTGGAGTTCGGTCGCCTGGGCGCGCAGCGGCGCGACGTCGAAATTCTCGCAGGCCTGGGCGAGCTTGAGGAAGGGCGCGTACGGGCCCTCGTCGAACAGCAATGCGTCGGTCACGCCCTCGGGCAGATGCATCTCGTCGAGCACGCTCTGCATCGAAGTGCCCAGCAGCAGCGGCAACAATGAGAAGGCGCCGGTGATGAAGAGGTTGTCGTGTTCGGATTTCTCGAAGAAGCCCTTGCCGATCTCCTCCATGAAACGGCCGCGTGCGATCGAAGTCTGCATCATCGCCGGTGCCCCGGGGTCGCGGCTGGCAGTGACGAGCAGCAGCGACAGCCACTTGTTGAGGGCGTCGTAGCCGAGAATGCTGACTGCATGGCGGAAGGACTGGATCTCACACATCAGCCCAAAGCCAGCGGAATTGATGAATCGCAGAAGTTTGTAGGAGATCGCCACATCCTGCTTGAGCAAGGCCTCGATGTCCTTGATGTCGGCATTGTTGCGCACCAGGTTGAGCAGCCGGACGATTTGCGCATGGCCGGCCGTGAGCTCCTTGGGGGCGGCATTGCCGTGCAGGAAGAACCAGCCGGACGCGCCGTCGAAGCCGGCCTTGATCGCATTCTGGAAGGCGTCCACGTTCGCCAGTCCCCACGCCAGCGGGATGCCTGGCGCGCCGCCTGGTGTGGCTGTCTTGCGTGCATCCACCAGCACGAAGCGCCAGTCGACGTTGGTCGGCAGGGCCGCGCCGGGCACGAACCAGCTCAGGCAGGTGTTGATTCCGGCCGCACCCAGCTGGGGTATCAGATCCTGCGTCTGGGGGTGGGCAAGTGCCTGACTGGGAATCTCCACCATGGTGTTCTGGGGTGGATTCCAGGTCATCAGTTCGGGGGTCGGCACGAGGCGGGCTAGCGACACGAATACGGTATGGTGGGTAGGCCAGATGTCGGCCAGGCCGTTGAGCGTGTCGACGACTTCGGCAATGTTGGGGCCGTGGGCGATCAGGCGGTTGGCGGTGATGGCGCGCTTCTTGTTTACCACCGGTTCGCGGGTCAGGAGGGTCGTCTGGCTCATGGACTCAGTTCGTGCTGTCGGAAGAGAAGGTGAAGGCGTCGGCGAAGAAGGCGTCCTCGGGCAGACCCGCCTCTGCGGCGAAATCACGACGGGCGGCGTCGATCATCGCCGGGGCGCCGCAGGCATAGACCTCGTGGCCGGAAAGGTCGGGCAGATCCTCGATCACGGCGCGGTGCACCAACCCGCGTCGGCCGCCCCAGTCCTCGCCGGGCGCGTCGGAAATGACCGGCACGTACTCGAACCCGGGCAGGGTATCCATCCAGTGGCGCGCAAGCTCGTCCATGTACAGGCCGGCACGGTCGCGCGATCCCCAGTAGAGCCGCATCGGCCGGTTGATGCCCGAGGCGACGGCATGTTCGACAATCCCTTTGATGGGGGCGAAACCGGTGCCGCCCGCCAGCAGGACGATGGGCTTGGCGGAATCCTCGCGCAGGAAGAAACTGCCCAGCGGTCCCTCGAAACGCAGGATGTCGCGTTCTTTCATGCGCTCGAACACATGTGTGGTGAAGTGCCCGCCTTCAACCAGGCGTACGTGCACTTCGAGATACTCGGCCTGCTCCGGGGGGGTGGCGATGGAGAAGCTGCGCCGCCGCCCGTCGGGCAGGAGGAAGTCGATGTACTGGCCGGCACGGAAGCGGAAGCGCTCGCTGGCGGGCAGCTTGAGCGTGATCACCATCACGTCCGGTGCGGCACGCTGCAGCGACTGTATCCGGCATGGCAGTTTCTTGATCGGGATATCGCTCAGCGAGCCAACGCTGCGCGGTTTGATCGTGAGATCGGAGCAGGGGTGCGCCTGGCAAAACAAAGTCATGCCGGCAGTGCGATCGGCTTCCGACAGGGCCGAAGCCGCCAGTGGTGCATGCCGGATTTCGCCGGCCAGCACTTCGCCCTTACAGGCGCCACAGGCGCCGTCGCGGCAACCATATGGCAGCAGCAGGCCGGCGGCGAGCGCTGCTTCGAGAATGGTCTGGTCCTCGGTGGCGGGGAAGGTCTGTTCGCCCGGGGCGATCGAAATCTGGAACGGCATCGGTCGTGAGATAATCCGCGAATGAAAAGAATACTGATTGTCGGTAGCGGCGACGTCGCCCGGCGCGCGATCCCCTGGCTGGCGCGCCGCTTCCGGGTGTACGCGCTGACCCGTCGGCCAGAAGCGGTGGCGGAACTGCGCGCACTCGGCGCCCGCCCTCTGGTCGGCGATCTCGACGATCCGGCCAGCCTGCGCAGGCTGGCTGCCATTGCGGACGGGGTGCTGCATTTTGCGCCGCCGCCGGCCGGCGACGGCGGTCGCAGTGACACCCGTACACGTCGCTTGTTGGCGGCGCTGGCCCGTCGGGCGAGTCTACCACAGCGCCTCGTATACATAAGTACCACGGGGGTTTACGGCGATCGGGAAGGGGGCTGCGTGGATGAGGTGTCGGCGCCCCGCCCGCAAAGCGCGCGCGCCTTGCGCCGCATCGACGCCGAGCACCGCGTGCGTGCGCTGACGCGGCGGGCGGTGCGTGTGGCGGTGCTGCGTGCGCCTGGCATCTACGCTGCGGACCGGTTGCCCGTGGCACGCCTGCAGCGGGGCGATCCGATACTGCGGGCCGACGAGGACGTGCATACCAATCACATCCATGCCGAGGATCTGGCACGCATCGCCTGTCTGGCACTGTTCAGGGCGCGGCCAGGACGCGTCTACAATGCGGTGGATGATACCCGGATGGCAATGGGCGACTATTTCGAGTTCGCCGCCGATGCGCTCGGGCTTCCCCGTCCTCCGCGCGTGAGCCGTGCCGAGGCGCAGGCGCGGGTGTCACCGATGGCATGGTCGTTCATGGCCGAGTCGCGTCGCCTGGACAATGCCCGGCTCAAACGCGAACTTCGTGTGCGCTTGCGCTATCCGACGGTGCGAGAGGGTTATCGTGCGGCCCTGGCGGAGCGCAGTGCGGCCATGGGCGACTGAGGGACCCGCGCCGTCCGGGTGACGGCCAGCCGGTTGCTCCGTGCCGATGCCCGTTCCAGCGCACTTGCGATCGTCGCATCATCATTCATACCTGTCGAGGAGTCCAGTTGCCCATGTCCATGCTCGTGATCAAAGCCCTGCACATCGTTTTCGTCGTCAGCTGGTTTGCCGGTCTGTTCTACCTGCCGAGGCTGTTTGTGAACCACGCGATGGCCGAGGATGCCGCGACACGCGAACGCCTTGCCCTGATGGAGTACAAGCTCTACCGGTTCATGACGCCGCTGGGCATCATCGCGGTGGCGCTGGGCATGTGGCTTTGGTTCGGCTACGGCTTCGGCGGTGGCTGGCTGCATGCCAAGACCACGCTGGTGCTGTTCCTGATCGCCTACCATCTGTACTGCGGCAAACTCATGCGCGATTTCGCCGCCGGGCGAAACACCCGCAGCCACGTCTGGTTTCGCGTGTTCAACGAGATTCCGGTGCTGTTGTTGGTGGTGGTGACTTTCCTCGTGGTGCTCAAACCTTTCTGACCGTCGCCGAGCGCGACATCCACCGGTTGTCTTGTCCCACATGTCCGAATACTTCTTTTCCCCCTGTCCCCGTGGGCTCGAGCCCATGCTTGTCGAGGAACTCTCCACCCTGGGCGCCCGCGACGTGCTGGCCACCCATGGCGGCGTGAGTTTTACCGGCGACTGGCGTGTCTGCTACCGTGCCAACCTCGAAAGCCGCATTGCCACCCGGGTAATGTGGCGGGTCGCGCAGGGGCGCTACCGCAGCGAAGAAGATGTGTATCGCCTTACCTACGCGCCGACCTGGGCGAAGTGGTTCACTGCCGACGACACCATTCGCGTGAATGTGACGGCTCGCCAGTCACCGTTGCGCAGCCTGGAATTCGTGACGCTGCGGATCAAGGATGCGGTGTGCGACCACTTCCGCACGGTGTCCGGGCGGCGTCCCAATGTCGATACCACCAACCCAGTGGTGCGCATCCATGCTTTTCTGACCCGCGACAGCGTCGCGCTGTATCTCGACACCTCGGGCGAACCGCTCTACAAGCGCGGGTTCAAGCGCGCCGCGGTCGAAGCGCCGCTGAAGGAGAACCTTGCCGCGGGCATTCTGCGGCTGGCGCAATGGCAGCCGGACGAGCCCTTGGTGGACCCGATGTGCGGCAGCGGCACCTTTCTCATCGAAGCCGCGCACATTGCCCTGGATGTCGCGCCCGGCCTGGGGCGGCACTTCGGTTTCGAACGCCTGCGCATCCACGATGCCAAGTTGTGGGCGGACCTCAGAAAGCAGGCCGAGGCCAGGCGCAAGACGGCGCGGCCGCTGGCGATCCATGGGTCGGACATCGTCGGCGATCAGGTGCGGCGCGCGCAGGTGAACATCGAGGCGGCCGGCCTGGCGGACTGTGTGCATTTGAAGCGTGCCGACTTCCTGTCACTGGAGCCGCCGGCCGAGGCGGGCGTGTTGGTCACCAATCCGCCCTATGGTGTGCGTATTGGCGAGGAGCAGGCGCTGGCGGAGTTGTATCCACGCATCGGCGACACCCTCAAGCAGCGCTGGGCCGGCTGGCGCTGCTATTTCCTTACGGCCGATCCGGCCCTGCCCAAAGGTGTGCGGCTCAAGGCCAGCCGGCGCACGCCTCTGTTCAATGGTGCGCTGGAATGCCGCTTGCTGGAGTACCGGATGGTCGCGGGCAGCATGCGCACGCCGCGTACGGGTGAGGCGAACGCCCCCGATGCCGGGGAGTGAGGGCGGCCCCGAGTCGTTGGAGCGAGCAAGGCCGGCGCGGACGGCGTCGGGAATGGAACGACAGAAGGTGAGAAGGGCTGACGGGTCAGCCCTCCATCCGGCACTCAGACGATGTCGAGGTTCTGCGTGCCGGCGGCGAAGTCCTTTTCGCCGTGCTTGCTGTACAGCTTGATCTGGAGGCGCAGGTCGTTCACCGAATCGGCGTTGCGCAATGCGTCCTCGTAGGTGATCAGCCCCTCTTCGTAGAGCTGGAACAGACTCTGGTCGAAGGTCTGCATGCCCAGTTCGCGCGAGCGCTTCATCACTTCCTTGATCTCGGGCACGTCGCCCTTGAAGATCAGGTCGGAAATCAGGGGTGAGTTGAGCATGACCTCGATTGCCGGCACCCGGCCCTTGCGGTCCTTCATTGGAAGCAGGCGTTGCGAGATCAGCGCGCGCAGGTTCAGCGACAAGTCCATCAGCAACTGCTGGCGGCGCTCTTCCGGGAAGAAGTTGATGACCCGGTCCAGTGCCTGGTTGGAGCTGTTGGCGTGCAGGGTTGCCAGGCACAAGTGACCGGTTTCCGCGAAGGCGATCGCATAGTCCATGGTTTCGCGGTCGCGGATCTCGCCCATCAGGATGACGTCCGGCGCCTGGCGAAGGGTGTTCTTCAGCGCGATCTCCCAGCCGTCGGTGTCGATGCCGATCTCGCGCTGGGAAACGATGCAGTTCTTGTGGGTATGCACGAACTCGATCGGATCCTCGACGGTGATGATGTGACCGTACGAGTGTTCGTTGCGGAAATCCACCATCGCCGCCAGCGAAGTCGTCTTGCCGGTGCCGGTGCCGCCCACGAAGATCACCAGGCCGCGCTTGGTCATCGCGATGTCGCGCAGCACGGGTGGCAGGCCGAGTTCATCGAAGTTGGGGATGCGCTGGGGAATGGTACGCAGCACCAGGCCGACGCGCCCTTGCTGGATGTAGGCATTGGCCCGGAAACGGCCGATGCCGGCCGGCGAGATCGCGAAGTTGCATTCCTTGGTCGCCTCGAACTCCGCGGCCTGTCGGTCGTTCATGATGGAGCGCGCGAGGTCGGAAGTGTGCGCCGGGGTGAGCACCTGGTTGGACTGCGGGACAATGCGCCCATCCACCTTGATGGCCGGCGGGAAGCCGGACGAAATGAAGAGGTCCGAGCCGTTCTTCTGCACCATCAGGCGCAGTAGATCGTGCATGAATTTGAGTGCCTGATCGCGTTCCATGTGAGGGTCTCCAGGTCTTCCGCCGTGTCGGCGGAGATGCGCGCTCGACCGGTCGGGGGGCGATGAGCCATTATCCGCCGACCGGGCCGCAGTGCAATGGTTTCGTGGTCCGCCGCCGGAACTGGCTTGCGGCGTTATGCGGAGTGCGCTCAGACGATGAAGTTGTCCTTGTTCTGAGCCTTGACCCGCGCCTCTGCAGCGGAGACCACGTTGCGGCGGACGAGGTCGGCCAGGCACTGGTCCAGCGTCTGCATGCCCACGGACTGGCCGGTCTGGATGGCGGAGTACATCTGCGCGATCTTGTTCTCGCGGATCAGGTTGCGAATGGCGGGGGTGCCGATCATGATCTCGTGGGCTGCCACCCGGCCGGTGCCATCCTTGGTCTTCAGCAGGGTCTGGGCGATGACTGCCCGCAGCGATTCGGAAAGCATGGCACGCACCATGTCCTTTTCCTCGGCCGGGAACACGTCGATGATGCGGTCGATGGTCTTGGCGGCCGACGAGGTGTGCAGCGTGCCGAACACCAGGTGACCGGTTTCGGCGCCGGTCAGCGCGAGGCGGATGGTCTCGAGGTCGCGCATCTCGCCCACCAGGATCACGTCCGGATCCTCGCGCAGGGCCGAGCGCAGGGCGTTGTTGAAGGACAGGGTGTCGCGGTGCACCTCGCGCTGGTTGATCAGGCAGCGCTTGGATTCGTGCACGAATTCGATCGGATCTTCGATGGTCAGGATGTGCGCGTACTGGTTTTCGTTGATGTAGTCGATCATCGCGGCCAGCGTGGTCGACTTGCCCGAGCCCGTCGGACCGGTCACGAGTACGATGCCGCGCGGCTGTTCCGAGATTTCCTTGAAGATCTTGGGGGCGTTGAGATCTTCAAGCGTGAGCACCTTGGACGGAATGGTACGGAATACCGCGGAGGCGCCGCGCTGCTGATTGAACGCGTTCACGCGGAAGCGCGCGAGGTTGGGAATGGCGAACGAAAAGTCGCACTCCAGCACCTCCTCGTACGCCTTGCGCTGACCGTCGTTCATGATGTCGTACACCATGGCGTGCACGTCCTTGTGCTCCATCGGCGGCAGGTTGATTCGGCGCACGTCGCCGTTGACCCGGATCATCGGTGGCAGGCCGGCGGACAGGTGAAGGTCGGAAGCCTTGTTCTTGACGGAAAACGCGAGGAGTTCGGTAATGTCCATGGGCGGGCGGGGTGCTCTCGAATGGCGGTGGGCAGGCGCGGGGCCGGATGGGGCGGTGGGATACTCGTG